>WGLV01000018.1 GCA_016125385.1 bacterium
CCGATTTGAAGACGCGATGCCCTCCGACGCGGATGAAGCGTGGAACCAGCGCTGGCGGCACGTTTACCCCGTCGATGTCGAGGTGAAGGAAGCAAGGACCAAGGGACTGAGCATCCCCGATCTCATGAGCGAAACCGAGCGGGCCAAGGTCAGCAAAAGCCTTGTTCCATCGGATAAGAAAGATCGGCTGAATGAAAAATCAAACGGTGCGGTCCAGTCGTTCAAGCAGGCGAGCGAGAACCCGGCAGTAAAGACCGCCGACCTGGTGGCGCTATTGACCCCGGAGATCTCAACGTTTCTGCAAATCGAACAAGTGGAGCCCGGCACGAAAGCGGCGGAAAACGCGCTATACTGGCTAAGCCGGACGTATTATCTTAACGGCCTGATGTTGTCAAAGCAGCGTTTACCGCAAACCAGCGGCAACTATGAGCGCCAGGCGTGGCCCGAAGAGGAATTGTCTTACGACACGGCCCTCGCGGAATTTGAAAAGTTTCTTAAAGACTACCCCGACTCCGAACTGGCGGAAGACGCCGCCTATCACGTCGCCGCAATCAATTATCATCTCACCTACCGCGGCCATCACCGGCATCAACTTGAAAAAGCTCAACAAGCGTATGAAACGTTTATTCAAAACTACCCCAAAAGCGATCTAGCGGTACGCGCGGGGATGAATTTGCTTGGATTGGCGCTCGAGATCGCGCGAATAGACGGAAAGGGATTTGACCAGGTTGTCGAGAGTGGGAATCAGTTTATTTCAGATCACACCGACATGGGTGAATATGAGGAAGGGCGAGCGAAATTGATCGTCGCCGAAGCACTGTTTGATGGGCCGAAAGATTACGAAAAATGCCGGAAGATATCGAAAGAACTGATGGAGCGTTTCTCGAATTCGAATGAAATCGGCATTATTGGAACGATTTACAGACTTTACGCATACTCAAATTATTATTTGATGAATTATCAGGAAGCGATTTATGGATTCAGCTTCGTGATTGATGCATTTTCCAGCCCTGAATACAATTTCAATTATCGAATTAATGAAAAGTTAGCCGCAGCGCACTATTGGAGAGGAATGAGCTTCCAATTTGAAATGATGTATGAACAGGCTGCGAAGGATTTCAAGTTTGTGATAAATCATTTCCCAGATTCAGTGTATACAAAAAGTTCAAGGAGAGAAAATGAATTCATGGAAAGTACATTACACTTCATCAACGAAAGGAGAAATAAATATGAATAAGAAAACCTCTATTATTATTGTCGCTTTAATGATTTCCTTTTCCTTCCTCCCATTAATTGGAAATGCTGATATTGAGGATCCCTTACCTCAGGAATGTGTAGACTTGGCCGGAGTTATAAACACAACTTCTTTGCAGTTGCAGGCAAAGGCGCTTGCCTTACATCAGGCAGTCGTTCAGCGAAGGGCGATTTGTGGCCAAGATGAATGCACGGATGAATGGGAATGGCTCTTGCCTTGCTTTCTCGCACTAGACGCGGCCTCAACCGGAGTAGTAATAGCGACTGCGAGATTGATTGAACCTCCTTACTGGCAATCCTATCTTGCTCTTCAAGCAGCTATTGCTGCATGGTATACGGCATATTCGGCCTACCTCAGCGCATTGGAAAACTATAATAAATGCATGAACTCATGCAGAATTATTACCGAAGCGGTTGCACTGCTAAAAGAACAAACACTAACGCTTCATTATTTGCTAACAATGCGAACTTCGTATTACAATCAAATAGGATGCGCCAATGCCGGGTAGTTTTAAGATTGCAACCATGCTCAAAAGAATAATTCTGTCCGCCAACTTTATCCTCTTGTTCAGCATTGCGTTACTGCTGATACTCGATTCATCCAATTGGCTTCCGTTCGCCTGTATACTTTTAGGAACGGTGGCGTATTGTCTAAAACCAATTCCATTGCGCATCCGGCAGATCGTCTTCACGACGATAGTGATTACTGGCTTGCTATGTACCGCAACAAACATTAAAATTGACCATGACCTGCAAGTGTACGGGCCAAATTTCGGCCATCGCAATCTATTTATGCTTTTGTTCATTTCTCCATTCGCTTTTTTTGTGATTATAAATGCAAAAAAACTATGATCGCGGGTGTGTGCGGGTTGCGAGGTTCCAGGTTCCACACGCCGCCCGGCAGTGCTGTGTGAAACCAACTTCAACCGGGCCATTTACGGGGACCGTTCAGCAGCGTCCGCTTTCTTTAACTACTCGCTGGCGGGCGCGGGTTGCGGGGTTCCGCGCGTCGCGCGGCTGTGCAGCGCGCCGTCCTCGTCGAACCAGAACGGATCGAGGCAGATAAAGCGGTCCCATTCGACGCGGTCGTGACGCTTCTGATGGTAGACGTGCCACCACTGGCCCTGCTTGTCGCGGATCGCGCAGCCGTGACCCGGGCCGAAAATTCCCTCCGAACGATGCACGATCGGGTTGCTCTCGCCGCGCGTGAACGGCCCCATCGGGTTATCCGCCGTCGCGTAGCCCACCGCGTAGTCGGGCGTGTCAGCGCCCGAGCCGCTGTAGATCAGGTAATAGCGCCCGCCGTGTTTGATGATCCACGGGCCTTCGGTGACATGACCGGCGCGCGTCTCCCAATCCGCCTCGGGCTGAAGAATAACTTTCGGTTCGCCGGCGGGCTCGGTGGGCGTAGCCATCTTCTGCACCGAGATGCGAAAGCCGGGGAACTGGACGTAATACAGATACATCGCGCCGTCATCGTCGCGGAACAGGTGGGCGTCGATGGCGCGCTCGTGCAGGTCTTTCGAATCGGTGAACGGGCCGAGCGGGCCGTCGCCCTCGGCGACGCCCACCGTCTGGCTCACGGTGTAATAGAGATAAAAGCGGCCCGAGTCAGGGTCGCGAAAGACGTCCGGCGCCCAGACGTGAGGCTTGCCGGGCCGATAGACGACGTCGCCGCGCGTCCAGTTGACCAGATCGTTTGAGGTATACACGCGATAGCCATTGTCGCCGTCGACGCCGCCGGTGGCGTACAGATAGTAGGCGCCCTCGTACAGAATCACCGCCGGATCGGCGAGGTTGCCCTCGATAACCGGGTTCTGGTACGTCTTGCCGGACGGCCCGGGCTGCGCCTGAGCGAGACCGGCCGTAACTAAAACCGCGATGAATGAGATGAACATTCGGCTGTTGAATTTCATGACGTCGATCCTTTTGAATAATTTCCTGTTATGATAACAAACCACGCTGCATATTCAATTTTCACCATGACAAAAGTGCGAATTTACAAACAACAGCCTCTTCTTTTTAACAGCACAATTCATGTCGCCAGTCGGTTTCAAAGATTGATTGCTTTCAGGAAAATAGTTGGAGAGCATTGAAATCATGGTTCGTAAAATCGTTCCGCCAGAAGAACAGAATCCCGCGCTGGAGTTTCTGATTCAGTTCATCATCGCCGCGGTCAAGTTCGCGTTCGGATTCTGTATCGGTTTCGTAGCCCATTTTCGCGTCTTCCACTATCATCGCACCGGTTGGTCTTTCATCTTCCGCTGGATCGAATCGCCCGTGGTTTCAGGATTGGTGTTCGGGGTGCTCGTGGTGATCTTCGGCGACCGGTTGTACGAATGGATAACCGGCCGCCGGTGAATCGTTTATTCTTATTCAGACCCAGGTCAGGAAACGCTCATTGAACGAACATCTCATTTTCGATATCGGAATCATTCTCGCCTCGGGTATCGCCGCGCAGTGGCTGGCGTGGCGAATTCATCTGCCCTCGATTCTGCTGTTGCTGCTGGCGGGGTTCACGGTGGGGCCGATTCTTCATCTGGCTCATCCCGATGAACTGCTGGGCGAGCTGCTGACGCCGCTGGTTTCGCTCTCGGTGGCGGTGATTCTGTTTGAAGGCGGCCTCGCGCTTCGCTTCAGCGACCTGCGCGGCGTTCAGCGCGCGGTGTGGGGTCTGATCTCGGCGGGCGCGCTGATCACTTGGGGATGCGGCACGGTGTTCGCCCACGCCCTGTTGGGGCTGGAATGGCGGCTCGCCCTGCTGTTCGGCGGAATGCTGATCGTCACCGGCCCCACCGTGGTGATTCCCCTGCTGCGGTTTGTTCGGCCCGCGCCGCGCGTCGGATCGATCCTGAAATGGGAGGGCATCCTGATCGATCCAGTGGGCGCGTTGATGACGGTGTTGATCTTTGAAGCGATTCTGGAGGCCGCGCCCCATTCCGCCTCGCGCGTCATCGCCGCCGGCATATTCAAAACCGTGATTTTCGGTTCGCTGTGCGGCGCGGCGGGCGCGGCGCTGTTATACCTGATGGTGCGCAAATTCTGGGCGCCCGACTTTCTGCATAATCCCCTCACGCTGGCGCTGGTGGTTTGCGTCTATCTGACGGCGGACTGGTTTCAGCCCGAGGCGGGGCTGATGGCGGTGACGCTGATGGGCATTCTGCTGGCCAATCAGAAAAAAGCCGACATTCATCACATCATCGACTTCAAAGAAGACGTGGTGGTGATCTTGATCTCGTGTCTGTTCGTTGTGCTGGCGGCGCGGGTCGACCTCGCCGAGTTGTGGCGGGCCAGCCTGGGCGGGACGCTCTTCTTGGCGGCGACGATTCTGATTTCACGGCCGCTGGCGGCGCTGGGCGCGACTGTAGGCTCCGGGCTGCCTCTGAACGAGAGGCTTTTCATCGCCTGGATGGCGCCACGCGGCATCGTGGCGGCGGCGATCGCTTCGGTTTTCGCGCTGCGGCTGCAGCAACAGGGCATGGAGCAGGCGGAACGGCTGGTTCCTTACACCTTCATGGTCATCATCGGCACGGTCTTGATTTACGGCCTCAGCGCACGGCCGGCCGGGCGTTGGCTGGGCGTGGCGAAAGCGTCTCCGCAGGGCGTTTTGTTTCTGGGCGCTTACCCCTGGGTGCGGCGCATGGCGCTGGCGCTGAAAGAAGCCGGAATTCACGCGATGCTGGTCGATTCAAACCGGCGGAACGTCTACGCCGCGCGCATGGAGGGCCTCACGGCTCATTACGGAAACGTTTTTTCTGAATTTCTCGGGCTGGAAGGCGTGGGGCGGCTGGCGGCGATGACGCCCAACGACGAAGTGAATTCACTGGCGGCGCTGCATTTTGAAAGCCTGTTCGGCCGCGCCGAAGTGTATCAGCTGCCCCCCGACGAACGTCAGAAAAGCGACGCGCCCCAGCGCCTGAGAGGCCGCTATCTGTTCAACAAAAACGCCACCTTCGATGGATTCGCGAGCCGCTATTCGCAGGGATGGACGGTGAAGAAAACGCCGTTGACCGAGGAATTCGGCTTCGGCGAATTGATGGAATACTACCAGAACCATGCGCTCCCGCTCTTTCTGATCAAAGAAAACGGAAACCTGCGCGTCATGACGCTTGAAGACCCGCCGGAACCGGAGGCGGGCGACGAACTGATCAGCCTGGTGAAAGAAAACGATCCCACGGCGTGAGAGAAAAGGCAGGCGCCGCACGCTAACTCCCTCCCATACCTCCACTGGACTTTGGGAGAGGAAACGCGGCTCGGTCATGTACGCATCAGCGACAAGCGTGAGCGATCAGCACGTATAATCTGAATACTCGCCTCGGCTGTCAGCCGCTAGCGGAAAAGGTTGAATTTGATGATGCAGATGATGGCGGAGATGCCGTCTTTCCAGGTGATCTTCTTTCCCTCGGCGTACGATCGGCCATAGTAGGAAATCGGCACCTCGTACACCCGGCAATCCATCTTGGCGACCTTGGCGGTGAGCTCGGGCTCCATGCCGAAACGGTCCGACTCGATCTCGATCCGTTTGAAAATATCGGTGCGGAACGCCTTGTAACAGGTCTCCATATCGGAGAGGTTCAGGTTGGTCATCATGTTGGAGAGCAACGTCAGAAACTTGTTGCCCAGCGAATGCCAGAAGTATAAAACCCGCTTCTCTGAGCCGATGAAACGCGAGCCGTAAACCACGTCGGCGTTATTGTTGACGATCGGGTTGATGAGGCGTGGATACTCGCCGGGGTGATACTCCAGATCGGCGTCCTGAATGACGACGATATCGCCGGTGACATGCTGCTGGCCGGTGCGGATAGCGGCGCCTTTGCCCTGATTGCGTTCGTGGAAATACACGCGAACGCCCTCCCGTTGAAAGTCCTGCAACCATTCACGAGTGCCGTCGGCGGAGCAGTCATCGATGATGATCAGCTCTTTGGGCGTCGGCTCTTTCATCACCTGGTTGATGATCTCTTCGATAGTCTCGCGCTCGTTATAGACGGGCATGATGACGGACAGCAGCATAAAACCCTTCCCGATCGGTTATCGCGTTACGTGACGCCGAAGCGCCCGGCTGACGGGATTATAAAGACAGGATGCGATTTCACAAAGAAGCGCCGCGCGGCGAGGGCGGCGGCTCAACGATCGGGATTAAACGGCAGCGACATGGTGAATCGCGCGCCGTGCGGGTCGATGGCTGAAACCACGATCTCGCCCTTGTGTTCTTCAACGATACGCTTGGTGATGGGCAGGCCGAGGCCGAAGCCTTTTTTCTTTGACGTCTGAAACGGCTTGAACAGCAACGCCATTTTATCTTCGGGAATGCCCGGGCCCGAGTCGGCGATTTCGATAAACAGGTTATCGCCGTCCTCCCAGGTATAAACGCCGATGGTTCCGCCCTCGGGCGTCACGTCGAGCGCGTTGAGCATCAGGTTGAGCACGGCCTGTTCGACGCGCTCGCGGTCGGCGTGAATGATCGAGCGGGCGTCGAAGTTGGTGCGCAGGTTCACACGCTGCTGCGTAATGCGGTGACGCAACAGGCGCAGAACCCGGTCGATCACCTCGCCCACGTTGACCGGAATGCGTTCCAACGGGCGGCTGACCGCCAGATTGAGCAGGTCGGTGATGAGCGAGTTGAGGTCGCTGATCTTTTGAACGATGACGTTCACGTCATGGTCGAAGTCTTCCTGCGCGGGCGGCGCCGCCTTCCATGAATGAATCAGCATGTTGATGACGGCCAGCGGATTGCGGATCTCGTGCGCCAGCCCCGCCGCCAGCTCGCCCAGCGTCGCCAGCCGGGACGAGACCTGAATCTGTTCTTCCATCGAGATCACCTGCTCGTGAACGCGGGCGTTGGTGATGGCGATGGCGGTGTGGTTGGCGAAGGTCTGAAGCAGCTCCTGTTCCGATCGTTGCCATCGGCGCGGCGTGGAAGAATAGATGTTGAGTACGCCCAGCACGTTCTCCTGAAACATGATGGGCGCGGCCATCAGCGAACTCACTCCCTCGTGACGGGCGAGGTCTTTGTGGATGTATTCGTCTTCTTCAAAGACGTTTTCCAACACCACGATCCGGCGTTCTTTGACGGCGCGGCCCAGCGCGGTTCCTTCGATGGGCAGGTTGGGTTTGTCGAGATATTCGAGACTGCACCCATACGCGGTGACCATTTCGAGCTCGTTGTTCTTTTTATCGAGCAGCATCACCGAACTCATCTTGGCGCGGAACAGCAGCGTCGCTTGTTCGACCACGTTGATCAGCACGCGGTCGAGATCGAGCGATGAGGAGATCGACCCCGCGATCTTGAACAAAACCGACAGCGGTCTCGACTGTTCAGCCACCAGAAACTCGACCCAGTGGCTGAACAGTTCGCGTGAACGCTCATTCACCAGGCGCTGAACGCGTTCGGGCTCGGGTTCGCCATACCCCACAAAACAGTGAACCACCACGCCGATAACGTTGACGCCGGAAAGAATCGGCGCGGCCCACATCCGTTCGCCGCCTTCGCTGATGGTTTCAGCCGAAAGCAGCAACGGTTCTTTCGCGTCGCGGATGCGCCGGATGGTTTCGGCGTCGGTGCATTGCGCCCGCCAGTATCGTTCGGGCGTGGCGACGCGTTCGGCCTTGGCGCAGAAAAAGAGGTTTTTAAACGCGGGGTAGGCGAAATAATAAACGGCGGACTGATCGGCGCCGCTTTCTTTATGCAGCGCATTGAGGGTGTCGGCGAGGTCGTGAGGCGCGGTCATGGATGATTCGCCCTTCCGGCGCGCCGCTCAGCGGCCCTTTCGAATCAGCTGCATGAATTCCTCCCGAGTGCGGCGGTCGGTGCGGAAATCGCCCAGCATGGCGCTGGCCAGCGTACTGCTGTTCACCTTCTGTACGCCGCGCATCATCATGCAGAGGTGTTCAGCCTCAGACACCACCGCCACGCCGCGCGGCTTGAGCACCGACTGAATCGCTTCGGCGATCTGCAGCGTCATGCGTTCCTGCAACTGGAGACGGCGGCTGAATACGTCGACCAGCCGGGGGAACTTGGAGAGCCCCAGCACGCGCCCATCGGGAATATAACCAACGTGGACTTTGCCGAAAAAGGGCAGCAGGTGATGTTCGCACAGGCTGAAAAAATCGATATCGGATACGATCACCATCTCGTCGGCGTCGGCCTGAAAGATGGCGTCGTTCACCACCGCTTCCACGTCCATCCCATAGCCGCTCGCTAGAAAACGCCATGCTTCCGCCACCCGCCCCGGCGTCTTGGCCAGGCCTTCACGACCGGGGTCTTCGCCCAGCGAAAGCAGCAGTTCGCGGGTGAATCCGGCGATCGGGTCTTCTTGAGACGGATGGATCTCAGCCGGTGTTTTGGCGCGCCGTTCGTTCATTTCACCTCATGGGCCGGACCTGAATAGGCGGCTGAATTTTTTTCAGATTCTCTCAAAGCCACCCGCTTGAGCCGGACTCCGTCAGGCAGGTGGTTTTCGATCGCCGACCAGAACACCACCGTCATGTTCTCCATGGTGGGGATGACGCCGTTCAGCATCTCGACGTCGATGTTGAGATGACGGTGATCGACTTGAACGACGATCTCATGCTTGATGATGCGGTCGAGCTCGAACAGGTTGATGAGCATGCCGGTTTTGGGATCGATTTCGCCCTCAACGGTGATCTCCAGTGAATAATTATGGCCGTGTCCATGAAGATTGTTACAGGCGCCGTACACCTCGCGGTTTTCTTCATCGCTCAGATGAGGGCTGTGTAAACGATGAGCGGCGCAAAAATTGGCGCGCCGCGTGATTTCAACCGGCATGACTTGCTCCGATACGTATGGGTACGAAATATGATCGCGCCGCGCGCGGATGCGCCCGGCGCCGTAAATCATAGCCGCCCGCGCTATTGAATCACGGGCAGCGGCTGGCTGGCGGCGTTGGCGATGCTGATCTGTTGAGCGACCGCGCCCGCCAGCGCCATGAACGACTGAGACAGTTCGCAATCCGGCTCGGCCGCCACGATGGGCTGGCCCGCGTCGCCGCCCGAGGCGATGCGCTGGTCGATGGGCACGCGCGCCAGAAACGGAACTTCATACTCTTCGGCGAGACGCTCGCCGCCGCCCTCGCCGAAAATGTTATAGCGCTTGCCGTTGTCAGGACAGATGAAATACGCCATGTTCTCAACCACGCCCAACACCGGAACCTCGACCTTGCGGAACATCTGAATCGCGCGCCGCACATCCGACTGCGATACCTGTTGAGGCGTGGTGACCATCACCGCGCCGGCCAGAGGAACCAGTTTCGACAGGCTGAGCTGCGCGTCGCCGGTGCCGGGAGGCATGTCGACCACCAGGTAATCGAGCTCGCCCCAGTCGACGTCGCGTAAAAACTGCTGAATCAGGCTGTGAACCATCGGCCCGCGCCAGACCACCGGCGTGTCGCCGGTGTCGATCAGGCCCACCGAGATCGTTTTCAGCCCATTGACCGACGGTGGAATTACGCGGTTATTGGCGACCTGCGGCGGTTCGGAACACCCCACCATCTGGGGAATATTGGGGCCGTAGGGGTCGGCGTCCATCAGGCCGACCTTCGCGCCGGTTTTGGCCAGCGCCAGCGCCAGGTTGACGGCGACGGTCGATTTGCCCACGCCGCCCTTGCCGCTCGAAACGGCGAAGATGTTTTTTACGCCCGGGATGCCTTCGGTTTCGGGCGCGGCGCCGCGCGCGGTGGCGGAGGCGGTCATGTTGATGTCGATCTTCTCGACGCCTTCCACGCGGCCCACCGCCTCGCGGCAGTCCGCCTCGATCTTGGCTTTGAGCGGGCAGGCGGGGGTGGTCAGTTCGACGGTGAATGAAACCACGCCGCCCTCGACTTTGACGTCCTTGATCATGTTGAGGCTGACCAGATCGCGATGCAGATCGGGGTCCTGAACGGTTGAAAGCGCGGCCAGAACGGTCTCTCTTGTCGGCGCGCCGTTATTTTTTTTGCTGAAAAGTCCCACAGGGTATCTCCTGGTGTATGATACGATCGATTCCCTTTATGATAGCTTCAGCGCCGAAGAATGAAAAGGAAACCCGGACGACGGAATGAACGCACCGCACAATAATTCAGCCGGATCGGGCGGTTTATCCCCCTCGCAAATCGATTGCCTGACGCCGCGCGCCGCCTCGTTTTTTGAACGGATTCAGCGCGATGACGCGCCGCTATTTCAGATCGCGGGAGCGAATGCGGACGACGCGGAACCGGTTATCGCGCGCGTGTTCGCCCGGCAGTGCGCGCAATGGGCGGCGTTGATTCAACGAATGGATGAGCCGGTTACGCCGATCTTCGGTCATACCGCGGTTTCGATGATGGCGGCGTGGCTGGGCTCGGCCTGGGCGGGCAAGCTCCCCGTGTTTCTTTCATTCCCCAACCACAAAATTTCGCCGGAAGATTACGCTCTCAAACTGAAGAACTATCAAAACCAGTTCAAAAACAGTTTCTTTATCGGGTTGGAAGAAGATCGTTCATTCTGCCCGAATCTGATCGTCCCTGAAGACCTGCCTACGCGCCTGGCGGGCGACGAGCATTTCACCCCGTCATCGTTCGACCCCGATTCGCCTCTCTTTCTGCAATGCAGTTCCGGATCGACCGGTTTGCAGAAGGCGGTGGCGATCACGCCCCGCATGCTGGAAACGCAACTGGAATGTTATGCGCGCTGGATCGGGCTCTCGAGCGAACGGGACCGGATCGTCAGCTGGCTGCCGCTGTATCACGACATGGGGCTGATCGCGGCGTTTCTCATGCCGCTGCTTACCGGAACGCCGGTGACCTTTCTCGACACTTTCGAATGGGCGGCGAACCCCGGACTGCTGTTGAAATGGATCGAACGCGATCGGAGCACGCTGTGCTGGCTGCCCAATTTCGCCTTTTCGTTTTTATGCCGCGCGCCGGTGAAATGCGGCCTGTCTTCGATGCGCTGTTTTATCAACTGCTCCGAACCGGCGTTCGAAAACGCTTTCGAACGATTCGCCCGGCAATACAGCGTTGCGCGCGACCGGTTCGCGGTATGTTACGCCCTTGCGGAAAACGTATTCGCCGTCAGCCAGACGCCCTCGGGACGCCCGCCCGGATTGTTGCGGATCAAACGCGAGGCGTTTCAACGCAATCGCGTGGAACCGGGCGAGGCCGAGACGCGCGCGATTGGAGAAGAGACGGCGCTGGCGGACGATGAGATGGAGATCATGAGCTGCGGCCCCATCATCGGCGGCGTCGAGGTCCGTATCGGCGCGCGCGATGGCGAAGACGTGGGCGAAGTGCTGCTGCGCGGGCCCGCCTGCATCACGCGGTACCTGGGCCAGCCGCCCGCGCGGGACGACGGCTGGACGCCGACCGGCGACCTGGGCTTCATTCACGATGGCGAGTTGTACCTCTGCGGGCGCATCAAAGACCTCATCATCCACAACGGCAAAAACATCTACCCGCAAGACCTGGAAGACGTTCTCAATCAGCACCCCGCCGTGTACAAGGGCCGGGTGGCGGCGCTGGGCTGGTTTGACGAAGAAGCGGGGTCGGAAAAAATTCTGGCGCTGTTCGAGCCGTCGCGCTTCATGACGCTGGCCGAGAAACGCACGGTATGCGAAGAACTCCGGCGCCGGTTGAACACGCTGTTTGACATTCGCAGCGAGGTGGTTTGCGTCCCGCGCCAGTGGCTGAAGAAAACCTCCAGCGGCAAGATCGCGCGCCAGGCCAATCTTCAACATTATCTCGACCGCCGCGATCAGTCGGTGCACGTCGTCGGCGACAGTCATTCGCGCATTCTGTGGGTCAACCGCTATTCTCATCAGAATTATTACAAACGGATCAGCGCCTATTGGGCGGGCGTATTATGGGCCGATAACTGCACCCAGTTTTTGCCGCTGGTTGAAAAGGTATGCGGACGAATGAAGCCCAATGACGTCCTCGCGCTTTCATTCGGCGAGCCAGAATGCCGCTCCATTTTTCCCGTGGCGCCCGACCCGGAAAAGCGGATCGACCTGTCCGTCCAACGATATGAGAATTTTTTCGCGGAAGTGAAAAAACTCTGGCCGGGTGAACTGGCGTATCTCACCTGCGTACCGGCGCACCCTCGAAACGTCGTCAACAAGAGCCCCGACTGGCCCATCGCGGGGACGCCTGAAGAACGCTATCGCTGGCAGGCGGTCTTCTACGAACGCATGCGCGCGATGTGTGAACGGAACGGGATCGTTTTTCTCGACGCGTGCTCGCCCTTCATCAGTGAAAGCGGTTTTATGGATGAAGCCATCATGGACGACGCCGCTCATGTCAAATACGAATTCAGGAGCGTGTATCTGGACCTGTTTGACGACGCCTTCGGCTTTATGACCGATGAAAAAGCGGCGGACGAAGCGGGCGGCGAATGGGATGGGAGCCGCGAGCATTATGAAACGCTGGTCAAAGCGATCGTAAAGCGCATCGCGCAAACCGCCGCCGATCCCGATTACGAACATCTCGTCTCCACCGGCGCGCTCGATTCACTGGGGCTGGTCGAGTTTATCTCCGAACTGGAGAAGACCTTCCAATGCCGCATCGAACTGCTGGAAGTCAGCCGCAATGACTTCGAATCGATTTCGGGAATCTTCGAGCGATTCATCAAGCCGGTTTCAAAAAACACGAAACGGGGCGATACGATCAAACTCATCATTGGCGGGCGCCAGCCGGTCAACGGGTGGAAGGTGATGAACGCCACGCCCGCGCCGCACGTCGATTTCGTCGGCGGCGGCGTGAATCTCTCGGGCCTGCCGGATGAAAGCGTGAGTGAACTATACGCCTGTTATGTCTTGCAGCGATACGATTTCAACTCAGAACTGATGAGAGCGCTCAAGGAGTGGCATCGCGTTCTCACACCGGGCGGCCAAGTGTATATCAGCGTGCCCGACATGAACAAAATTTGTTACCTGTATCTGAATCCGTCACTGGATGGCGGCGGAAAATTTCAACTGATGCGCCTCTTGTTCGGCAGGCACGCGAGTCCAGCGGAATACTATCAGACTGGATTCTCGATTGAATCATTGCAGATGTTTTTAACTCAAACGGGCTTTATTAATATTAGAGAAAGAAGGCCGTTCGCCCTATTGAAAGACGAAACCGCTCTAACGGTGGGCGGGATGCAAGTCAGCCTGAACGTCTCCGCTGAAAAGCGGGCGGTGTCGGGCATGACGGACCATGAACTGTCATCGTTCAAACAGTTGTGAAGCGATCCGCCATAGCATCCGGCGATAACCGCCAACTCAGCAGAAAAGCCGAGAGCTCCGCGAGTCAGGAATATGAACCAACAGGATGTAATGACGGCGTTTTTCAACAAGGTGACCCAACACCTCGAATTTCTCATCCATAAAGTCAAACGAAAAGTCGTCGTCTGTTCAGTGCGCGGAAGAAACATCTCGCTCAAGCTCGACTCGGCGTTTGATGAGGCGCGTTCTCTTTCATACGCAACCAAAGAATCGGAAACGCTGGATTGGATCGAGCGTTATTTTCAACGTGGCGACGTAATCTTTGACGTCGGCGCCAACGTAGGGCTCTACTCGCTGTACGCCGCGCGTCATCTGTATGGAGAATGCCGAATCTACGCCTTTGAGCCGGAGGCGATGAATTTCGCCAAACTCAACGAGAATGTATTTTTGAACGGCCTGTCGAACGTCGTGATTCCGGTGTGCGCGGCGATCGCCAGCGGCCTCTGTTTTGACCGCTTCAACATCAATGGCGAAGATTACCAGCGGGCGGGAGGCGCGGACGGATTGATCTCGGGAACGGCGCTGCACACCTTCGGCGCGGCGGTCGATGCCCGCGGCGGGCAGTTCACCCCCATCCACTCGCAGGGCGCGATCGGCGTTTCCATCGATCATCTGTGTTATGAATGGGGGCTAGAGTTTCCCCAGCACATCAAGATCGACGTCGACGGAATCGAAGAATCCGTCATTGACGGAGCCCACCGCGCGTTACGCGATGAAAGGCTGAAAACGCTCAATCTTGAAATCATTGACAATGCGGTTGAAAAAGGGGAACTGCGAAACAAAATCAGCGCCGCCGGATTCAAGCCGGTTGAAGATATCCCCTGCCGGGTGAACACCATCTTCATTCGTGCGTAAAAGAGTCGTTTTCTTCGCGGGAAAAGATGTTATCATGCCTGTAATTGTGAGTGAGCGCGGCGGTTCGCGGCCGGGCGCTCGCGGCGATGCAAGTTTACATGAGGACGGTTGAATGGTTGAGATATCGCATCATTTCATGGAACGGATCAGCGCGATCCAGTCGGAGCTCGAACAGCTGAAAGACCTGCTCGCCCGGGTGGGCGCTCCCGCTTCGCCGAACGTTCTCGCGCCGCGGTATCTGTGTCCCAGCGCGGCCAAAATGGTCGACTTTCGCCAGGAACCGGGCTTCAGCCAGGCGGCGAACCTGATCGTCAATGAAAAGCGCTCAACGCTCGATTACAACCGGCTGTTCACGCTGTGGCACGCCATTCATAACACGTATTCATTTAATCTCGGCGCGGCGGAGGTGGGGTCGTATAAAGGCGGCTCCGCCAAGTTTATCGCTCTCGTCCACCAGCAGTTCGGCGTCACGCCGCCCATCCACGTGGTCGATACCTTCGCGGGGCATCCCGATACCATCAACCTCCAACTCGACGGCCCCCACCGGGCGGGGTGGTTTTCAGACACCAGCGCCGAAAGCGTGAAAGAGTATCTCAAGCCGTTTTCAAACGTGACCGTTCACGTCGGCCCCATTGAAGAAAAAAGCCCTGAACTCGAAGCCATGCAATTTCACTTCGTTCATGTCGACGTGGATATATATAACCCCACCGTACACTGCCTCGATTTCTTCTGGCCGCGCTTATGCGGGCTGGGCGTCATCGTGTGCGACGATTACGGCTTTCAGTCATGTAAAGGGACGAAAAAAGCGGTGGATGATTTCGTCGCATCTCACGCCGACTGCATGACCTGGTATCCACACACGGGGCAGTACATTTTGCAGAAAAAGCCCGCCGCCTGACGCTCCCCCTCACGTGCGGTTGCGGTAGTCGGCGTTGATGTCGACGTATTCCTTCGAGAAGTCGGTGGTGAGATAAAAGCCCTCGCCCGCGCCCTGATTGAGCGCGAGACGAACAATCAATTCATCCTGCTGCATATAGGCGTGGACCTCGCTTTCACTGAATGCGACAGGCGCGCCGCGCTTCATCACGGCGGTTTCGCCGATAAACACGTCGATTTTGGCGATATCAAACGCCGCGCCGCTGTAACCCGCCGCGTTGACGATGCGGCCCCAGTTGGGGTCGGCGGCGTGCAGCGCCGTCTTGACCAGCGGCGACGTCGCGATCGAACGCGCGATCGTCACCGCCTCGGCGTCGCCGGGCGCGCCTTCCACCCGAATCAACACCGCTTTCGTTACTCCCTCGCCGTCGCGCGCCAGTTTGCGGGTAAGTTCCCAGCAGAGGTCATGCAGCGCCTCGGCGAAGGCGGCGGCTTCTTCCGACCCGGGTTCGATCGAGACGCCGGACGCACCGTTGGCCAGCAGCAGCACGGTATCGCAGCAGCTGGTGTCGCCGTCGATGGTGAAGCGGTTAAAGGTTTTCGCGCAGGCCGCCGCGATCTGGTTCTGCGTGAAGCCCGGCTCCAGCGCGGCGTCGGTGGTGATATAGGTCAGCATGGTGGCCATGTTGGGGTGTATCATGCCCGCGCCCTTGGCGGACGCGCCCAGCGAAAAGGTTTTGCCATTCACGTTGACGCGGCGCGCGGACGATTTGGGCACGGTGTCGGTGGTCATGATGGCGCGCGCGAAGGCGGGGCCGCCCGCCGCGCTCAATGAACCGGCCAGCGAGTCCATACCCGCGCGGATTTTATCGAGCGGCAGCGGGACGCCGATCACGCCGGTCGAGTTGGGCAGGGTCAACGCGGCGTCGATTCCAAGGCGCTGGGCGAGATAGGCCGAGAGCTCCCGCGCGGCTTGCAGGCCGTCTTCGCCGGTGCAGGAGTTGGCGTTTCCGCTGTTGACCCACACCGCCTGGGCGCGGCCCAATTGAACGCGCTCGCGCGTCACCATCAGCGAAGCGCCCTTGAGCGCGTTGGTGGTGAACACGCCGCCCGCCGCGCAGGGCGTATCGGAAACCAGCGCGGCCAGGTCGGGCGCGCCGCTTTTTTTGATTCCAGCCGCCAGACCGCCCGCTTTAAACCCGGCGGGCGTAGCGACCCCGCCCTCGGCGATAACTTCAATGCTGTGCACCATACGCCTCTCCTTGCGAACGAATCGGATATCGTTGGAGTGGGATTATAGTTCCCGTTTGCCGGTATCGCCGACGAAATAATCGACCTTGTCTTTGAACAGAATATTAAACGTGGTCAGCGAGCCATAAATCTTGGTGATGTACTGCTGCATGTCGATCTTTTCTTCTTCGTTAAGCCCTTTGTGGGCGTTGATCTTCTGTTCGAGAACGCGCAGCCGGTCGCGCAGCATGACGATTTTATGAAAGAAGGTTTCGATGGGAATCTCTTTCGCGCCGGTTCCGCCGCGCGGTTCCAGAAACAGTTTCCCGCCGATCCAGCGGTCGCCCAGCTGGGTATGGCCGACGGGCAGGTCTTCCTGCAATATTTCACGAACGATCGCCTTGAACTCTTCGCGTGACATATCCATGACGTGGTTCCTCACTCCCATAAAGCGTTGTATGACGCATCAAATCATGGTTTCATCGCGGGCGTCCGTCAACACATCCAATGCGTCCGGCGGGCGGACAAAAAAACGTCTCCACTCCCCCGCGCGCGTATCCCATTTTACGGCGCTGGTCAGTACAATGTGACAAGCACGACGCAAGGGAGCCTGAGAGGTTATGACCAGCAAGCATGAGATTCGTATCGGCATCATTGGCGTGGGCATGATCGGGGTTGAGCACATTCGCGGCTTTAAGGTGATTCCGCGATGCAGCGTAATGGGCATCGCCGATCCGGATGAAAGCCGCCTGAAAAAGGTCAGCGCTGAACACGCGGTTCCGCTTTCATTTCTCGACTACCGCGAGCTGCTCAAGCGTGAAGAGATCGACGCGGTGGTGATCTGTTCGCCGCCCTTCGCGCATGAAGAGATCGCGGTGGCGGCGTTTCAGGCGGGCAAGCACGTGCTGGTTGAAAAACCGATGGCGATCACGCCCGCGTCGGCGCGGCGCATACTGCGCTATCAGAAGCGCGCGGGCAAGCTGCTGGGCTCGTGTTCGTGCCGGTTCCGCTTCAGCCCCACCGTCGCCAAGGCGAAAGAGATTATCGACGCGGGCGACCTGGGCGATATCTACCACATTTCCATTTCGGGCATCTCGCGGCGTCACCGCCCCGGCATCGATTATCATTCCGGCGCGCGCTGGAACCTCGACAAGGCCAAGGCGGGCGGCGGCGCGCTGATGGACTGGGGCATTTACGACCTGAACACGCTGTTTCACCTGTTCCCCAAACTGACGGTTTCAAAGGTCGACGGTTTTTGTTTCAGGGGGCTGGATGAACCCGTTCTGGCCGATAAGGAAGTGTTTAACGTCGAAGAGCACGGCGCGGCGATGTTGCGCTGTTCAAATGGCTTGATGGTGATGTGGGAGCGCGCGTGGGCGGCGCATATGAACCGCCAGCCGCGCATCCGCATTTACGGCTCGCGCGCCGGCCTGGCGTTCGATCCGATGGCGTGGTCGCGCGAGGTGTATTTCGAGATTTACGAAGACCGCAGCGGCAAACCGGTCACCATCGCGCCCGACACCAGTTTCGACCCATGGAACGTCCACATCAGCATGGCGCACGATTTCATCGACGCCATCTTTAAAAACCGGCCTCCAATCACGACAGGGGAAGAAGAGCTGAAGTTTATCGACGTGATTCACGCGTTATACCGGTCGAACCAGAAGAAGGCCGCGGTCAGCGTGTAAACGGGGCGAAACGCAACAGGCGGTAGAGAAGGCTCGTTCGCGGTTAAGAAATGGGGGCGAGTTCGACGGGCTCGGAGTCGGCTTGCAGAGCGGCTTGAATCTCTTCACTGGAAGCCGCCTCCGCGGGGGCGGAGGCGTCGTCAAAACGGGAGCGGTTTCTCCCGATTCCACCGCCGCCCACCAGCGCTTCAATCACCTTTCCGGCGAACTCATTGCGTTTTTTCTTGGCCTGCGAGCTGCTGCTCTGCAGGTTGACTCCCACGCTTTCATCGCAGGAGTAATGTTTATAGGCGGCGAACTCATCGCTGTTCAACTCTCGCCACTCGTGGGGAAGGATGTCATTGCCCATCGGGTAATCGATCAGCCAGCCGTATGAATCGGCGATGGAACGGTCGAGAGTGCGCTCAAAAGCGCTCTGCTTTCTGAGTTTGTCGAGTACGGTGGTGATGTAGCCAGGTTCGTCTTCGAGCTGGCGCTTTTTGCTGGATGGCATGCCCGCCATACTCTGGCGTTTTTGCTCGAATTCACGCCGCGCGCCGAAGATGTCATCAAGCGTAACCGAGACGACCTCGGGCGGTTCGATGCCTTCCTGCAGCGGCGGGCCGAAGACGCTGAGCAGCGCTTTGAAGTGAAGCTGATAGGCGCGCGCGGCGAAGGTGCGCGATTCATAATCGTCGCCGGTGAAGATCACGTTGCGTGGCAGCGAGTTGATCAGCGACTTGGCCGACGAGATGTCGGTCGTGATGGTTTTAAGCGTCTTTTCACGAAACGCCGGGGCAAGGTCTTTGGTGGTCATGAACTGGCGGAAGCGGCGATGGTCCGCGTCGGTGAATTGGTTGCGGTCTGAAAATTGCCAGACGAACAGGCAGTTTTCAGCGCGCTCGATTTCTTCCATCGCGACGTTGATCTCCTGATCGGCGATCTGTTGTTCGAGATTGCTGCGAAACGCCAGCGAGTTTTCGATATCGTCCTGATAAATCTTGATAAAGCCATCGAGCACGTTTTTACGCACCGCCCGGCCCACGATGTGATTACGGATATTCGGTTTCTTTTCGAGCTCGCTCTGCAACTCGGCTTTGATGCGTCCCAGCCAGAAACACCAGCTGTCGAACCCATTGAGCAAATAAAACTGATCTCCCGCGCCTTCGATTTTAAACCCCTTGCTGTGGGGATTAAAAATCTCGACGCCCGCCTGACGGATCATGGAACGGAATACGGATGAAGTCAGTTTGGCGACGGCGCTGCCCGATTTGTGCGTAACGCCCATCTCCTGAAGCGCGGCCTGAGCTTCTTCTTCGCTGGCGCGCATCATTTTGGTGATGAGATCGTTGACGGTTTTGGAGACGTGATTGTTAAAAACTTCAGATCGCTGAAGGATGAGGTCGATTCGCTCTTTGATTTCTTCGTTTTTGACGGATTTGCCCTGGCTGTTCTCAGCGCATTTGCGTTCGAAGAAAGAGAGATCGTCGGGTGAAATCCAGATACCGGCGTTGCGGAAGGCTTTTTTGACGATTCGTTCGCCCCATACCCGGTCGCCGCTGGTTTTTTTCCAGCCCCATTTGTAGAACGGAGCGGTCACCTCGCCCTTCCAGTTTTTGGCGAGGCCCATATCGGCCATAAGCGAGCGTTTTTCCGACTTGCCCTGCCCCATCATAAATACCGCCATGGTGCAGAACACGGCCAGCAACGCCAACGAACCAACCATCAAGATCATAATCATACGAGCCGGTAACCACCGTATCAGTAAAGCAAGGCGGTTTTCCTCCCATCATCTAACGCGATACTATAGCAAAAATAGGGCTAAATCGGCGAACAGGAGGGATTTGATCCCTCAAACCCAAATTACCCGCATATATCATTACAGTTAGACTGCAAAATCCACTTTTTATGGGATGCAGCATTTTACACGATAAAACGATCACAGGGGGAAATTATTTTCTTAAAATGAAAAAATTATCACTTTGAGAATTTTTATCATGCTTTAACGCACTGATAATCCCCTACTACCATAAAACGAATCACACGAGAGAATCGGTCGGATATTTTTGGGGGATTTTGCAAATATCCGATCAGGATTGTAAAATTCTGACGCGCCTTCCCTGAATTATAAGCCGTTTTTCGGCGAATAGACGGATCGCCTGGGGATAGATCCGGCGCTCCGCCGCCTGAACCCGCTCAGCCAGGATGTCGGCGTCGTCATCATCAAGAACTTCGACGGCCTCTTGAAGAATAATGGGGCCGTGATCGTATTGATTGTCGACGAAGTGGACGGTGGCGCCGGTGATTTTGACCCCCTTCTCGATCACCGCTTCATGCACGTGATGACCGTACATCCCCTTTCCACAAAATGCGGGAATCAGCGCGGGATGAACGTTCATGATGCGGCCAATGTAGCGCTCGCCCGGCCAGAACAGCGACATAAACCCCGCGAAGATCACCAGATCGGGGTTTTCCGCGTCGACCGCATCGCTCAGCGCCTGGTTAAACGCCTCCCATGACGCATGAGCCTTGCGCTGAATGACCGCCGACGGGATGCCATGCGTTTCGGCCCGCACAAGGCCATACGCATCGGCCCGGCTCGAGATCACCCGGCTGAAGCGCAGCGGCAACTCGCCGCGCTCAGCGAGATCGATGAGGTTCTGCAGGGTGGTTCCGCCGCCCGAGAGCAGGCAGACCGCGTTCAGTGGCTGGGTCATGATCGGTCATCCCGGAAATGGAGAGATCGCCGCGCGGCGGGCGATCCGCGCCCGGAGCGGCTGAATCAGCATAGCATCGGCGCCGGACTGGATGAAACCGCACCGCCTGGTCTGGGAAACGGCCTTTCGGCGCGAAAGCGAAAAAAGGCGAATTTTTTGAAATGGATTATGAGAATTCAGATAAAAGAACGGGGATTCGCTTGACGGGATATAGTTAGGCGGCATATTATCAGCCCGCTAACTATACAGGAGATTTCATGCAGAACGACGCATTGCTGAATAAGATTCCCCGGCTTGACGCCATCCGCAAACACGCGGAACGGTATCCCGACATTGACCCTACGGCGGTCGAGTCATTTCTGACCACGGTGCATTTCGCGCAGGAACTGCTGCACGCCACCGGCGGCTATCTGGAGAGGATGAACCTCTCGCCGGGCCGCTTCATGGTCATGATGTTGCTCAACAAAGAGCCCGGACGCGGCGTCAGCCCGTCCGAGATCGCCGAGTGCGCGGGCGTCACGCGCGCCACCGTCACCGGGCTGGTCGACGGGCTGGCGCGCGACGGCTTCGTCGATCGCGAACCCGATCCCAAAGATCGCCGCGCCATGCTGCTCAGGCTGACGCCCAAGGCGCAGGCCTTTTTAAAAGATATGCTGCCCGGACATTACCGGCGCATCGCCAGGCTGATGTCATGCCTGACAGAAAGCGAGCGCACCCGGTTGCGCACCCTGTTAATGAAAATACACGGTTGTCTCGACGCATTCACCGCCGAGGAGGCTCCATCCCTATGAATTCCATGATGGCGATCGTAACGCGGCTTCGCTTCGCGGGTCTGGCGGCCGCGCTGGCGTGTTTACTTTGCGCCTGTGCGGTGTATCAACCGCGCCAGACGGTCGAAACGCCGTTCAACGCGGCGGAGCGGTTCGACGCCGACGGCGCCGTCCCCGCGCCCGACCGCTGGTGGACCGCGCTGAACGATGAAACCCTCGACCGCATGATCGGCGAAGGGCTGAGCGATAACCTGTCGCTCAAACAGGCGTGGGCGCGCCTCGGCCAGGCGCGGGCGCAAGCCGAACTGGCGGGCGTTCAACTTTATCCGCTGGCCGAAGCAAGCGGCGACGCGAGCCGCTATCGCAACGAAAACAACGGATTCGTTCTCGAAGACGATTCATGGATGACGACGCTGGCCGCCTCGTATGAAGTCGATCTGTGGAAACGCATCGCATCGGGACGCCAGGCCGCGCTGCTCGACGTCGACGCCACCCGGCAGGACCTTTCAGCCACCGCGCTGACTCTGACCGGCGGCATCGCCTCCACGTGGTACACCATCGTTCAGCAACGCGCCCTGCTCGACCTGCTTCATCAGCAGGAAGACGTCAGCAAGACCTTTCTCGACCTGATCGAGCTGCGCTTCAGCCAGGGACGATCGACCGCCGTCGAGGTTTACCAGCAGCGTGAACAGCTCGCCTCCATCCGCACCGACATCCCCGCCGCGCGGTCGCAACTCGAATTCTCCGAACACCAGCTGGCGGTGTTGCTGGGCCGGTCTCCCACCGGGTTCCATGCGGACGAGCGAGCCGGTTTCCCCAAGTTACCGCCGCTGCCCATGACGGGCGCGCCCGCCGCATTGCTGCAGCGGCGTCCCGACGTGGCCTCGGCGCTGACGCGGGTGATCGCCGCCGATTACCGGGTGGGCGCGGCCATCGCCGACAAATATCCCGCGCTGCGCCTGACGGCCCGCACCCAGTTGCAGGGCAATGACATCGGCGACGCCTTCAGCAACTGGCTGTGGAACCTGGCGGGCTCTCTCGCCCTGCCGATTCTCGACGGCGGCCGCCGCCAGGCCGAAATCGAACGCACCCGCGCGGTGGTCGACGAACGCGTCGCGCAATATGAAAGCGCCGCGCTCAACGCCATCCGCGAAGTGGAAAACGCGCTGACGCAGGAGAGCCGACAGCGCGAATACCTGGACGCGCTCAATATTGAACTCGATGAGAGCCGCCGCGCGTTTGAAGAATCGCGCAACCGGTTTCGCGACGGCGTGGGCGACTACCTCAGCGTACTCACCAGCCTGTTGACCACCCAACGCATCGAGCGCCAATTGATCGCCGCCCGGCGCGGTCTGCTTGAATACCGCATCGACCTGTATATCGCCCTGGGCGGTTCATGGATGGAAACTCTCGCGCCGGAGACGCCGGCCGCGTTCGCATCGGGAGACGCCTCATGATTTTGAAACTCATTCAATGGATGCTGCGGCTGGGTATCGCCGCCGCGATTTTCGGCGGCGGGGTGTACGGCGCCTACTGGCTGATCGTTCACCAGCCTCACGCCGTGCGCAAACCCGCCGAAGAACTCGCCACGCTGGTCGACGTCATCGAAGCGCAGAGCGGCGACGAAACGGTTTACATTCAACAGCAGGGCGTCGTGGTTCCGGCGCGCGAGGTCGAGGTGCGCGCCCAGGTGAGCGGCAAGGTCATCGAACAGAGCAGCGAGCTGATTCCCGGCGGACGCTTCAGACAGGGTGACGTAATCGCGCGGATCGAGCCCGACGATTACGAATTCGCCGTCGAGCGCGCCAAGTCTGAACTCGAACGCGCCAAACTGGCGTTGAAGGAAGAACAGGGCCGCAAGACCGTCGCCGAACGTGAATGGAAGTTGTTGGGCGGCGAACTTCAAACCGATGAGGCGGGGCGCGATCTGGCATTGCGCGTGCCGCATATCGAAAGCGCCCGCGCCGCGGTCAACGCCGCGCAGAGCGCCCTGGATGAAGCGAAGCTCAACCTCGACCGCACCGTGTTGCGAGCGCCTTTCAACGCCTTCGTCAAAGAAGAATTCATCGATCCCGGTCAGCTGGTTAACTCCCAGACCCGCGTCGCCGTGCTGGCCGGTTCGGATGAATGCTGGGTCGACGCCATCGTCGGTCTCGACGACCTGCCCTGGATTCAGTTTCCCGAGCGCGACGGCGAGGGATCTCCCGTGCGGGTGGCGGTCAACGCGGGCGAGTATCAACTGATTCGCGAAGGCCGCGTGCTGCGGCTGCAGGGCGAACTCGACCCCAACGGCCGCACGCCGCACGTGCTCATTGAGGTGAAAGATCCGCTCAACCTTCAACCCGGCGCCGGTGATGACGCCCAGCCGCTGTTGCTCGATACGTTCGTGCGCGTCGAAATCGAGGGCAAGATGGCGAAAGACGTTTTTCTGCTGCCTGAAACCGCCGCCCGCCAGAACGATCAGGGGGGCTACAACGCCTGGGTGATGGATTCAAACCAGCGGCTGGCCATCAAGCCCATCACCGTGGTCCGCAAACGCGATCAGACCTGGCTGGTGAGGGGGCTGGCCAGCGGCGACCGCGTCGTCAACAGCCGCATCGGCACGCCGCTGCCCGGCATGGAACTGCGTCTGAAGACGCCCGAGCTTGAGTCGCACCTCACTCAGTCGGACGCGAACGATGAAGTCGCTTCGGCCAGCGCTTCAGCCGAGGAGCCTTCCTGATGAGCGACAAGAACCTCCCCAAGGGCGCCATCGCGTGGATGGCGCAGAACCCGGTCGCGTCGAACCTGCTGATGATCGTGCTGATCGTCGGCGGCATATTGATCGCGACCCGCGTTAAACAGGAAGTGTTTCCCGAGTTTCAGCTCGATCTGATTTCCGTGGCGGTTCCATACCCCGGCGCAGGGCCGGAAGAAGTTGAAAAAGGCATCCTGCTCGCCATTGAAGAAGAAGTGCGCGGGCTCGACGGCATCAAACAGATCACCGCCACCGCCAACGAGGGCATGGCGAGCGTCGTGATTGAGCTCATGCTTGGCGTGAATCCGAACAAGGCTCTGCAGGACGTTCAGAACGCGGTCGACCGCATCAGTTCGTTTCCGCTCGACGCCGAGCGGCCCATCATCAGCCTCATCACCAACCGCAACGAGGTCACCTCGCTGGTGCTGTACGGCGACGTGGACGAATACATTCTGCGCGATCTGGCCGACGACGTGCGTGAACGCCTGCTGGCGTTTCCCAACATCACCCAGGTCGAGCTCTCCGGCGTGCGCCCGCGCGAGATCAGCGTCGAGGTTCCTCAGGAAAAACTGCGCGCGTACGACCTGACGCTCGATCAGATCGCGGCCGCCATCCGGCGTCACGCGGTCGAGATTCCCGCCGGCGGCGTCAAAACGCGCGCGGGCGAAATTTTGTTGCGCACCATGGAGCGGCGCGACTACGGGCGGCAGTTTGAAGACATCCCCATCATCACCCGCCCCAATGGAACCATCGTCACGCTGGGCGAGATCGCGGCGATCATCGACGGTTTTCGCGACACCGATCAGGCGGCGTATTTCAACGGTCTTCCCGCCGCGCGCCTGGTGGTGTACCGGCTGGGCGATCAGCGCCCGATCGGCATCGCCCGCACGGTGCAGCATTTCGTCGATCAGTTGAACGATGAACTTCCGCCCGGCGTTCGATGCGCCACCTGGTTCGACACGTCCGAGCTGTTTCGCGACCGCATCAGCCTGTTGTTGCGCAACGCGGGCTGGGGGCTGGCGCTGGTCATGCTGGCGCTGGGGCTTTTTCTCGAAGTGCGTCTGGCGTTCTGGGTGACGATGGGCATCCCGACCTCGGTGCTGGGTTCGTTTCTGATTTTTTCCGGCGCGGGCGTATCGATCAACATGATCTCGCTGTTCGCCTTTATCGTCACGCTGGGCATCATCGTCGACGACGCCATCGTGGTGGGCGAAAACGTTTTTGAATACCGCCAGCGAGGGATGAGTTACGTCGAAGCGGCGGTGCGCGGTTCGCGCGACGTGGCGTTGCCGGTGGTGTTCGCGGTGTTAACGAACATCGCGGCGTTCGTGCCGATGTTTTTCGTGCCGGGCGTTTCGGGCAAGTTCTTCCGTGTGATTCCCACTATCGTCTGTTCGGTGTTTTTCATTTCGCTGATTGAATCGCTGTTCGTGCTGCCCGCTCATTTGGCTCACCAGAAGCCGATGGAAGAACGGGGCCGCTTCGAACAATTCTTTTACCGCCAGCAGCAGAAGATGACCTGGCTGCTGCAGCGATTCGTCGAAATCTTTTACGCCCCGGTGCTGCATACCGCCGCGAAGTTCCGCTATATCACTTTTTCGATCGCGGCGGCGATTCTCATTATCTCGGCGGGCATGGTGGCGGGACATCATCTGCGCTTCACCTATTTCCCCAAAGTCGACACCGACACTGTTTCGGTGACTGGGGCTTTTCCGGTCGGAGCTTCGGTTGAAGACAGCCGCAAGTTGCAGTCGCAACTGGTGGCGAAAGCGAAAGAGATTCTGGCGCGTCACGGCGGCGAAAAAATCACGCGCGGCATCCTCACTTTTCTCGCCAGCGGCGGCCGCTCGCAGGCGGGCCGTGAAAGCGGGAGCCATCTCGCCACCGTTGAGGTGTACATGGTTCCGTCGGATCAGCGGCCCATCACCGCGTCGCAGTTCGCCGAGGAGTGGCGCGAGGCCATCGTCGAACCGGCGGGCCTTGAATCGCTGGTGTTCAATTACAGCACCGGTCCGTCGGGCGGCGCGGACGTCGACGTCGAACTGACTCACACCAGCATCGACGTGCTGGAAGACGCCGCCGCCGATCTGGCCGTCTCGCTGAAAGACTATGCGGGCGTGAAGGATATCGACGACGGCTTTTCGGCGGGCAAACCGCAGTTCGATCTCAAGCTCAAGCCCGAGGCTCGAGCGCTGGGCGTCACCGCCGACGACCTCGCCTCGCAGGTGCGCGCCGCGTTTTACGGCTCGCGCGCCTTTCGCCAGCAGCGCGGCCGCGACGAGATATGGGTGATGGTGCGTCTGCCCGAGAGCGAACGCACCTCGCGATTCGATATCGAAAACCTGATGATTCGCACGCCGGGCGGCGGCGAGATTCCATTCCGTGAGGCGGCCGAGGTCGACCCCGGCGTATCGTATACCTCCATCAAGCGCGTCGACGGCAAGCGCGTGCTCGACGTCACCGCCGACATCGCGCCGGGCGCGGCCAACGCCGGCCAGGTGTTGGCCGACGTGCAGGCCAACGTGTTGCCCGGCCTGATGGCCAAATACCCCGGTCTGAGTTACTCACTTGAGGGGCAGCAGCGCGAACAGCGCGATACGCTGGGCAGCCTGGGCATCGGTTTCGCGCTCGCCATGCTGGCGATCTATTCGATGCTGGCGATTCCATTCAAGAGTTACATTCAGCCGCTGGTGGTTATGACGGCGATTCCGTTCGGGCTGATCGGCGCGGTGGCGGGTCACTTCATTATGGGCTATGACCTGAGCATCATCAGCATGTTCGGCCTGGTGGCGCTGTCGGGCGTGGTGGTGAACGACTCGCTGGTGCTGGTCGACGCCGCCAACCAGTACCGCTGGCAGGAGAACCTCTCCCCGTATGAAGCGATCATCGCGGCGGGCGTGCGGCGCTTCCGCCCCATCATGCTGACTTCGCTGACGACCTTCTGCGGATTGATGCCGATGATTCTCGAAACGTCGGTGCAGGCGCGATTTCTGATTCCGATGGCCATTTCGCTGGGCTTCGGCGTGATGTTTTCAACTTTCATCACGCTGTTTCTCGTACCCGCGCTGTACATCATCGTGGAAGACGCGCGTTTTGTACTGGGGCTGCGCACGACCGCCGCGCTGGCGCCGTCGGGCGAACTGGCCGAAGCCGACGCCAGCGCCTGATCGCCGATGACAAGCATCAAAAAGGGACGGGTTTGTCGCCCGTCCCTTTTTTCATTTTATCGAATTTCAGGATTGATGCCGTATTGCGACTAAGGAATCGCGGGCGAAGAACCCGCTCGATCCATTCCCGTCACGAACCGGCGGCGGCTTTACGCTCGGCGCGTCGTTTTTTCGATGAGAATTCAGGCGCTTCCTTGATGCACTCGCCCAGAATCCCCACGCCGCGCGCCAGTAAGCCCGCCGTGCCCAACACCAGCCGCGACGGCGCCGCGCCCAGCTCAGCGAAGCCTTTGGCGTCGGCCTTGAGGTTATCCCAATTATGGAAGAGGCGGCCCCAGTCGCTGCGCAGCGCTTCCTGCACGCGGCTGGTTCCAAACCGGGGATACCAGTACATGTCGTGGTATATCACGCTGGCGATATACGCCCACGGCGCCATCCACGTCTTGAGCGACCATTCGATGGCGTCCTTCAGCCCGCCCCAGTAGATTTTGTGCTGCATGCTGGCGGCGAAGGTCAGGTTTTTCATTGGGCCTTCGAAGTTCCAGTTCTGATTCGCGGCTTCGAGGTCGCCGACGAGTTCAATCTCGTTCGGGTCGCCGCAGCCAAGGCCCATTTCATGAGCGATGCGGATGAACTTGATCTGCATCGGGTCAAAGCCCATCAACTTGGCGGCGACGGCGTCGATGGCGACCTGATCGGCCGAGGCGAGAATCACGTTCTTCACGTGAGGGATCATGCAGCGCGGGCCGGGTCCGTCTCCGGCGAAGGTTCCATCCATCACCGCGAAGACGCCGCGATGGATTTTTTTCTGAATCATCAACAGGTCGACGAGCGTTTCGTGAATGACCGGATGAGTCCAGTGGCGATGCTCGTTGAGCAGGCCGCCGAAAGCGTTTTTCATCGCGCCGGTGGTGGTGGTGAAGACGTGCGTCTTCACTGTGGGCAGGTGGATGATGTTTTCACCAATGAAGCGTTTGGGGATGGAAAACCCGTTGGGATAGACGTCGTTCAGGCAGATGAATTTCTGCGCCAGGTCGCCCACCGCTTCGCGAACGTCGATCCACTCTTCGCCTTCATAGAGGTGAACGTTGCGCAGGCCGTGCGCCTCGACGACGTTCACCTGTTTGTTTTCACGTTCGCCCAGGTGGGCGTCGATGACCACGGTGCGGTTGTGGCAGCCGTGGATCAGGTTGGGGTCGTAACCGTCCTGTTTCATGGCGCGGATCACGCCGTCGAGCTGCCACGGCGTGGTCGAGCATCCGGGGTAAAAATGGTGCCAGCTGATGTTGATTTTCAGGCCGGTATCGGCGTCTTTGGCGACGAAGTCCTGATAGCCCGCCAGGTTCATCAGTTCATGATAGTCAGACAACACCGTTTGCGGCGTGGTGCGCAATACGGCGACTTTGGATTGGCTCACGGTTCGGCTCCTTTTTTTGCAGCCTTCGCTTGACGGTTCAATTCGGCGGTAACGGCGCGCGATTCGCTTTTCATGACAACTGCGCCGTACCGCTAAAGGTAACCCCAAAACGAAAAGAATAAAGGCAAAAGGCCGCGATCGCCCCTGTTCATTCCGCACGATAAGTTGCACGCACAATGCAACTATTCTGCCTGTGCGACATCATGTATTATGTTTAATGCAATATACAGGACCATCCAAAACATACAGTTATCCTAAAAACAAAAATTTAAGGGAAGGAATATTCGGCCATGAGAGAAAATGTTTCGAACGAGAGGAATGTTATACAAGAAATACCTTTGGATCATTGGAAAAAATTTCCCGGATTAATATCTGAAAAATTCATAGATGCTCCTGCGTTCATATTCCGAGGGCAAGCTGATGCTTCGTGGGACTTAACTTCTACCCTTGATAGGCTTGAACAGAAACATCCGACTCATTATGGAATCAAACCTAATGGGGAAAAACAAGTTTTTAATGATCCTCCACTTACAAGAGAAGAGCAGTTAAGTGCTTTTAGGTTAGCAATTATTGGTCGACACGCGAATAATAGCCAGAGTTTAACAGAAAATGATTTCTGGGCTATTGCACAGCATCACGGACTCGCAACTCCATTAATGGATTTCACATTTTCTCCGTTTATTGCCTTGTTCTTTGCTTTCCACGAAAAAAAGGTCTTCAGAGATCGGGTTGTTTCAAATATCGAAGCAAGACAATCCCAAGATGAAAACGATAGAAATACTGGCACAAATCGAATTGAATTTGCAGAGCCAGATGAAAGGATTATTTACGCATTATCAATCTCGGTATTTGCAGAGAACGATTCTCGAGATGAAAATAATCCAACGCTCGTACATCCTAAAGAACAAACATCTCCCAGACTATTATCTCAATCTGGCGTGTTTGTTAAAAAGCCAAAGGATGTTCGAATTGAAGATTTTATAGTAAAAAAATTTCCTAATGTTAATCCAAGACATCCATCGTTTTACCTAAAAAAATTATCATTAAAAACAAAGACAGAGTTAGCTGCCTAAAATATTTAAATAAGATGGCCATAAGTTACTTGACTCTATTTCCAGATTTAGATGGGGCGGCAAAATATGTCAATCAGCTATGGGAATTAAACGGAGATAGTTTTTTATGTGAAATGGCTAAAGATCTCCCGTTTCAACAATGACAAAAAGGCCCCGGGTTATCCGGGGCCTTTATTGTTCTCATGAACCGCATGGCTTACGGCGTAAAGGTGATGACCTCGTCGACCGGGCTGACCGCGCTGAGGCCAGAATCGGGGTTTACCACCTTGAGGCGGAAGGTTTGCGTCGCCGACACGCCGAAGTAATTGGCAGAAACCGACTGAGTCAGCTCGTCTTGATCGATTCCGCCGAATTTGGGCGAAATGCTGATATCGGCCGCGTCGGTAATGACCGGCAGCGCGATCTCATCGCCGCCCGTGGTGGGAATAAGGTAAACCCGTGTGACCGTCTCCATGTCGCCGCCGAATATGCCGAGCCCGCGGAAGTTGTCGCCCACCACGGTGAACTGAACGTCATTCGAGACGGAGAGCGTCTGCTCGTTCCAGTCGCCGTCGGCGTTGATCAGCGTGGGCGGCTGCGGATCGTTCAGCGCGAAGGTATTCACGATCGGGGTTCCGCCGGTGTTCCAGATTTTGACGGAAAGGTCGCCGGTGGCGCTGACCGTCAGCGGCGCGAGCGACAGCACGGCGGAGAAATTATCGATGCTGACGACGGGCGTATTGCCGTTCACCGAACGCGGGGTTCCATCCTGAACGTAGGTCACGTCCTGAATGGTCACGTTCAGCGCGGCGGGCGAGAAGCCCTGTCCCTGCCAGATCAGCGAGAAGACCTGGTCGGTTTGAAGCGGATACGACTCGCTGGCGGGGTCGTAGGTAAAGCCGCTGATTCCACCGACTTCGATGTTGAACGCATCCACCGTGACGGTGTTGGCCAGCGAGACGGTGAACGGATCGCTCACCAGCCCCGAAACCGGATTTTTGACGGTGATATTAAACGTTCCCGGATCGAAGTTGTCTTGAATCTCGAACGCGTCGAGCACCAGCTGAGTCTGACCGCGCGAGTCGAAATCAAATGACTGGGTATACGCCAGCGTCCGATTCCCCTGGCGAATCGTCACCGTACTGGCGTCGGCTTCGTCGGCTCCGGTAAACAGCGGGCGGAAGTTTTCGCCGTTGATGGTGAGGATGGTGTCGTTTCCACTCAACGGGAACGGCGCGGGGTCGACCGAGGTGATTACCGGTTTGGGCGCTTTGGCCAAGGTGAATGAAACCGCGTTCGATTGGGCGCCATCGCTACGCGTGACCTGCAGCGTGGCGGTGACGTCCTGGGTAAAGCTGGCCGCCTTGGGCAGCGTCACCCGCAGGCCGTTTTGCTGAACCACCGGGGTCAGATTGACCGTGCCGCTGGGCAGGGTCAGTTTGACCTGACTGACCGGGGTGAGGTCCTGACCGGCGATCAGGGCGCGGTTCTGGCTGTCTGTGTAGAAGACCGGCGCGTCGAGCGGGCTGACGCTGGCGATCACCGGGTCGCCGCCGCTCGGGATGGCGTCATACACCTTCAGGTTATCGAGAAACGCGCCGCTGGCGCTGACCGACGTATCGCTCTCAAAGCGAATCGAGATGCGAAGCCCCTGATCTTTGGGCAGGTTGATTTCAACGTGTTTGTAGTCGCTCGCTTCCAGCGCGAATTTGCCGTTCGCGAAATCGAGCTGGGTATCGAAGAGACCGTCGAAGGTTCCCTGGGCGAGCGGGCCGCCTGAAACCGAGTTGTCGTCTTCGATCACAACGTTGTCGTTGTTGATGTCGAGCATCTCCCACGTATCCGAGCCGAAGCGTTGAACCTCGACGATCAGGAAGTCATGGACCGTGGTGGTGACGGGGTCGAAGTCCCAGGCGACGTCGAATGCGACGCGCGGGGTGACCGCCCCGGCGGTGTTGAACAGTTTGTCGATCTCCATGATGGAGGTCTGGTTGTTCTGATAGAAGTAGAAGTCCTGATTGAAGGCGGCGCTTTTCGGCTCGCTGAGCGCGATGCCGTCTTCAGGGAACTGGGCCTGCGAATGGTCGAAAATGTACCAGCCAACCAGATCGTTGCCGGAACGCAGCCGGTTTTGCGCGATCAGTTCCTGACGCTTCGCCGCGGTGATGGTGTCTTCTGAATAGGTGATCAGACTGGTGTCGGTGACCGCGTTCAGGTCATCGAAGTCAGTAAAGAACTCTTCAAACACGCCGGAAGGCGTGGGGACGGGCGTCTGGGTCGGCCCCGGCGTCGCGGTCGGGAATGGAGTTTCGGTTGGTGGAACCGGCGTCGCGGTTGGAGGGAGCGGAGTGGGCGTATCGCCGCCGGGAATCGGAGTCGGCGTATTGACGGGCAGTGGAGTCGGCGTATCTTCAGGCAGAGGCGTCTCAGTGGGCGCGGGCAGCGTCGGGGTGGTGGTCGGCCCGGCGATCACGCCGCCGTATGCGTTGATTAACTCGAGCAGATCGAGCTGGTTGACCACGCCGTCGGTGTTAAAGTCGGTCTTGAACGGGCCGGTAACGTTTTGCCATTCGGCGGCCATCTGAAACAGATCGGTTTTGTCGATCGTATTGCCCTGATCCTGCGTGAAGCCCGTTAACGCGGCGGTTGCGATCAATATCGCGGCGAAGAGGCTCCAAACCCTCGTTCCAATCATCGGTTTCATCATTCGTTCCACCCTTACTGTGCGGTTGGTTCCAAGGTTCATTACAGACAAAAAAAGACTCACGCGCGGTTTTCCGCCTGTTTTCAGAAAGCATTCGCGGCCCGGAAACGTCTGGCGCAACCCGCTGCTGAAAACGCTCTAACCGCCCGTGTGTGAATGATCTAGAGCGCGATTGAGGCGAGACGCCCCAACAGTACTATGCACTATAGCAAATGTCGACGGCTTTGTCATGTTTCACAGCCGGAGGGCGGGTGAATGCGCCCCCTTTCCGCGGTCTCGCGGCGTTGTACAATACCCCTCATTGGATCAATGCGGCTGGCGGCGCCAGCTTGGGTACTATTTTCGAAATGCGTAACACCGTCCGGTCCGGTTCGGCGGCCGACGGTGGAGAGTCAAAACCACACCGGCTATCGGGTTCGTGGTCCGGGTTGATTTGCAAGGATTCTGATTGGACGCTTTATGACTGATTTTCAAGAACATACCACGGTAGGCGTGGTGTCGGATACACACCTGCCCGAAGAAGGCCCCCTGCCCTTGCAGTTACTCGCCGCGCTCGAAAAAGTGGACGTCATCATCCACCTCGGCGACTTTAACGACGTGCAGGCTTATAAAGAATTTCAGAAGATCGCCCCGCTGATCGCCGTCTACGGCAATCTCGACAGCGATGAAGTGCGCTCGTTATTACCTGAAAAAAAGCGCATCGAGATCAACGGCTATAACCTGGGGCTGATTCATGGCTGGGGCCCGCGCAAGAACATCGAAAAGCGGGTCGCCAACGCCTTCGACAACGTCGACATTATTCTCTTCGGTCATTCACACATTCCCTATAACGGCTATCACGGCGATACGCTGATTTTTAACCCCGGCAGCGCCACCTGTAACATGCAGGGCCCGGGTACCTACGGCATCCTCGAACTGGGCGAACGCATCACTCATAAGATTATCCAGCTGGATTAACAGGCAATTTTCATCAAGATAAAAAAAGCCGCCCTTCGGAACCCGAGGGGCGGATTTCGTTTTAACTCTTGATAATGTTTTATTTACGCGATCACCTGAGCAACCGCGCGGGGAAATACCGCACGCAGCCGGGGGGGGATGGCGAACATGGCGTGAAACGTCTCCGGCGAAAGAATCTCCAGATCGGTCAGCCCGCGCGATTCCATCCGCTGTTGCAGCGCCGCCGGGCCGGGCAACGGCTCCGAACCGGCCTGGCATAACATGAAACCCATAATCGAAGCGTAAGCGGGTACGTATTGCAGGTACGCATCGGCCCGCTCAAATACCCCGTAGACGCGGCGCGCGGCCTCGGCCGAACGCTCTTCGATCACGTAAGGCGCGCCGACGTGGAGCGATAACAGCCCGTCTTCCGCCAGCAGACGGCGAAGATCGGCGTAAAATTCCGTGGTGAACAGCGCCTCGCTGCATCCCGACGGATCGGTGCTGTCGATGAGGATCACGTCGAAGCGGTCATCCGAGGCGCGGACGAATTCACGGGCGTCTTCAATGCGGACGCTGACGCGGGGATCGTCGAACACGCCGTCATGCAACCGGTCGAGATGTTCGCGCGAGACGCGCACCACTTCAGGGTCGATATCGACGATCGCGCATTCTTCAACGGAGGGGTGACGCAACGCCTCGCGCGCCGCCACGCCGTCGCCGCCGCCGCAGATCAGCACGCGGCGCGGTTCAGCGTGAGTCAGCAGGGGGACGTGAACCAGCGGTTCATGATAAAACGCGGTGTCGCGCTCGCTGGCCTGAAACACGCCGTCGATCGCCAGGGTACGCCCGAAGACGGGCGTTTCGGCCACCACCATCTCCTGAAACCGGCTGCGGCGCGAAGCGATCAGCTTGTCGACTTCCATGTAATAGCCGTGTCCCTCGATCAGTTTATCCTGCAGGCGGGGGATCATCGACGATTCTTCGGCGAGATGCTGTTTGGGGGCGAACAGGCGGCGCACCGCCTCGCCAAGCCGCCGGGTGCGCTCGGTATTGTCGCGGATGTAGTTGCAGACGCTGATATCGACCAGGGCGAGGTTTTCAAACTCGGGCCAGGTGTGGATGACCAGATGAGACTCGGCGAGAATGATCGCAAGCGTGTACCCGCCGCCGTCAAACGCGTAGCCCGCTTCGTTCAGATCGGTAAAGCCCACCTCGCGGATCGCCTCGCGCAGACGGGGCGAGGCGGCCTCCGGCTTCAACATCAAATCGGAGCCGCACTGGCAGTTCTGCAACAGCAGGCGGAGGTCGGTTCCCGAGGGATAAGCGGCGTTACCGGTCATGAAGCGGTCTTCCTGTTCATAAAACGGGGCTATCGTCAGCGGACTCAATCGCATGCCCGAACCGTTGGAAGCGAGGAGCCGGAATCCGGGCAGCAGAGTATTATGCCTCAAAACGCCTCAAAACGTAACCGTTAGGTTTTGATTAATTCCGCTCAACTCGGCGCTGACGAGGCGGATTGGCGGGTTTGTGATATTGTTTTGCGCCGGACGGGCGAGGTTCGCGTTATGCGCGCCTCCATGAATCCGTTTTCCGTGGATAGGATGTACGGATTCCGTCTTTTTCTTCACCCAAAAGGAACCTTATGACGATGCGTCTTTCTTTTCGCTTGATCACGCGCGGCCTCGCCGCGCTCCTGATACTCGCCCTGTCTTACGCCGCGCGCGCCGCCGAGCCCGCCGCGCTGGTGTATTCCGCCTCGCACGTGATGGATGCGCGCGCGCTGGCGAGCCGCGTCAACTGGCGCGAGGGCATGATCGATCAACAGAGCCTCGCGCCCCAAAACCTCGCGGGCGATTTCTGGCGTGCCTCGGTGAAGGCCGCGCTGTTCGGCGAACGCGAACGCCTCAACGCCGCCGAACAGGCGTTGCGCGCCGCTCTGGAAGCCGCCGAGCCCGCCCGCTCCAGCCTGGAAGACGCCGCCTGTCTGCTGGAAGGCTACGACCTGCTGATGGCGCTGCCTGAATGGGCCGGCGCCCCGGCCGAACAGAAACAGACCCTCGCCGCGTTGTGGGCCGGCCGCGCCGACGAGGCGCTGGGTTCCGCGCCCGGCGCGCAGGGCTTCGCCGCGTGGCGCGCGCTGGAATGGTACGCGGGCGCGTTGTTGAAACGGGATGATTTCGCCCAGGCGGCGCGCACGGGCGACGCCGCCGGTCCCGCGCTGACGGCGGCGCTTCAGGACCGCGTCACCTCGGACGGTCTGTACGGCCGATCGATCGGTGAACATCTCCAAACCGCCGAGTATGTCACCCTGGCGGCTTCGGCGTTGAAATCGGCCTCGCCTGAAGCATTCGTCACGCTCTCGCCTTTCGCGGACGCGATGGTGAACGCAACCATCGAGCTGACCTGGCCCAACGGCGTCTGGCCCGCGTCGCTTTCTTCAAACGACGCTTCACCGCGGCGCACGTCGCGCCTGCTTGAGCGAGGTTATGCGGCGCTGGGCGACCTGAAGGCCTCCAACCTGTTGAAAACGATCTACCAGACCGCTCCGCGCCCCGCCGAAAACGCGCTGATCGGCGAGATCATTTTGCCCCGGGTTCCACTGAGCATGGGCTCAGCGCTGATGCCGCAGAGCGGCGCGGCGATCTTGCGCGGCGCCAGCAACGGAGCGACCGCCGAAGTAACGCTCGATTCAGGCATCTCGCGCTTTGGCGCCAAAGCCGGCCTCTTGTCGGTTCACATTCAGTCGAACGATGGCCGCGCGGCGGGTTCATCCCGCGTCGTCATCGACGGCATGGAGCAGATTCAACCCGCCGACGACCCCGCCACGCCGCAGAACGCGCTGGTGGCCGATATGAAAGAGATTCCACAAATCGGGACCTACGTCACCGCGCAGGCCAGCGGCGTATACGGCGAGCGGGCGGCGTACGCCAATAACCAGATCGCGAATTTTTCGTCGGGGACCTACCAGCGCGCGCTCTATCAGAGCGGCGACCTGTTGATCGATCTCTTCTGGGTGCGCGGCGGCTCAAAGCATGAGTTTCAGGCGACTCACCCCGGCGGCTGGGAGCAGCCGGACGCCGGAACCGCCTTCGTGCGCTCCAGGAGCAAAGACCCGCTCGCCGAACGGTTATGGCTGGCGAATCCGAACCGCGTTCAGACGCGCGTCGACGCCGCCGATCCTTCGCTCGCGGTTTTTGAATACGACGGCCAGCCCGGCGACGGAAACCTCTTCGCGGCGGTGCATGAATATTCAATCGCCGACGCCAGCGGAGAAACCGCCGAGCCCGACACGAAGATCGAGATGCTCCGGCTCGACCCCGCCCCCAACGACCGCAACTTTCAGGCGATCGCCTTCACGGTGGTGCGCGGCCAGCGCGCCGACCTGTTTTTCGCCTCGCTCGACCCCGATCAGGAATACAAGACGCGCTGGCGGGATTCCGACTTCACCCTGAAGGGCGAGTTCGCCCACGTTCACATCACCAACGGCCTGATTGACTGGTTGTACTCGATCAACGGGACCAACCTGCAGGCGGGCAATTTTGGCGTCAAAACCGTCAAGCCGATTCAATACGGCGCGCTGGGACGGGTCGATCAGGCGGAAGATCTGGCGACCTCGGTGCTCGATTATCCCATGGCGATCGACGAGCCGCCGATGCACGAGTCGCTGCTGGCGCTCGATCAGGACGCAGCGGGCGTCATCTATCAGCCGATCTGGGTCAAAGCGCTCGATTACCGTTTTGAGCCCAACGAACCACAGCGCATGCAGGTGATCCAACCCGCGCTCGACATGACGGGCCCCGCCAACGCCGGAATCCGGCTGCGCGGCGGATTGCAGGTCATCTACCACAACCTGGTTCTGCTGACCCGCCGGGTTGAAAAAGGTCACGAGATCTATCACCTCGTCACCACCAATCCGGTCACCGTGCGCGTACCGGTGTGGAACGACCTCACGCATATATATTTCACCCAGTCGACCATCATCGACCGGCGGCGCGGCGAAGCCAAAGACGGCGTGATCGAGTTTACCGCCCAGCCGACCGAAACCAACAACGGCATGATGGAATTTCTGCATTACCGCTGACCGGCGCGATCATCGCGCCAGCCTCGCGAGGCCGCGCGGCTTGATGGCGCGGCCCGCCCTCGGTCATACTGATGAATCCATCGGCGGCGAGGTGATCTCATGGGCGGACGGGTACTGATTCTCACATTGACCGGCGTTTTGATATTCTGCGCGGTCGCGCAGGCGCAGGTCGCGGGGTTTTCGCTGAACGGGCATGGCGGCGCGCTGACGCCGCACAACCAGATGACGCAGGGCGAAAAAAGCGGCCCGGACAACCTCAAGCAATCCGACATGAATCCATACGGAATCGCCGAACCCATCGTCGCCCTGCTGGGCACGCTGGTGTTTTTTGGAATCTTCGCCATCGGGTACGTGTACGTCCGGGGGCTGCCGTCTGAAAAAGAGCTCCATAAACAGCGAAAAAAGAAAAAACTCTGACCGGATGACGTCTTCACTCGCCAAAACCCTGTTTTTGGTACTCATCGCCGCGGTGATCACGGCGGCCACGGCGCCGCTGTGGCTCAAACCGGCCGATTCCTTCGATCTCTGGCTGCTTCGAATCGCGGAAGAACATCAACCCGAAGCGGCGCTGAAAAACGCGGAGGCCTGGCTCGATTTTCAATCGCATACGCTCGGCGCGGACGAAGACGCCGCCAACCGGCTCGCCAGCCTTCATTTTCAACTCGCACAGGCGCTGACCGCTTCCACTCATCCCGACAACGGCGCCGCCATGCGTCATTACCTGGCCTGCATCGAGGCCGCTCCCGATCATCGCCACGGCTGGCCGTATTTTCTGGCGGCGCAGCTGATGGAAGACTCGCACGCGCCCGGCGCGCGCGACGTCGCCGGGATGTATCAGCGCGCGGCGGACCACGATTTCGGCAAGCTCGCGCTCAACGCGGGGTTCCGCATCGCGCTATGGAACTCGCGCGCGGCCAGCCTGGGGCCTCAGGACCCGCGCGGCGCGTATCAGTTCATCCGCTTTGTTTCAAAAAACCCCGCGCGCGACGCGGAAGCGCTGAAAGACGCTCTCTGGCTTGACCGGCCCGAAGCGATGTACCTGCGCGCGCTGGCGGCGGCCGACCCGGGCGAGGCGCGCGAGGCGATGTCGGGTTTCGCCCGCTTGCGGCCCGAAGACGCCTCGGCGCGCTATTATCTCGACCGCTGGAGCGGCGAGGCGCGTGGAACCTACCCGGAAGACGGCGGCCTGCTGGCGTCGTTCGCGGCGCCGCGCGCATTTGAAGCCCCCGAGCCGCTGTTGACGCAAAACGCCGAACTGATGGCCGACTTTTTCATCGCCGGCGCCAGCGCCGGGCGCGTCATCGAAATCAACGTGGAATTTGAAAACCCCTCGCGAACGCCGCTGGAATTCGCGGTGCGATGCAACGGACAAGAACAGACGTTTACACTGAACGGAGACCGCCGGCGGGCGATCGCCGCCCGCTTCGCCAACGCCGCTGAACGCAACCTCATCGAAGCGCAGCCGCGCTTTCAAACCGATACTCCCTCCTCGAACGATCTCTGGGTGCGGCTGACCCGGCTGGACGCATCCGCGATCGATGCAGAAAACGCCGCGGAGTCCGCGCGTTGAAAACCATCGTCCGCAACACGATATTCATGAACCTGTTCAACGTGTTCGGCCGCGCGTCGGGTTTTTTGCGCTACGCCGTGCTGGTGTATTTTCTCAGCGATCCGGACTACGCGCTGATCACCTTCGGCTTCAGTTTCGGACGCATGTGCCGCCATTTCATGGACGGCGGACTCGACAACCTCATCACCCGCGACGGCGCGCGTTCGCCGGAAAAGATTCCCTCGTTTCTGCTCAACAGCTTTATTCTCAAGGCCATTCTGGGCGCGCTGTTTTTTATCGCCGCGTATTTTTACCTGTATGGCGCGCGGGGGCTCAGCCCGCGTGAGCTGGCGGTGGTGTACGTCTCGATGATCGGCTCGGGCATGACCTCGATGACCGGCGTGATGCGCAGCGGTTTTTCAGCCATCGAACGGATGGAGTATATCTTTTACACCAACACGCCCTCCCGGATGATTTCCATCGCGGCGCTGCTGGCCGTTTTGTATTTCAAACTCTCGCTGATCTGGGCGGCTTGGGCGGTCGCTCTGGAGCCCATCATCTGGCTGGGCGCGATGGCGTATTGTTCGGTGGGCCGTTTTTCGCTACGCCGCGCGTCGGCTTCATGGGGCGCGATCGTCTATATGATTTCTGAATCGTGGGCGCTGGCGGTGTTCGGTTTCTTCAACATTTTTTATCTCAGCCTCGACGTCATCATGATCGAATATCTGATGGGCGGGCGCGAGGCGGTGGCGCCGTACACCCTCGCCAGCCTGTTCATGGAAGGCGTTTCGTTGTTATTGACCGGATACATTTTCGCGGTGTTTCCCGTCTTTTCGCGATACTACCCGCGCGACGAAGACGCGTTCCGGCGGCTGTTCAGGCAGTCGTGCGTCATCATGACGGCGGCGGCCGCGCCGGTGTCGGCGCTGTTGTTTTTCTGGGCGGACGGCTGGATGAACTTCATCCGCGAGACCGGCCCGGTTTCGAGCCAGGTGATGAGCATTCTGGCGATCAACACCGTGCTTTCGATGCTCAACACGCTGCTGGTGGTGGTGTTTACCGCGCGCGACCGCCAACGCTGGCTGGTGGCGTTTACCGGGCTGGCTGTGACGGTTTCGTTCACGACGAACTGGGTGATGATTCCGATCTACCAGCAACCCGGCGGCGCCATCGCGACGCTGATTTCACAGGCGCTGCTGTTTATGGTGATGGCGTTTTCATGCCGCCGCCTGTTCGGGCTGACGCCGCCCTTCGCACGCATGGGCGGCCTGCTGGCGGTCTCGTTCGCGGCGGGCGCGGCGGTGAAATGCCTGCCCGTCCCTCTGCTGGCGGTTCCATTCTGCTACGCCGCCGCGCTTACGCCGATCGCTCATTTCACCGGCGTGTTCACCCTGAACGACGCGCGCCGCTTTCAGACCATGCTGAAGGCATGACCCGGCGTTTGATCGGACTCGCGCCCTTGGGTAAAACTTTTCCCGCTCAAGAGACGCTCCGCCCAAAGTCTCATTCGCTTGCAAAAGTTTCACCCGGCGGTCGCTTTACGATTCCATTCACCCTTGCCCGAACACGCGTCTCCGATCAATCTTTTTATAGAGAGCGTCGATAACCCGGTTCATCATGAACCCGGGCATGACCCGCGAATAGCTGAATGTAACTTTGGTATAAAAAAGATGACCGTCTATTTCGACCATAACGCCACCACCCCGGTTCACCCCGCTGTGCTTGAAGCCATGCTGCCCCATTTCAGCGAACAGTACGGCAACGCCTCGTGCCTCTACAAACTGGGGGTCGACGCGAGTTACGCGCTTGAAAAAGCCCGGCTGGAGACCGCCCGCCTGATCGGCGCGCGCGCGGAGGAGATCGTCTTCACCAGCGGCGGCACCGAATCGGACAACCTCGCGCTGAGAGGCATCGTACTCGCCACCGGGCGCAAACACGTCATCACCAGCGCGATCGAACACCCCGCCGTGCTACGCACCTGCCAGTACCTGGAAAAACATCTGGGCTGCCGCGTCGACTATCTGCCCGCCGATGGAGACGGGCGCATCGATCCGTATTCGATTGAAGCCCTTTTGACGGACGAAACCTGCGTCATCAGCGTAATGACCGCCAATAACGAGACCGGGGCGATTCAGCCGCTGCGCGAAATCGCCGATCTGGCCAAGCGTAAAAACGTATTCTTCCATACCGACGCGGTGCAGGCGGCGGGACGCCTGCCGCTCGACGTGAACCGCCTCGGGGCCGATCTGGTTTCGCTTTCGGCGCACAAGTTTTACGGCCCCAAGGGCGTGGGCGCACTGTTTGTGCGCAAGAGCGTGAACCTGGTCCCGCTGTTGCAGGGCGGCGGGCACGAGAGCGGCCTGCGCGCGGGCACGGAAAACATCGCTGGAATCGCGGGCATGGGCATGGCCGCCAAACTGGCGCGCAAGGAGCTCGAATCGCGCGTGGAGCGGCTGAACCGGCTGGGCGCGCGGCTGTGGGAACGGCTGGAAGCGGCGCCCTTCGCCATCCGCCGCAACACGCCGCAAGACGACGCGCTGCCCGGCGTGTTGAACTTCAGCGTGGAGGGCGCGGACGGACGGGAACTGGTGCGCGCGCTTGATGAGAAGGGCTTTTGCGTGTCGGCGGGCTCGGCGTGTTCGAGCGGCAGAACCGAACCGTCAACCGTGTTGCGGGCGATGGGGCTGAGCGAAGAAGAAGCCAACGCCGCCATCCGCGTCTCACTGGGCCGCGCCAACACGGAAGAAGAGATCGACGCCTTCGCCGGCGCGCTGGCGGCGGTCACGCAAGCAGTATAAAACAAAGGCCCCGCGCAGCCGAGATCCTTGTGCGGGGCTTTATACCGACTCTTCTAAAAAATATCGTGATTAAAGCGATTCGACGCTGATCAGTTTGAACGTCTGCTCCTCAAGGGGGATCCAATCCTGTTCCGCATTTATATCCCCTCCACCAAAGCGTTGCAGTACAATCAGAGACGGCATGTTGACATCGTTTTCGTGTTCTTTTTTGTTGATGTATTCGGAAAAATATAATTTCCGGATAACACCAGGGCTCTCATACTGATTCAACTCAATCAAATGTCCATTCACTTTATCAATAACGGCTTTTTTCATGACTTGGCCGGAAGTGGAATCCGAGAATTCCTTGACTTCACCATCGTCTCGGTTCGAGGATTTCGCCGTTAGCTTATCCGTAGCCGGTTGAAGACAGTCGAGACTTTCTTCCAGACCAAACAATTCCGGTCCCAAAACCTTAAACGTATTCAGCACAACTTCGGGGGGTATATCCTTAACTCCCCGCACTCGTTCATACCCTTTCGGCAACACGGCGCGCATGATGACATTCTGGCTTTTTAAATCCAGCGTGAACGCGTTATGCTGCATGTGCGGATAAACATCGCCCGCTTGCGCGATATGCTCCACGGTATATTGATCTCCATTCAAGGTCACCACAACTGTGTAGACTTGGCTACGTGGAGCTTTTTGTTTTTCCAGCCACTCCTGTTTTTGCTCCGGCGTCATGAACGGACTGTTAAATTTTCCATGATCTTCCCAAGGGGAATAGATCATGATGCTAGCCTCATAGACCAACTTAACGCCGGATATTGTTTTCATGGGGAAACGCGTATAGTCATGAGCGAAACCGCTTACACAAGTCAACAAAAGAAGGCATGAGTACATCAGGGTTGACTTCATGTCTTTATCTCCTCGATTTAAATTATAGCCCCAGTTCACCTTTAATTCGTCGTCACATGCAAATGTGTCTTCCCCACAATTGAGTGTAGTTGCCAACGATTTGACATCGTGGACTGCCATAAGCCTGCCACCATGGATTTTGCTGGCAGATATTAACGGGACTGCAAGAGGGACAAAATTCAATGGGATGACAATAGCCAATGGAAGTCATGTAAAATCCATTTTCCAGTTCCGGATCGTACGTTAAGCCAGCACAAGGTGAAATCCCAAGTTCTTCCACTTCACAGCATGCCGTCAGGCCCTCTACATACCACACACAGAGCGAATTCAATTCGCTGCAATTACTGCAAGAATATCCGTAAAACCAATATTCGGCGCACTTTGGGCAGCTATCACCAAATGACAAGATTGAACTCAAACAAAGAATTCCAACCCCAATTAAAAAACTTGTTCGTCTTGGAATTTTTTACCCCTTTCACGTTAAATGCAAATCAAGGAAGAGAATATTCTAAAACAAGACAAACCGAGCAGTTCCAATTCTCCTTTTCATTTTTGGCAGATAACCATATCACATCCTTTTTTTTCTTTAAAATGCGCACTATGCGTATATTAAAACGACCAAGCCGGTGTTTTTCCACAGCATTAATAATAGTCTTTTTTTTTAATCAGTGTCAATATATTATTTTTTATCCTTCTAAAATCAGAACGGTCATTTAAATTGCAACAATGATTTTTAAGGATATCGAGATCTCGATATCAAGAGAAAGATAATTTTAATTTCTTTGTGTATAAAAACAGTCAATTCACCGGTTGGGCGAGGGAGACGCTGACGCCTTCCGGCAGGCGGGGCGAGAAATCCTGAAGGGATTTCAAGAGGGTTTCGGCCTCGGCGGGGTTCACCGCGTAAAACGAGACGACCTGGTCGCCCACGGTGATTTTTTTATCGACCTTCCATTCCCCCATTTTGATCCAGTCTCCAGGGATCAGGGTTCCCCACCAGCTGTCGTAAATCACCGCGATACGCACGCCGCCGCCCCGCGCCCAGCGCTCGAAAAACGCGGGTGTCAACTGGTTGTGCATGGAGGCGAGCAGCGGCTCAAGGCTGCCCAGCCCGGCGCCGTCGAGGCAGCGGATATCGGCCAGAAAGTTGATCGCGCCGATGTCGTTGGCGATCACCGCCGCGCCGGTGTAATACTCGCGAAGAAACAGGCCCATCTGGTATTGCTGCTGGTAGGTGTTGTACGACCCGGAAACAATCTTGTTGAGCGTCAGGGTGTTGTAATAAAACGGTCCCGCCGCGGTCAGCAGGCCAAACGCAACGGCGGCGCCCATGCCCGCGCGCTCAGGAGCGGCGAGACCGGTCACCGCCCGGCGGATTCGCGCCAGAACGCCCGGCCCCAGCGGCGCCAGCGCCATGAAGGCGATGGCGAGCAGGTAGGCCTCGTAACGCTGAAACCAGCCGACCGAGGCCGTCGCGCAATGAGCGGCGGCGGTCATGAGATACACCGCCGCCAGCGGGCCGCGCGCGTCCTTCCAGCCCTCGTCGCGGCGCAAGACGTCGTACGACGCCGCCAGACAACCGATGAACGGAACCAGCAGGTGACCGGTGTTGAATAACTGCCCGAACAGCCGCATATAAAGCTGATAGAAGAATCCCCAGCCGCCCTGGCTCATCAGGCTTTTCTGCAAAATCGGCGCGGGAGTAAAGGGCCAGCCGTTCATCAGCTGAACGGCTCCCATCAGCACGGGCGGCAACGCGCCGAACACCAGCATGCCCAGCGCGCATCGCCAGCGGCGGCGGGCGAAAAACAGAAACGCCCACGCCCCCACCACGAACGCCCCTTCATACCGCATCGACGTGCAGAGCGCCGACAGGCCGAACAGCCAGCCGTCGCGGCGCGGCTCATCGCTCTCCCACTCGCGGGCGGCCAGCCAGCACAATGCGAATACGGTCAGAATATGGACGATGTGTTCCATGCCGAGGGCGATCATCGCCGGCAGGGGCAGAATAAACGAAAAGAGAACGCAGCCCGCCACGGCGGGCAAGGGCCGCCAGCCGCGCTCGATCAGATAGAGCATCATCATGACCAGCAGCGCCGCGCCGCACAGCGCCGAGACAGCCAGCGGGATCCACTCCAGCGGACCGAGCAGCCACATCGCGGCCCCCAGTAAAAGCGTCCAGCCCGGGGCCGACGACGCCGAGCTGAACCCGCTGAGCGAATCGCCCCAGACGCCGGATTGGGCGAGATGACGCGCCATCGCCATGTGGATGTACGTATCGTCGATGGGGTAGGCGATGCGGCCGGTGAGGTGATAAATATCGATCTCAAGCCAGGTCATCAGCGCGGCGAAAAACGCCAGCGGCGTGACGACGGCCAGCCAGTTGACCGTTTTCGGTTCCATGAGTACGCCCCTGGCGTTGGACATTGGCTCTGGTCTCCCCCGATCGGGCCGCGTTCGCGCCGCGCGGCGGAAGCGGGTCAGGCATGGCGCGGTGAATGGAACAACTTAAATATTCAGGGAACTCCTAGAAAAATCCGGATGAATTCATTACCCTGATCGAAAATCAAACCAAGTCGAGACGACCGGTATGCCGACACGCATATTTTTACTGTTATCCGCCCTGGCGATCGCGTTAACGACCGCCTGCGGCGCTCATTCGCCCCGTATCTTAGACGAGCGCTATAAAACCATCCACGTCTCCGTGGTTGAAAACAAAACCTACGAGGTGGCGCTGGAAGAAAGTTTCACCCGCGACCTGATCGAAGCCTTCAAGCGCGACGGGCGGCTGAAACTGACTTCGCGCAACAACGCCGATCTGAATCTCGACGTCGTCATCACCCGCACGCGGGTGTATCCCCTGACCTACAGCGATCTCGACCGCGCGGTGGGCTATTCGCTCGACGTGGTGGTCGAGGCGACGGTGACCGACTCGGCGGGCAACATACTGATCGACAAGCGCCCGTTTCCCGGTTCGGGCGTCCAGATGTTGACCGAAGACCCCTCCACCGGCGGCTTGCGCAACGTGTCGGAAAACATCGCCGACAATATCATCAGTTATCTGCTGGAAGGCTGGTAACGGCCGATCATGAGCCAGGCGAAACCCTCCCGCGTTACGGTTCTGGCGGGCGGCGACGCGATTCAACGCGAAGCGGCGATTCAGAAGATCGCCCGCGCCGCCTTTGAAGACGGCGGCGCCGAGATCGTCCGTTTTGACGCGAGCGAGCGCCAGACCGCGCGCGCGGTCGAAGAGCTGCTCTCGTTTTCGATGTTCTCGCCCAATCGAGTCATCGTGCTGGACCGGCTGGAAGGCATCCCCAAAAAGAAAGACGATTCAGGCGGCGATGACGGCGAGCGGTCAAAATCGGACCTCGACCTGGTCATCGATTTCATCAAGAATCCACGCGGCGACGCGCCGTTCGTCATGGCGGTCGATGCTGAAAAAAGCCTGCCCGCCGCGCTGAAAAAGAACCTGCCGTCCGGCGCGCTGGTTAAACTGGAAAAAACCACCGCCGAAAAAATCCGCCGCGCCGCGCTGAAAAAATGCCAGGACGCGGGCGTGGAGATCACGCCCGCCGCGCTGACCGTGTTTATCGAACGGTGCGGCGACGACGCGGCCGCCGCCCAGCGCGAGCTCGAAAAGATTTTGCTCTGGGCTGAAAACGGTCAGGTCGTCGACGCGGACGACTGTAAACGCCTGATCGAGACTGAAGACGAAGAAAAAGTGTGGGAGATCACCGGCTCGATCGGCCGGAAAGACGTCAAAAAAGCCCTCGCCATGCTTCACCAGCTGCTTGAACAGGGCGACCATCCCTTGCGAATTCTGTTCACGGTCACCGGTCACTTTCGCCTGTTATACGCGATGCGCGCGCTTCAGTCGGACGGCGTGGACAAAAAAGAATGGCCCAAACGGCTGGGTAAACCCGCGTGGCTGATCGACAAGGGCCTGCGCGAGGCGCAGAAATTCAGCCTCGATTCATTGCGCGCCTCCATGCGGCTGTTGCTGCAAGCCGACATGGACGAAAAAGGCGGAAAATCGGACGGCGTGATGGTGATCGAACGCCTGGTGCTCGATCTGTGCCGTTTGGCCTGAAAAAACAGCACCCGGCTATTTCCTCAGCGCCCCACGGATTTCGCACCGGCGCCGATCCACACATTGGCGCCATTTCGTAATGCGATCATGGTGACGTTGGAGGCGTTTTGTACTATCCTCCCCAAGGGGAACCGGCCGTCTCCCTTTCACCGCGCGGGCGGGCTCAAGTATGATAAGATGGGTTGTTTGAGTCCGTAAGCGGCCAATGTTCTGTTATCTGAATCGGTCAGGATGTTTTTTTCCACGCCTGTCGCGGCGCTGGACGCCGGAAAACCGGACCCCGCCGCCCCCATGAACGATCCGGCGCGCGCCGCTGGATGAGGGGGCGTATTCAATCGAAAAGACGATCGCCGGACGAGGCGGCGTCTCAGAATGACAAATGGAGAAGCAAGCATGATTCAACGGGTTGCGAACGCCGCTTTATTGTACCTCTGCCTTGGAGCCCTGGCGCTGGGGCTCGCCTCTCAGGGCGCGTTCGCTCAGTCGAAGGGCTGGAGCGAAGAGTTTTATCTCGCGCGAGAAACCACCACCGCCTCGCGGGTGACCTCGCCCGCCCTCGCCGCCGAGGGTGATAACGTCTACGTGGTCTACCGCCAGGGCCGCATTATGTTCACCCGGTCGGGCGACCGGGGCAAAAGCTGGACCGACCCCGTTGAAATCAGCGGCGGACGCCCGGTGAACGGCGCGCCGGCCATCGCCAAGGTAGGCTCGAAACTGCTGGCGGTCTGGCCCTCGCTCGACGACATCGGCAACGGCATGAGCGCCTATCAACTCTTCTTTTCAACCAGTACCGACAATGGCTCTTCCTGGGCCGCGCCGGTTCGCTATACCAAAACCAAAGACGACGCCTTTTCGCCGCGTTTTCTGGTTCAGAACGACGTGGTGACCCTGCTGTGGATGGAATCGCCCATCGCGGAAACGCTGGGCGCCATCTCGCCGCAGGCGCGCATGGCGATCTCGCCCGATTCGCTGGAGTATCTCGAAGCGATCCGCGGCAACGCGCAGGGCGGCGCGCTTCAACAGTCGATGCGCGCCATGCAGGCCATCATCTACGTGGCCTCGTTTAACCCCGCCAGCAACGCCTTTTCACCGCGCCAGCGCGTCGATCAGCTCTCGGGCCAGGGCCTGCCTCATATCTTTAACCTGTTCGGCCCTTACCAGGGCAAGCTGTTTATCGCCGCCAACGAAAACACCGAAGTCCGCATTTACGAATCATCCGACGGCGTCGACTGGAAACAGAATTTCAACGTAAAACCCTACTCCAGCTCGCAGATGCTGGCCGATCTGCTGGTCGTCGACGGCCAGATTCACTCGGTGTGGATCCGACGCGACCCGTTCGCCCGGCTGCCGGTCAACTTCCAGACCTCTCCCACCGCGCGCGAGGTTCAGCTCTCCGCGCCGCATTACGTGCGCTCGGTCCCGCGCGTCGCGTTCAGCGACAACGTGTTCCACGTCGTGTGGGAAGCGGGCGAAAGCGAAGACAGCTGGATCACCTACATGCGGACCGACGATATCCGCCCCACGTCGAAATTCACTTTCCCCGATTCGCCCGACGTGACGGCCCGCACCATGACCTTTCAGTGGCAGGGCGACGACAATATCTCCGCTCCGCGCAACATGAAGTATTCTTACACCTTTGGCGACAAGCCGTGGACGACGCCGCAGTCGGAAAACCAGGCGACTCTGCGCGCCCCCGCCGATGGCGAATACACCTTTAAAGTTCGCGCGGAAGACGCAGCGGGCAACATTCAGGAGCCGCCCGCCGAATTCGCCTTCAATACGCTGAAATCGGCCCCCACCACCGAGTTGACCAACGCCCCCGCCGCCGGCGCGGAACTGAACCGCCGCGATTTTACGCTTGAATTCTCCGGCGACGACAACAACGACCCGGCCTCGCAGCTGGAATATTCAACCAAACTGGACGGCGAAGAGTGGACTCCATTCCAGAAGGGCAACAAACACACTTTCGCAAACCTCTCCAACGGCTCGCACACCCTTTCGATCCGCACCCGCGACTCGAAAGGCAACGTCGATCCCAACCCGCCCTCCTGCAACATCACCGTCAAGGTGGGGCTGGAACTGGTGCTCGACGCCTCACCCGCGATCACCAGCAACAACGAGTCGGTATCATTTGAATGGACCGCTCATGACGACAAGGGCAAGCCGGTTTCACTGAATTTTTATTATCAGCTCGACAACGGAACCGTCACTGAACTGCAAACCGAATCGAAACTCGAACTGTCTCAGCTGGATGAAGGCAAACACAACCTCATCGTGTGGGGCCGCGACGCCTCGGGCGACGAAACCCCCAAGGTTGAATCGAGCTGGACCATCGACCGCACCGCCCCCGACACCACCGCCAGCTTCACCGGCGAAAGTCAGGCGGGCTTCCCCATGTTGCGCCTTCTGGCGACCGACCCCGAACTGCCTGACGGAACCGGCGGCCGGGTTCCCGACAAGTTTGAATACCGCATCAACGGCGGGCAGTGGGTTTCGTTCACTCAACAGGGGCCGAGCTGGCCCGCGCCCAAGATGCTGGCGTTTTACAGCTGGGGCTACGTGGTCGACGTCCGCGCCATTGATGACGCGGGCAACGTCGACGCCACCCCGGCGACGGTCGATCTGCGCCTGATGGCCCGCAACCCCATCCTCTTCTATTCAGTGGCGGGTGTTCTGGCGATCGCGATTCTCTTCTCGCTGTACAAATTCATGCCTCGCGGAGGAGGCCGCCGCGCCTCGACCAGCATGGCGTCGTCGAGCGCGATGAGCGATGAGGCGGCTTCATCCGATACCGATTCGCGGTTCTCCAGCGAAAGCGAGGACGAGTTCGGCTCATCGTCATGGTCGGTTGACGATGATGACGACGAGAAGAAAAAAGACGATGATCCGTATGCCTGACCGGATGCGGTTCTCAACGAGACGTCACGGGGCCGCCGCGTTGTTCGCGGCGGCCTTTTTCCTTTTCAGCGTCATGCCGGCCGCCGCCCGGCCGGTGCTGGTCGAGCTGTTTTCATCAAGCGCCTGCGCCAACTGCCAGGGAGCGGAAGCCGACGTACAACGCCTGAAAACCGATTTCTCGCCGGATGAACTGAACGTCGTCGTATACCGGCCCTTTGATAAAGATGCATCCAGCGCAATCGTTACTCGTGCACGTGTGGTATATGGCTTGAAGCAGACGGATTTACCCGTTGTATTCTTTAATGGCCTCTCACGCACTCCGGGATGGGCTCCCAAAATCGTCTACTCTACGTACCGCAACAACGTATCGAACCTGCTGAAAGCGGATAACGCGGAAAGCCTCTCGGGCTGGATCGATATCGCTCCGGCGACCTTCACCGTGTCGGCGACGTATGTGGCCAGCGTCTCGCCCGTGACGCCCACCCTCGATCTGCATTTCGTCGTCACCGGTGGGATCCCGTCCGGCCCGGTGGACGGCGCGACACGTATGGAGACGCTGACGCCGGCGCGCCACCAGGTTTTTCAACGCGGCGCCGCGCTCAGTCCGTTCACTCATCAGGCGTATCTGATTTTGCAGGATCGCGTCACAAAAGAAGTGCTCGCCTCCTATCGCCTCCCCCTGCGCGAGTTCGTCTCCGCCGATCTCAACCGCGACGGCCTGCTCAACGCGCTCGACCTGTTTCTGTTCGCCCGTTACTGGCGCACCGGGGGAACTCTCGCCGATATCATGACGGACGGCGTAGTCGATGGACTCGACCTGCTGAAATTCATCGGTCCCATCGCGCCGTTTTAGCGATTGCCGTTTTGATTTTCGGTTTGAAGCCCCGTCAATCAAAGCCGGAAATTTTTGCAGCCGCCCGTCAGGCAGGTTCTACCCTTTCAGCCCCCCGCACCGACTCTTTCCAGCACATAAACACAGCAAAAACAACGCGTAACGCGAATGGCACGCCTGTTGTTATAGAGTCATGACATCTGTTCAAGTTCAGGAGGTAAAGCGATCATGGCTCAAGTCATTCAGATGCCGGCAAAACAAAGCGGCGTTGAATATAAAGATCGTCTCAAAACTCAGGGCGAGCGTTTTTCGGTGATGGAGCGCAAACTGCTCGATCAGGCCGAGTTTTACGAGGCGATGATTCTCGTACTCGACGACGTGCGGCTGCAGAACATCCGCAAGCGCGATTACGCCATGATGGACATCATCACGGAAGAGATTCCCCGCTATCAGAACCGGTTGGAAGAAGTTCGCGGCATGCTCGATCGGTTGCGCGCCGAGTATGACCAGACAAAGCAGGCGGCGGTGAACTAGAGCCCGTCACACCCCTAACAACGTAACCAGAAGAGGAATCACCCTCACCCCTCTTTACAGCTGGCATGAGGCCGCCCCCCTGGCGCACCTCATGCTTTTTTTTGTTCACACGGCGGGCTTATTTGAGGAGGTGAAACGTAAAGGTGGAGCCTTCGCCCGGCTTGCTTTTCACGGTGACGCGTCCGCCGTGGGCTTGGGCGATGTGCTTGACGATGGCGAGTCCGAGGCCGGTTCCGCCAAGCGTGCGGCTGCGGGCTTTGTCGACCCGGTAAAAACGTTCAAACAAGCGGGGGAGGTGTTCTTCTGAGATGCCGCTGCCCCAGTCGCGCACGCGAATGTGATATTCAGAGTGGTTTTCAGCCAGCTCGATCAGCACGCGGCTTTGCGGCTCGCTGTATTTGACGGCGTTGTCGATCAGGTTGACCAGCGCCTGTTCAAGCAGGGGCGGATTCACGTTCGCGGTGACGGCGTCGGCGCACTGAAATTCGAGCGACATGCCTTTTTCGGAGGCGCGCGGTTCGCACGACTCGATGGCGGAACGGATCACGCCGTTGAGACGGGCGCGTTCAAGCGTGATGGTTTCTTTCTCGGTGCTCTGTTCGATGCGGGAGAGGGTGAGCAGGTCTTCGATAATGGCGTGAAGCCGGTCTGACTGTTTGGCGATGATGGCGAGAAAGCGCGCGGCGTCGTCCGGTTCGTTCATGGCGCCGTCGAGCAGGGTCTCGACGAATCCCTTGATCGAGGTGATCGGGGTTTTGAGTTCGTGCGAGACGTTGGCGACGAAATCGCGGCGGATATTCTCAAGCCGGCGCAGGCGGGTTACATCGTTAAGCACCAGAACCGCGCCGATGCGCTCGCCTTCGGCGGTTTTGAGGGGCGCGCCGTTGATGCGCAGGTAACGCGGCTCGGCCGAAGGCAGCGAAAGTTCATCTTCAAAACTCTCATCGTCGGCCAGCGCACGCTCCGCCAGGCGTTGAAGCCCCGAGATACGGACGACCTCGTGCAGCTTGCGGCCCTCGGCTGGCAGAATGGTGACGTCGAGCATTTTGACCGCGCCCTTGTTGAGTAGAATCACGCGTTCTTTCTGATCGAGCGCCACCACGCCTTCGATCATACTGGCGAGGATGGCCTGCTGTTCGTTATTCTGGCGCATGATCGATCGCAGGCGGCCTTCCCATGTTTCCGCCATGGCGTTGATCGATTCTGCCAGGGTTCCGATTTCTTCGCATTCCGAATCTCCCACGCGCGCGCCCAGTTCGCTGTGGCGCATGCGCTCGGCCCAGCGCTCAATCTGTTTTAACGGAAGCGTCAATCGCTTTGAGGCGTACAGGGCGATGACGAAGGCGACCAGCGTGAAAAAGACGCCCCAGATTGCGATCTCGCCCCAGACGCCCGCCGCCGATTTTTCCATCGCCTCCAGCGACGCAGCGGTGCGGATCACGCCCAGCGTATCGCCGCCGTTGCGTATCGGCGTGGCCACGTACAGCACCGGGATGTTCAACAGGCTGGCGTGCCGGATATCGCTGAAGACGCGCCCTTCCAGCGCCTGGGCGACTTCAACCGGCGCGGTTGATGGTTTGGCGTCCGTTCCCGCGCTCGATCGGCGTGAATCGCCGATGGCTTCGCCCCGGGCGTTATAGACGGTGATCTGGAAAAAGGCGGTTTCGCTGGCGGAAGCGGCTTCGCCCCATGACTTGCAGAGCGCATCGACTGCGTCGGGGTTCAGGTCAGGCGCCGCGCGCAACAGCTCAGGCTCAAGCAGGCGCGCACGGGTCTCAAGTCCGCGCTCGATCTCGCCCAGATAAAACTCGCGGATCGAATGAGAGACGTACCAGCCCACCGAGGCCAGCGATAGAACGGTCAGCAGTACGTAGGTGGGGTATAAGAGCCAGTGCAGCCGAAATCGCCGCATGGCTATTCCTTCAACCGGTATCCGACGCCGCGCACCGTTTCAATGTAGCGCCCGCAATCGCCCATCTTTTTGCGCAGGCCGACGATCTGAACGTCGACCGAACGCTCGGTGACCGGGTAATCGGAACCGCGCACGGCGTCAATGATCTGATCGCGGGTATAAACCCAGCCGGGACGCTGCGCGAGAAACTTGAGGATGCAGAATTCGGTATACGTCAGATCAAGCCGCTGGTTGTTGACGGTGGCCTCATGCCGCCCGGGGTGAATCAATATTTCATGAATACGAATCGAGTCGCCGGTCGGCGCGTCTTCATCCTGACGGCGCAACACCGCGTTGACGCGCGCCACCAGCACGCGCGTGCTGAATGGTTTGGTTACGTAATCGTCCGCGCCCAGTTCAAGCCCCGCGACGATGTCGGCTTCTTCGCCCCTGGCGGTCAGCATAACGATGGGCACATCGAGCGGGTCGCCGTCGTTGCGCAGGCGGCGGCAGACTTCCAGTCCGTCCACGCCAGGCAGCATCAAGTCGAGCAGGATCAGGTCGGGACCGTTGCGGCGCGCGCATTCGAGCGCCTCTTCGCCGCTGGTGACGCAGGTCACGTCATAGCCGTTTTTGGCGAGGTTATACTCGACCAGCTCGAGAATGTCTTCTTCGTCATCGACCACCAGAATCCGTTTGCGTGCGTTCATCATTTCAGTTTGGCTCGTTTTCTATACAATTTTTGAAGGAAATGTATCCACTCGCTGTTAAGAATGTGTTAAAGTTGCTGAAATCAAATCATTTCCGTCAAAAAAACAGGGCGGGATTCAGCCATGCGCCGCCGAACGGACCTTTTTTTCAACACTATAAGGCTGATTTCTCACAAATTCCAAATGTTTTCACCGCAACAATATTCAAAAGACGATCGCGGCGAAAACCACCTTTCAACGATGCCGATTCGACTGAATCTTTTTAACTGGATTGTACTCGCCGCCGCGTCGGCTGCAATCTCGGGTTTCGCGGCGGAAGACGCCCCCTGGCCGCGTCATACCATCGCCAGCCAGTCGCGCGGAGCGGATGGCGCCCGTTTCGCCGATCTGAACGGCGACGGCCTGCCCGACGATTGCACCCCGTGGGAAGAAGGCGGCCGCATCACCGTCTCGATTCACCCCGGCTACGGACGCGTCCGGGATCCCTGGCCGACGGAGTTTATCGGAGCGGTTCCATCGCCGGAAGACGCGTTATTGGTTGATCTCGATGGAGACGGGCGGCTCGACGCCGTCACCAGCGCCGAAGGCGAAGAAAAATGCGTATGGGTGCATTGGAATAACGGCTCCAAAGGCTGGAGCAGCAAGCCTTTTCCCTTGACAAAAAACCTCTGCCAGTGGATGTACGCTCTGCCCATGCGCATCGCAGGCGGCGCATGCACCGATCTGTTTATAGCCGGCAAGAACGAAAACGCCAAAGTCGGCTGGCTTGAATCGTCAGACAATCCACGGGATCTTTCCGCCTGGACGTGGCATCCACTTTACGACGCGGGCTGGATCATGTCGTTGATCGCAGCCGATATCGACGGCGACGGGGCGGACGACCTTCTGTTCAGCGACCGAAGAGGCGCAACTCGTGGAATCCATTGGCTTAAGCGTCCATCTGAAGACGATGTACGAGGCCCATGGCGAGACTATCTTATCGGTGGAAACGACGCGGAAGTCATGTTTATAGACTACGGAGACATCGATCAAGACAAAAAACTTGACATCGTTGCCGCGACCAGCCATGAGGGCATTCTTCTCTTTCACCGTGAGTCGTCCGGCCCCCGCGATTGGAGCGAACAGCGCATCGCCATGCCGCCGGACGCCGGAACGGGCAAAAGCGCGGGAATCGGCGATCTGGATGGCGACGGCAAGATGGATATCGCCATAACTTGTGAACATTCAGAGGGCAAGCATGGCGTATTCTGGCTCTCGTATCAAAACTCTCCCCGTGACGCCGAGTGGACCTTTCACCCCATCAGCGGCCCGGAAGGAACCAAGTTCGACCGGCTTAAACTCATCGATCTCGACGGCGACGGCGATCTCGACCTCGTCACCTGTGAAGAACGCGAGGATTTAGGGGTTATCTGGTACGAGAATCCCGCGAAAACAGGCGTTCAAAGGTAGCCTTTTAGTGTATAAGATAAAATAATTGAATGGGTTTAATAGGGAACTGTTCAATCGATTTTACATACCACCCGATGAATCAGAAAGGATTGTCAAGATGAAACACTTGCTTTATGTTGCGGTTACGTGCCTTTTATGCCTGAGTGCGATGGCTGAACCCATGGTTCTGTGGCCGGATGGGGCCCCGGGAGCGATTGGTAATGAAGACGCCGATATCCCGATGTTGACCGTCAACCTCGCGCCCAAAGATTCAAACACCGGCGCGGCGGTGGTGGTCTGCCCAGGCGGCGGATATGGCGCGCTGGCGATGGACCATGAAGGCAAACAAGTCGCGGAATGGTTTAACCGCAATGGAATCAACGCCATCATTCTCAAATACCGCATCGCGCCGCGCTATCATCACCCCGCCCCCATGCAGGACGTCCAGCGCGCGTTGCGCACGGTGCGTTACAACGCCAAAGATTGGGGGATCGACCCCGGCCGTATCGGCGTCATGGGCTTTTCCGCTGGCGGGCATCTGGCCTCAACCGCCGGAACCCACTACGACGCAGGCGACCCAACCGCTAAAGACCCCATTGAGCAGGTCAGCTGCCGTCCCGATTTTATGATTCTGGTCTATCCAGTAATTACCCTTGACGACCCTTACGCCCACAAGGGATCGCGACGCAACCTGATCGGCGAGAATCCCTCCAAAGAACTTCAGGACTCGCTCAGCAATGAAAAACAGGTGACCGACGATACGCCGCCCACCTTTTTGATGCACACCTACGATGACACCGGCGTCCCGTGTGAAAACAGCATCTTCTTCTACCTGGCGCTGCGGCAGCATCACGTCCCCGCCGAGATGCACCTCTATGAGCCCGGCAAGCACGGCTTCGGCCTCGCGCCCAATGATCCCGTGCTTTCAACCTGGCCCGACCGCTGCATCGACTGGCTCAAAACGCGCGGCATCATCTCTTCCAAATAGCGGCTAAGGCAAAACTTAACTTGATGCACGAATGAAGCACTCCCGCCGGTCGCCAGTGGGTTACAGGGGCGGGTTTCAAACCTGCCCCTGTATCGGGATCGAGTTAGAATCCTCGCCCCCGCCGTCTGGAGGATAATAGGAATTTGAAGAGAATCATCGCATGAAAATACGCATCAAAAATCTGCGCGTCCCCGCCTCGGTGGGGGTGCATGCGTGGGAAAAAGACGCCGTTCAGACGCTGGTCATTAACGTGGAACTGGAGTTCGACGGCGGAGCGGCGGCGTCATCGGATCGGCTGAAAGACGCCGTCGACTATCAGGAGATCACGCGGCGGCTGGTCGAAGAAACCCGGCGCGCTCACGTCCATCTGCTGGAAGCGCTGGCGGATCGGTTGCTCGATCTGCTGATGAAAGATGAGCGAGTCGCCAGTGCGGCGATCGAGATCGACAAACCCGGCGCACTGGCGCTCGCCGAATCGGTCTCGGTCAGCGCCAGCCGCAGGCGTGAAGATTGAGGCGTATGAAGCGCACATCACATCGCTCAGCATGTTCTTCACAGCGCCCAATGTGACAAAAAACCGGGGCGGAGGGTTATCTCCGCCCCGGATGCGTTCGATTGAAAACGATGGACTTCTACTTCAACTTTTTCCACGCCGCCTGAATCGCCTTACGTGAAACGCCCTTCCCGCCAAAGTTGGCGTCGAGGTATTCCTCACCGCTCAGAATGAAGTTGGTCAACACAATGCGGTCGCTGACGCCGACGTGATCCCAGTTGAACTTCCGTTTTTCCGCCTCGGCCGCCTCGCGCTCGTGAACCTCCTCACGCAGGTTGTAGCGGTCCCACAGGCCGATGCCGACATTGGGTTCGAGGTGAATAAAACGCCATTCGGCGATCTCGCCTTCGAAGCGGCCTTTGTCGTCCTGAAGAATCGCCGTCGCGCCGACGCGCTCGCCCGCTTCGTTATAATCGGACCGGATGTCAACCAGACGGCCGTTGCGCTTGAACACCGGCATGACCAGGTAATCGCACATCAGGTAATTCGCCCAGCCATACGACGCGCCGCGCAGGTCGGTCCCGATTTTCTGCCCGGTGGTTTTTTCCCACTCGCGGCCGTGTTTTTTGATGTAGGCGTTCATCGCTTCGAGCACCTTGGGCCCTTCGGCGCGCAGCCCGTCGAGAATCGCCTTCCGGTATCGCGGTTGAATCAACTCGGGCCGCAGGGTTTCCAGCGTTCCGCCGCGCCCCACGTTGGTCGCCACCTGAAGGCTGATGAGTGAAATGGGGAACGCGGTGTCGTATTTCTTTTTCGGCCCCGGCGACGACGCCACGATGCGCAACGAGCCGTAGATGCGCGGGCGGGGGCGCTGATCGCGTTTGACCGGCGTGTTCCATTCCATCAACTGGCGGTCGACGAAGCGCTCCATCAGTTCGGGAGCCGCCCATAGCTCGGGCGAGGGCATGATGGCCGCCTGAATGACGACGTTCTGCGTTCGCGAAACGTCGCGCACGAAGCGCGCCGCGTTCGCAAGCGATTCTTCGTTGATGCGCGTGAACTCGTCCTGAATCTCAAAAACCTTCAGGTTGCGCGCTCCCGACTCGGCCGCGCCTTTGATGAGCACGATCGGGTGCTCTCTGGCGAACGCGCGCAGCCCGGCGTATTCATCACGGCCTTCGATGATTCGTTCCAGCAGGCCGTCTTCGGAAAGCCCCTCGTTCCAGGCGTTTTTCCAGTCGATTTCGGGTGGAAGATGCACGCCCGACCGGGCGGTATAGATTTGCGGATAGATCGATTTGTCGTAGGTCAGATCGCTGAGAATACGCGACTGAATCGTCGCGGGCATGCCTTCCGCCTCCGACTGGCCGTTGATATACAGCGGCAGGCCGTGGAACGGAATCAGGCCGCCCGCCGCGATGGGCGCGGGTTCGCCCTTCTGCATGAAGCGCGCCGCCACGCGGATGCCTTTCGCCGTCAGGCGCCCGTCTTCGCGCGCCGCCTTGACGCGTTCGGCGACGGCTTTCTTTTTCAGCCCCTGACCCGCCAGCGCCTGTTCAAACTCTTTTTCGCTGATGTAGAGATGACCGTCGGTGATGAGCAGCGCCTTGCGCCTCGCCCCGTCGACTTCCACGAAATCGTTATAGCGCGTGATGAGTATGTTGGCGCCGCGTTTTTTCTTCTTCCGCAGTTCGCGGTTGAGCGTGGGGCCTTCGCGCAGCGCGCGCGAGACGTGGGTGCGGCCCACGGGGAAGAGAATCGCCAGATTGACGCGCTTGCCGGCGTCGATGATATCCGGATCGAACGAATCGAACACCGGCGGAATGGCGAAGCCGTCGCTCTTCATGAAAGCGATCTCGCGCAGCTGGTTGTAGGCGCGCCAGCGGCGTTCGGTTTCGGTGGGCGCGTTGGCGCCGATGGCGGTGATCGTGTGATCGCCGGCGAAGTTCCCCAGCAGGGCGTCACGGTCCGCCGCGTTCCACTGTTTGAGCTCGGAGGCGTACACCATCACGCCGCGCAGGTATTCATACAGCCAGGCGTGGCGTTCGACCGCCAGCGCCATTCGCTCGTCCCGGGGAATCGCCTCAAAGCCCGCCCCACGTGAATACGCCCACGGCCAGTATTCATACCAGTGGTCGTTGATGGTTTCAGCGAAGAAATCGGTGAGGTTTTTCCAGAACAGGGCTTCGTCGACGTCTTCGGGCAGAGCGGCGGCGAACTCCAGCGTCTGCGCCAGCGCGAAGGTGACGTAAAACAGCTCGATCGCCCTGGCGATGCGCTCAAGAGCGGCTCGGTCTCCGCGCGCGGCTTCAGCCATGCGCGCGATGCCGCCGATGTCTTCATACCCGCCCGCCAGTTTTTTCAGGTTTTCAAACACGATTTCGCGACCGGTGTACACCAGCGCCAGGTCGTCGAGAATACGGCGCCGGGCCGAGCGCTGTTCGGCGGTCGTCTCGGGCATGACATCGCTCGCCAGCCGGGCGAAAGCCAGCCGGGCGAGCCCCACCACGCCGCCGAAGGCCTGATGGACGCCGTCCTGCAGGACGCGGCGTTTTTCTGAATCGCGCGGCATGCTCTGCAAGGCCGCCAGATCGGTCTGGATGGAAACGAGGCGTTCACGGGCGCGCGACCAGATCTCATCGAAGGGCGCGGCGTCGTCTTCACGGAACGTCTCACGGAATCCGTCTTCGCGGCGATTGAAAGCGCGGGCGCGTTCAGCGCGCACCTTGAGCGCCTTGCGCCGTTCGAGCGCCTCGCGCGCGGCGATCTCGACCGCCTTGCTCGACGACTCGACCAGCATCTGCTGAGTGAAACGCTCGCTTTCGGGCTGAAATTCGGGGCGGATCAGACTGGCGCACAAGGCCACGAGTTCATCGCCGGAGAAAGCCTGCACGTCGGCGGGGTCTTCTTCGGGAACGAGCCGGGCGATGGCGGCGATTCCGAGTTCCCAGCGCTCGCGGCGTTGTTGAATGGCGGCTTCCGGCTCTCCGATAACGGCGAATACGCCGCCCACGCCAGCCGTCCAGGTTCCCCAATCGAGACGTTGCAACGGGAGCCCCGCGCTGATTTTGATGAGCGCCTGGCTGATGTATGAGTCGCGCGCTTTCCACTTTTTATACCGTTTGAGTTTTTCTTCTTCGCGCAGGGCCTTGTGGGCTTCTTCTTCCAGCGTGATCGCGCCCTGCATGCCGTGATACAGCGCCAGCGCGGCGCGGGCGGCTTCCGTCTGTTTCGCGGCGCCCTCGGCGAGCGCGGCCGCCTCGACGGCTTCATAAAGCCGCTCGGCGCGTTCACGCTTGCGGTGCATTTCTTCACGCAGGCGGTCGATGACGCGGCGGCCCAGTCCGATGGCGCGGTACACGCCCCGGCGGCCGATGCGTTCGCAGGCGGCGAAGAACTGCATCACGTCGAAGAAGGTGAGCACGCGCCGCGCGCGCCCGGCGGCGCCGTCGGCGACGACCAGCGCGCTGTCGGGGTTTCCGGCGCGCATCATGGCGATCAGGCGGGGCGCGTCATCGAAGCGATCGATCAGCTCGGAGAAGGGGATGCCGGTATTGATGACGTCCGCGCCCTGAATATCGGTATCGTACGACCGCCCCGGTCCGCGCATTTTCAACACCAGCGCGTGGATGCCGCCGCCCACCCGGGCGATGAGGTCGTCCTGTTCGTTAACCGGCAGCTGTTTGACGCCCGCCCATCGCCGCAACCGCCCGCCGTAAACCGTGGCGTTGGCGCGGATCTGATCTTCAGTGAGGCCGTAATCGCCCAGCAGGGTTTGCGCCTGGGTGGCGATTTCGTCCAGTTTGGCGTCGCTGGTATAGAACAGCAGGTCCTGCGTCGACGACATCGTCGATGAAATCACCACCAGATCGCCCGGCGGCTGATGAGCGGGGAACGCCTCGCGCAGGCGGGCGATGGTTTCTTTATTGTTGAAATCGAGCTGGAAGGTGGAAGCCAGTTGACGCAGCATGCGCCGCGCGGCGGGGCGCTCATCATCGGGATCGAAGCCATGAGCCATCAGCCACGCGAGGTTCTGGCCTTCTTCATCAAGCGAGTGAGTGAGATGTTCGCCGGTCTGGGCGAAGATCTCGAACAGGCGCATACCGGTCGAGAAGCGCACGTCCTGCACCGGCTTGTATTCGGCCGACAGCACGATGGCCGCCTCGTTTTCAGCGGGGCATCGCGGGTGATCTTTACGGGCTTCGCGCAGGGCGTCGTAGATCATCCACGCTTTATAAAACACCATGAAGCGATTGACCTGTTCGGCGCGGATGATCATGCGCTCGACGCCCCACTGCGCCGCCAGGTTGGCCATCAGCTTGGAGCCTTCGGTTGTCTCGTGCCAGGGCTGACCGAGGTTTTCAACCGCGCGGGCGATCTTGTTGACATGGAAGATCAACAGGTCTTCTTTGAGGTCGAAATATTTTTTCAAGGCGGAATACTGGAGCAGTTTTTCCGCCGCCCAGCGCTGCCAGTCGAAGTGCGACTCGAAATCGCGCTGATGCAGCAGCACGTGTTTGGCCAGTTTCATCACGCCGCCGTGAAAACGCTCGGGCACGCCGATCTGGCGCAGTTTGACCTCGTTGCGCAGCGAAAGAACGAAGGCGAGAAAGAGGCCGTCTTTGGGGACGCAATACCCGCCGTAGCCCTCGCCCGGCGGGGGAACCATGCGGTCTTCGCGCAGCGTCATCTGGTCGGCCATGTCTTCGGCGTCGCCTTCAAGCACGGCCATGCAGAGCAGCGCCAGTGCGTTCGATCCGGCGAAATGGGTGACGCACAGCGCGTTTTCTGAGGTTTTCTGTATTTCGGCGTAGGCCAGCGCGGGGCGTTCTTCGACGCCCCCCTCGTTGATCAGGCTGTAAAATTCAAAGCCCGCCTGCGCGGCGTGACGGTCGGCGCCGCCGACCCACTGACGCCACTTGACCACCGAATCGCGTTCGCGCTCGCCCAGATTCACCCGGCTGGGCGTATAGAGCAGGTTGTAACGCTTGTTGCCGCCCGCCGCCTGGTAGTAATACAGCGGATGCTGGGTCAGCGCGTGCAGTTTCGCCGCCGCAACCGCCTGCTTACGGGCGGTCGAACGAGCCAGCTGCGTGCGGACGCGAATGTACGAACCGACCTGATCGGCCAGTTTGAGCTCGGGATGTTCGCGGTCCATCGCCTCCAGCACGGCGGCGCGCGCCTCGAAGCGGATCACGGCATCCAGCTCTTCGCGGTAGTCGGCTTCTTCTTCGATGACGCGTTTCTGTATTTCATACTCGCTGGCGCGGGGTTTCTCTTCACGCAAGGCCTGAACGCGTTTATCAAAAGCCTTGCCGTTGTTTTCAGCCACCACGGCGGCGGCTTTTTTCATCAGGGCGGATTTGTGTTTGCGGATATACGCCTCGACCTCGGCGGGGTCGCTGGCGTCGGCGGGGTCGGCCTTGCGCCGTTTTTCCGCCTCGGCGCGTTCGATCAATACGCCCAGCCGCGCGGCTTCGAGCATGATGGGCTTGTACGAAGTCATCACCGTCATCACCGCCGCGGGCTCGGGCAGGCGCTGTTGAGCCATCACCTCGTCGATCACCACGCTCATGCCGAATTCGGCGATGGTCTTGCGCGCCAAGGCCAGAATGCGCGTGCGGAAGCCATTCATGCGGGCTTTCACGTCATCTTCCAGGCCTTCGCGCCGCACGACGTTGTACAGCGCCATTTCCTCTTCGATCCAGGTCTGCACGTAGCCTTCGGTCATACCCGCCGATTCGGTGGTGAGGATGTGCAGGCTGCTGGTGCGGCGAGTGGGCGACGCCGCCAGCGCGGCCAGCCGGGTTATGTCGGCGTTCGAGGCTGTCTTGCCCGCCCGCGCCGTCTTGAGCGCGGCGGCGGCGAGGGCTTCGGGTTCATCCTGTTTCAACACGGCGTGAATCTTCGCGCCGGGGCCGCGCCGGACGTCTTCGGTCAGCAGGCGCTCGACCGCCTCAATGCGTGGAACGCCGCTCGACTCGACGAGGCGGGCCACGTCTTCTGCGCGCTCGCGTTCGTACGCGGCGATCAGCGCGGCCAGTGCGCCCACGCCCTCGTGCAGCGCCGTTTTTTCATGAATCGCCGCCCACGCGGCGTCTGCGTCGTTCTTGTCGGGATTCGCCTTCAGAAAGGCGCCGGCTTCGGACGCAAGCGCAGGACACGCCTTCACCATCAGCCGCCGCGCCAGCCCCGCCGTCTGCGAATCATGCACGGCGTCGATGTTCTGCGCCCAGTACCCGGCGTGCAGGCGGAAGAACGCCTCCATCGATTCCTGATCGACCTCGGTTTCGATGACCTCGACGGTCACGTCTTCGCCGCCCACGCGGACGGACCGCTTGACCACTCGTTCGTGAATAAACAGCGGGATCGCCTCGATCCAGTCGTCGACGTGAATGACCCAGTGAGTGGGCTCGCCGCCGCCCTCGCCGGGCAGCAGGCCCGGGCCGGGCGAGCTGTAGGTGTAATGCCCGCCGATGCGCATCAGGTCGCGCAGGTCGTCTTCCTTGCCGGGGTGAACGTCGCGCAACAGGTTAGCGTTGGCGAGATTGACCGTCTCGGCGGGATGAAGCCGCTGCATCAGCACGATGAAGGCGGCGGGCGACTTGCGCGCCTGTTCGAGGCGGTCGCGGAACTCGGCCGCCAGCCGGTATAACTCGCGAATCGCCGCCTGTACGGCGTCGAGCGCCATGCCGCACGATTCAGCGCCGGGCCGCCCGATCACGCGGCGCGAGGCCTCGTCTTTTTCACGAAGCATGCGTTTGAATTCGCGCGACTGATAGGCGAACAGCGCTTCTTCATATTGATTGAGCGCACCCACTGTCTGGGCGAAGGGCGTGGGTTTGCGCTGTTGAATGAGGTGAAGAAGGCGCGCCGAATGAGTCTGTAACTCGCGCAGGTTCATGCTGGCGCGATGCAGCGCCCGCACCGAGAGCAGCAGGCTCTCTTTGTCGACGATCAGCTTCGACGCCGAAAGCAGTTGCGACTGGTTGCCGAAGGCGCGGCTCAGGCGGCCCGCCACCAGCCGCATGCCGCTTTCGCGCGCCCATGACGAGATCGTCTGGATGTTGCGCCCCTCCAGCCGCATGTCGTAGGTGGAGGCGATGGCTTCGTTGATCAGCGCGCGTTTTTCGTCGACGTCTTCCATCGGCTGGCGCATGATGCGCACCACGCGTTCGTTGTCGTAGGGCATGTTGACGCGCTGCTGGCCGATCAGCCACGTCACCCAGCGGTCGCGCCACTTCAGCGTCTTTTCAATCAGCTTGACGGCGTCGCCGCGCGCCCGCAGGCGCTCCGTCAACTCGCCGACTTCATCGGGTTCGATCATTTCGCCATTGGTGCGGCGGGCCAGGTCTTTCAGACAATCGGGCAGATCGAGCTCGCCGCCGCTCGGCTGGCGGCGCCGGGTGAAAAGAGCGTGTTCGAGATGATCGCCCGCCGCGAACAGCAGCGGGGTGCGCACATCGCTCAACGCCGCGAGGTCGAGTTGTTCGAGTTCGCTGGCCAGCGACTGGTCGCGCGAGATTTCGAGAAACAGCCTGAACGCGGCGTTGCCGTCGATCTCGGGGCGCTTGAGCAGGCCGATGAGCGCGGCGCGTTCGCTTTCGCTGAAACCGCCGGCGAAATCGAGCAACGCGTGCAGCGTCTCGCGCTGGGCTTCGCCGCCGAATACGCTGGCGGCGTACAGCCAGACCAGCGCGCCCAGCTCGGCTAACCCTTCCGGCGGACTCATGCCCTCGCCCAGCGCGCCCAGCCACGCCACGTCGACGCGCAGCACGGGGTCGTTTCCGCCGAGCGCATCGGCGACGGCGTCGTGATCGCGCATCCAGGCGACCCGCGCGTTGGATACGCCGCGCTTGGCGAGACGTTCGAAGGCGGCGCGCACGACGGGGCGGCTGGCGTGTCTCGCCAGCGCATCGCGGCCCAGTTTTAACAGGGCGTGACCGCGCATGATCTCTTCGCCGCGCGAATCAGACTCGGCGCGCAGTTCGGCGGGATTCGCCGAAAAGCGCAGGGTTCCTGACGCGGCCATCTCGCCCGGCGCGGTCCGCCGGGGCTGGACAAGGGTGTTGGGATCGACGTGTTCAACCAGACTGATCGGGAAACAATGGCGACTCATGGCATAACCTCAAATAAAAAATAATGGAAACAGGCAGGGTTCCAGCGCAATGCCGCGTGGAAGCGAAGCGAACCATGACGGATAGCCTGAATAAATGAATCCCATTCAAATCAATTCGCCGCCAGAACAACGCCGGGGTTCAACATGGCGAAAAACCCGCATCTTTCGTGGATTTCCGCCGCTTGGCCCCGAATATTAGCCGAGCATTGTTTTGACAACCGCAATCAAAAAAAACAATACGCAACAGGCGACGCCAGGGTGAAACCTCGTTTGATGCAACCGCCCTTCCATGAGCCGAAGCACAGAGTCCGGCTCGGGGTCATTCTCCCACAATAAAATCGATGGGGTCAATAGCTTTCCGGCGCGGCCGCGTCCAGCCGGCGGAGAAGGGGTTGAGCGCGAAGCCGAACTGAATCAATCTGAATTGTTGCGCGCCGTACTTTTCATGATTTTTTATCTTCACGGCGCGCGAGGTAGCGATGACGACCTTCAAAGAAAAAAGTTTTGACTACTCCATCCTGATCGTTGGCGACGAGATTCTCGACGGAAGGCGCGTCGACCGCCACGTTCATTTCATCACCCGCACGCTTCAACCGTTCGGGCTGCGCTGCCGCCGCGCCGTGGTGGTACGTGACGAGTTTGAGGTCATGCGGACCTCCATCGAAAACGCGCTCGCCGAAACCCGCCTCGTCATCACCACCGGCGGGCTGGGGCCGACCGTCGACGACGTCACCCGCGAGGCGCTTTCCGCCGCCACCGGCATCAGTCTGCGCGAGAACCCGGCGGTGGTGGAGATGATCGAAGAGCGTTTCAGACGGCTGGGCCGCGAGATGACGCCAAACAACCGCCGCCAGGCGCTGACGCCGGAACAAGGCGGCTTTTACCCCAATGATAACGGGACCGCGCCCGGCCTCGTCTTCGACGACGGTGAACGGATTGCGATCGCCTTACCCGGACCGCCGCGCGAGCTGGAGCCGCTGGTGACCGCGCAGTTGATTCCCCACCTCAGCGAACGGCTGAGGCTCGAAAACCGCTTCTCTTCGCTTTCGCTCAAGCTGTGCTGCATCGGCGAATCGAACGTGGACGCCGCCGCCGAGCGCGTGCTGGGCAAGGTCGACGATCTCAAAATCTCGCTGCTGGCTCAATTGGGTACGGTCGAGCTGACCCTGACCCTGGCGGGAGAAAAAGAAGAATGCGAAAAACGCCTGAAACAGTATGAACACGGCCTGCGGCTGGCGCTGGGTAAGTTTATCTACGCCGACCGCGAGATCGCCCTGCAGGCCGCGCTGGGTGAGTTGCTCGCCGCCGCCGGACAGACCCTCGCCGTGGCCGAGTCATGCACGGGCGGCATGCTGGGCTCATGGATCACCGAAACGCCGGGGTCGTCGGACTATTTCGCGGGCGGCGTGATCGCCTACAGCAACGAGGTCAAACAGCGCGATCTGGGCGTCGCGGAATCGACGCTGGAGCAATTCGGCGCGGTCAGCCGCGAAACCGCCGTCGAAATGGCGGAAGGCGTCCGGAAGCGCTTTGGGACGAACTGGGGCGTGTCGATCACCGGCGTTGCGGGCCCGGGCGGCGGCTCGGCGGAGAAGCCGGTGGGCACGGTCTGGATCGCGGCGGCGGGCGAATCGGGAACATACCCCTTCAAACTCTCGCTGACGGGCGACCGTGACGCCGTCCGCCACCGCTCGTGCGTGTACGCGCTCGACCAGGTGAGGCGGCTGCTTGCGGGAATCGAACCGCATGCCTAGATCAGGCCCGGTGCGGTCCGTGCGTCCGTCCGGTTAGGCGTTTTTCGCTCAGGCGGATATACTGAAGGGCGTATCGACTTCCTGGAGACGACGCCATGAATCCGACCGCGAAACCCGCCTCGTCGCCCCGCTCGTGGTGGCGCGAATGGTTTAACGACATTTACCTCGACGTTTACGCTCACCGCGACGACGCCAGCGCCCGAATCGAGGCGCAACGGGCGGTTGAAACGCTCGGTCTTCAGCCCGGCGACCGGATTCTCGATCTGTGTTGCGGCGCGGGACGCCACTGCCGCGCGTTGCGCCGCGCGGGGTTTAACAACGTGTTCGGACTCGATTTTTCTCACCCGCTGCTGCGTTTCGCGCTGCATGAAAAGCCCCGTGCTGATTACATGCGCGGCGACATGCGCCTGTTGCCGTTGCGCGGCGAGTCGATCGACGCGGTGACCTCGTTTTTCACCTCGTTCGGCTATTTCAAAACCAACGTCGAAAACCTGCGCGTGTTGCAGGAGATCGGCCGCGTGCTGGTCTCGGGCGGGCGCTTTTTCATCGATTATCTCAACCCCGATTACGTCCGCGATCATTTTGAGCCGCACAGCGCGCGCCGCCACGGCGAGTATGAGATCAGTGAAACCCGCCGGTTTTCTGAAGACGGCGAGCGCATCGAAAAAGAGATCGTCATCCGCAACTGGGGCGGCGAAGAGCGGCGTTTTTGTGAGTCGGTCCGGCTTTACAGCCTCGCCGAGATCGAAACCATGCTCGACGGCGCCGGGCTGGCCGCCGAACGCGTCTTTGGCGACTTCGACGCCTCTCCCCCCGCCCGCGAACGACCGCGCACCATCGTCTCGGGCCGCAAGCAGGGCTGAACGCCGCGCCGGGGCGCGCTTCGTATTCACGCCGCGCGAAAGTACACTTCTCGAAACGATTTTTTGCTCTCAGGAGACTTGATGGAATCCATCTATTTCATTGATTTCGACAACACCATCTCACGGCATGACGTGTGGGACGCCATCGTCAAACAATATATACCCGGCTTCAGAGAGAGAGTGGTGAGCCAGTATATCCACGGGGAGCTCTCATCGCGCGAGTGTAACGAACTGCTCGCCCAACAATTACGCGCCCACGAGCCCGACGTGCGCGCGATGGTGATGGAGATCGGCGTCGACCCCTGTTTTATCGAGTTCGCCGAATGGGCGCGCGCCGCCGGGCTGCCCATGCGGATCGTGTCTGATGGATACGACTACTACATCGACCTTCTGATGGGCGAGGCCGGGCTGAGCTGGATCCCCCGTAACAGCAACGAAATGCGCTGGGTGGGCGACCAGGTGGCGGTGTCGTTTCCCCATCATCGCGATGAATGCGAGCGCGACATGGCGAACTGTAAATGCGGCCCGGTGATGCGCGCCGAAGGCAAACGCCGCGTTTACATCGGCGATGGAATCTCCGACGCCTGCGCCGCGCCGCGCTGCGAGGTGATCTACGCCAAGGGCGGCCTGCTGGCCGAGTGTCAAAAACGCGGGCTGGCCCATCACCCCTTTGAGTCGTTCGACGAAATTTTGCGGCTTGAACGCGCCTGGCATGATTCGTTTGAACGCGACTCCGCCGTGGCGGGGTAAAAAACTCCACCGCCGCGCCGTGCATACTTCGCCATCGCAAAGGCTATAATTAAGTTAGAGCGCCGAAAGACGAAACACGGTTTCGACCGCTTCATTCGAAACGCGGGCGATTGAATACAGGAAACGATTATGACGCAGACAAAACGGGTGACCGCGCCCTCTTTGCTTTCGATGAAAAAACGCGGCGAGAAAATCGCCGTGCTGACCGCATACGATTACACCTTCGCCTCGCTGATGGACGGCGCGGGAGTCGACGTTCTGCTGGTCGGCGATTCGCTGGGCATGGTCGTGCAGGGCGTTGACGACACGCTGCCGGTCACGCTCGACGACGTGATCTATCACACTCGCGCGGTATGCCGGGGCGCGAAGCGCGCGCTGGTGGTGGCCGACATGCCCTTTATGAGTTACCAGGTTTCGCCCGAAGAAGCGCTGCGCAACGCCGGACGCCTGTTGAAGGAAACCGGCGCGGGCGCGGTCAAACTGGAGGGCGGCGTCAACGAAGCCGAAACCGTGCGGCGCATCGCCGCCGCGGGCATTCCGGTGATGGGGCACGTCGGGCTGGGGCCGCAATCGATCCGCCAGCTGGGCGCGTACCGGGTGCAGGGCAAAACCGTCAAAGCCGCCGAACGCCTCATTGAAGACGCCCGCGCCATTGAAGAGGCGGGCGCGTTTTCGCTGGTGATCGAGGCCGCGCCCTGGCCGGTGGCCGAGCGCGTCACCGCCGGGCTCTCCATCCCCACTATCGGCATCGGCGCGGGGCCGCATTGCGACGGTCAGGTGTTGGTCTACGCGGATATGCTGGGGCTGTTCACCGCTTTTCAGCCCCATTTCGTGCGCCGTTTCATACAGGGCGGCGAGGTTGTGACGGAAGCGTTTCAGGAGTATTGCCGCGCGGTCAAATCGGGCGAGTTTCCCTCGCTGGATGAGAGCTACGCGATGGACGAAGGCGAAACGGAGAAGTTTTTACGCTCAAACTCTTCAGAACAAAACGCCCCCGCACAACCTGGATACGAACTGTAGGAGCGGGTCTGAAACCCGCCCCTGCGGACAAACCGCCACGGGCGAGGCCCGGACATCATGCGAATCATCCGAACCATTCCCGACATCCGTCAGGCCGTGCTCGAAGATCGGCGCGCGGGCCGCTCCATCGGCCTCGTGCCGACGATGGGGTACCTGCACGAGGGGCACCTCTCACTGGCGCGCGCCGCGCGTAAAGCCAGTGAAAGCGTCTACGTCACCATCTTCGTGAATCCCACCCAGTTCGTGGCGGGCGAAGACCTTGAGCGCTACCCGCGCGACGAAGCCCGCGACCTGGCCATGCTTGAACGCGAAGGCGTTGACGTGGTGTTCATCCCCGAATCCGGCGCGATTTATCCGGAAGGCTTCTCAACCTACATCGAGCCTCCCGCGTGCGCCGAAGGCTGGTGCGGCGCGGCCCGCCCCGGTCATTTTCGCGGCGTGTGTACGGTCGTGTCGATTCTGTACAACCTGATTCAGCCCTGCCGCGCCTGGTTCGGTCAAAAAGACGCCCAGCAGCTCGCGGTGCTGCGCGCGATGACGCGCGACCTCGCTTTTCCCGTCGAAGTCATCGGCATGCCCATCGTACGTGAAGCCAGCGGTCTGGCGATGTCATCGCGAAACGCCTACCTCACGCCCGAACAGCGAGAGCAGGCGCTCGCCCTGTCGGGCGCGCTCAAGAAAATAATCGAGCTCTATCGCGGCGGCGAAAGCGGCGCCGAGGCGCTGCTGGCCGAAGGCCGCGCCCTGATCGAGGGCGCGCCGGGCGTTCGGCTGGACTACCTTGGCGTGGTGGACCAGAATACGTTTCGATCGGTTTCAACCGCATCGGAAGGCGCCCTCGCCATCGGAGCCGTCTTCGTGGGGCAGGCGAGACTGATTGATAACATGGAACTTAACCGGCCGGCGTAAACCCGGCGAGGAATCAGCCCAATGCTTCGAATGATGATGAAGTCGAAAATTCAGGAAGCGCGCGTCACCAGCAAGGAAATGCACTACGCGGGCAGCCTGGGCATCGACGCCGAACTGATGAAAGCCGCCGATCTGGCTTGCGGCGAACAGATTCATGTGTTAAACGTCACCACGGGGGCGCGTATCGTAACCTACGCCATTCCGGCCCCAAAGGGCACGGGCGCGATTTCGGTGAAAGGCGCGGCGGCCCGCCTGTTTGAAAAAGGCGACGTGCTGCTGATTCTTTCATTCGCCGAATACGGCGAAGACGAGCTTGAATCTTACTCGCATCGCATCGTGTACGTTGACGAAGACAACCGGCTGACGCGCGTCGAAAACCGCACCGACGAAGATTATCTTTAATTTGTGATCGGTTCGGTTGTGAGGGCGGGTTTGAAACCCGCCCCTGCGGTGGAACCGAATTTTATTCCTCCCCCAAGATGGGGGAGGCGAGTACAACGAGAGTCAGTGGAATCCATCTATTCCGGCGGCATGGCGGCGTTTGACATCGAACTGGAGCGAAAGGCATCACGAGCGGCATGGCGACCTTCACCAGCGATTTTCTGATCATCGGCTCCGGCGTCGCCGGTCTTAACTCGGCGCGTAACGCCGCCCTGCGCGGCAGCGTCAACCTCGTCACCAAAAAAGAAGACTTCGAGTCGAACACCAACTACGCCCAGGGCGGAATCGCCAGCGTGTTGAGCAACACCGACACCTTCGACTCGCACATCGTCGACACCCTGGAAGCGGGCGCCGGGCTCTGCCACAAGAAGGCCGTCGAAACCATCGTCACCAGCGGCCCCGAAGCGATCCGCGAGCTGATTCAGATCGGCGTCGAGTTTACCCGCGACGCCAGCGGAATGCTCGAGCTGGGCCGCGAGGGCGGCCACTCGGTGCGGCGCATCGTCCACTCCAAAGACCTCACCGGCCGCGAAGTCGAGCGCGCCCTGCTGCATCGCGTACGCGGCCTCGACAACGTCAACATCTTTCAATTTCACTTCGCCATCGACCTCATTCTCGATGATAACGGGCGTTGCTGGGGCGCGTGGGTGTGGGATGAAAAAAACCGCTGCGCACACGCCTTTCTCGCCAGCGTAACCCTGCTCTGTACCGGCGGCTGCGGCCTGGTCTACCAGCACAGCACCAACCCGCCCATCGCCACCGGCGACGGCGCCGCGATGGGCTTTCGCGCGGGTGCGCCGCTGGGCAACCTTGAGTTCATGCAGTTTCACCCCACCTCGTTCTACTGCGCCGACACAAGCCGTCAGCCGTTTCTCATCACCGAGGCGGTGCGCGGCGAGGGCGGAATTCTGCGGTCGAGCGATGGAACCGCCTTCATGGAGAAGCATCATCCGCTCAAAGACCTCGCCCCGCGCGACGTGGTGGCGCGCGCCATTGACGCCGAAACCAAAAAACGCGGCGAACCCTGCGCCCTGCTCGACGTGTCTCACTTCAAGCCGGGCTTCTTCCGCGAGCGCTTCCCCAATATTTATGGGTACTGCCTCGACCGGGGCGTCGATCCTGAAAAAGAACCCATCCCCGTCATACCCGCCGCGCACTACATGTGCGGCGGCGTGGTCACCGATCTGGACGCCGCCAGTTCGATTCCCGGTTGTTTTATTGTGGGCGAAACCGCCTGCACCGGCGTACATGGCGCCAACCGGCTCGCCAGCAACTCCATTCTCGAAGCGCTGGTCTTCAGCGACCGCGCGCTCAACCGGGTGGCGGAAGAAGGCATGCTCGAACCGCCCCCGCCGGGTCTCGACCTCGACTGGAGCTTCCCCCGGCCCAAAGACACGCTCGAATCGGTTTTGCTGGTCAACTGCCGCCAGACACTGCAGAAACTGATGTGGGATTACGTCGGCATCGTGCGCAGCGACGAACGCCTGCACCTGGCGCACAAGCGCGTGAAAGTGTTGAAAGAAGAGATCGATGGCTATTTCAACGCGGGTCACGTCAATCGCGACGTGCTTGAACTGCGCAATCTCGTCCAGACCGCCGACCTGATCATTCATTGCGCCTGGCAGCGCAAAGAGAGCCGCGGGCTGCACTACACCCTCGACTATCCGACTCCCATCGATCCGCCCGCCGATACCATTCTGATCAAGAACCAGTACGGCAAGCCCGAGATCAAAAGCGTCCCCATCCCGCAGGACTGAATCCTGCCCGCCGGTCGCGGTTCGGGATGAACATCCGGCTCGCCCGAACCCGGCGCTCCCGTTATGCTGAGATCAGGTCTGATATCTCTCTGCATGAATTTTACTGAACGAGAAACGTTGGAATCTCGCCCCCGTCATGTAAAAATGATGCACCGGGCGTAAGCCCCGCAATGCGGAAACCCCGGTTTTCCGTATTGGTTGAATTTCACTGGATGCTAAAAAACGATTCGTTTGGGGAGATAGTATGTTTGGACCGTTGCCGTGTCTGATCGTGGGCGTGGGACTGATTCTGTTTCTGATTCTGGTTTTGCGGTTTCACGCGTTTCTGGCGCTGACGTTATCGGCGGTGGCGATCGCGCTGCTTTCCGACCGCGTCCCGGCTGCGGGCGCGATTCCATTCGTCGCCGAGCAGTTCGGCGTGATGATGGGCAAGATCGGCCTGCTGTTGGCGCTGGCCGCCATCATCGGCAAGTGTCTGATGGACAGCGGCGCCGCCGACCGCGTGGTGCGTGCGTTTAACCGGCTGTTCGGCGCGGGGCGCGAAGAATATTCGCTGTTCGCCAGTGGATTCGTATTATCGATTCCGGTGTTTTTCGACACGGTGTTTTACCTGCTGGCTCCGGTGGCGCGCGCCGCGTACGCCCGGCGCAAACGCGATTACGTTCTGCTTGTGCTGGCCACGGCGGCGGGCGCGGCGGTGACGCACGGCGTCATCCCTCCCACACCGGGCCCCATACTCGTCGCCGAGACGCTCAACGTCTCCATTCTGCGCACGATCTTCGTGGGCGTGATCGCCTCGCTGGTTCCGACACTGGCGGGAGGCCTGTTTTACGCTTACTGGATCAACCGCCGCCTCGACGCGCACCCCACCGACACCATCGGCGTGACACAGGCCGAGCTGGAAGCCATCGCCAATAAATCAGACGCCGAGCTGCCCAGCCTGTTCGCATCACTGATTCCCTTCGTGTTGCCGGTGGTGTTGCTGACGGTTTCATCGATCTACGCGCTGGCAAACAGCGAAAACGCGGGCGGATTCATGGCGGTGTTGGGCGATAAAAACTTCGCCTTTCTGATCGGCGCGTTTTTCGGCATCTACTTGCTTTATTCGCAGAACCGCCTGATGCTCGGCCAGACCTTCAAAGCGCTTGAATCCGCCATCGCCAGCGGCGCGGTGATCGCTTTTATCACCAGCGCGGGCGGCGCGTTCGGCATGGCGCTGGCGCAGGCGGGCATCGGCGACTTAATCAAGGAATCCGCTCAAACCTGGGGGATCCCCTATCTGCTGCTGGCGTTTCTTACCGCCATGCTGATTCGCGTGGCGCAGGGCTCTGCGACGGTCGCGATGACGGCGGCGGTGGGCATTATCGCGCCCTCGATTCAGGGCGTCGACCTCGGTTTTCACCCGGTGTATCTCGTTCCGGCGATCGGCTTTGGCGCGACCGCGTGTTCGTGGATGAACGACAGCGGCTTCTGGGTGTTCGGTCAGATGACCGGCCTCAATGAAGCCGAAACGCTCAAGACCTGGTCGGTTTCTTTGACGCTGATGGGCGTGTTGGGATTCTTATGGGTCTGCCTGCTCACGGTCATCATGCCGATGACGTGAACTGATACGTGGGTTCGTATGAGATGGGACGCCGCCGGCTTATGAAAGCGCACCCCCTGCCATGCGCACAACAAGGGCGGAGAATTGATCTCCGCCCTTTTGTTTTCATTGAAAGCGAAACACCCGCGGCTACTGAACGATCAACTCTCCACCGGAGGTTTCGGCCCGGGCGTCAGGATCGTAATACAGATACGCCTGGCTGACGCCGGTATCGGCTTTGACCGGGAACAGCGCCCGAATCTGGAACTTGAAATCGAACGGATCGCCCGGAGAGAGCGCGTCGAGATAAAAGATCACCTTGCGGCCCGCGGTTTCAACGCGCTTCATCACGTCGAGTTCCATCAGCCGGTCGATGGATTCCTGCTCGACGGCGAACCCGGTGGGGACCGATACGTCGACCAGCGTCATGCCGCTGGTTTTTTCAGACCCGGCGTACATGACCGAAACCAGCACGTCGACGAGGTCGTTCACTTCGATGTGATCGGCGTTATAGGTCACGCTGAGCGTAACGTCGTCTTTCTGAACGGGCTCGCTGACCGGGATGTTATAGGCGTACATCGCCTGATAGACCACAGACCCCTCGCCGCGCTGAACCAGCGTCACGTTTTGCGCGGGCGGCAGGTCGACGGTCTGTAACACGTCGAAGTTGACCGAGTTGACGGTGAAGGTATGCACCGTCTCACCGCCGATGACCACGTCGATCGTCGAATCGAGATCGCGGCTCTGGCGAATGGCGGCGGCGGTCAGCGCCTTCAGCGCGATGACCGTATCCTGCGTATTGCCATAGCCGCCGAGACCGTTGCGCTGGGCTGACAACCACTCCAGCGCGGACTGCGCCTCCACGCGGTCGCGGGAGATCAGCGACAGAATCGCGTAGCCGGTGGTTTCAATCGCGTGCGGCTCCCAGTGGAGGCCGTCGCGATCGTTGACGCCCTTTTCAAGCAGACGCTCAAGCGCGCCATCGGCGGCGGAGCTGTCAGCCTGGGTCAGCGCATAAACCGACAGCGCGAGCACATATGCGTTTTCAGCTTCGTTGACGTGTTGGGCGAGATACTCGACGCCGCGCGCCACGGCGGCCTCATCGGCGCCGCCGTATTCAAGCAGCGCGTTCACCACATACGCGGTGAGCGCCAGATCGCCCTCGACGCCTCCGTCCATCTCCTGGTGAATCACCAGCCCGACCGGCGGCCACGAGCCGTCGTCTTTCTGATGAGAGACGATCCAGCCCGCCGCTTCGGCGAGCACGGCGTCATCAATGGCGTAGACCTCGCGCGCCTTGCTGAACACCGACAGTACAAACGAGGTGAGCCACAGGCTGCCTTCTTCATCCTGCTCGCCAAACGCCGAGAACGAGCCGTCGTCATGTTGAAACGTCAGCTCGCGCTGATAGCCGGTGGTGATGAAATACTCCAGCTGGGCGCGTAATTCGGGGTTCGACTGGCCCGTCGCCCTGAGGTAACGCAACACCTCCACGTCGGGCGCGAGAAAGATCATGTTCTGTTCGCCGCAGCCATAGGGCATGCCCACCAGATCGCCGAGCCCGGTCATCGACTGGCCGAGCAGGCTGCCCGTCACCGCGACGCGCAGGCGCTCTGAATCGGGCACGATTTCAAGAGGCGGAATCTCTTGATCCAGCACTGGATCGATGAAGACCGGCGGCGCGAGCGAAATCTCGATGGAAGTCGCGTCTTTGATAATGCCGTTGCGGGTGATCTCACGCCGCGCGCCTTCCGGCTCGACGCGCAGGTCTTTTTTGATGGCGTCGGCGCGCGAGGCGGTTTGCGCGGTGAGTTCGATGGGCAGAGTCCCTACTTTGGAGGGCTGAAGGGTAAACGTCGCGCCCGCCACGCCGTTCGCGGGAACCGGCACGTCCTGAACCAGATCATCCTCCACGCCCAGCGCGGGATTGGCGGCCAGCGTCAGGCGCACGGTTTGGGCCTCGCTGGAATAATTGAACACGCGGGCCCGCAGCGGAAAACGGTCGCCGCGAATCACCGCGTAAGGCAGATCGGGCTCGACGAAGAAATCCTGAAACACGCGCAGGCTCGTCTCGGCCAGCCCCAGCCCGCCCGGACCGGTCGAAGTGGCTTTGACCTTCCATGTGGTGATGGAATCAGGCGCGGTGAGATCCATGGAAGCCGATCCGTTTTCGCCGGTTTCCCATTCGGGGTTCCAAAGCCACGTTTCGGGGAAATAAGAGCGTACGCGATCCGGCGCCTGGTATTCGTTCGATTTGTCACCGCCCGCGTTCACCGCGTCTTCCGGAAACGGGAACAGAGCCGGAGGCAACGCGCCGCGAATCAATTCGTTATTAAACAACAGCCACGGGTTCAACTCGCGGCCCTCGGGTATGGTGAGCGAAGACGAAGCGATCATCTGCAGGTTGTTGTCGGCCAACAGGTCTTTCGCGCCCTTCAGCGCGGGCATGCTGTAGAAAAAGCGCCCGCCGTCGGGGTTGTCGTGCGTTTCCTGTTTGGGTTCCATGAAAATGCGTTCCAACTCGGCGAAAACGTTTGGCAGGTTGAGGCGTCCTTCGGCCAGGGCGTATACCGACTCATCGACAATGGAGACGCCCAGCATGGCCCGCCCCGCGCTCTGCACCGACAGCGTGACTGCGCCGCCGGGGCGCGTTTCGTCCACGTCAAAGCCGACTTGCAGCCCGGCGGGCGCGGTCAGCTCGACCTCAAACGGCAGCACGTCGGCCGAAACTTCGTTGTTCGGCTGAATCATGTAAACCAGCAGCCGCCCCTCGCCGCTCATCGCGGGAGTGACGGGAAACGCGATCTCGCCATTATCGCTGGTGGATGAAAGCAGCGAGCGCCCATTGACGGTCACTTCATAAAAAACCGTGCCGGGGTTGGTCGCGAACACGTCGAACACGGCGGTCGAGCCCACCGCCAGCACGCCTTCATCGCGCTGGCGCACATGGATGTAATGCGCGCCGGGCGAGTAAGCCGCGTTCAGCGCCAGCGCTTCTTCCGCCGTCTGTTTGTCAACCGTGGCCCGCGCCAGAAAGGTCGCGATCGCGGTGGTTTCCGGCGTGGTGTAAGTATATCGGGCGAGTCCGTTTTGAGTTTCCACCGTCGTGTTGACGCGAGAGAGCTCCTTGCCGTCTTCGGTGGTGAACGCCGCTTCGATCTCAACTGGAATCGACATCGGCGTCCCGTCGGGCGTGGTTGAGGTGACGATCAGCTCCTGCTGAAGCCCCGGCTTGATGACCGGCGAATCATTGATCAGCCGCAGCGTCACGCCCGCCTTCACCACGCGCAGCAGCGCGTCGGTGGTGTCGGTCTTGCCGCCCTCGTCGGTGACGCTGATTTTCAGCTGGACGTTCGAGTCGCCGCCGGCGTTGACCGTACCCGCCGCGTAGCCCACTTCAGGCAGCTCGAATTCCGCGCGGCCGTCCGTCATGGCGACGGTGGCGGTTGCGTAGGTCTCCCACGTCGAGACGTAGCGCAACGCCTCGACGGTCACCGCCCCCTGTACCGGCTGGCCGAAGAAATAGTTGCTTTCCACCACGCCCCGGATCGGCTGATTGGGTAAAACCCATTCCTTCTCCGTCGACAGATCGACGTTGAATGAGGGCAACACGTAGCGGTCGACTTCGATATCCGCTTCCGATTTGACGCCGCTGCCGGAGGTGGCGGTGATTTTCCACGTTCCATAATTGAGTTCACTCGCCAGCGGCAGTTCGAACGACGCCACGCCGTACTCATTGGCGGCTGCGGTGGTTTTGAAAATACGGATGCCCTTCGCGTCGGAGATCGAAATCTCGATCTCGCCGCCGAGCGGGGTCAGCGCGTTGTTGAGAAAGACCACCCGCCCCTGAATGGTCTGACCGGGGCGATAGATGGGCTTGTCGGTTTCAACGATCAACAGGCCGCCTTCCGTCAGCGAGGCGGGACCTTTGGCGATCGTCTTGCCCATCGTGGAGACCTCCAGCGTCCATTCGCCGGTGGCGGCGCGTGGCGTGGTGAAGGTCGAAGCGGCGAGCCCGTCGCCGCCGGTGACGCCCGCGCCCAGCGTCAAGCGCTCATCGCCGCGCGATAACGTCACGCTGTATGGAACACTGACCGGCGCGCGATCGCTGGCGTCGAGCGTGGTCAGGGTGAAAGACGACTGGCTGCCCGCGAAAAATTCTTTCGGAACGACCAGCGCCGCCGACAACGCCTTCTCGGGCGCGGGCGGATCGAGCGCGGAAAGCCCCGCGATGGCGCCGCTCACAGAAAGCGCTTCGACCGAAACGTCATCCACCCACACCGAGACGCTCTGCTGACCGCCGCCATTCTGCACGACGAGGTCGAGCGCTTCGTCCCGCGCGGCGAAAAAGTTCCCGCCGCCGCCATAAATCAATTCGGATTCGTTTTCAGGCAGGTTGTCATTGCGGATAAACACGCCCGCCGCCCACGAAGCGCTGTAAAACAGGCTGGCGAACATGCCGTCCGAGCCGCCCGACCGAATGGTTTTTACTTTCGCGGTCAGCAGCTGGTCATCATTGATTGAATCGGGCTCGATCACGCGCAGCGCGGCGTTGGCCGCCGCGCCGCCTTCGGCGGAAAGACGCAGATTTCCGGCTACGGCGTCGTAAACCGCTTCGCCCGCGTCCTGATTGATGTTGGTTCGCAGCGCCGATACATCGACCTCGCTGAAATCGCCGCGTGGGTCGGTCTCGACCGGCTTGCCCGCGCCGTCTTCCATCGCGTACGCCGCCAGCGAATACACCATGACGACGGCGTCGGCCCCGGTGTCATTCACCACCTGCACGCCCGGCTGCATAAAGCCAGACGGCGCGTCGAACAGCGCGATCAGCCGTTCCACCGCGCCCGGCGTGGGAGCGCCGTGCGACATGCGCTGAACCAGCCCGATCTGTCCATCGGGAAAATCAACCGGCGAGTTAAAGGCGATGGCCGCCACGTTGGCGTCGCCCTCAAGAATGTCATATTCGGCGACCGCCGCCGCCGGACCGGACGTCTCGACCCGCTGGCGGGTCAGCATCAACACGCCTTCGCCGGGATGCAGCGTCATCTTGTAACCGGCCCGGGTGTCAGCCCCCGCCAGAGCGCGCGCGTCATGCGCCGCCGGGAAGGGAAAATCAAGCACGGGCGAGAGCAAGACATCGCCGCCCGCCACGGTTTGTTGCGATACGTTGACCTGATACAACGGCGCCGCCTGAGAGCCCCACGCGGTCAGCGCGATGAGCGTGAATAAAAATCGTAGAGTGACGCGGAAGTTCATCTTTCCATCTCCTGTGAAGTAAACCAAGCGTATTGAACGCGTTGCATGAACAAATTGATTCAATGGGCGTCATAACGGCGGAAGCACGCCTACTGGATATATATCTCAGTGAGCGTCAATTGTTCCCGTTTTCTGGGGGGAGTCGTGTTTTACCCGGTCGATGGGCGCCTGAAGCGTCGGATCGAGCCGGACGGCTTCGTCCCACGCGGCCTCCGCCTCTTTCACGCGTCCGGTGGTCCATTCAGCCACGCCCAGGTTAAACCAGGCTTCGTCGTAGGCGGGATCGAGCGTGACCGCTTGTTGAAAAGCGAGCCGCGCCTGTTCGGGATTGGCGGTTAACATACCGCGCAGGTTATAGACCGGCGCGTATTGAGGAGCGAGTTTTTCAGCGCGAACCAGATTGGCCTGAGCCGCCTCGCGCTGACCTCTGGTGAACAGCAGGCGGGCGATCTGGTAGTACGCCATGCCCTGACGGCGCTCGCCGTTGCGCTTGCCCGCCATGTTGGGCGCGGCCTGCTGAAAGTAATCGAGCGCCCGGTCGAGCTCGTCGCGTTGCAGGGCGACCATACCCAGGTTGTACAGCGCGGTTCCATAGCCGGGCAACAGCTCCAGCGCCTGAAGATAATACGCTTCCGCCGCGTCGAGGTCGCCGCGCCGGCTTTTCTGCTGGCCCATGTTGACCCACACCTGCGGCAGGTCGGGGTCGAGGCTCAACGCGAATCGCCAATACTCAAACGCCTTGTCGGTCCGGCCCGCCTCGGCGTTGGCGTTGGCCAGGCTGATCCACGGTTTGGCGTAAAAGGGCCGCGCCTTCACCGCCGACTCCCACAACGCGATTTCGTTGCGCCAGTCGAACGACCGCACGGCGGCGCGCATCGAAAACGCCGCCACGATCAAACACAACAGCGCCGTCACGGTCTCGCGCCGTTGAACCGGAACCAGCGAAACCGCCTGAGTCAGCGCCAGCGCGAAGCCCGCGCAGGGAATATATAAATAGCGGTCGGCGACGAGGTATGACAGCGGCAACGCACCCGACACCGGCAGCCATGCGATAAAAAACCACATCAGCCCCAGCGCGATTTCAGGCCGCCGCTTGTAAGAAAGCCAGCTGGCGCACGCCAGCCCCGCCATCAACAGCGCGCCGCCCATCCATCGCCAGTCGGAAATCGACCGCACCGGCGCGAAGGCGTGTTCGACCGTCAGGTCGACGGGAAACAGGCACAAAAAGAACGAGCGCCCGAACGTGGCGAACGGCGTCAGAATCGCGCTCAGCGGCGAAAACGCCACGTCGCGCGCGGCGGGGTCGAAATACGCGCCCCGCGCCAGCTCCGATTCAAGACGCTCCATCAGCGGATAGCGCAACAGCGCGAATCCCACAACCAGCAGAACGAACGGCGCGACGGTCAGCGCCATCCGCTTCCACGAAATGGTTTCGATCCTCATGCGGCGCATCATCACGTACCCCAGCGCCAGAAACAGCGGCGTCATCACCGCAACCTGCTTGGAGAGCAGCGCCAGCGTCAAACAGACCAGCGCGGCGAGATAGCCGCTCCATAACACGAAGCGGCGGTCGTTGACCGAAATGAGATACAACCCCACGCACGAAAATTCAAAGAAAAAACACAGCATCTCCTTGCGGCCCGAGATCCACGCAACCGATTCGGCGTTGACGGGGTGAACGGCGAACAGCAGCGCCGCCCAGAAAGCGGCGTTCGGCGTCGCGCCGATCAACCCGAGCAGCAGATATAAGAGCAGCACGTCGGCGGTGTGCCAGGCGAAGTTCTGCAGGTGATAGCCCAGCGGGTTATACCCCCACAAGGCGTGATCGAGCATGTAGGTGAATTCGCGCAGCGGGCGCTCCCACGATAACACCTCCCACGGCGAGACTTCGCCGGTCAGCGCGGGGTTTTCAACCACCGTCACCGCCACGTCGTCATAGACGAACTCGCCGCGCGCAACGCCCGCGTAAATCAGCCAGGTTACGGCGGCCAGCGCAAACAGCCGGTGAGGCGAGAAAAATTCACGGGGAGACTGAAAAAAGGTTGTCGTCATGGAAACATCCGGATTCACGGTGAAAGCGGATCACTGGGCGGCGGTGGCGGAACCGGGCTGGTTGGCCATTGCGCCCGGCACCAGCCAGCGCCGGTCGAACGGATTGCCGATCGGGTATGGCGCGGAAGGCGCGGCGGTCCACCGGTTTTGCAGAGGCGTCGCGTCCGTCACTGAGCCGCCGCCCGCCCGCCAGTCGACCGGCAGCAGATCGCTGGCTGGAATCTTCGCGCTCATCCCCGCGCCGGTGGCGGCGTTCGCCTCGGCGGGAGCGGCGCGTGATTCCATGACGGGAGAAACGCCCGTCGCCTCGGCGGGCCTGATCGCAGCCGCGTTGGCCGGAACGCCGCCCGGCAATGGCTCTCCATTCATGAGCAGCAACTGCGTCAGCGTACTCTCCACGTCACGCGCCGCCGCGTTCCGTCTGGCGAGCGTCTCCGGCGTGGGGTTGCTCACCGATAACAGCGGCGTCAGCATGGCGAGCTGGGCGCGTAATTTGTCCAGCACCTCAGGCGGGCCGTCGTTCACGGCCAGAACCCGGTCGGCCTCTTTCAACATGGCGGCCAGCTGGCGCTGTTCTTCCTGCTGGGCGGCGCGCGCCTCCTGCTGAGCCGCGCGCGCTTGCGCCTGTTTTTCGGCTTCTTCACGGACATGCAGCTCGTTGATGGTGTTGCAGACGTCGACGAAACGCCCGCCCAGTTGATCGGCCCCTTTCAACAACGCCTTCTGCTCGGCCTTGATGTACGAGGTTTTTTCGCTGAACCAGGGCAGCTCGTCGTAAAAGCGTTCTTTGAAGAGCGGCCGGCCCAGGTCCATCTCGAACGCGGCCAGGTTATACCCGATCAGCAGCAGTTTCTTATCTTTCTTCCACGTCTGTTCGTAGTCAGTGCGTTCCAGAAAAACCACCGCGTCCACATCGATGAAAGGCAACGCCGCAAAAAAGGCGGCGGGGTCGATTTCGCCTTTCATCTTCCATTGATCGACCAGGCCGACGACGGCGTTTTCGACCTGCGCCTTGATCTGATCGTTATCGAACGACTCCAGCGTGATGACCTCCGAGCACATGGAGGAAAGATACTGGGTCATGACGGAATGCAGGCGCTGGTCGATCAGCCGGTTTTCACGCTCCTGCGGCAACGTGTAGAACAGCGCGCGGATGCCGCGCATCCGTTCTTCGTCGAAATCCCAGAACTGGATGTTGTTGTATTTCGGCTTGAGGTCGCCTTCAGAAAACAGCCCGCCCAGCCAGGAGGCGGCGTGCGCGGCGGGCAGGCCGGCGATGAACAGGCCCAGCGCGATCCAAACCGGTAGACGCGTCATGTTCATTCCATTCGCTCCAGACGAGCGGGGTCCCCTCGAAAATTGTTCCAGTGCCGCTTCATTCTGAAAACAGTATAACGCGATTTGAGCGCCATTTGATGGATCGCCGCCGAAATCACGCGGGATCGTGCTTGCTTTCGCCGCCGCGATCGTGACAATATTTTTGTTGCCGGAGTTCCATTCGGAACAGCCGAAGCGAAAATCACGTTTCCCTTGTGATTTTCGCGGGCCGTACCAAGGTTCAACACGATGTTCGGAAATTTTCTCACGAGTTCACGAGCAAAGGACGGAGCTTTATGACCACCCTCGACCGCCGCGTATTTCTTTCAACCCTGATGACGGCCGCCTCGCTGCGCGGCCTCGCCCAGACCCCGCCCGAAGAACCAACCGACGCCGACCGCGCCAACGTCGTGTTGATTATGGCCGACGATCTGGGATATGGCGATCTCGGCTGTTATGGATGCGAAGACATCCGCACGCCGAACATCGACCGGCTGGCGAGCGAGGGCGCGCGCATGACCGATTATTACGCCTCCGCGCCGGTCTGTTCGCCGACGCGTTGCGCGCTGTTGACCGGGCGTTATCAGGCGCGCGTGCCTAATCTCGAATGGGCGCTGTACGCGGGCGTCAAAAACGTTGGACTGCCGCCGGAAGACGTCACCATCGCAACCATGATGCGCGAAGCGGGCATCGCCACGGCGATGGCGGGCAAATGGCACCTGGGCGACCGGCCCGAGTGGGGCCCCAACCAGCATGGCTTCGACGACTATTTCGGCATTCACGGCGGCAACGCCGATTACTTCAAACACGTCATCAGTGACGGCTCGCCCGACCTGTATGAAAACGAGACGCCGGTCGAGCGCGAGGGGTATCTCACCGACCTGATCACCGAGCGCGCGGTGAAGAGCATCCATCAACACGCCAACCGCCGCTTTTTTCTCTACGTCGCCTACAACGCGCCCCATTGGCCCATGCAGGGGCCCGGCGATGAGAAAAAAGACATCAGCGGCCGCTGGATCGAGCGCGACCGTGAAACCTACGCCGCCATGGTCGAGCGCATGGATGATGGCGTGGGACGCATTCTCGCCGCCCTGCGTGAAGAAGGGCTCGATGACAACACCTTCGTCGTCTTCTGCAGCGACAACGGCGGCGACCGTTCATCGCGCAACGCGCCGCTGCGCGGCGGAAAAACCACCCTGTGGGAAGGCGGAATCCGCGTGCCCTGCATCGCGCGCTGGCCGGGCGTGATTCCGGCGGGTTCGGTCAATCGCCAATGCGCCATCACCATGGACCTCTCCGCCACCCTGCTTTCCGCCGCGCTGGTCAGGCCCACCCGCAAACTCGACGGCATGGACCTGTTTCCTTACCTGATGGGCGCGCGCAATCCGGTCGAACAGACGCTGGTCTGGCGCAACGGGATGCTCGATCAAAAGGCGGTACGGTGGGGAAAATGGAAGTGGCTGAAAGACAAAGAGGATGAATATCTGTTTAACCTGGCCGACGACATCGGCGAACAGGAAAACCGCATGCACCGGAACTACGACATCGCCGTCTGGCTGCGCGGCATCTATTCGCAATGGGAAAACGCCATGCCGTATCGTCAGACGCTGTTCGGAAACGATTTATACGGCGTCAAGTCGCGCGATGAGGGCGCGATAAAACCGGCCAATGAGTGAAAAGGCTTCAGGTGACGGTGAAAAAATGTAACCCTTGAGACCGGTCATTCTGAGTGAGGGTGAACGCTGATCCGCCAATCATCTCTGAACCTCCCTCCGATTCGACGATTCACGGCGATCGTCACGCCGAGTCCGGTCATTCTGAAAAACAAAGGTGATCAAGCGATGAATGTCACTGAAATGCGAGGCGTATATCCCGCGTTAATCACGCCGTTTTCCGAGGGCGGTGAACTGGTCGATCTCGACGCGGTGGGCGCGATGACCGGCCGGCTGGTGAACCAGGGCGTGGCGGGCCTGTTTATCTGCGGCACCACCGGGCAGGGGGCGAACCTCTCCGCCAATGAAAAACTCGCCATTCTGCGCGAAACGCTGAACGCAGTGGATGGCCGTTGCGAGGTATGGATTCAGGCCGGCTGCGGCGAATGGATCGGTACGCGCAAGGTGATCGACGAGGCGCAGAAAATCGGCGTGACCGGTCTCAGCCTGATTCAACCGTGGTTTTATGCGCTCGATGAAGACGCGCAGGTTCAATACATCGCCCGAGCCGCCGAGCGGGTTGAAGACGTTCCGCTGTATCTCTATAACATTCCACAAAACTCGGGCAATCACCTCAGCGAAACGGTCGTTCAACGCTCGCTGGATCGATTCAACGTAATTCGCGGGGTGAAAGAAAGCGCCTCGCCCGCCGCGATCCGCCGCTGGCTGCCCATGCGCAACGAGCGTTTTCATGTGACCTGTGGAGTCGACACCGAGTTCTGCGCTCTGTTGCGCGAAGGCGTAGACGCCTCGGTGACCTCGTTCGGCAACATCCTTTCGCCGTTCATGGTTAAAATGCGCGAGGCGGCGCACGCCGGCGACTGGACCCGCGCCGACGCCCTGCGGCGCGAGACGATTTTGCCCGTCATCGAAGCGCTCGACAACTCAAACCTGTACGCCTCGCTGATGTATGCGCTCAGCCTGATGGGGCTTCCCCATGGCCGGGTGCGCCCGCCGCTGCGTGAACTGACCGGAGCCGAAAAAAAGCGCGTCGAAACGGTCGTCGAAAAATTTGAACTGAAATGATCCATTCAGAGTGATTTCAGGTATACTTTGATGCGAAGATCGAATTGATTGCATTAAAATGAATGCTGGATGAAAGAACATGGATATACTGTCGATCGGCCTTTCCGGATTAAACGCCTCGCGCAATCAGGCGCTGACGGCGTCGAATAACCTCGCCAATCTCAACACGCCCGGCTATCGCGCCCAGCGCGCGAATGGCGGCGTTTCACAGACGCCCGGTCCGATGATTCCGTCCGGCGACGCCTCCAGAGGCGATGAATACGTCGAAGGCTCCAACGTCGACATCGCCGAAGAAGCGGTCAACCTCAACCAGGCGGTCAACTCCACTCGCGCCAACGCGGCGGTGGTCCGCACCGGCGATCAGATGCTGGGAACCGCGATCGATCTCATTGGATGAATTGCCGATCGTAGCCGCCGGCTATTTTGGGGCGTCACGCAGCCTTTGCGATTTTTCGGACAACCCCCTCCTGAACCTCCCCCAAACTTTGGGGGAGGAAACAATGCTCGATCCCGCTCACCTCAGCAACCAACGGGCGCGCAAGATTCTCACAGCCCAAAAACTCGCCCCGGGCGCTGCCCGCCAACGGGAGCGCTGATTTTGTAAACCCGGGATGAGAAGAAGCAGGGCGGCGCCGGTTATTTCGCCTTGCGGATCATGCTTTCAATCTTATTGGGAAGACCGAAGAGACGGATGAAGCCCTCAGCGTCCTTCTGATTGTAGACCTCGTCCGCGCCAAAGGTGGCGTAGGCTTCCTGATACAGCGAGTGGGGCGACTTGCGTCCCGCTGGATAGCAGTTGCCCTTGTACAGTTTGAGGCGCACCAGGCCGGTGACGTATTGCTCGCTCTCTTGAATGAAGGCGTCCATCGAACGGCGGATGGTGGTGAACCACTGTCCGTTATACACCAGTTCGGCGTACTTCTCGGCGAGCAGGTTGCGGTAGTGCAGCGTCTCGCGTTCGCAAACCAGCGAAAGCAGCTCGCGGTGGGCGGCGTAGAGCAGGGTTCCGCCGGGGGTTTCATACACGCCGCGCGATTTCATGCCCACCAGGCGGTTTTCGACGAGGTCGACGCGGCCCACGCCGTTGCGTCCGGCGATGGCGTTAAGTTCGGTGACCAGCGCGATGGCGTCCATCGCCTTGCCGTTGACCGCTTTGGGAACGCCCGCCTCGAATTCGATTTCGACGTACTCGGGCTTGTCGGGCGCGTCTTCCGGGTTGACGGTGAGAATGAACATATCGGCGGGCGGCTCGTTCCACGGGTTTTCCAGCACGCCGCCCTCGAAGGAGAGGTGCCAGAAATTGCGGTCCATCGAGTAGGGCTTTTTCACCGTGACGGGCACGGGGATGTCGCGTTCTTTCGCGTATTCGACGGCGTCTTCACGCGAGCGGATGTTCCACTCGCGCCACGGGGCGATGACTTTCAGATGGGGCGCCAGCGCCTGAAAGGTGAGCTCAAAGCGCACCTGATCGTTGCCCTTGCCGGTGGCGCCGTGGGCGACGGCGTCCGCGCCTTCTTTCAACGCGATCTCGACCTGCCGCTTGGCGATCAGCGGACGCGCGATCGAGGTGCCCAGCATGTACTGGCGTTCGTAGATCGCGCCCGCCTGCATCATGGGGAAGCAGAAGTCTTCGAGAAATTCCTTGCGCAGGTCTTCGATATAGATTTTCGACGCGCCGGTTTTGATCGCTTTTTCGTTGAGCGGATCGAGCTCCTCGCCCTGCCCGATGTCGGCGGCGTACGCGATGACCTCGCAGCCGTAGTTCTCTTTCAGCCAGGGGATGATGATGGAGGTATCGAGACCGCCGGAATACGCCAGCACGACTTTTTTCACGTCGCTCATGTTGTTCTCCTTACACGGCTGGATTCAACGCCGGAATGGGAATAGTCAGGATTTGAGCCCCGGCGCCGGGGCATTCAAGTCACGCGCCGGGAATCTTCATTATTTTATCCATCTTTTTCGTACGCGATACGCGCGGGGAACCGATCCATCGGCTTTTGGGAAAATTATTTTCACCGATGAGCCCAGGGTTCATTGCGCGCATCCAAAATACCAAAACCGGTGACGGAGGCGGGCGGAATATGCATCCCGGCCCCGGATGAACTCGCGTGGTGACATTCAGAGAAGCGGATCAGGCGCGCGGCGGTTTGCGCAGGGCCTGCGCGTAGGCGTCCCAGATGGAATAGATGTAGAGCACGATGCTGCTGAAGGCGAGGATGCAGAAGTTGGAAAATTCATTGCGCAGAAACTGGATCGATTTTTCCGCCTGATCGAGGTTGTTCTGGCCGATCTGGATGTAATACATCGCGATGAAATACCCCAGCGGAAGCAGCACCGCCAGCGACGCGATCAGAAAAACCAGACAGACGAAGGTTCCCTTGAGCCACTGGCGGTTATACCACTGACCCGCGCCGGGAATCACCAGAGCCGACAACATGGCGGCTTTGATGGCCTCGCCGCGATTGGCGGGCGGCTGAGGAGGCGCGGGCGTGGACGGAGTTTCGGTCATGCTTTTTTCTCCTTCGCCTGATACGCGGCGCGGACTCGCTCGACGTCTTCAGGCGTGTTGACGCCGGGCCAGGGGTGACTGGTGGTCACCATCTTGATACGGACGCCGTGTTCAACCGCCCGCAGTTGTTCGAGGCTTTCAGAGAGTTCCAGCGTGCCGCGCGTCCAGCAGGCGTAGCGTTGAAGCGTCTGGCGGCTGAAGGCGTACGCGCCGAGGTGAAGCCAGTAATTGGCGGGCCGCTGCGCCCAGTCGGCGTCCTGTTTGCGCCGCCAGTAAGGAATCGGCTGCCGTGAAAAATACAGCGCGAAGCCGTCCTGATCGATCACCACTTTCACCATGTTGGGGTTTTCAACGTCTTCGCGTTCATGCAGCGGAGCCATCAGCGACGCCATCTGAATACCGGGCGCCTCTTCAAAACTCTCGATCAGCCGGTCGAGATCGCCGGGGTCGATCAGCGGCTCGTCGCCCTGCAGGTTCATGATGACGTCATGATCGAGGCCAAGGTCTTCAAGCACGCGCGCCACCCGGTCTGAACCGGTGGGCAGCGAGGGCGGCGACATCACCGCCCTGCCGCCGAAGCCGTCGACGGTCTCTTTGATGCGCGGGTCGTCGGTGGCGACGATGACGCCGTCGAGTTTGCGCGCGCGGGCGGCCTGTTCATACACGCGTTGAATCAGCGGTTTGCCACAGATGTCGATCAGCGGCTTGCCCGGCAGTCGAACCGAGGCGAATCGGGCGGGTATCACGCAGATGGCTTTCAGGATGACGACCTCCGAAGTTTCATCGGAAATGGATGGAATTCGCCGGGGCGATATCCACGATCGCACGGCCTTTCTATGGTAGATAGAACGATTGACGGGCGAAAGATGTACGGCGCCGGTCTCAAATCGCTATTGGCCGACGTATTCTTTACCGGCGTAACGGGGGTGATTGCATTCCGCCGTAAATTGATTGACGGGCCGCCGGTGAGAGCGATATACCTTGATTTCGACGCACTCTTGACGCCCCTATCGTTGAGAGTCCCGTTTCGCAAGGGCGCGATGCGCGGTTTCCGCCGGCGGGATCGCGCGTTGCGCCCGGAAACATTCCCCCCTGAATATCACTTTTTTTGACCAATAAACGCTCGTTACTTCGTTTTTATTGTCGACCTGCATTACAATCAAAGTTGTGTAAATCTGCCGCCTTTTTTTTAACAGGAGCAGCGTTCCGCGTGATAGGATTAGGCTCTGGCTATCGCGCTTATCGTATGGAGTGATCTGGAAGTCATGACAAAACCATCCAGCTCGATTCATAAGTGGTCCGTGCTGAAAATTCCTCTGATCTATTTTGCCATTAGCGTCTGCTGGATTCTGTTTTCGGACCTGCTCATGGCGAGCGTGGGGCTTGATCCTGAACGCATCGCGCTGGTCTCCATTCTGAAGGGGTGGGCGTTCGTCCTCGTAACGTCGCTCATTTTGTGGGGGCTGGTTTATCGCCATACTCAGCAGATTCTCAAAGCCAACCGTGATATCAACGCCTCGCGAGAAAACCTGCTCGCGATTATCGAAGCTTCGCCCCTGCCCGTCATTGAGCTCGACCTGGAAGGGCGCGTCCTGCTGTGGAACCGCAGCGCCGAACGCGTCTTCGGCTGGACGCAGGAAGAAACGCTGGGTCACGTGTTGCCCACCGTTGCGCCCGACAAAACCAGCGAATTCTTCGAACTGTTGAATTTATTGAAAATGGGTGAAAAACTCGAAGGGATTTCGATCCGCCGCATGGCGAAAAACGGGGTCATGCGCGACCTGCATATCTATTCCGCTCCCGTGCATGACGCCTCGGGACGCATGACGAGCATCGTCTCGATCATGGAAGACGTGACCACGCGCGAAAAAGCGCGTCGCGACCTGATCGAACACAAGGAAATTCTGCAGGCGATTCTCGACAACGCCCCCATCATGACGGCGTTTCTGGACCCGAATGGCGGCCTGAAGTGGGTTAACCGGGCGTGGGAACAGAAAATGGGCTGGACGCTCGATGAAGCCCGTCAGCGCCATATTATCGAAGACCTGTATCCCGATCCCGCCATGCGCGAACGAGTGCGCGAGTTTATCCGCAAGTCCGAATCGAAATGGAGCGAGTTCGTCTCTACTACCCGCAACGGCGATCCGATTCTCGCGATCTGGATCAACACGCGCTTGTCAGACGGCTCGAGGATCAGCATCGGGCTCGATATCACCGAACGGAAACGCCTCGAGGAACAACTTCTTCAAGCACAGAAAATGGAATCGATCGGACGTCTCGCGGGCGGCGTGGCGCATGATTTCAACAACCTGCTGATGGTGATGCAGGGCAATACGGAATTCGTCTTGAACCGGGTGAAAGACTCAGAAAACATCGAAGACCTCGAAAGCGTACTGAAAGCCGTCGAGCGAGCCACCGCGTTGACGCACCAGCTGCTGGCTTTCAGCCGCCGCCAGATCATGCAGGTCGAAACCGTCGACCTCAACGACCTGATCGAGTCGGCGGGTGAGATGCTGAAACGGATGATCGGCGAAGACGTCGAATGCCTGGTCACGCCGATGGCTCCGTTGTGGAAGGTTCGCGTCGATCCGCAACAGATCGAGCACGTGCTGTTCAACCTCGCGGTGAACGCGCGCGACGCCATGCCGAACGGCGGGCACCTCACCATCGAGACCGCCAACGTGGCGCTTGATTCCGAATACGCGCATGCACACCCCGAAGCCCCCTCGGGGGATTACGTCATGCTGGCCGTGTCCGACATGGGCGGCGGAATTCCGCCGGAAATCGTCGACAAGATTTTCGAACCGTTTTTCACCACCAAGCCCAAGGGCCGGGGGACCGGGCTGGGGCTTTCGACCGTCCATGGCATCGTCAAGCAGAGCGGCGGGCATATCTTTGTTTACAGCGAACCCGGCAAGGGAACGACCATCAAGATTTACCTGCCGCGCGCGGTGGATGAACCGGCGCGAGAGCCCGCCGAGCGCGGATCGGATACGGTGACCGCGGGACACGAGACCATCCTCGCGGTGGAAGACGCCGAAGGGGTTTTGGCCATTCTTGAACGGACGTTGAGTTCGAGGGGGTATTCAGTCATCACCGCCCAATCGGGCGGCGACGCGTTGACGATGAGCCGCTTGCACGACGGCAGGATCGACCTGCTGGTCACCGATCTGATCATGCCGGGCATGAACGGCAAAGAACTGGCGAATCAGCTGAGCGAATCCCGCCCGGAAACAAAGATCTTGTTTATCTCGGGCTATACCGACAACGCCATCGTTCATCACGGCATGCTGGATGAAGGGGTGAACTTTTTGCAGAAGCCGTTCACGGCTCCCGCTCTGCTGGCCAAAGTCCGCGAAGTACTCGACCGCGATTGAAGAAGAAAAACGAGGCGAAAACCGAGCCGTGCGGTTTCAGCGCACCCGCCAGCAAATAACGGGGGCGCTTTTGTTTCTATTATCCAAATTTTAGAATCGAAATCCTGCTCGGTCACACCGTAAGGGGCAGGTTTGAAACCTGCTCCTACCATACGCCATTTCTCTTTCACGAATCGTTTTAGTGTGCCATGCGATTCTGAAATTCCAAATTTCCGGAACCGTTTCTCCATCCTATCGCGTCAGCAACCAGCTGGCGCGGTGCGATCGAGCAACATTTCCTCCCCCAAAGTCTGGGGGAGGTCAGGAGGGGGTTGTCCGATGAACCGCAAAGGCTGCGCGATGTGCTCCCCCACTATCTACCCCCGGTCTTCGGGAGGAGAACGACCAGCGGGCCGTAGCGTGTCTTTGGGTTGTGCGTGTTTAACGCGCCCGATGGTTGCTGGCGCGGGTGACATCGCAGGTGCGCCAGTCTCGTCCAGCAAAAGGACTTGACAGAAGATGCTGCTGGTTACGCGGTGTCGGCTTATTACGGGGCGAGGCGGGAGAGATTCCAGCCGGATTCAGACTTACGGAAGACGAGGCGATCATGTAGGCGGCTTTTGCGACCCTGCCAAAACTCGATAACTGAAGGACTTAGGCGAAATCCGCTCCAGAAGGGCGGCCGGGGAATATCGCCGTCGGCGCACTCGATCTCGACTTTCTTTACCGCTTCCTCCAGTTCATCCCGGCTGGAAATCGTCTTGCTCTGGGGCGATGCCCACGCTCCGATGCGGCTGCCCAACGGGCGGCTGTGATAGTAAGCATCCGCCTCGGCGGGCGCGACAAGGGCGATGCTTCCCTCAACACGGACCTGGCGTTGCATCGACCCCCACCAGAAAACCAGCGCGGCGCGAGGGTTTACGTCAAGTTCTTTTGCTTTGCGGCTTTCCAGGTTGGTATAAAAAACGAACCCCCGCTCGTCAAATCCCTTGAGAAGCACCATCCGGGCCGAGGGCGCGCCTTCGGGCGTCGCAGTGGCCAGTGTCATCGCGGTGTGGTCATGCTCATTGGATTGCGAGGCTTCTTCAAACCATTGCCGGAACTGTTCAAACGGATCGGAATCGATTTCGCTTTCGAGCAGGACGCGCTCCGGCGCGTTGTCGGTGGGTCGGTCCGATTGCATGCGTCAATCGCCTTTCCTTGCCGGTTTATGCCAGAAAATACAAGCCCTGAGGGTAAAACTAAAAAAGGGTTTTTTACCGGAATTGTAGCCCGGCGGGCCGCTGGACGCAGGTTCATGCCGGGGATTTCAAAAAAAATCACTTTTTTTGTTGACAGCGTTGCCCGAATCCGGCAGAATTACACTTAATATAATGTTATTGGTTGAGGGAACCATGAATACAGTTCAATGCGGATGGAGAGGCATCTCCATCCTCCATTTTCTTTCTTTCCTCTTTTTCCCGTTCCCTGCCCCATGGCGCCGTTCGTATACTTGTGTGGAGACCTTGCCGGTTCGCGTCTCCGCTCCACCTTCGTTTTCATCGCGCTCGCCGCGCCGTACGCGCCGGCTGGAGCGTCACCAGTCCATCGAATGGAGGAATGTCCATGTCTGAACAGGTTCAGGAACATCAAACCCCACAGAAAAGCGGCTCGGGCTTCTGGGTCGGTTTCTGGCTCACCCTGGTGATCGTCGGCGCGGTGGCGGGCGTCGGCGTATATCTCGATTACCGGCTGCAACAGTTTGAAGACGAGCTGGCCTCACATGAAGACTCGATCATGAAAGGCCGTCAGGAATCGGCTGAATTCGCCAACCGCCTGACCACCACACTCAACACGATGTCCGACATGCTGACCAAGACGGTTAACTCGTTCACCGATCACACCGCCAAACTGGCTTCCGTTATTGAAAACAAAGAGAAATCGCAGTCCGATCATCTGCAGACCGTCATCGAAGAACTGAATCAGAACATCAAGCAGGAAAACGAAAGCCTCAAACTCGCCGTTCAGAATCTGTCTCGCCAGTTGAACCAGACGCAGGCCGCGCTGCATACCGTCAGCGAGCGGGCTGAAAGCCAGGAACAGAAACTCGCCGAAGCCAATCAGAAAATCGCCGCGCTGGAAACGTCGGTCAAAGACGATTTCAGCAACCTGACCAAGCTCGCCAACGCGATGGGCGAATCGGTGCAGGCCCAGTTTGAAGCGCAGGCGGTTAACTTCAACAGCCAGGTCAGCGCGCTGAACGACTCGTCGAACCGCACGCTGGAAGCCATTCATCAGGATATGAAATCCGTCGCGGATCGCGTCGACGGCCTGCAGGCGAAACAGGAAGAAAACAGCCAGAACGTAGCGCAGGTCGCCTCACAACTGGCCGGTCTTAAACAGAGCCAGAACGATTTCGCCGACAAGTTCGCCTCCACCAGCCAGTGCATCGATAACACCGCCTCATTGATTGAAGAAAACCTGAAGACGCTTGCCAATAATATGGACGGCGGCTTCGCCAGTTCGGCCGAGCAGACCGAGACGTTGCGCGCCGATCTAGCCGAATTGGGTTATTCGCTCACCGAGCGCACTGAAGAACTGCTGGTTCAGATGATGAGTTCAACCGAAGACAGCGAAACGGCGGCCGATCAGGCCCAGAAGATGAGTTCGGCGCTGGATTCGTATACCAAAAATGTTTCGAGCTTCATCCAGAACCTCAACGACCAGATCGATTCGCTGAACCAGTCGGTTCAGGCGGTCGGCGAACGCATCAACCAGCATCAGAGCAATCTGGTCAGTGAAGCGGGAAGCGAGCAGGTGAAAGAAAAACCCGCCCCGATCGAAGAAGGCAAACCGATCGGCCTGTTCGTATTGCCCGCCAGCCCGCCTGAAGATTTTCAGGCCAGCGCGCAATAACACGCAGGCTGAATAGAAAAACCGAGGCCGGGGCGAATAACCGCCCCGGCCTTTTTGTTTGCGTGGATCTATTTGATGACAAAGCAGGGTGTGAATCCGGTATAAATCCTCAAAAAACGGTTACACCCGCCGAAAAACCGTTATTTTTCAGGGCGTTCGCAGAAAAACGATTACACGGCGTTTTCGGAGGGGCAGTACGGCGCGAGAACGCACCCGGAGCAGTCAGGTTTTCGGGCATGACAGACGCGGCGTCCATGCCAGATCAGGCGATGCGAAAACCCGGTTCGGTCTTTAGCGGGGATGAGCGCGATCAGGTCCTGCTCGATCTTGCCGGGGTCGGAATGGCTCGTCAGCCCCAGCCGGTTTGATAATCGCTTGACGTGCGTGTCGACGGTAATCGCCGGATGGCCGAACGCCGTCCCGAGGACGACATTGGCCGTCTTGCGGCCGATGCCGGGCAAGGCGGTCAGCGCGTCCATGTCTTCGGGGACCTCGCCATCATAATCCCGCGCCAGCGCCGACCCGACTGCTTGAATCGACTTTGCCTTGTTGCGGAAAAAACCAGTGGCGCGGATCATCTCTTCCAGATCGCCGGAGTCCGCCTCGCCCATCGCCTGGGGCGTGGGATATTTTTTGAACAACGCGGGCGTGACCTTGTTGACGCGCTCGTCGGTGCACTGCGCGGAGAGGATGGTGGCGATCAGCAGTTCGAAGGGATTGGAGAAGTTGAGTCCACAGACGGCGTCGTGTTCTTTTTCAAGCGCCTTGACGATCTTCTTCGCGCGTTCGCTCGCGGGCGCCGCCTTCCAATCCTTTTTCGCATTCATGAATGATTTCCGATGGGAGGAATAAAAACCTTATCTATTCGTGGATTCGCCGAGGGATTCAATTAATTCTTCATAGGTGATTTCAGACTCATTCGATCTTTCTTCAAAAGCCGCAAGATCTTCCCGATCTTCAAGCAACGCGGCGCGGACAGCGTCGTTGACGATATCCGAAACAGAACGATCCGTTTGATCCGCTTTTTCACATAGAGCCTGAAGCAAGGCTGGCTCAAGACAAATGAGGGGCTGTTTTGATGGAACGCTCATCATCTGGCTCCAATGGAACTGCTTGAAAAGCGTTTCCTCCCCCAAAGTCTGGGGGAGGCGGGAGGGGGTTGTCAAAATACGCGAGCGCTTGGGCAAGCGTTCAACCCCCTTCTAACTCCCCCCGGTCTTCGGGGGGAGAAAACCACGCGCCCTATCAATCGCTTCCAATCCGGCTGAAGACCGTAGTATATCATCAAAATGAGCCGTCTTCACTCGCCCATCAGCTGGACGACGATCGCCCGGTTGCGCGAGCGGTTGTCGAAGTCGAGCAGGATAATCTGCTGCCACGTGCCCAGCGTCATCGAACCCTCCACGAAGGGAACCGTCATCGACGGCCCCACCACCGTGGCGCGCACGTGCGAGTGACCGTTGCCGTCGTGCCAGGTCATGTCGTGATGATAGGCGGCGTCACTGGGCGCGAGGCGTTCCATCGCTTCGGGGATATCTTTCAACAGGCCCGGCTCAAACTCGACGGTGCTGATCGCGGCGGTGGCGCCGGGCGCGAAGACGGTGAGCTGGCCTTCTTTCAGACCGCTCTCCGCCAGCGTCTCGGCGATTTGCGGAGTCAGGTCGATGATATCGGCGTTACCCCTGGTGGAGACATGGATGCGGCGGGTGATGATTTGCATGAGGAGATTTCTCCGCGATCAGTGGGTGATAAGAAAATCGGCGTACACGCCGCGCGGCGGCTCCCAGTCGACCTCGACCGATTCGACGCGCGACATGGGCGGGCCTTCATGCAGCCGCTTGATCAGCGTCTTGAGGTCGCGCTCGGTTCCTTCAGCCATGACCTCGACGCGGCGGTCCTGCAGGTTGCGCACCTCGCCGACGAGGTAGAGCGCCCGCGCCGCGCTCTGGACGAAATAGCGGAAACCCACGCCCTGAACGCGGCCATTCACAAAGGCGTGGATACGTTTGACGTCAGTCATACGAAAAGACTCCAATCAACCCGTGTGCGGTAAACCCGCCGATACGGGCCGCTCATCCTCTTTCCCCGAATGATTGGGAGAGAAACCAGCGTACGAGTGCGCCGGGTTAGCGGCCAGCCGAGGCGATCAACGCGCTGAACCCGAACGATGAGCGGCGGACGCCGCCCGCTTCATTGTAGCCCGGCGGCGGCGATGACGAACAGCCGCCGCACGCCCGCGCTAAATGCGTTCGATGGAGTCGATGTACGATTTGACCTGGTAGGCGATGGGATGGACGGAACGTTTTTTGTCGCGCACAGACTGAATCTTCGCGTCCGTCACCAGCCGGAGACCGGAGAGCGGGTTGGCGAGGGCGGCGTTGAAATAATCGGCGCGGAAATCGTAATAAGTGCGCCCGGGTTCGAGAAAGTCGGCGAGGTAGACGATCCAGCCCATAGGTGTGAGGTTGGGATGACCGGTGGGGTGGTAGGCGATGGCCATCATCACGTCGTATTCATCGAGATCGAATTTTCGCCTCAATAACAACGCCCCGAGCGGGGCGTGTTCGAGCGGCGGCTGAGTGAGCAGTTCCTTGCCGTGTACGATGCGGCCCTCGGCGATCAGGGCGGCGCGGCCCTCGGCGTCGATCTCTTTGGCGCAGTCATGAAACAGAGCCGACCAGGCGAGATGGTTGCGGTCGATGTCATACCCCTGCCCGCTCCACGCCTCCGCCAGTTGAAAGGCGGTATCGAGCACGCCGAGGCAGTGGTTGTAGCGTTTTTCAGAGATGACTTCTTTCAGCCAGCCAAGCGCTTCCGGCGGAATGAGTTCCGTAACGATCAAGGGGTTTGCTCCGCTTCGCGAATTTTGTCGCGCAGCCGTTTTTCAAATTCCGGCGTATAGTCGAATGGATAACCGGGTCCGGCCTGAATCGCCTTGCGCCAGGCGTCAACCGCCTTGCCCGGCTGGCCGGACTTCTGATACGCGTCGCCAAGATGTTCGAGGATAACGGGCTGCTCTTTCTCTATTGTGGCGGCGCGTTCCAAATGGTCAATCGCTTCAGCGGGTTTTCCCATGCGAAAATAAACCCAGCCCAGGCTGTCGAGAATGTTTCCATCGTTGGGCGCCAGCCTGATCGCCTTTTCGATCAGGGTCAGGCTTTCATCCAGATTGATGTTCCGCTCGGCGTAGGCGTAGCCGAGATAATTATAGGCTTCGGCGTCGTTGGGGTCGCGCTGCATCATGTCGCGCACAACGGCTTCGAGGTCTGACATGCGGTCCTGCTTGTCGTAGACGTGGGCGAGCTGAAACTGAACCTGCCGGTACAGCGATTCATCCGGCTTGAGCAGGGCGAGCGTTTCACGGAACGTCTTCGCCGCCTGCGCCCATTCTTCGCGATCGGCTTGAACCGTACCCAGCGCGCGCAGGACGGTGGGCTCTTCGGGAAACGCCAGGCTGGCGGCGAGCAACGCGCTCATCCAGTCGGATGAAAGCCCCTGACGCGTCACCGCGTATCGCAACAGGTAGCGGTATTGGTATTCTTCGGTGATAACCAGCGCGGCGTCTCTGTTATTCGCCGAGGCGGCGTCTTTGAGCCGCGCCGCCAGCGCCGTCATCTCCTGCCGGAATCGTGCGTCGTCGCCCTGAAATTGAGCCAGCTTGGCCTGGGCGAAACGCAGCCGGATCGAATCGGGCGCGGCCTTCAGCCCCGCCGAGACGATGCCGTCGAGCCGCCCGGTCAGCCCGAGCTCTTTCAATTCGTTCAGGCTTTCATCGTAGGTCAGTTCCGTTAAAAACGCGTGAACATCTTCATCGCTGTTTTTACTCAGCGCCGCTTCAAGCCCGTTGAGATACGCCTCGAAAGCCTCTTTCTTTTTGCCGAGCATGATCAGCACTTCACGCTGAAGGCGATGCAGTTTGAAATCGCCCGCGTCTCGCTCGACCATTTTACTCAGTTCATCGGAGGCGGCGGCGTAATCGCCCTCTTTGATCAGAATCGAAGTCAGCAGCCGGGCGGCTTCCAGATCGGAGGGGTCGATGGCGCGGATGCGTTCGAATTGAAAGCGCGCCTCGCGCATCGAATCGCGCTGGTAATAGAGCATACCCAGCTGGCGGCGGATCCGTTTTTCGTCTTCAGCGTTATCGACGCGTTGCAGCGCGTTGAGATAGGCTTCGATGGCGTCGTCGTTCTTGCCCAGCAGGCTGCTGAGATCGCCGATGCGCACGTAGACGTCGTAATACCCGGGAATCATCTCCGCGATGCGCTTGTATTCGGCGACGGCGTCATCCAGCTTGCGCATGCGCGAAAATATCAACGCCCGGTGATAGCGGTATTCGAGTTCGTTGCCCCGGTCGATCTGAATCAGCGTATCGTACGCGTCGACCGCCTCGCCCAGGCGGTTGGCCTGTTCATAGATCTGGGCCAGTTCGCCGAGCGCGTCCGAATCTTCGGGATGTTCTTTCAACACGATTTCGTACTGCTCGATCGCCTTGTCGAACTGCTTATCGGCGGCGTAGGCGCGGGCCAGAACCTGGCGCACGCCGGGCTCGCTGGAGGCGTCGTGAACGGCGTCGCTGGCGATTTTAATGGCTTCGTCGATCTTGCCGCCCCGTAACAGGGCGTCGCCGGTCAAGGCGCTCAGGTAGGGTGAATCGGGTTGAAGGTCGCGCGCCTCCGAATACGCCTGGCTGGCTTCGTTGTATTTGTTCTGCGTTTCGAGCAGCGCGCCGGCCAGCACCGACTCATACACGCGCATGCGCTCATCCGCGCCGATACGCTCGGCCCGGGGCGTTTCAACCGGTGCGGGAGCCGGAGTCGGCGTGGCGGTCTCCACTGGATTGACGGCGATCGCGGGGGTGGGTTCTTCAGCCGCATCGCTTTGTTTTTGCGGCGGTTTTTCAACGGGAGGCGACGCGCACCCGCTCACAACCAGGGCGGCGAGAAAAACGCCCAGCCATTTTCGTTTCATGAATGTTCCTCAATTCTGACTGATGGATCACTGGAGCGGCGCTCGAATGGTTCAATCGCGCTCTCTGAATCGATAGCGATTGTCAGAATTCCGCCCATATCGGGCCTTGGTACGCCCGGCGAAAATCACACGGCGAACCGGATATTCAGACCACGCGGTCCGAACGGCGCTTTGCCCCATCTATAAAGTATAGCGTGAATGACGGCGGGCGGCTCAACCCGGAGGCCATCGCATGAAGCGCCCGGCCAGAAAGTGGCAATGCAGGTGATACACCGTCTGGCCGCCGTTATCGCCGGAGTTGATCACCAGGCGGTACCCCTCGTCAAACACGCCCAGCTTGCGGGCGAGCTCGACGGCGGCGCGGTTGATGGCCTGCAGCAGGTGCGCGTCTTCTTCGCCGATGTCTCCCACCCGGGGGATATGTTTTTTGGGGATGATCAGCAGGTGATGCGGCGCCTGAGGGTTGATGTCGTTAAAGGCGGCCACGTGTTCGTCATCATAGGCGAGTTCTACCTTGATCTCGCCCGAGGCGATCTTGCAGAAGATGCATTCGGGGTCGTGATTCACGGTCATGAACGAAGGTTCCTCCGGTTTACCGAACGGGTTTTCGTAAGTGAAGTCAGCCATGCGCCGTCCCGCGCTTCTTTACTTTCAATAGCGTTTCATCTTGCATACGGCGAGCGGATGCGTTCCGCGCCGCTTCAGTATACTATACTCAGGGGTTTCTCTCCAATCATCACGGCCGCGAGAATAAAGGGCCGAAACAGGGCATGAGTTACTTCGACAACATTCCCGTTGAATTTTACGTGTTCTGCTCGGCTGTGTTCGGCGCGGCGCTGGGCAGTTTTTATCACGTGTGCGTGGTGCGCATCCCCGAAGAACGCTCGATCGTATCGCCGCCGTCGAGCTGCCCGGTCTGCGGTGAGGCGATTCCCTGGTATAACAACATCCCGATTCTCTCATACTTTTTCCTCGGCGCGGCCTGTCCGTATTGCAAGACGCCCATCCCGGCGCGGTACGTGATTTTTGAAGCGCTTACCGCCGCCGCCTTCATGGGGGTGACGGCGCGCTTCGGGTTTTCGACCGCCACGCTGGTCTACCTGCTTTTCGTCTCAGACCTGCTGATCATTTCAGGCATCGACTGGGACCATCAGTACATCCCCGACGAGCTGAACATCCCGATGAGTTTCATCGCATTGGGGCTGGGCGCATTGGCGCAATACACTGGCGCGTTCCCCCTGTTGATGGTGCAAACCTTCTGGGACGCGCTGATCGGGCTGGCGGTGGGCGGCGGGCTGATCTGGAGCATCCGCGCCATTGGAACGATGGTGTTTCAGCAGGAAGCGATGGGGTTCGGCGACGTCAAGCTGATGGCGTTTCTGGGCGGATTTCTGGGCTGGCAGGAGGCGCTGCTCTGCATCTTTCTGGCGGCGCTGACGGGTTCGGCCGCGGGGCTGGGCCTGAAGTTGACCGGCAAACTGGAGAAATACGGCAAGATTCCTTTCGGCCCCTACCTCGCGCTGGGCGCGTATCTCTGCCTGATGTTCGGCCCCGAGTTCCTCAACTGGTACCTCGAGCCGTTCCGGGGGATGTGATTACATTGTTTTCCCTCAAGAAATCAAGCATGCTTGTAATTTTTTCCATTGGAAAATGAGGTTTAATTTTTTTCACTTCCTCTTTTAAACTATCCTCTTTTTTGTGCTTTTTATTTAAATGAACATAAACAATTGTGCTTGCGAGCTCCAGTTCAGACGCGTTCTTCCCGTTAAAAGTTTTTACAATCCAATCAATATTTCCCTTTTGGGTTTCAAGCAGATCCTCGCACGAGCTTCGGATTGATCCATCGTTTGGACCAATTTTAACTTCATACCCGTAACCTTTAGGATAAGGAACAATGCTCGTAGATGTCGCCCCAAGGGATTCTGCAACTTCAAGATGATTTAATACGTCAGAATCATACGGGCCATATGTGTATAATCTAAAGTCGTAGCCAAGCGGCGCTTTTTTTAGTTCTTGAAGAAGAAAAAGATATTTCATAATAGCTGTATGCCCAAGTTTTTTGGAGTTCGATTTTTTAATCAATTCCAGTATTACGCTGATGTTTCCGTAAAGTTGACTGTTGTTCATTTTTCGCCCACCTTAACTGCATGAATTTATTATGCTTTTTGCTTTATCGCAGTTTTCTCTTTTTGAGTATAAATATACTCGGTGTATAGGCCTTAAATTATTCACAACAAATGAAAGTGATGCCAAAGGTTTTACATTCTTATTCCTAGATTCATCGACAACCATTATTTCTGATTTCTTAAATTTGTACCATGATTTCTCTGCATGCCCCTCATACGCAAGCAAATTACCGAGTCTGTCTCTCCAAGTCTCTAAAATTTTATTATCTGCGTCAGAGAATGAATCGCTTGTCTGTGCTATTCATCTAAAATGTTTTCGTTTTAACAACACATCTCCATGAATATCACCTCTACCTTCGGAGAGATAACCAAACACTTTCCAATCATCCCATTTTATATATTCTTTAATTCCTGTTTCTGTAGGTTCAGGGTATGTCCCTTCAGGCAAAATCTTTTTTAGCGCTTCTTGAATATGATGATCATAAACCACTCTTGTTTTATGAAAATAAATTTGCGCAAACATAAAGTATCGGGCTAAAACCAACCCTTCTGCTGCGTGCCATCCACCTTCACTCACGCCAAGACGTAAATTTTCACTCTCAGGATCCTCTACCGCTTCTATCGTATTTATAATTCGTTGCCAATCATATTTACCATAGTTCACACCAGTATGGACCGAATCTCTCAATAAATAATCCATTCTATCCGAGTCGATTTGTCCATCGATTATTTCTCTCCAAAAAAGAGAATTCGCAGTTGGATTAAGGTTGTCTAAAATGTTTGCAACTTCATCAGCCTTTATACCATAATTAACATTATTTTTATGTTCTTCTATTACATCTTTCAATTCATTTCGTATTATTGCGGCTGAATAATCTTCGTGTCTGTAATGTCCTGAGTCGTGAGATGGGAACAAATTTTCGCCAGCATGCGAAAATGGTGAATGTCCAACATCATGCAGTAAAGCGGCTAAACGAACAATCGCTTTGTTTCTTGAAAGCCCCGCATCGTTGTAGTCTAATTTTGAACTTAATAACTCGCGTGATTTACTTGTGACTTGATCATGCACCAAAGATGCCATGTGCATTACACCCAAAGAATGCTCAAATCTTGAATGTAATGCTCCTGGGTATATATAATCTGTAAACCCAAGTTGCTTTATCCTACGCAACCGCTGAAATGCCGGTTGGTTTATTATGTCTCTTTCCCATTCATTAATTGAGACAAAGCCATAAACCGGGCATCTTAATTCAAATTTCTTTTCTGTGCTCATGAGATGTGCAAATTATAGATTATATAATATCACTGGCGCAAAGCAAGATGATTCAGAGATTAGCAGACATCGCTTCGCGAGTCAAGAAATTTATGAGGTCAAAAAATGTCCCTCCGAAAAAACCATGATATTACTCAGAACATGATCCAGATCGCCTTGAAAGCATCTCATAAAGCATATGCTCCTTATTCAAAATTTAGAGTTGGTGCATCTATTCTCACGGAAAAAGGAGGCTTATTTGCCGGATTCAATGTAGAAAATGCATCCTACAGCCTGACAATATGTGCTGAACGATCCGCTATTGTCCAAGCAATCCATTCTGAAGGGATAAAGTATTTTCAAATAAGTAAAGTAGTTGTTGTCAACACCGAAGAAAAAATTATCCCCCCATGTGGTGCATGTCGTCAAATGATTCATGAATTCGGGGAAATGGCAGAAATCTTGATAACAGATGGTAAAGAATATAAATTCAAACCCTTAAGCCTACTTCTGCCAGATGTTTTTTCGCTATAAATAAAATTCTAGCCGTCTCCCTTTTCTTTCATCGTAAACATCTGGCATTCGATGCCGGAGGAGTTGAAGACCTCGATGCTGGGCTGGGTTCGGGCCTTGAAGCCCATCGCCTTGCATCCGTAGGGAAAGTTGCGGTCCCAGGTGATGTAATAGTGTTTACACTGGGCGCAGACCGGGCGTTTGGGCTTCGCCGGCGCGGAGGGCGTCTCGGCGCGTTTGCCGTACCGCCGCTGTTTGACCTGTTCAAGCCGTTCGCTGAATTTCATCTCTTCCGCCCGGGAGAGTTCGCTACCGGGAATGTAACGATTCAGAATCGTGGATCGTATCGAACCATGCTGGAATAGAATACCACGATTCGCCGTTTACGGCATCGCCCGGCGGGGCGATTGATCCGCGAAAAGCGCTTGACGGAACCGCTCCTGGCAAGTCTACTTTCCTGTATAAAACGCGACGCGGCCTCCCCCATCTCCCGCCCGATTCACCCTGCCGGATCGCGCCGCGATAATCCCGGAAAAAACATGAACAATATCCCTCAACCCGGCTGGCTTGATTATGGATGGTTGGTACCCGCCGGACTCGGCTGGGCGGCGATCGCCGTGATGATGACGGTATTTTTTCTGATTCAGCGCAAGACCCAGAACGCGGCTATCGTCGACGTGGGCTGGCCGTTGTCGCTGTTGATCATGGCGGCGGCGTACGCCGTCTATGCGCCCGGCGGCCCGGTACGGGCCGCGCTGGTCTGCGCACTGGCGGCGCTGTGGTCGCTGAGGCTGGCCGGGTACGTGTTTTTCACACGGGTGATCCGAGGTGAAGAAGACGGCCGCTATACAACGCTGCGCGAACACTGGGGGGCCTCGGCCCAGCGCAACCTGTTTTTGTTTTTTCAGGCGCAGGGCGTTTTGGGCGTGGTGTTTTCGATTCCGTTCTGGATCGTCATGCGGTCCGGCGCGCCCGCGCCAGGCGCGTTCGATCTGGCGGGCGCGGCGCTGGGCCTGATCGCGGTATTCGGCGAGACCTTGGCCGACCGCCAGTTATGGCGTCACAAGTCAAATCCCGATAACCGGGGCAAGACCTGCCGCGCTGGGTTGTGGCGTTATTCACGCCACCCCAACTACTTTTTCGAGTGGCTCTTCTGGTGGTCGTTCGTGGTGATGGGGCTTGGCGCTCCATCGGGTTATCTGACGTTGATCGGCCCCGTGTTGATGTTTTATTTTCTGTACCGTGTGACGGGCATCCCATACGCGGAAGCGCAGGCGCTCAAGAGCCGGGGCGACGACTACCGGCGCTACCAGCAAACCACCAGCCCGTTTATTCCGTGGTTCCCTAAAGAGGACCCCTCATGATGAAACTTCTGCTCTCCATGGCCGAACGCGGCGCCCTGCCCGACGCAGCGATCCGCCTCGGCATCCGCCGGTTGAACGAAGCCCGGCTTCGCTCTGAGTCGCGGCTCGGCCCCGAGGCCGCGATCGAACGCCAGCGCGCGTTTATCGAGGCGATGAACCGCTCACCGGTAGCCCTGGTCCCTGAAAAAGCCAACGAACAACACTACGAGGTCGAACCCGGCTTTTTTGAACTCGCGCTGGGGCCGCGCCTGAAGTACAGCTGCTGCCTGTATGAGCCGGGGACGACGACGTTGGCCGAGGCGGAAGAACGCATGCTGGCGCTGACCTGCGAGCGGGCGCAACTCGAAGATGGAATGCGCATACTCGAACTCGGTTGCGGCTGGGGCTCGCTGACCCACTGGATGGCCCAGCGTTACCCGAACGCGCGCATCACGGCGGTCAGCAACTCGGCCCCGCAACGCGGCGTGGTCGAGCGCCGTTGCGCGGAGGCCAACCGTAACGGCGTGCGCGTCATAACCGCCGACATGAACGAGTTCGACCCGGGCGAGACCTTCGACCGGGTCGTCTCGGTGGAGATGTTCGAACACATGCGCAACTGGGGGGTTTTGCTGAATCGCGTTTCGGACTGGTTAAACCCGGGCGGCAAGCTGTTTATTCATATCTTCTGTCACCGCGAGCTGGCGTATCCCTTTGAGCTGGAAGAAGGCGTCGACTGGATGGCGCGTTATTTTTTCAGTGGCGGCATGATGCCCAGCGAAAACCTCCTGCTCCATTTTCAGCGCGATCTGCATCTTGAAGATCAATGGCGGGTGAGCGGAACCCATTACGCGCGCACCGCCCGCGCGTGGCTTGAAAACATGGATCATCACAAGGAAGCGATTACGCCCCTGTTGGCGAGAGCGTATGGGCCTGAACACGTGAAGCTCTGGCGCCAGCGATGGCGCATCTTCTTTATGGCGTGCAAGGAGTTATTCGCCGCGCGGGGCGGCGGCGAGTGGTTCGTCGCCCATTACCGGATGGCGAAGCGTTAGGCGGCGTTGCGCTCCACGTCTTTTGAGTTACTCGCCCGCTCGCCGCAACACGATGTGCAGGTCGTCGAGGATGCGCGCGGCGAACCCGGCTTCACAATAAGAGAGGTAGTAGTTCCACTTGCGCTGAAAGCGCTCGTCGAAGCCCAGCGCCGCGACGCGGCCGAGGTTGGCGTTAAACCGCTCCCGCCACTCGGCCAGCGTTTTCGCGTAATCGGGGCCGATGTTTTCAACCTCGGTCACGCGCAGGCGCGAATGTCTCGCGGCGGTGGCGCAGATCACCGACAGGCAAGGCAGGTGGCCGCCGGGGAAGATGTGTTTCTGAATCCAGTCGCATCGGCGCCGGTAGGCGTCATACCGCTGATCGGGGATGGCGATCGTCTGCAGCGCGGCGCGTCCTCCCGGTTTTAACAACCGGTCGAGCGCGCTGAAAAATGTTCCGTAATGCTCATGCCCCACCGCTTCAAGCATCTCGATCGATACGATGGCGTCGAAGCGGCCTTCCAAATCGCGGTAGTCGCACAGCCTGACTTCAATGCGATCGCTCAACCCCTCGCGTTCGATCATCTCTTGCACATAGCGCTTCTGTTGTTGTGACAGCGTGATGGTGGTGACGTGGCAGCCGGTGGTTTCCACCGCGCGGCGCGCCAGCCCGCCCCATCCTGAGCCGATCTCCAGAACATGATCTCCCGCCTTGACGCCCGCCCGCGCGATGATGGCGTCGAGTTTGTTGTACTGGGCGTCTTCGAGCGTATCGCCGGGGTTTTTATACATCGCGCACGAATACATCATCGTCGGGTCGAGAAAAGTCTGGTAAAACTCGTTGCTGAGATCGTAATGCTCGCTGATATTGCGGCGGCTGCCTTCAATCGAGTTTATCCGCGAGCGGTGATAGAGCCGGTCTTTGAGGGTGGAGAGGCTTGTGAGCCACCCGTGCGTCGAGTCTTCCGCGTTGAGATTGCGGCACATCAGGGTAAGCAGGCCGGTGAGGTCGTCCGAGTCCCAGTCGCCGTCGACGTACGATTCGCCGAACCCCACGCTTCCACCAAAGGCGGAGCGGGTGAAAAAGCGGGGCCGCTTTACCCGCAGTACGCCGCGTTCCTCCGACCCCGGTTCGCCGAACACGCCGCCGCCCCAGGGCGACGTTATCGTCAGTTCACCCCGGCTGAAGCGTTCGAGGCGGTTGAATACGCCTTTCATGCAGGCGCGCTCAAACCAGCTCATCGGGCGGACGGCGATCGTCATCTCGCTGGCGGGTTCGGGCCGGGGATAAGCGGGCAGGCGCTTTTGAAAATACAGCCGGCCCGCCTGCCAGAGAATGCGGGGCATGGTCATCGCCGCCGAAAGCGGATGACGCGTGATGGCCGCCGCCAGGTTTGCGGCGGTGAATGGCCGCGACTCGCCCCAGAGCCGCGTTACGATCGCGGGGCGGCCCTCCTGATGGAGATTGACGCGGATATCGAGGCGTCCGCCGGGGTCGGTGAACCAGAATTCATACGCACCCCGCATGGTGAAAAACGGCGAGACATGAAACGCCTTGGACGCCTCGGCCCGGGCGAACAGGCCGTCGCGCGCCGCGCGCAGCGAATCGAGCACGTAGACGTGACGGTCGTGAAACGTGTTGTTCACCTCGGCCACCACGCAGCGGACTTTTTCAGCCGCGTCGTAACAGAAATAAAAACTCACCGGATTGAACACGTAATGAAAAAACCGCGCCGAGGTCACCAGCACCACCCGGCTGACTTCACGCGCCGCCTCAGCGGGCAACACCCGCAGCAATTTTTCGCGGATCGATCCCGGTTCGTCGCGCAGGTAATCGCGGTCGTGTATCGAAACCGGGCGCAGCCGGTTATAACCGAACCACGGCGACACGCGGCTCAGCGCGGGCAGCTCGTCGAGATCGAACGCGTACCAGTAAAGCGGATAGCGGAACGAATGACGCACCGGCGTCAGCCGTTTGTGAATCACCTGTCCAATGAATATTTTCGATTTCATAGTTCCAGTCCAAAACAATGAGCCACGCCGGCGCCAGCCCTCACCGCGTCTTCATGAAACCCGTGGCTGAAGTAACTCCCACAGAAATACGTGTGGTTGATTCCGTTGAGCGAAGGCAGCTCGCGCTGCGAGGCGATCGATTGAAAGGTGTAGCCCGGGTGTGAATACTCAATCCGCCTGATCACCTTCGATTCATCTATGGCGCCGAAGCGGTTAAGCGTCACGAAATACGGGTCTCGCGTCTTCAGCCCCTGCAGGCGGTTCATCCAATACGTCAGCGTCGCGGCCCCATGCGCGCCGGGCCCTTTTTCACGGGTATAGTTCCATGAAGCCCACGCCGCGCGGCGCGCGGGCATTACGCTGGCGTCGGTGTGTAAAATCGCGAGGTTTTTTTCATATCGCCACGCGCCCAGCAGGCGCCGCTCATCGGGCGATGGATCGGCCAGCAGCGCCAGCGACTCATCGGCGTGCGCGGCCATGACGACCTTGTCGAATCGTTGCGGCTCGCCGCCCTGAAAGCGCAGCGTTACGCCCTGCTCGCCGCGTTCGACCCGCTCGATCTTCGCTCCGGTGACGATCCGCCCCTGAAAGCGGGTTACGAACGCACGGATATACTCACGGCTTCCGCCGGTCACCGTGCGCCAGCAGGGAACCTCGCTCAGATTGAGCAACCCATGATTTTCATAAAAGGAGAGCAACGCCCCGGCGGGAAACTCCAGCACCCGTTCCGCCGGCGTCGACCAGATCGCCGCCGCCATTGGCGCGATATAATTTTGAATGACGAAGGGGCTGAATTGTTTTTGAATGACGAATTCGCCCAGACTGACGCCTTCGAGATTCTCTTCTTTCAGCGCGCGGCGGCCCTCGCGGCCAAAGCGGTCGATTCCGATCAACAGCGACCAGAACGAGGGGCTCAGTGCGTTTCGTTTTCGCGCGAGCAGGTTTCGCCAACCCATACCCGCGTAATAAAAATCGCTGGCTTCATCATGAAACCCGAACGACATATCGCTGGGGCGGGCCGTGACTTCCAGTTGGCTCAACAACCGGTTAAAAAGGGGGTAGGTGCGGTCGTTAAAGACGATAAATCCTGTATCGACCGCCGTTCCGGCATCGGGGCCGTTCTCAATTTCAATGGTGTTCACGTGGCCGCCCAGCCGGCTGTTTTTTTCAAACAGGGTGACATTATGACGCCGCTGCAGAATATTGGCGGCGGTTACGCCAGCCGCTCCCGCGCCGATGACGGCGATTTGAAACGGGCTCCGCGAATCTTCCATAAATCACCCAAAAGAATGAAATTAAGTTTAAATTTTGTTTCTGATTTTATTCATTGTATCTCTTTCCCATAAAAAAAGAATAAAAAGATCGAAAAAACGTCCATTAATATTCATTTCTTAAGGGCTCCCCCAACAGCGCTATCCCGTCACCGCCCCGTGAAACAACCAATCGGTGATAATCCGCGAAGCCGCAATCCACCCCGAAAACAAAAAATGGGAGGCGGTGACCGCCTCCCGTGGGAAGTAATGAAAAGGGAACGTCGAGTAATCGAACGTCCGTTTTTTTTAAGCGGGTTCCTGACCCTTAACCTGTTTCAGTTGAACCGATCCGTTGACGGCGTTCATACGGATCGAAGCCGAGCCGCCGCCGTTGATGGTCCCCTGAACGTGATTCTTTTTATTGATGGCGGCGTCGACCTCAAAATCGGTGTTGGCCGAGCCGTTCACCGTCTGGATATCGATCTCGCCCGCGAATGTGGGCGGCAGTTCGATGACCGCTTTGCCGTTCACCGTTTCGACGTCGATCGAGCCTTCACACTGCAACGCCTTGACGGTCACTTCGCCGTTCACGGTCTGGAACGAACCGCTGCCGGTCAGGTTTGAAGACAGCACGTCGACGCGGCCGTTCACGGTTTCGCCGGTGGCTTCTCCGGCGACGTCGGTCATCTTGAGACGCCCGTTCACCACGTTGGCGTGGACGCCGTTTCGCATGTTTTTGATATCGATAGCGCCGTTGACGTTTTCAGCGGCGGTTTCAAGCCCCGCCGGGGCGTCGATGGTGAATTCAACGTTTACGCTCTTACCCCAGCGGACTTTGGGGTATTTGGCGTAGACGGAAATCGAGTCGCCCTCCCGTTCCGCGATGATCTCGACCTGGGGCGCAAACCGTTTGGCCTCGTCGTCGGAGGTGGCGCGAACCGTCTTCACCGCAAAAATCTTGATCTCGCTGGCGTCGCCGCCCTTGAGGTTGATCGAGCCGTTCACGTTTTTCACGTCGATCTTCGAGGCGTCGCTCGCATCAACCGTCAGGTTGACTTCTTCAACGTACTTTCCATTGAGCTGACACCCCGCGAGAAACAGCATCTGCGCGGCGATCAGCGCCCCCAGCGTAAGGCGTCCCCAGCGTGCTTGCAACGATGAGTTCATTCGAGTTCTCCTGATGAAAGACATGATTCGATGATGGCTTTCCGATTGTGCGGATTTCAGCCGATCCAGACGATTTCACGTTCGGTTTTGCCCAGGCGGACCGGGTTGCGCGAACGCTCGCGCTGTTGAACGAGACGGCGTTCATAGCGGTTGGCGGTTTCGGCGCGCGCTTCGCGTTTTTCTTCGGGCTTGTGATTCGGTTGGTTCTTCCAGCGTAAGCCAAACATGGCGGTCTTTCCTTTCCCCTGGTTAAGGGGGCGTCGATGAAGACGTGATAGTCGGGAAGCATTCAATAAATGACTCACCGGTATATACGCTGGCCGGCCCGTTTTTTTTCATTTTTTTTTCTGGCGGATCGAAATTCCCGATACGATCGCGCGCCTACTGCGCGTAAACGCTCCAGTCGGGAATCGCGGTCAACCCTTGAGAATCAAGCACATACACGCGCGTGCAGACGTGAACCTCCTGGCTGACGATGGGGGGAAACGCCACGTCGACGTAATACGCCGCATAGCCTGAAGCGGGGCGGGGAAGTTCAACGGAAAACGATTCGCCCGCTTGCGAAAGGGTGGACGCGGTCCATAGCGAGCCGCGAAAATCGCGAGTCGCCGAAACCGCTTTCCAGACGGCGGCGGCGGTCGCTCCGGCGGGCGCCGTCACGCTCAGCGTCGCCGAGGTCTGGCCCTGTTCGATGCTCCAGCCGAGGCGGGGCCACTCAGCGCTTTTGACGAACGAGCCAAAATATTCGGTCAACGAGGCGGCCGCCTGCAACAACCCGAAAAAGCCCAGTTCGTGCGGCGAGTTGGCGACGTAAAAGATCGATTTGGGGCCGGGCAAGTCGCCGTAATAATTGCGCACGGCGTCAAGCGGCCAATACTGGTCGTTGGTGGCGATAATGAGGTGTTTGGGCAGAGAGAGCTCGTCGAGATAAGAGTAGGGGTCGACGGCCCCCATCAGGGCCTGACCCTCAGGCGTCCCTTTCTTTTGCGGCAGGCCGATGTCGACGTAATCGTGAATCGCCACGCTGTACGCGCCCCAGGCTTCAAGCTGATATTCCATCTGTTCGGCGAGGTTGAGGTTGTCGTACACAATGGGGCAGATCGCCTCGACGCGTTCGTCCTGCGACGCGCCGGTAAGCCAGGTGGTCCAACCGCGTTTCGACGCGCCGGCGGCGACGAAGTAGTCGACGTTGACATTGACGCCGCTCAGCATCTCCTGCAGCGCGTCCATCGCCTTGATGACGCTTTTGGTGCAGGGCAGCAGCGCGGGCCATTCGATACCATTGCCTTTCAGATACTGGTCGAAGGTATAGGCGATCAGCGCGTCTTCGTCGAGGCCGTAGAGCGGCTGGTTTGGAATCTGGTTGATCATCGCCACCACCGCGCCCGATTGCGTCGCCACCGACTCGGCCACCAGCGCGAAGTCGCCGCCGTCGTCGTATACCGGCTCGCCGTTTTCATTCGTACCGCCGTTGATAAACAGAAAGGCGTGGTTCGATACCGGAGACGCCTTTGGCACGATGGCGATGAGCTGATGGGTCCAGGGCGACCCCTGCCAGGTCTGGGAGACCAGCCGGATGTTATATGTGGTGGAGGAGGCGTTCTGCGTCTGACCGATCAGCGTCCAGCCATAGGCGGGGTCGGGCTGATTGAGGTAATCGAGCAGCGGGTTTTGCGCGTAGGCGAACGGAGAAACAGCGGCGAATAAAACGGCGATGAAAATCAATCTCATTGAACGGTTCATGTTTTGCCCAGAATCTCCAGTACCTGTCTGATTTCAGTGATCACCCAGTCGGGCCGGGTGCGCTTTACGTCGGCGTCGTTATCACGCAGGCGCAACGATCGCCGGTCGCCCGCGAACAGCGCGGTCTTAAACCCGGCGGTTTGCGCGGGCCAGACGTCATTGCGCATATCATTACCGATAAACAGCGCGAGGTCAGCGGGGATGGCGTATTTTTCACGTAACGCCGACGCGGCTTTTTCAAACAACCGGGTGGATGGTTTGGCCTCGCCCTCTTCGAAAGACCACACGCACAACGCGGGGTCGAAGCCCAGCTCGCCAGGCGGTGCGCCCAGCAGCGCGGAAAACAGCGCCGGAGTGAAGAACTGCGCGTTCGATACCACGCCCATCACCACGCCCGCTTCGCGCAGCGCCGTCAGCGTCTCCCGCGCGCCCGGCATGGGCCAGGCCGCGTTGACGCGAAAATCATACTCGATGGTCAGCGCCTCCAGCCCGTCGTTTCCAATGGCCGCCGCGCTTTCATCCAGAACGCCGCAACGCGTCCATTCGCTCAACATGCCGCGCCACACCTCGCGCGCGTCCACCTCGGGATGACGCACGCCTTCCGAGCGCAGCCGCTCGGTTTCGCCGCGATAGCGGTTAAACCACTGTTCGCTCAGTTGACCCGCGATTTTGTCTTCTCGCGGCGCAAAACCGCATACCCGCAACGCCTCGCGCAACGCCGATTCGCGATGGTGTTCGAGATGAAGCGCGGCGTCGCCCGTTCCGGCGGCGAACAAAGTGCCGCACACGTCGAACAGCACCGCGCGCAGCCCCGGCGCCAGCGAGATGCGCGGCGGCACGGGAGTCGGTCGCGGCGTCATTGGCTCGCACAGCGAGCGGATCAATTCAGCGTGGCGGTCGTGGGGGTGAGGCATAGTCCATCCATCTCTATTTTTTACGATGCGGACAGTGTCCGCGGCCTGTTTTTCATTGCTTCTGCATCAGCTCGCTTCAGCGACCAGCGGGAGCGCTTGATGGGTACAGCCCGGATATTCGCCCCGGCCGCTGGCCGTGACCGGCGGGTTGGCTTTTGGTTCTCCCCCCGAAGATCGGGGGGAGTTTGAGGGGGGTTGAGCGCATCGCGCAGCGTTCGCGATTTATCGGACACCCTCCTCCGTGCCTCCCCCAAACTTTGGGGGAGGAAATCCCGCTCGATCCCACCGTAAGGGCGAGTTTGAAATCCGCCTTTACATCCCACTCGCCTCAGCAACCAGCGGGAGCGCTTGATGGGTACAGCCCGGATATTCGCCCCGGCCGCTGGCCGTGACCGGCGGGCTGGCTTTTGGTTCTCCCCCCGAAGATCGGGGGGAGTTAGAGGGGGGTTGAGCGCATCGAACAAACTTTGCGATTTATCGAACAACCCCCTCCTTCGCCTCCCCCAAACTTTGGGGGAGGAAATCCCGCTCGATCCCACCGTAAGGGCGAGTTTGAAATCCGCCCCTTACATCCCACCCGCCTCAGCAACCAGCGGGCGCGCTAAACTCGCATAACCCAAATGTTGGTTGCGGGCACTGCACTGCCCGCCAGCGGGCGCGCTTTGTCCGCGGAACCCAAAAATCGGGTCGCCGACACTGTCGGCATCAGCCGAGGTAATCATCTTAGCCCGGAAGCGGGATTTACGGCAGATAATAATCTAACCAAATTCTGATGAACATGACGCTACGGCGAGAGAAAATGGCTTTTTGAAAGAGGAGAAGAAGGAGAGAAACATGGGTGGCTGATGGGATTTGAACCCACGGCCACTGGAGCCACAATCCAGTGCTCTACCGCTGAGCTACAGCCACCACAACTGTTCTGTTTTTCAATAAAAACGAATTACCGCATAAGGTACTGCGTCTGAATGGTATCCAGCGAGAAATGGTATCCTCAATCCCCTCAATCAGCAAGACGCGCCCCGGCGAATCCGGTGAATTCGGCCTGTTGATCCCGCGATTTCAACCCGGCGTCACCACGGCAGGTATTCAGGATACTGTTGCGCGAGAAAATACCCGATCGCGCCCAACGCGGCCAGCACGATCAGAATCAGAACAATCCTGCCCGCTCCCGATCCGCCCGAGGGCCGCGCCAGTTCTTCAGCGGGGAAGGCTTTTTCCCACTTGTCTTCCGACACTTTGTAGCGTCCGCCGCCGATCGTGGCCTCGCCGTCGTCATCGTCAGGTTCAATTTCCTGATCGTATCCGCCTTCGCTGAGGCTGTACGATTTGATGGGCGTGTCGTCGTAGCCACCCGGCTTGGGGGCCTGTTCCTGCTGTTCCTGCCGCTCTTTGGCGATGGCCTTGAGAATCATCTTGCGCTCGGGCGGGCGCTTGGAATCGACGTTTTTTACGCCGTCCCACACCAGCCGGGTTTTCTGATGGTTGGGGTCGAGACGCAGGGCGATTTCGTAGTGGTGTTTGGCGTATTCAAACTTCTCGAGCGAGCTGTAGCTCAGCCCGAGATAAAAGTGAATGTCGGGGTTTTCCTTATCGTTTTCAAGCGCGAGCAGAAACGCGTCGAGCGCGTTTTCAAAATCGCCCTGCTGCGCCAGCGATTTGCCTTTTTCAATAAAATCCATTGCAATCAGCTCGTTTCGGCGTTTCGTTTATTCAACAGTATACAATAGAGAAACGCTATCATAATCCCGGCGCGGATAAACCGGTAGCGCGGAAATCACGCGCCGCCCGCCTCCGTGCGCGCGCTCAGCCCTTCCAGACATCGGGGTTGACCAGCGTGGGCGGTTTTTCACCCTTGAAAAACGCGATCAGGTTATCGACCGCGATATAGCCCATTCTGGTGCGGGTCTCGATGGTGGCGCTGCCGAGGTGAGGCAGCAAGACGCAATTGGGCAGCGTGACCAGCTCGGGATGCACCGCCGGTTCTTCTTCGTACACGTCGAGCCCCGCCGACCAGATCCAGCCCTCTTTCAGCGCCTTGACCAGCGCCGCTTCGTCGACGATGGGGCCGCGCGCCGAGTTGATCAGAATGGCGTGAGGCTGCATCATCTTCAACTCGCGTTCAGAGATCAGGTGATGGGTCGAGTCGAGCAGCGGAACGTGAACGCTCACAAAATCGCTCTTCCGCAGCAGTTCGTCCATCTCGACGAAACGTACTTCATACGGATACGCGGCTTCGAAATCCTTGTTAGGTTGGGCGTCGGTGTAGAGCACCTTCATGCGGAAGGCGGCGGCGCGTTCGGCGAAGGCGCGCCCGATGCGGCCCATGCCGATCACGCCCAGCGTGCGTTCGGAGACGTCCTGACCCAGCCACAGCATGGGGCCCCAGCCGGTGTACTTGCCCGCGCGCAGATAGCCGTCGCATTCAGCCACGCGCCGCGCCGACGACATCAACAGCGTCCAGGCGAGGTCGGCGGTGGCGTCGGTCAACACGCCGGGGGTGTTGGTGATGCAGACGCCGCGCCGGGTGGCTTCGGCGACGTCAACGTTGTTGAAGCCCACCGCGTAGTTGGCGAAGATTTTCGCCTTGTCAGCGGCGTCGAACACCTCGGCGTCGATGGTTTCGGTGAGGATGCACAACACGCCGTCGCGCCCTTTCACTTCTTTGAGCAGCACGTCGCGTGGAATCACCTGGTCTTCGGAATATACGTCGAACTGAATGCCCGCCGCTTTCAGGCGGTCAAGCGCCGGTTGGGGGATCATTCGGGTGACGAACACGTTCGCGGTCATTTCGGTCTCCATTCATCGCAATTTTTTATCGCAGTGAAACGCTTGAATTCATCCCGATGAAAAATCACGGCTTTCCAGTGACTTTCACCGGGGACGCCGCGGCTCGATACGAACCGGTTTCCGGCGAGCGCTATACAATCATGCAATCTGAAAAGTGTAGCATAAGAGCCGATCGGCCCAAGGCGGGAAGCGGCGGCGAATGCGGCGGAGAATCGGTCAGTTGATACGCTGGTCGACGCGGAAGATGCTTTTCGGTTCGCTGGCGCTTTTGACGATTGACTTGGCGAATTCTTTCATCTTGGCCGCCAGTTCGGTCATATAAAGATACGACTCGATCACCCGCCGTTCGTTAGTGACCACGCCGATCGAGACCGTCATGAGCGGAAAGCGCATTTCTTCGCCCTGGCGGTTTTTCGACGTGATATAACCCACGCGCATGTCTTCTTCATCGTATTGAAATGGAATCAGCGCGTCGAAACTCTGGCAGATGTAAGCGCAGATCGGCTCGACGCATTCATGACGGACGATCATGATGAAATCGTCTCCGCCGATGTGCCCCACAAAGTCATTCTCCGAGCCATGCATGGTGATCGCTTCATGCAGAATGGTGGCGAGGATACGAATCACGTTATCGCCGCGCGAGTAGCCATAGGTGTCGTTAAACGCCTTGAAATAATCGAGATCGGCGTAACACATGGCGGTGGAGACTTTTTCATCGAGCCGCCGCGTGACCTGTTCTTCAACGCACAGCGCGCCCGGCAGCCCGGTAAGCGGATTGGATACCTGCAGACGGACGTTGCGCCGCATGCTGGTATGGATGCGCGCGGCGAGAATGCGCGGCGAAACCGGCTTGACGACGAAATCCTCCGCGCCCGCCTCCAGCACAAGAATCTCGCGCATCAATTCATGTTCGCCCAACACGATGATGATGGGCGAGGTGTAGGTGAGCGGATTTTCTTTCAGTTTGCGGATAATCTCGATGGCTTCGTCTTTGAGGGTGTCGATGTTAATCAACAGAACATTGGGGATCTGGGCGAGAATCTGGTCGTATAACCGCCGGACCTTCTTGGGCCGTTCGATCACGTACCCCAGATCGGATAGATAATTCAGATAATCCGAATCGTTCTCTCCCATGCCCAGCGCGAGTAGAGTCAGCGGCTTTTTCAACGATTGAGATTGCTTCAACGCCGCCAGATCGTAGGTGTAGGGAATCGACGCTTCCGCCATGAGCTGTCTTCCGTTTCAAATAAAAGCAGCCGCCGTTTCAAGCGCTACAAGATGGTTTCACGGAAAAATTCCGCCCTCAATGGGAGAAGTCCGTGACAAGAAAAATCACAAGCGACCGCATACGATAGCAATAAAACGTTACTCAGTTTCGCACTTTCTCAAAAAAATTCAATCCATAGAGTATATATTTATCAGTGTTGATGGAAATTTAACGGAAGTAATCCGTTGTCCATCATTCGTTCTGTCAGACAAAAACCTCGAACAAATGACCAGAACCTACTGCAACATCGCCTTGAGAACACGGTGATTGGCGCTGTCGGCGATGAACATATTGTACTTGCTGTCGATCACAATTCCCTTGGGACGGCTCAAATTTCCCGGATTATTTCCCGAACCGCCCGCCAGAACGACTTCATCGGTTCCACGCTTGAAGGCATGGACCGCGTTGATCGATGAATCGGTTATATAGACGTTTCGAACCGGGTCAAGCGTAACGTAGGGCTCGATCGACGACAAAACCATCTGGTCTGACGAGTTCCAGCCATAGACCGTCCATTGCTGAACGAACTGGCCCTGGTTGTTAAACGCCGCCACGCGCTTGCCCTCGACGTCGCAGACATAGATCAGCCCGTCTTTGGCGACGGTGATCCCGACCGGTTCGTGGATGACCTGCGAGATGAAGGTCCCCAGCCAGGTTCCGTTGGAGTCGAAACGCACCACGCGGTGGTTACCGGTATCGGTGACATACAGCGTTCCATCGGGCGAGAGCGCCAGCCCGCGCGGGAAATAGAACGAGTCGTTCTGGGGAACCAGCGCGGGCAGCGGCTGACCGTCGGCGGTGTAGCGGTTGATGCGGCCCTGTCCGCCGCCCCAGGTATCGGTGACGTACACGGTTCCGTCCTGCCCCACCGCGATGCCGCCGTTGGGGCCGTCGCCCCACTGCACCACGCCGGGGATGGCGAACTGGCCCGGCCCCGTGCCCGGCGAACCGAACTGGGTGATGTACTCAAGGTTTTCCGCGTTCAAGACCTGAACCCGCCCGTTGAGCGAGTCAACCACATACAGCCGAGTCTCATCCGGCGATAACGCCACGCCGCAGGGCGCGTTGAACTGGCCGTCGCCCGCGCCTCTTTCGGCCCGTTGCGCCAACACTTTCAGCGGACGCGGAGCCTGATCGTAGCCCTTGGGCGCCTGAATCTTCTCGACCGGATCGACCAGCGGAAAGCGCCTGTAAAACAGAATATCCGACGCGCCGGGCTGAAGCGTGGGGTCGTTTTCGTTCCACAGCTTGCGCCACATCACATATCGCCCGATCGCGCCTATTGCGTCGGCGAAGGTTCCATTGTGGCGGCGGTAGTAGCTGAAGGGCAATTCATCCACGCCATAGGGCCACCAGGCGCGATGTTGTACGCGGATCATCTGGTAGTTTCCATCCGCCCAGATTTTCATGCGGTTTTCGTAGTCGAGATCGACCAGGGCGAAGGGGACGTTTTTCGTCGGCATATTGCCATACAGCGTTTCGGTCAGGTAATTGCGCAAGTACCACGCATAGGGCCAGGTTGAATACTGCATGCCGGGGGTTCCCCCCAGCGCCGCGATGACTTTGGTGGGGTTGGGGCCGCAATAATCCTTACCGAGCAGAGCGGCGGTTTCACGAATCTCTTTGAGAATCGACTTGGCGGTATGAGTGGTCTGGGTATAGACCATCAACTCGCGCGGGTTATCCGGATTATAAAAATTGAGCAGGATGGAGGTGCGCGCCTCATAGGCGAAAAACACCGCGATCAGCGCGATGGCCGCCTTGCGCCAGAAGCCGGGCTGAAGGCGCTCGAACACGTCGCCCATGAAGGTCCCCGCCAGCAGAATCAGCGGCAGCGCCTGATGAACCATCAGCCAGGGCACTTTTTCCTGAAGCAGGGCGTAAATCAGAATCGACCAGATCGACCAGTAGATGAAGAACACGCGCAGGCCGTCGGGCGTCACGCCCTCGTCCGCGTCATCGCGCGCGGCGTCATCGTCTTCTTTCACGCCCACGCCGAACAGGTTCATCAACACCACGCCCACCGCGATCAAGCCGACGAGCAAGAGCGCAATCGCCATCTTGAGCAGCGTCATGGCCACGTTAGGGTTGGAGGCCATCGCCACGCTCCAGAAAAAGTACATGGCGATCGCCATCACCGCCTGCACGGCGAGAAACACGATCGTCTGAAACGCGCGATTGAACATCGCGCCGAAAGCGTACCACGAATAAACAAAATACGCCGCGAGAGCGAAGAAGACCGGCGCCAGCTCATAGAGCAGCAGGCGCGGAATGTAATACGTCGCCGGTCCGGGGATGCGGGGGGCGTCCTGCTGACCCATCCAGTACAGCAGGTAATCGATCACGCCCGCCTTCATGCCGCCCGGGTTCGTGCCCAGCGTGGTGAACAGCAGCGAATACACCACCAGCGCGATCAGCACCGAGGCCATGACCGCCGCGTTGCTTCGCGCGAGCCGCCTGAAGAAGGGCTCGTTTTCGGCGGGGGTCTCCACCTGTTGGCGCACCCACCAGAACAACAGAAACAGCCCCGCCGTCAGTGCGGCGAACAGGATCAGCCAGAAGGGGTACACCCAGCCGTGATCGGCGATGTAACCCTCCCACGCGCCGCGCAGCGCGGGCATGTCGTTTTTGGCCAGCGTTCCGAAGTGGCGGGTGACGTACCAGACGAGGCTGAAGGCGAACGCCGTGAACAACGCGTACAGCGTCGCGATCTTGACGAAGGGCGCGCGATGAACGAACACGTCGGCCAGCGCGGCGCCGCGCTGGCTGCGATGGGCGCTGAATACGTAATACACGCCGAAAAACACGATGTACGAGCCCATGAAAAAGCCCGACATGATCGAGTTTTCTTTCACGCAATACATCAGCGCAAGAAAAAAGGTCATCCACGCCAGCTGGCTCGATTTGCGGTCGCGCAGGTATTCGAGACCGAACACCAGCACGCCCATACCCGTCGCCGCGATGTAAATGTCGTTGCGCGCGAAGCGTGAAAAATACACCAGCGTGGGCGAAAGCGCCGCCAGCGTCATGGTGAAGAGCGAGCCGTACGTCCCGATCCACGGGCGCAGCCGCCAGATGAAAAACAGCAACAGCAGACCGAAGCTGACGAAAGGCAGGCGCGCGGTGAAATCGGTATCGCCGAACAGCGAGAAAAACAGCGCCCCGTAATGATAGAGAAACGGGCCGTGATACGTGGGGTCGTATTTATACGCCTGCAGGTTGCCCGTATAGATCTGATAGGCGTAATACGAGTGGATCGATTCATCGTGGTGAAACGCCATGTAGTCGAGATTGTGAAGGCGCAGAAACGCACCAAACAGCGCCACGCCGATAAAACACCACGCCAGCGTCTGCGCCGGCCGCTTCCCCGATTGAACGATCATGTATCACTCCTGAAGCCGACCGCGCCGGCTGCCTGGTTTTTTAATATTTGGATTCTACGCCCCAACCGCGTTTCCTCCCCCCGATCTTCGAGGGGAGAATTTTTCACTGCTCCCGATAGCCGCTGAGACGAGCGGGAGCGCGCGGATTTTCCTCCCCCAAAGTCTGGGGGAGGCAAGGAGGGGGTTGCCAAATCACGCAAAATCTTCATTCCTGCGTTCAACCCCCCTTTAACTCCCCCCGATCTTCGAGGGGAGAATTTTTCACCGCGCCCGCTGGCCGCTGAGGCCGGGGCGGGTTTTAAACCCGCCCCTACGACGGAAGCGGGAAGATCAGAAAATCGCCAACATACAATAGCCCGGCATTGTGTATCAGTCACCTGCTTTATACAACGCCCTGCGATGGGATGCGGTCTCACGAAAAAAGGCGGCGCTGAGCCGCCCTTTCGCATGAATTACACCCGCCGAACGGGAAATCAGTTTCTGAAATTGGGCGGAAACCCACCGTTGTAGGTCCGGCCGTCGACGACCAGATTCAGCGTCACGCTTGAATCGCCGCCGTACCAGAAAATGTCGCCGTTGCTGCGAATTCCGTTGCTGAGCGCGTATGAATTACCCTGTCCATTATTGCGCTGCGGCCCCCGGAACGGGGCGGCGGAATACAGGCCGTTTTCAGACAGATCGGGGCCTTGTGAAAAAATCATGTAGGCTACGTTGCTTTTGCCTTTTTTAAACACGCCGGTTTCATACATCGCCATTTCTTTGCCGATGCGTTTTTCCGCCGTGTCCTGAAACGGGTCGGTGGGCAGCGAGCCGATATATGAGATCGGCGCGGTCAGAAAGAGCAGGCCCGACGAACTGCGCGCCCGCGTGCCGTACATGATGTTATCTTCCGACTCGGGCGGGTAGGTGTTGTGATCGAGAAAATACATCTCGTGCGCCTTGGCCAGCGCCGAGATGTCTGATTGAACCCGCGCGACCTTGGCGCGAATCTGCGCGTTCAGAAAATTCGGGACGGCGATCGCCGCCAGAATTCCGATAATCGCCACGACGATGAGCAGCTCGATCAGGGTGAAACCGTGTCTCAAACGCATCATTCCGCGCCTCCAACTGGGTTTGGATACTGGTTACAGACAAATCATTCCGCCGTGATGCTGGAGACGAAGGTGGGGAAAGACTGATGGCATCAAATCAATTGCATTGATACTTACGTTTATTAAATAAAAAACGGGCGGCGCGTTCAAGGGATTTTTATAAATCGCGGGGCGGGTCAGCTGGAGCGGGATGGTCCCTTTTTGCGGTTGGGGCGGGTGTTTTCATCTTTGAGACGCCGCACGGTTTTGACGCCTTCGATCCCCAGCAACTGCTGCATGATGGTGTTGAGATGGCTGGTTGACAGCACCTCGACCTTGAAGGTGAACACCGCCATGTCGCCGATCGATTCGCTGTGACAGGCGAGAATGTTGGTATTGGTCGATGAAATCATCTGCGACAGGTCGCCCAGAAGGTTGCGGCGGTCGCGGGCGTGAATCTCAACGCTGACCGAAAGCCGGTCTTTGCGGTCGCCCTCCCAGAACAGCGGGATGATGCGGTGCGTCTCGCCGATGTGGTGGGTGATGTTGCGGCAGGCGGTTTTATGAATGGTCACGCCGCGTCCACGCGTCACAAAGCCCATGATGTTATCGCCGGGCAGCGGATTACAACACAGCGCGAGGCGGTACATGATGTTGTCGATGTCGCCCATGCGCACCACCGAGCGCGGCAGATTCTGCGCGGGCACGGGTTTGGGCGTCTCGGTTTTTTTGGGATGGGGCGTTTTGGGTTGAAGCAGCCGGGCCAGCACCTGTTTGATCGAGATTCGCCCGAAGCCGATGTTGACGAACAGATCGTCGTTGTTTTTCATGCCCAGCGACTTGCAGATTTCTTCCGCCTTGTCGGAATGATAAAACTCCAGCGCGTTGAAACCGGCTTTTTTCAGCTCGCGGGTGAGGTTGGCCTGTCCGATTCCGATCAGCTCGTCGCGGCGCGACTCCAGCAGAAAACGGCGGATCTTGTTGCGCGCCGAGGCGGTTTTGGCGATATCGAGCCAGGCGGGCGAGGGGTGGTTGTTGGGGCTGGTCATGATCTTGACCACGTCGCCCGTCTTGAGCGAGTGGTTGAGCGGAACCAGCCGGTTGTTCACCTTCGCGCCGTTGCATTTATGACCCAGCTCGGTATGGATCCGATAAGCGAAGTCGATGGGCGTCGACTCGGCCGGCATACGGAACAGATCGCCCTTGGGGGTGTAGACGTAGACCTCATCCGAAAACAGGTCGGTACGAATCGACCGCAGAAAATCTTCGGGGTCGTGGGTGTCGGGCAGTTCCTGGCTGAAGAGTTCCTGCCATTTGAGGTCGCCCCGGCTCTGGCGGCGCTGGCTTTCTTCTTTATATTTCCAGTGGGCGGCGACGCCCTGCTCGGCGATGAGGTGCATCTCCAGGGTGCGGATCTGAATTTCGATCAGGCGGCCGTGCGGCCCCAGCACGGTGGTGTGAATCGAACGGTAATTGTTGGCTTTGGGGCATGAAATGTAATCTTTGAAGCGGCCCTCCACCTGGCGCCACATGGTATGCACTTCGCCCAGTACGGCGTAACAGTCGCCGATGTTTCCACAGATCACCCGCAGGGCGATGAGGTCATAAATTTCCGTGAAGGTTTTGTTATCGCGCAGCATCTTCATATAGATGCTGTAGAAGTGTTTCGCCCGGCCTTCGACGGTGGCGTGAATGTTCTCGGCGAGCAGCCCTTCCTCCAGTTCTTTAACCGCCTGGGTGATGTACTGTTCGCGCTCGGCGCGTTTTTGAGCGACGCGTTTTTTGATCTTGTCGTAAGCCTCGGGGTTGAGAAACATCAGGCAGAGGTCTTCGAGCTGCCATTTAAAGCGGCCCAGACCGAGACGATGGGCCAGCGGAGCGTAGATGTCGAGCGTTTGCTGGGCGATGGCGCGCTGTTTGTGACGCGGCAGAAATTGAAGCGTCTTCATGTTGTGAAGACGGTCGGCCAGTTTGATGATGATGACCTGTACGTTCTCGGCGGTGGCGATAAGCATGCGCCGCAGGTTTTCGATCTCGGCTTCGTTTTTGTACGCCTGGCCGATCTTGCCGACCTTGGTGACGCTCTGCACCAGCATGGCCACCCGTTCGCCGAAGCGGTTGCTCAGCGACTGGTATGGAATTTCGGTGTCTTCGAGCACGTCGTGCAGAAAGCCCGCGATGATGGTGTCGGCGTCCATCTGATATTCAGCGAGTATCTCGGCCACCGCGATGGGGTGGCTGATGTAAGGCTCGCCGCTGGCGCGGGTCTGGTTGAGATGGGCCTGATGAGAATACTGGTAGGCGTCGTGAACCCGCTTGATGTCGGGCTCGCTCATATAATTACGCAGCATGAGCTCCAGGATGGGAAAATCGTCATCCTTGGGGGGACGACCGATGGAACCGGGAGCGTCTTGCCTGGCGATCGCCATATTTTTCTTCCCTCAATAATACGCTGGCGTGGTTCTTTATTCCTTATTGTAATTCATCCTCAGAAAATAAGAGAAGTTCACGTTTTTTTATTCTCGTCCCGAAGACCATGTAGAGCGCTCGATTTCGCTCGTCTCAGTGCTCAGCCCAAGCGCCTTTTAGTTCTCCCCCCGAAGACCGGGGGGAGTTAGAGGAGGGTTGAGCACATCGCACAGTCTATGCAATTTATCGGTCAACCCCCTCCTGAGCCTCCCCCAAACTTTGGGGGAGGAAATGCCACACGATCCCGCCTCCCCCAGACTTTAGGGGAGGGAAACACCGGTCGATCTCGCTCACCTCAGCGATCAGCGCAAGCGCCTTTTAGTTCTCCCCCCGAAGACCGGGGGGAGTTAGAGGGGGGTTGAGCGCATCGCGCAGTCTCTGCAATTTATCGGTCA
>WGLV01000063.1 GCA_016125385.1 bacterium
AGCCCTAAGGTCTTTTTGATGATACTCTTTAATAACACGCGCTTCCCCTCGTGCTTCTTATGTTCTCAGCAAACTGAGATTACACGAGTTAGCGCGTGTTTCCATGTCTACCCAACGCACAGATTCTTAGAACGAACCTCATTTCCTGTTCAACCAATCTCGCAGTCTTGACTGGGGATTAAATAGGAAAAACATTAAAATCCTCTACCCAGATGATTCAAAATCGAATAGTTTGATACAACTCACAGATATCCTTTTAGGATGTTTTTTTTCAGAATCATCGGCAAAATCCAAAAGCGAATTACAAAGTTATGTAACAAATCAACTGAACAACTCCCCTAACAAATTAAAAATAAAAGGGATTGATTGGTCACCTCGCATTCAGCCGCGTGCGGTGGGCTAGCAAAACTAAGATGGACCCTATGATTTGGACAGGATATTCAGGATTTCAGCGGCGGGGCGTTGCGCATAAAACGTGCCGTCCAGCATACATGGGAACATGTAGGGGCAGGTTTCAAACCTGCCCCTACGGCCTGCCAACTACCACTGGCGCACGGTGAGTGATTTATCAATTCTGATCGACCGCCTTTCGTCTGAATCAGGATACCCATGATAGATTAGGATATTCAGCATTTTGGCGGCGGGGCGTGGGGCGTAAAACATACCATCCAGCATAAACGGGAACATGTAGGGGCAGGTTTCAAACATGCCCCTACGGCATGACGGCTGCCACTGGCGCACGGTGAGTGATTTAGCAATTCTGATCGACCGCCTTTCGTCTGAATCAGGATACCCATGATAGATTAGGATATTCAGGATTTCAGCGGCGGGGCGTGGGGTGATGAAGTTTTCGTTTCACCATGCGCCTGAAAATTCTCCCACCGAAGATCGGGGGGAGTTAGAGGGGGGTTGAGCGCCTGATCGGAAACGCCCGCATGGTTGACAACCCCCTCCTTAGCCTCCCCCAAACTTTGGGGGAGGAAACCTCGCTCGATCGCACTCACCGTAATGGGCACGTTGCAACGTGCCCCTACGACCTGACGGCTGCCACTGGCGCACGGTTAAGACGATATCGGGTTATTAATACATTCGCACGGCATGGATGAATTCCGTTTTTGAATCACGAATTCCACGAAAAGACGAAAACCACGAAAAAAAGCATTCTAGCGGCATTCGTGAAATTTCGTGTATACGTAATTCAATTCATCCTGTTCATCCCCATAATCCAGATCATCCTGATTCAGACAAAATAAAACCGTATAACATACATCCCCTTCCACATCAGGATGAACGAGATATTCAGCATTTTGGCAGCGAGGCGTTATTCCCAGGCGTCTTCCACCTGATACCCGTCCCAGCGCTGTTGGAATTCGCGGTGGAGGCGTTGGGCGTGGATGAGGTGCGCGGCGCGGCTGGGGTGCGGATCGTCCACGTAGGCGCGCATCGCGCTCACCCGCTGGCCGATGTAATCGTCCAGCGGATTCACATACGCGATGCCGCGTTCGGTCAGCGCCTGCTCCACCCGCTGATAATGCGGCGTGAAGGCGTGGCCCTCTTTCGAATACAGTTGAAACATCAACGGATGCTGAATCACCAGCAGAAAGATTCCCCGCTCGCCGCAATCGCGCTTGAGGCGCTCGAAGGCCGCCAGGCAGGCGTCCCAGCCGGGCTGCTCGAAAATATCGCGGTTAAACCACGTATCGAGCCGCGACAGCACCTCGCGCCAGTTGGGGTGCATCAGCAACAGCGTGCGGTTGAGAAACTTCATCAGGTATGAACCCCCGGTGAACGGCAACACCGGCTTCGGGAACAACTCCGCGACGCCGCGGTACATCTCGTCGACCGGCAGAATCTCGGTGGTCCCATCGGGCAGCAGGCGATGCACCGGCTCGGGGTCGTTCATCACGTAGGTGAGAGCGACGGCGTCGGGCTGGTAGCGCAGACCCTCGGTCTCAAACCAGCGCACCTCCTGCACGGTGGTCCACGCCGGGACGCCGGAGTTGATCACCTGCCATCGCCCGGGCTGGCGCCGGTTCAGCCATGCCTCCCACTGGTCGCCGAAGCAGTCGCCCTCCTTGACGCCGTAACCGAAGGTGACTGAATCGCCAAGCAGCAGAATGCGCTTCACGCCGTCGGGTTTTTCGTAATCGACCTCCTCGTCACGCAGGCCTTTCGCGTTGATGCGCACGTTCGAGCCGAAGACGAAATCCTCATAATCGGGGCGCATGGTGAAAGCGATCTCGGGATCGTCATTGGGGATGAACAGCCGCTTGTTGCCCGTCAGGGTCAGGTTGGGTTCGCCCACGCCCAGCAGGCGGCAGGCGAATTCCATCATCAGAAACGACGCGCACAGACCGAGCGCGATCGCCAGCAGAGCGAAGATCCGCCGCCGCGTGGGAGACGGCGTCCGGGCCGGTTGTTCGGATTGGTTCACGGGTTGAGTTTCCATGTACGGTTCTATAGGGGCGAGATTCACAATTCAGGAGGAAATGAATCCGGTCAAGAATTGATGAACGGGTAAATGCAAATTCACCCGTTCGCCCTAATCCGATTTAATCGCGCCAAAGAGGGCGAAGCAACCGTTCTTGTGCAGAATTTCGGTTCGCTGAAATCCAGCCTCGCGCAGCCGTTCCAGCTGAAACCCGACCGAACGCGGCGTATCTTCTTTTTCGACGTAATCGAAGACGAGATCGCGGTAGGCCTCGCCGCGTTGCGCGGTCAGGCGTTCGCCGTAGCGGCGCCACATTAACGATTGCAGCGCGGGCGCGTCGTGCTCGATCAGGTCGAAGATCCAGAGGCAGCCGCCCGGCTCGAGCGCGGCGTACAGTTTGGCGAACACGGCGCGCCATTCTTCATCGCCGCGCAGGTGATGAAGCACCGACGCCGCGACGATCACGTCGAAGGCCTCGGCGGGCAGGCCGATTTCGCGGATATCGCCCTGAATCGTCTCCGCGCCGGGCGATCCGGCGGCGGCGAGGCGCTCGGCGGCGCGGTCGAGCATGGGGCGGGAGAGATCGATCAGGGTGAAACACAAACCGGGGAGGCTTTCTAACATCTTGAGCGCGTAGTTCCCCGCCCCGCAGCCGATATCGAGCGCGTGTTTCGCTCCGGGCGCGCAGGCGGCGGAGGCCTGTGCGGCGAGTTCCATGCAGAGCGGCGAATCGACGACCGCCGCCTGTCCGGTTTCGAGGTTTGAGAATCGTTCCACGTCGGCGTCGAAACGCCGGCGGATTTCATCAGGCGTGGACTTGTGCACAGCCGGGCCGCCTCCTGTTAAGAAAGAGATTGCTTTGAGTATATCCCCGCGCCGGGCGAAATCCGGATGGCGCGGCGGCGAATCATACAGACGGGGAAAATTCACGTCCGAAAAAAATCAGCGGTTATCCCGCTGGGTTTGATCCGTTGCCTGATGTATGGTTTTTTATGAATCGGCCGTATTCAGAACGGCTGAACGCGGCGAAGTAATTTTATATCCATGCATAGTCTTCAAATCGGAAAAATCCATTGAGATAAGGATATCACCATGAAAACCGCTCGACACTTTATCCTTGCGCTGGGCCTGTCGATCGCCCCGGCGTTTTTCGCGTATTCGGCTGAACCGCAACCCATGAAACCGGATGACGCGGTCTCGGCGTTCCTTCAAGGCATCAAAGAGCCAGTCCGTGTCGCGACCCAGGCGGCTCAGGCGTACTGGTCTCCTGATGGAAACTCCATCTGCTTCACCCGCAAGCCCGACAATCAGGATGTGCCCGGCGGCGTTTTCACATTGCGGCTGGACGGCGAAAGCGCGCCGGTGCGAGTCACCGAAAGCGGCAAGGACCCGGTATGGTCGCCGGACGGGCAATGGATCGCCTATGTGGACGAAGCCAAAAACGGCGTTCCTCAGTCGATCTGGGTAACGGACGCGGCGGGCGAAAAACAACCGGAGTTCATTGGTTCGGGCGGATACCCCAACTGGTTTCCCGACAGCGAATCGCTGCTGGTGTATTCGCCGGAAGATTCCGGACTGTTGAAAGTGAATATCAAAACGAAACAGAGAGAGAAAGTAACCGATTTTCCTTATCCATACCCCTGCCTCTCGCCTGACGGAAAGCGCGTGGCGTTTCCCGTCTCGGGCCGGGGCGTGATCACCAGCAACCTCGATGGCAGCCAGGCGATTCTCAACTCCAGCACGCCGGTATCGAGTTTTCTGGGGCGCTGGTCGCCGGACGGCAAGCGGCTCGCGTTCGGCGGGTTTCCCGGCGCCGGCATGAAGTTGTACGTGCTCGACGCCACGACGACGGGTGAACCGGCCGCGATCACTGAAGAGTCATGGACGCGGCCCGCCTGGTCGCCGGACGGCCTTTATATCGTGTGCGATTCAGGCGCGCCCGGGTATGAAGTGTGGATCACGCCCGTTTCGGCGGCGCACGCGAAAACCGAAGTGGATGAGAACGTGTTCGGCGTGACGCTCGACGTCTCGCAAGCGCCTGAACTGGAAGACTGGGGCAACGAGGCGAAACAACTCATCGAAGACTGGTATGGAAGAATCTGCAACCTGATCCCGACGAAAGATTTCTCCGTCCCCAAGCGGATTCGCCTGCGATTCCGCAGCGAGGGCGGCGGGGTGGCTGAAACCGGCGGGACCCGGATTTCGGTGTTTTCGGGCTGGGTCAAACAACATCCCGACGACATCGGCCTCGTCTTTCACGAACTGGTTCACGTAGTACAACATTACACCCACCGGGCGCCCGGCTGGCTCACGGAGGGCATCGCCGATTACCTGCGCTGGGCGATTTTCGAGGGCAAACCGCAAGACTGGTTCCCTTATTCAGATAAACCCGACGGCTATCGCGACAGTTACCGGGTCACGGGCGGCTTTTTCCTCTGGCTGGAAACGGATCGCGCCCCCGGCATCGTCAAAAAACTGAACACCGCGTTACGCCTGGGGAACTACCCGGGAGAGGAATTTTTCGAGCGCGAAACGGGGATGAGCGTCCGCGATCTGTGGGCTGAATATCTAAAAGAGCGAAAGACGGCGTCCTGAAGCCGCCTGAAGATCGCCGGGGCTTGACCGAAGGGGCTGGAGAAACGAGAATTCTCTCTTAGTCTACTCGCCGGGAATATTTTTCGGCGCGGGCCGGGTATTGCGCCCGAGCCGCGAGGTTGGGTCTCCGGCGATTGCCAACACTAGTCTTTTCAGACTGCCGTGCAGCATGAAAAGCCCGAGCGGGCTTTTTTTATGTATGGCGGGTCAGGCGGATTTGACATGACGAAAGATAAAAAACCCCTCGCGTCGATCATACTGGCTGCGGGCGACGGCACGCGGATGAAATCCAAACTGCCCAAATCGCTTCACCGCGTGTGCGGCCGTCCTATGATCGTGCATATTCTGCGCTCGATCGACGACCTGATCGACGACAAGCGGGTGGTGGTGATCGGTTTCGCTAATGAGATGATCCGCGAGGCGCTGGAGGGCTTTCACGTCGATTTCGCCCTGCAGGAGCAGCGTCTCGGCACCGGACACGCCGTTATGTGCGCCAAGCCGTTACTGGGCGAAAACTCCGGCGGCGACGTGCTGGTGCTGGTGGGCGACGCCCCCCTGCTCACTCGCGCGACCATTGAAAAACTGATCGAACGTCATCGCCATCAGGAGGCCTCCGCCACCATTCTCACCACGCGGATGAAAAATCCGGCGGGCTATGGCCGCATCCTGCGGAACAGCGATCACTCGGTCATGTCGATCGTCGAAGATAAAGACGCCAACATCTACGAAAAAAAGATAAACGAAATCAACACCGGTACATACGTCTTCGACCGCAACGACCTGTTCAGCGCGCTCGACCGCATCGAGCCGGCGAACAAACAGGGCGAGTATTATCTGACCGACGTGATTCACATCATGGTGAAAGAGAAAAAACGCGTGGAAGCGTTCGTCACCAAGGATTCGTCGGAAACGATGGGCATCAACAACCGCATCCAGTTCGCGCGGGCCGAGCGCATCATGCGAAACCGCATTCTCGACCGGCTGATGCTTTCCGGCGTGACCATCGTCGATCCGTCGACCACGTTCATCGACGACAGCGTCAACATCGACATTGACACCATCGTTCATCCCAATACGTTCATCATGGGAAAAACCACTATCGGTCAGGGCTGCGAGATCGGCCCGCTGACCCAGGTGGTCGATTGCGAGATCCGTGAAAACTGCCGTATCAACAGCTCGTATCTGCGCGGGTGCAAGATTCCGCCGGGGATGAGCATCGGGCCTTTCGCCAACCTGCAACACGGGCAGGTGGTGTACCCGAGCGACGTCGACGAACAGGAAAAGAAATAACCATTTCGAATCAAGAAAACCTGGCCCGCCGGGCGGGCTGGATCCGTTGGAGGCGATCATGAAACGCTTGGATATTCCCGTTCAGCTTCGGGAACGCATTGGTAAGGGCGGCGCTCGCAGCGCCCGCCGCGAGGGCCTTCTGCCCGGCGTCGTATACGGCGGTGGAAAAGACCCCATCTCGGTGATGTTGAACCGTCACGAGTTTACAAAGTCGCTCAAGGGCGGCGAAAGCGAAAACGTTCTCGTCAACCTCAAGTTTGAAAACGACGGCCATGAGACGCTCACCCTGGTCCGCGATACCCAGCACGATCCCCTGCGCGGCGATCTGGAACACGTCGACTTTCTGCGCGTTTCGATCGACAAGGCGATCACCACCACCGTTCCTCTTCACACCACCGGCTCTGCCAAGGGCGTGAAAGACGGTGGCGTGCTCGAAATCGTCCGGCGCGAGGTGGAGATCGAGTGCCTTCCGCTCGACATTCCCGACTTCATCGAAATCGACATCTCCGGTCTTGGACTGGGTCAGGGTCTTCACGTGTCCGATATTCCGGCCAATGAGAAGATCACCATTCTCACCTCCGGCGATGAGTCGATCGCGACCGTCACCGCACCCAGCACGGTTGGAACGACGGTTGGAGCGGGCGAAGGCGCCAGCGCGGCGGCTCCGGCGGCTGAAGAAGCGGCGGCCGAAGAAGAAGACTGAGTCAGGACGCGGCCGCGATGTGGATGCTGGTTGGTTTGGGCAACCCGGGCCGCGATTACGAAAAGACGCGCCACAATGTGGGGTTCGATCTGGTCGATCTGTTATCCACCCGGTGGAACATCAGGCTCGATCAGGCGAACCCCCTTTATGTTTTCGGCTCGGGCCGCGCCCGGGGCGAAGACGTGCTGCTGGTCAAACCTCTCACTTTCATGAACCGGTCCGGCGCGGCGGTCAAACGGCTGTTGCGCGAGCCGGAACTCTCTTCTCTTGAGACGCTGGTTATCTACGACGAGATTCACCTGCCGCTGGGTTCGGTCCGCATCCGGAAAAAAGGGAGCCACGGCGGGCACAACGGCCTGCGATCCATCATCGAGACGTTGCAGACGCAAGAGATTCCCCGTATGCGCATCGGGGTGGGCGAGCCGACGGGCGAATGGGTCGACTACGTGCTCAGCCGGTTTTCTGACAAAGAGCGGGAAGTCATTGATGAGGCGCTGGAACACTCGGCGGACGGAATCGAAGCCATGCTCAAGGCGGGCATCGACCTCGCCATGACCCGATTTAACCGGAATGGATGATCGGCCGATCGGATCAAAATAACATAACGGCGACCATATTATCTGAAACGATTTTCCCTTATCCCAGCCAGATTTAGCTCCCTCTCAACACTAACACCAAACTCACTTTTTATACAAATAAGAATGCATTATGCGCATTTGTAGCATCATATAGGTCAGATGGCGTCTCCCACTATACAAAATTCAATCGCGAAGGCTCGCGCACCTCAACGAACAATCGATTCGCCGGTATAATCGGAATGGTTTTGCGCTACCCGCGGCTCCAGGCCGCAACATTCCAAACATCAGAGGCTTTCAAATGGAAACAGCATTCATCATCGTTTGTGGTATTGCAGCGTTGGCTGCGCTGGTTTTCGTTTGGCTCCTGGCGAACAGCGTCGTCAGGATGGATCCAGGCAACCAAACCATGCAGGACATCTCCACGCTGGTTCAGCAGGGCGCGCGCGCCTTTCTGAAGCGTGAATACACCTGGGTGTTCTCGTTCGTTTTCGTGATCGCGGTTTTATTCTCGATCGTGCCCATGTTGTACCCCGAAGTTCAGCTGGGCTGGCCCACCGCGCTGGCCTTCATGCTCGGCTCGACCATGTCGGCCACAGCGGGCTACATCGGCATGTCGATCGCGACCAAAGCCAACTGCCGCACCACCCAGGCGGCCATGTCGGGCGGTTTGAAGGCGGCGCTGGGCGTCGCGGTTTCGGGCGGCGCGGTCATGGGGCTTTCAGTGGTCGGTCTCGGCCTTCTCGGTCTGGTGATCGTCTACTTTCTCGCCAAAGGCAACCCGGTGATCGTCAATGGCTACGCGATGGGCGCCAGTCTGATGGCGCTTTTCGCGCGCAGCGGCGGCGGCATCTATACCAAGGGCGCCGACATGGGCGCTGACCTGGTGGGCAAGGTTGAAGCCGGCATCCCCGAAGACGACCCCCGCAACCCCGCCGTCATCGCCGATAACGTGGGCGATAACGTTGGCGACGTGGCCGGTCTGGGCGCCGACCTGTTTGAATCGTATTGCGCGTCGATCATCGCCTCGCTGGCGATCGCGGCTTCCGTCGCGACCGGCATGGGCTCCGAATCGACGGTTCTGACCGTCATTCCCTTCGGCGTCGCCGTCATTGGTCTGGTCGCTTCGATCATCGGCGTGTTTTACGTCAAAATTTTCGGTTCTTCCAACCCGCAGGGCGCTCTGATGGGCGGCACGTACATTTCCGCCATTCTGACCATCATCGGCACGGCGGTTCTCGTCTTCGCCATCGGTGAAGACTGGACCGGCGTTTCCGTCGTCGCCTACAGCAAGATGGCTCCGTTCTACGCCTGCCTGATCGGCATCGTGTCGGGTATGGTGGTCGGCTTCATGAGCGAATATTACACGTCAGGCCACTACAAACCCGTCAAGAAACTGGCTGAAAACTCACAGAGCGGCCCCGCCCTGACCGTCACTGACGGCATCGCGGTCGGTATGGAGAGCACCGCGATTCCCGTCATCATTCTCGCGGGCGCGGTGATTCTTTCGTTCCACTTCGGCGGCTTCTACGGCGTCGCGCTGGCGGCGCTGGGCATGCTCGCCACCACCGGTATGGTGGTCGCGGTCGACTCGTACGGCCCCATCGCCGACAACGCCGGCGGCATCGCTGAAATGGCTCATCTCGATCCGTCGGTCCGCAAGATCACCGACAACCTCGACTCGGTCGGCAACACCACCGCCGCCATCGGCAAAGGCTTCGCCATCGGTTCGGCGGCGTTCGCGGCGATCGGCCTGATCTCAGCGTTTCTGGTCTCGACCAAGATGAGTGAAGCCGCGGTTTCGCTGATCAACGTCAAGGTTATCGCCGGTCTGATGTTCGGCGGCATGCTGCCGTATTACTTCTCTTCGCAGTTGTTCCGCGCGGTAACCAAGGCGGCCTACAAAATGATCGAAGAAGTGCGCCGTCAATTCCGCGAGATTCCCGGCCTGATGGAAGGCAACGCCAAGCCGGATTCGGCCCGTTGCGTCGCCATCAGCACCCAGGGCGCCATTGAAGGCATGATGGTTCCCGGCCTGATCGCGATCATCGTTCCCCCGCTGGTCGGCTTCACCGTCGGTCCCGAAGCGCTGGCCGGCGTGCTGATCGGTACGTTGATCTCCGGCCTGGTGGTTGGGATTCAGGCGGCCAACAGCGGCGGCGCGATGGACAACGCCAAAAAGTACATCGAAGAAGGCCACTTCGGCGGCAAGGGCTCCGACGCGCATAAAGCGGCGGTCGTGGGCGACACCGTCGGCGATCCGCTGAAGGATACCGTCGGCCCTTCGATCAACATTCTCATCAAATTGATGGCGGTTATTTCGCTGGTTCTCGGACCGCTGATGATCGCCTGATTCATCTAATTCATGGAATAACGAAACGCCGCTTCAGAACCGAAGCGGCGTTTTTTTTCGCCCGTAGCCGTCATTTCGACCGCATCCCACTATATTCGAACCACGCCGATTTTGTATGATGGATCATCGACCGACCATGGGAGGATTCACAAATGGATTCTGAAAAATCATCACGAAGAGGATTTATGAAAAAAGGCGCGCTCAGCGCCGCCGCCATCACCATCGTGCCGAACACCGTGCTCTCACAGCCGGGCCGCACCGCCCCAAGCGATAAACTCGACATCGCCGCCGTTGGCGTAGGCGGACGCGGAGGCGATGACCTGCGCAGCGCGGAAAGCGAAAACATCGTCGCTCTGTGCGACGTCGACGACCGCAGCGCGGCGCGCTCGTTTTCGCGATTTCCCAAGGCGAAGCGCTACAAGGACTTCCGCGTCATGTTCGATGAGATACCGAACGAATTCGACGCCGTCATCGTCGCCACGCCCGATCATTGCCATTCGGTGGTCTCCTCGCAGGTTCTTCAACACAAAAAACACCTCTACAGCGAAAAACCGCTCTGCCACTCCATTTATGAAACCCGCTTCATCACCGAAGCCGCGCGCAAGGCGGGCGTGATAACCCAGATGGGCAACCAGGGGCACTCGTCCGATGAAATCCGCATGCTGTGCGAGTGGATCGAAGACGGCGTGGTGGGCGAAATCCGCGAAGTCTACGCATGGAGCGACCGCCCGGTCGGTGGCGATCCGTGGTCGGACTTCATGGTTAAAGCGCGTCCCAAGGATACGCCGCCGGTTCCCTCTGAGCTCGACTGGGACCTGTGGCTGGGACCGGCGCAATACCGGCCCTATCACCCCGACTATTGCCCCACCACCTGGCGCAGCTGGATCGCCTTCGGCACCGGCGCCATCGGCGACATGGGGTGCCACATCATGGACCCGGCCTTCTGGGCGCTGAGCCTGGGCGCGCCCGAGTATGTCGAAGCGACCTCGACGCACTATGAAGAAGCCGTCAGCAGCGAGACCTACCCGCGCGCGGCCATCGTGCGCTATCACTTCCCCGCCCGCAACGGACGCCCGCCCGTCAACTTGACCTGGAGCGACGGCCGCCTGCTGCCGCCCATCCCCGCCGATTACATCAACGGCAAAAAACTGGGCGGAAACGGCGCGATGTTCGTCGGCGAGAAAGGCGTCATTCTGCACGGTTCGCACGGCGCCGGCGGTCTGCGGCTCGAGCCGGAATCTCTCAACCGTGAATACAAACGCCCGCCCGCGAAGATCCCGCGCGTCCCCGGTGGACAGGGCGGCCACATGCAGGACTGGATCCGCGCCTGCAAGGACGGCAAGCCGTCGAGCGCCAGCTTCGAATACGGCGGACCGCTCACCGAAATGGCGCTGCTGGGCGTGCTCGCCATGCAGGTCAAGGACGAACGGCTGTATTGGGATGAGGCGAAGTGTGAGATCAAAAACAACGACCGCGCCAACCGGATCGTCAAACCCGAGTTCCGCGAGGGCTGGACGCTGTAACACGAAACGCCGAGCACGAATCGAAAATCCCCCGGTGGATCGCTCCGCCGGGGGATTGTTTTTATTGAAGCAGGTTTATATCGAATCGTGCGTTCAGACGATGCCTTCGCTTTTAAGGTATTCGCGCAGTTGTTCTTTATCGAGGGTGTTGGCGGGCTGGGTGATGAAACCCTCCTGCGATTCAAGCATGGGAAACTCTATCTCATCGGCGCGGTGCGCGGGCGCGATCACCGCGAGTTCATCGTCGATCTGGTGCGTCCGGTCCCATTCGTTGGGCGCGATCAGGTCTTCGTCGAGTTTTTCGCCGGGGTTGGCGCCGGTGATCTGAATTTTGATCTCTTTCGCCGAGCGCCCCACCTTCGGCGCGTATTCTTCAATCATGATCTCGGCGAGATCGCGGATGTTGACGCACTGCATGCGCAGGATGAACACCTCGCCTCCGGTCGCCATCACCGCCGAGCGCAGCACCAGTTCGACCGCCTTGGGAATCGTCATGAAAAAGCGGCGCATGTCGGGGTTGGTCAGCGTCACCGGGCCGCCCTGCTTGATCTGTTCGCGCCAGATGGGGATGACCGAGCCGCGCGAGTCGAGGACGTTGCCGAAGCGGACCGAACACAGCGTTTTGTGCGGTTCGCGGCGGTAAAACGACGCCCAGGTGACAAGGCGCTCGGCGAGCAGCTTGGTCGCGCCCATCGTAGTGGTCACGTTGACGGCCTTGTCGGTGCTGATCGAGACGACACGTCCGGTGGTGGGGCTTTGCAGCGTGGCGCGGATCACGTTCTGCGTACCGAGCACGTTGGTCTTCACCGCTTCAAGCGGGTCGTACTCGGTCGATTCGATGCGTTTGAGAGCAGCGGCGTGAAACGCGAGGTGGACTCCCTCAAAGGCGCGTTCCAACCGCTCAAGGTCGCGCACGTCGCCAAGAAGGTAGCGCAGACAGCCGTGCTCTTTCAATTGCGATCGCAGCACCGACTGTTTGTATTCATCGCGGCTGTACACGCGAAGAAAACGGGGCTTCAGGGGGATCAACTGGCGGACGATCTCGCTGCCGATGGTGCCGGTTCCGCCGGTGACCAGTATGATTTTGTCTTCAACCAGCTCGCGCAGCGTCTCCCGCAATTCAACGTCCAACGGCGTTATCCCTCCGTTTGTTCCGTCTGTTCCGTCTTTTTCTTTTCAATAAACTTTACCAGTATGATCGACAGTTCATACAGAAACACAAGCGGAATCGCACAGGCGATCTGACTGATGTAATCGGGCGGCGTGATGATCGCCGCCAGCACGAACGCCAGGACGATTTCATACGAACGGAACTTCGCCAGCGTTTCGGACGTCACAAGCTCCATCTTCGCCAACAGCACGATGATGACGGGTTCTTCAAACACCAAGCCGAACGCCAGCAGAAACTGCGTCATGAAGCTGAGATAGTCGCCCACGATCCACGCCTGTTTGACGCCTTCCGCACCAAAGGTGGAGAGAAAGCCCAGTGCGAACCGGAACACGACGAAATAGGCGAACGTCGCGCCGACCAGAAAACAGAACCAGGTCGAAAAACACAGCGGCAGGAGGAACTTTTTTTCCTTGCGATACAACCCCGGCGCCACGAACAGCCACGCCTGCCAGAAGATGATGGGGAACGCGAAGAAAAAACCACCCAGCAGCGAAACCTTCAATTGAGCCATCAGGCCCGCCACCGGCGAGGTGAACTGTTTATCGACGTTTTCAGGAATCGCGGCGAGCAGAATACCCAACAGCCCTTGCGAAAACACAAAGCAGATCAGGGTCGCGACGGCCAGCGCCGCCACCGACTTGATCAACCGTTCGCGCAACTCGGTCAGGTGCTCTAAAAACGACATCGCGCCGCCGAGTTCGTCATCGGTCTCTTCAGCGCCGAGCAGCGGCTTTTCACTCTCTTTTTCCATTGTGGTCATAATGATTTTTCGTTTATCGGTCGTTTGCGGATCGCGGTTTTACCGTCAGTCTGACATTTCGCGCGAAAGGCGATTGGCGTCATCGGCCTTCACCGGATCGTTCATAGGATTATCGTGCCGGGCGCCGCCGTTCGTCTTCTCCGGAACCGTGTACGATTCCTCCGTTTCGGCGGCGGTTTCCATCACGCCGGGCTCGGCCGGATCGGACGGCTGATCCGCTTGGGTCTCGCCGCCGTATTCAAACTGGTAGGGATCATGATCCGCCGCGGTGACGGCGGCCGCGCCGTCCGAATCGGCGGGCTTGTGTTCGAGGGCTTTCTTTTTCCGCTCCGCGTCACGGATTTCGCGTTCGGCCTGATCGAGCTGGCGCTGAATCTCACGGCTGGCGTCCTGAAACATCTTGGTCGCCTGAGCCAGATAGCGCGCCAGTTCGGGCAGTTTATGCGGACCGAACACCATAAGCGCAACGCCCATCAGGACGATTAATTCACCCGTTCCAATGCCTAACATAGCGACGAATACCTTTTCAAGGCGCTTTCACGCCGAATGGTCGTGTACAGTAAAACGTTAAAAGAGATTCTAGTAAGGGGAGCCGGTTCTGTCGAGTAGCCGCCGGGCGGCGTCTCAACGGTATGAAAGAAAATCTGGGAGAAAACACGCTTTTATTCACCCCCACGCAACCGGGGGTCGATTGACAAAACCACGCTGGCTCCAATCCCGATCCTGGCGAAATCAGGGTGAAGCGGATTGAGAAGGTAATTCCATTCGGGCGATTCAGCCGGCGTAACCACGCTTGGAACCCGCAGAATCGCGGATTCACCCCGTTGAATCCACTCATCTCCCAGTAATTGAGTAAGTGGATTGACCACCGGGAGGTTCCACCCCACGGACAAAGCCGAAAGGTCGATGGTATGACACAACGCCTCGTCAAACTGAACTGGAATCACGTCATATAGTTCAGCCAACGTCCGTTCATCTTCCAGATGCACCAGCATCTCCAAAGTCGCCAGAGCAATCGAACCCGAGGTATACACCATCCGTACACCGGGTGAATTCCAGCGTCCGCCGTTGATTCGCGCGCCTCCTCCATCAAAAGCGCGCTCAAGGCGCTTCCGTTTCGTAACCCGATACGCCGTAACGTTTCGAGGTTGAATCCTCTCTTGATCCGCATGGCGACGCCGGAGTTTCACGTGAAGACGCCGTGTTCAAGCCGCCCGGCAAGCCGCTCGACCTCTTCGGCTCCCGGCCCCGTGTCGCAGTATTCGAGCGGAGTCTTCCCTCCCAACGCGCGCTGCGGCGAAGAAAACCAGCGCCGCGCCCGGTCCAGGTCTTCAAACAGATCCAGCGTCTTCTGAAAAGCGGAGGCGACCCGCAGAATCCGCTCGGATTCATCCGGCTTGAACTTTTTCCGCCGCGCCAGCGTTCGCATGGGAACGCCGACCGCCCGGCTCAGGTCTTCGCTGGAAACCAGCGCGATTTGTTTGAGCCGGTTGAATGCAAGCGAACCGAGGCCTTCATTAAGCGTCTCGCGAACCAGTTCGAGAGAAGGTTCGTTTTTCACCAGAGAACACCGCAACAGGTTGCCCAGAATGGTTGTGTACCACAACGGCGCGCTATGGGGCGACGCCACCACCCAGGCCCGTTTTTTCACCAACGCGGCGCGGGGGTCGCTTTCATTGATGAAATCTTTCCATGGGGTTAAAACGAAATCAGCGGATGGCTTCATAAACGGCCTCCCATTTGGCATATGCTATCATGCCAAATGGCTTCCGTCAAATCAAAAGCCGCCGGGCGGCGTCCCGATCACTTCTCCGTCAGTTTGACGAGAAAGTCCGCCGCCGCTCGGCCGCCGCCGCAATACGGCGCGGGCCGCGAGCGAACCTCGCCCGCCTCCAGAGCCCGCGCAAAGCGGTCGAGAAAGTACCAGTCGCCCCGGCTGAAGCGCTCGGCTTCGATGCGATGCGTCCACAACTGCTCGCGAATCGCGTCCTCCAATACGCCGTATTCGATGAATCCATGTCTCGGCAGATAGGCGATGGGCTTTCCGTGCGCGATGCACTCGCTCACCAGGCCGTACCCCAGTTTGGCCACCACCAGATCGGCGGCGTTTACCAGATCGGGATGATAGGCGCTTTGCGGATCGGCCAGCACGACGTTCGGCGCCGTGGCGAGCGAGCGGTCAAAGGTAATGAACGTCCAGTCTTCATGCCGCGCCAGCGTCTCGGGCCGCATTCCGTCGAGCCCCATTCCGCCGAACGAGATCATCGCGACGCGGCGGCCTGCGCCGGCGCCCCACCCCGCCCTGATCTCTTCACGCGGCGTTCGGGCCATGCGCGCGATCCAGGGAATATCGGCCGCGCGGGGGAACACCGACAGATCGCCGTACGAGGGCGTGCGCAACAGCCAGTCGGCCTGAGCGTAATACACGCTGATTCCCTCAATGATCGGCTCGAATTCGGGATGATCTTTCACGAATGGCGAGAAAATCCAGTCCCAGCTGAAATTCGCCACGATGGCGCAGGGGCGTTCAACCTGGCGCGCCACCGCCACGGTGAAAGGCGAGATGTCGCCCGCCAGCGCGGTTTCCGTGCAGTCGCCCAGCCGGTCCGCCTCCTGTTGCGCCAGCGCGGGATACGCCTCCAGCAGGGCGCTCCAGCGCGCCGCCGTGGAGGGCAGATCCATCGTCACGCTGTCGGGCTGAACGATGCCGGGGTCGTGATCGAGGCGATGACAGGTGAACGGGCGGCCGATCGATTTCTCAAACAGCCACTGGGGCGCGGCGGTGACGATCTCGACCGCGACGCTGTCTTTCACATGATTGATGACCTCGATCGCGCGGGTTGAGTGGCCGAATCCGTGCGAGGAGATGTAATAAACGATTCGTTTCATAAACTCGATCCAACGGATAGTCGTTGAGTGGAAAGATCATAAAAATTCAGTATGCCATCGCCATGAAATCAAGAGCAGGCCCATCCGCCGAAATCGGGAAATAAACTCCCATGCCCAACTTTTATATACATTATATCTTTACAAAAATATTGGTTAATCGATTCATTAATTAAATCTACACAGCATTAATAAACGTATCACTATAATATTCAGTAACTTTTTTAATGATTTTTTCGCCTGATAATTGACGGTTTGACGGGATGAAACTACCTTACCTTGAATAGTAGTTTTAACTATCCTACTGTCGAGGTACGAAGAAAGCCATTATGGGGAAAAAAGGTTTTACACTCATCGAGCTACTCATCGTTGTCGCCATTATCGGCATTCTGGCGGCCATCGCCGTGCCGAACTTTCTGAACGCGCAAATCCGCGCCAAAGCCGCGCGGACCTTCTCCGATCTCCGCATGCTGGACGAACAAGCCAATATCCGCCATCTCGATAGCAATCTGTGGCTGATTGACGGCAACGACAGCGCTTCGGGCGAAAAGTGTACGTTTCCCAGTTATTTCGGGTCGACCTTTATTGGCAAGCGCCTGACCGCGTCAAACACCAAAGTCCGCAATGGCTCTGGGATGGGAGACAACTTCTTTGACGGGCGCATCTGGGCGCTGTTGACCACGCCGATCAGCTATATCGGCTCGATCCCGCAGGATCCGTTCACCGACGGCCTGTTTTACGGATACGAAGACCGCGATTGCTCCAACACCCCCGCCTGCCCGCACTGGCTGATGTTCGCCGCCGGTCCGGACGCCACCGAGGGCGACTGGCTGCTCAACCGTATCGCCATCCCCTATAACCCCAGCAACGGCGTGGCTTCAGTGGGCGACGTCTGGCGCATGCACGTCTTCAAAAGCACCTATTTCACCACGGAATTCATGCAGGTTCAGAACGTGATCTTCTGATCCTCTGATCTGGGTCCAAACAACGAAGCCGGGCGAGTCAAAAACTCGTCCGGTTTTTTTTTTCGTTATTTTGAAAAACACCCCTACTCCAATTGATTCGATTTATCTATTATCTTCTATCTCTAATTTCAACTCTATTTTCAAGTGTGTTCTTACGGAGGTAGGTCTGGTGAAAACAAAAGGGTTTACTCTCATTGAATTGCTGATCGTCGTGGCGATCATCGGCATTCTCGCCGCGATCGCCGTACCCAACTTTCTCAATGCGCAGATTCGAGCCAAAGCGGCTCGTACTTTTTCCGACCTGCGCATGCTGGACGAGCAGTCCAACATTCGACATCTCGACAACAACCTGTGGTTGATCGATGGAAACGACTCCGGGGAAGGCGAAAAATGCCAGTTGCCCAGTTATTTCGGCTCGAATTTTCTTGGCAAAAAACTGTCTGCGTCTAACACCAAGAACCCCAACGGTATGGGCGACAACTTTTTTGATGGGCGTATCTGGGCGCAGTTGACCACTCCGATCAGCTACATCGGCTCCATCCCGCAGGATCCGTTCACCGACGGCCTGTTTTACGGCTATGAAGACCGCGACTGCTCCAATGGAACCCATTGCCCGCACTGGCTGATGTTCGCCGCCGGCCCCGATGGCGACGAAGGCGACTGGATCGACCGTAGCGCCGAACCCTACAATCCCTCGAACGGCGTGGCTTCAAACGGCGACGTGTGGCGGCTGCACATCTTCAAACCGACCTATTTCAACACCGAGTTCATGGGCGTCGCGACGGTTATCTTCTAAGCGCGGTCCAAACAAAATGGCACGGAAAATGGGTGAGTCGATTGACTCACCCATTTCTTTATCATAAAAAATAAATAGAATTAAGTTTGAAAACCGATTCGATTTTAGATAGAATCGAATAATCCAACGTATTGCATCTCAAATCAACCGGAGGCGAAAGTGTTGTACAAAAAGGGGTTTACTCTGATTGAACTGCTCATTGTCGTGGCCATTATCGGCATTCTGGCGGCGATCGCCGTACCCAACTTTCTCAACGCCCAGATCCGAGCCAAAGTAGCCCGTTGTTACGCCGATATGCGTTCGACCTCAACCGCGATCTCAATCTTCAATACGGATCACGGGAAAATGCTGGTCGACATCCGTGACGACGACACCCAGATCGGTCAGGACCGCATCCAGAAAGATTTCAACGGCGTCGGCTGGAACGGCGGCGGCGGAAACCGTAACAACCTGGCGGTTCTCTCTCCGTTGACCTCGCCGGTGGCGTACATGAGCAGCATTCCGCTCTCGCCCTTCGTCAACGCCAGCCTGTTCACTACCACCAGCGGCAACAATGAAGCTTATGGCCGCGCGGGAAACCAGTATTACGGCTATTGGGATAACGACCCTGAAATCAGTACGCCGCCGAACAACAACGACAATCAGGACTGGAACCTCGCTGCTCTTTCGAATTACGTCTCCAGCTTCAAACCGTGGGATTACCTGCTGATCACCTACGGCCCCGGGTCAGATTCAAGCCAGACCACCTTCCTGGTCGAGCCGTATACGCCTTCGAATGGAATCACCAGCAAGGGCGAAATCTTCCTCTTCAACTCGGGCGTCAACAACGAAAACGTTCAGCGGGTGAGATAAAAATCAAATTGTAACGATTCAAAAAAAGGCGCGATTGATCGCGCCTTTTTCTCGACTTTGGCCTTTGACTAGATAAAAAGAGATAAAAATTGCTGGGAGTGTAATTTTCGCTGGAAATTCGCTCCTTTTTCTTTTATTATAGAGTCTAGTTATGTGACTAGACCGCAAAGGAGAGTCTCCATGGGAT
>WGLV01000046.1 GCA_016125385.1 bacterium
AGCCCTAAGGTCTTTTTGATGATACTCTTTAATAACACGCGCTTCCCCTCGTGCTTCTTATGTTCTCAGCAAACTGAGATTACACGAGTTAGCGCGTGTTTCCATGTCTACCCAACGCACAGATTCTTAGAACGAACCTCACTGTATTTCTCACATGCCAACGAGAATCTGGATGACAGAATATAAATTAAAGGGTGAAACCAGAGGATGAATTTCAGAAAGATCAATATTTTGTTTTTAGTTACATCCCCATTTTTGATGTGGGTTAACTCATGAACCAGCATGGCTCGAAAATCCTGTTCCAAATAATCTTCAATGTATTCGGTTGGGAAAAACATGCGGTATGTCCAAAACGCACTGACGCAGGGGATGGGTAACGTTTCAGAATGATAAAGCAGAATATTAGATGAGATGCCCGATCTGGTTTTCTCCTGCTTAAGAATTTCAAGGATTCTTTTGTCTTCAACTAATTGGTGATTTTTTATGATACGAATCAGGTCGCGATGCATTAAAATGAATATGCTGAAGGATGCGCCTGCGCCGATTGCGAAAATATAAAACAAAACCGCGCAGATCATCTGGTATTGCCGCCAGAACATCATTGGTAAAAAAAACTGATGCGTGATCAGGTAAGACAAGATCGTCAGAACCGGCGTCAAGGCGATTGCATAAATAGTGGTTGACCAAATCAGATGTTCAGTCTGGATTTTGGCGCCCTTGTAGCAGAGCGCTTCCAGGATCCATGCGAACATAAAAATTACGCAGATGCTTACCGACCAATGTATTAAGACGGGCTGAACGTATTCAATCCAAAGATGCGCGTAAAGATTCATGATTCTGATTCTTCTATGAGCCTGTCGAGGCTTTCTCTCATTGCGGCCAGCGTATCACGATCGATGTCTTCGCTCGAAACCAATGCCATGAACAGCCCCATGTCAGAGCCGAGAAAAAACTGCTTTTTGATTTGCCTGACGGTGTGTTGGCAGTCACTTCGTTTCTTTCAACCCGAGGTGCATAGCCAACTAATTTTTCAACGGTCACCTTCTCTATAAGCCCTTTCGTCTCCATCCTTGCGAAAACAGTCCTGAGAGCGGAGTTCCCGATTTGAAATCCCGCCGATTGTATCTTGGGTATAATCTCAACAGCGGTGGCTTCACCCTCGTCCCATAAAATGGCCATGATTGCGGATTCCAACTCTGATATGATGGGGGCGGGCTTGGGCGGCATGTTGCGTTTCAATCATTCAATTCAATGGGATCTACTTAAGTAATCTTCTTGCAAAGATATAACTGTATCGAAAATATGTCAAATCTTTTTTGCTTGTTGCGCTTGTAAAAATAAAATTTAAGTATCTTGGTTTATAAAAGTTCCGTTTCACGGCTATCCACATTCCTCTTCCAACGAAAGGCGTGTCCTCGCTCATACCTGATCGGCGCAACGCATCTGTGATGGATACTTCCACTTCGATGATTTGAATTCTAGTCCGTGTAAATATTACTCCCTGTGCATCGGTGCGCCGCCTGACATATAATGAGTAGAGCTATTAGAATATTTTTTGAATAGCCATACGGTATGAAAATGACGCGAGGGGGCGATGATGCCGACTTTAACTCAGTTACAGTACATTTTAGCCGTCTACAAAACAAAACATTTCGGACGGGCGGCGGAAGACTGTTTTGTCAGCCAGCCTTCTCTCTCCGCGCAAATTCAAAAAGTGGAAGAAGAACTGGGCGTCGTCATTTTCGACCGGTCGAAAAAGCCAATATTGTTAACGGATAAAGGGAAAAAAGTCATCGAACAAGCAAAAAAAATATTGAATGAATATAAAAAACTGCTTGAAATAAATCAGGCTCACGATGAAATCTCCGGTGAATTTCAACTCGGCGTTATTCCTACATTAGCTTCCTGTCTTTTGCCGCTTTTTATCGAACAATTTTCAAATAAGTATCCCAAAGTACAACTGACCATTAACGAATATAAAACTCAGGATATGGTGCGCGCCCTGCATGACGATGCGCTTGACGCAGGCTTGCTGGTCACGCCTTTAAAAGATGAACATCTCATCGGACGAACTTTATTTTATGAGCCGTTTTATCTGTTTGTCTCACAAAACCATGAACTCGCGAAGAAGAAAAAAATTACCGAAAAAGATCTGGATATGGAATCGATTTGGTTGCTCGAAGAAGGGCACTGTTTTCGAGATCAGGTATTAAAACTTTGCTCGGCAAGAAATCAATATCAGGCCATGCGGAATATCAACTTCGCCAGCGGCAGTTTAGAAACGCTGATCAGCCTGGTTCGCAAAGGGCGCGGGTATACTTTGCTCCCCTACCTGGCGGCTTCACAGCTGCTGGATCAGGAGAAGCAGGAATATATAAAACCGTTTCAAGTCCCGGTCCCGACCCGTGAAGTGAGCCTGGTTTACAGCCGCAGTGTTCTGAAACTGGAGATCATCGACGCGCTGGAGCATGAAATCGTTCAAGCGTTGCCCGGAGAATTGTCATCAAAAAGAAAAAAGTCCTTCGAAATCATCGACTTCTGACTTTCCTGACATCAAAAACCGCAAGCGTGTCTCATCCTTTCCCCCCCCGCTCGTTTGAGCGGCCATAGCTTCTCCCTATGAAAACATAGAAACAATGTATTGTACACGATCCCCCGGCTTCAGTATGATTTGAAAAATTGTTTAGGCCTGTTCCGCGATTGTCATGGCATTGGACTGCGCGTTTTTTCGGTTCGGTACAATGTATTTCTCTTTCGTATATTAATCCAATGTCATGATAAACGGTTGCGCCGGGCTGAGACGATTTCACTCCCGCTCGCACTCATTTTATGGTTGTGAGCGAAAATATCCGGGAAGGAAATAAAAACATGAACAGACTGAAACTTGTCGCAATTGTTTCAGCGGTATGCTGTATGGCGATTTCGTATCAAACCATTCAGGCAGCCGATACCGCGAACGGGATGGATGAAGTAAAGTCGAACCGGTTCTGGTGGCCCGATCAGCTTGATCTGAGCCCGCTTCGCGCGCAGAGTCCAGAGTCCAATCCTTATGGCGAATCGTTCAACTATGCGGAAGAGTTCAAAAAACTCGACCTGGAAGCGTTGAAGAAAGATATCGACGCCCTGCTGACTACGTCACAAGACTGGTGGCCTGCCGACTACGGAAACTATGGCCCGCTGTTCATCCGCATGGCGTGGCACAGCGCGGGTACCTACCGTACGGTTGACGGACGCGGCGGCTCCGATGGAGGGCAGCAGCGTTTTGACCCGCTCAACAGCTGGCCTGATAATGCCAATCTTGATAAAGCGCGCCGGTTGCTTTGGCCAATCAAGCAGAAATACGGAAAGGGGATTTCATGGGGCGACTTGATGGTTCTCGCGGGCAATGTCGCTATGGAGAACATGGGCTTTAAAACCCTGGGCTTCGCTGGAGGCCGTGTAGACGACTGGGAGCCTGAAATGGTGAATTGGGGTCCCGAAACCAAAATGCTCGATTCAACTGGAAAACGCCGCGATGAAGAGGGCAAACTGAAAGGGCCTCTCGCGGCCGTTCAGATGGGCCTGATCTACGTGAATCCTGAAGGACCCGATGGAAACCTCGATCCGATTTCATCCGCCAAAGCGATTCGTGAGTCGTTTGGCCGGATGGCGATGAACGACGAAGAAACGGTGGCGTTGATCGCGGGCGGACACTCGTTCGGTAAAGCGCATGGCGCACATCCCCCGTCCGGCAATGTGGGCCCCGAACCCGCCGCCGCGCCGGTCGAACAACAGGGATTGGGCTGGAAAAACTCTTACGGCAAGGGCAACGCCGAAGACACCACCACCAGCGGACTGGAAGGCGCCTGGACGGCGACGCCCGCCCAGTTTTCGCATATGTATCTGCAGTTTCTGACAACGTATGAATGGAAGCAAACCAAAACTCCGGCGGGCGGTACGGTGTGGACCCCAACCGACGATTCGGCCGCGAATCTGGTCCCCGATGCGCATATCCCGGGCAAATTCCATGCGCCGATGATGTTCACCACCGATCTGGCTCTGAAAGAAGACCCCGAATACAACAAGATTGTCAAACGCTTTCTTGATAACCCCAAAGAGTTTGAAGACGCGTTCGCCAGAGCCTGGTTCAAACTGACTCACCGCGATATGGGCCCGCGCTCGCGATATCTCGGGGCGGATGTGCCCCAACTGGCGATGATCTGGCAAGACCCGGTTCCCAATATCGATTACAAATTGATCGATAAAAGCAACGTCAAAAATCTGAAATCCCAGATTCTGAAATCCGGATTGACCGTACCCGAACTGGTCCGGACTGCGTGGGCGTCGGCGGCCAGCTTCCGTGGCAGCGATATGCGCGGCGGCGCGAACGGGGCGCGGATACGCCTTGAGCCGCAAAAAGACTGGGAAGTCAACAATCCGAAAGAACTGGATAAAGTTCTGTCGAGTCTGGAAAAAATCCAGAAAAGTTTCAATGACTCGCAGAAGGGCAAGACCAGAGTTTCACTGGCCGATCTGATTGTTCTGGGTGGAGCGGCCGCCGTCGAGAAGGCGGCCAAAGACGCCGGTTACAGCATTGACGTTCCATTCGCCCCGGGCCGCGCCGACGCCTCGCAGGAACAAACCGATGTACAATCCTTCTCCCTGCTCGAACCCAAAGCCGATGGGTTCCGGAACTACTACAGCAAGGATTGCATCAGTTCGCCGGCTGATATGCTCGTTGACAAAGCCAGTTTGCTGAATCTGACCGTCCCCGAAATGACCGTCCTGGTCGGTGGAATGCGCGCGCTGGACGCCAACTCCGGACAATCGAAAAATGGCGTATTGACCGAGCGGCCGGGCGTGCTGAGCAACGATTTCTTCGTGAATCTGCTCGATATGTCGACCGAGTGGAAAAAGTCGGAAAATACGGAAGGCGTCTACGAAGGTTTTGACCGCAAGACCGGGAACAGGAAATGGACGGCGACGTCCGTCGACCTGATCTTTGGTTCGAACTCCGAGCTGCGGGCGGTTGCTGAAGTTTACGCGTATGACGATTCCAGAGAAAAGTTTGTGCGTGACTTCGTCAATGCCTGGGTGAAGGTAATGAGACTCGACCGTTTTGACTTGAATGCCTGATTGAAGTAGCCGGATTTCATTTATTGCTGGGCCCTCATGCAGTCGAGGGCCCAGCGCATTTGCATTCTTTGAAACTCTCCGAGGCCCAGCTAGACCGTTCTCTGTACTTTTAGCACTATCTTTAAGTTTCTAATCCAGCATTTCCCCCATCTCCCCCAGCGCCGTTGTGATTTCTTCTTTGACCCAGTCGTCCGGCTCGCGGTCGAGAGCGGCGTTCAGCGCCTCATGCGCCGATCGTCCTCCGATACGGCCCAGAGCCCAGGCGGCGTGTCCGCGCACCAGCGCCTCCGCGTCGCTTAGCGCCTCAATCAACACGGGAACGGCCACCGCGCGTCCGCTGTTGCCCAGCGCAATCGCCGCGTTGCGCAACAGTCCGCGCCGCTTCGCTCTCAGGATGGGGCTTCCCGCGAAGCGCTTGCGAAAGGCGGCGTCATCCAGCCGCATGATCTCGGTGAGATCGGCCGGGGCGAGCCCCTCGCGCGCTTGAAACGCGGGCTCGGCTTCTGGATGGGCGAAGCGGTTCCACGGGCAAGCCGCCAGGCAATCGTCGCATCCAAAGATGCGATTTCCCATCAACGGACGCAGCTCGCGCGGAATGGCCCCTTTCAGTTCGATGGTGAGGTATGAGATGCAGCGCCGCGCGTCGAGCAAGCGTGGCGCGATAAAGGCATTGGTGGGGCAGGCGGTGAGACAGCGCGAGCACGTCCCGCAATGATCTCGGGCGGGCTCGTCGGGTTCGAGTTTGAGAGTGGTCAGCAGTACGCCGATAAAAAACCAGTTGCCATGCGCGCGGCTCAGGACGTTGGTGTGTTTACCGAACCAGCCCAGTCCGGCCTGGACGGCGTAGTCGCGTTCGAGGGCGGGGCCGCTGTCGATGAAGGCGCGGGCCGCGTGGGCTCCGCCGGTCTGGTTTTCGATCCAGCGGCCGAGTTCGTTGAGGCGCGGGCGCAGCACGTCGTGATAGTCGTCTCCTTGCGCGTAACAGGAGACCGCCCCGGCTGGGGCGACCGTTCGCGCGGGAGAATGGGACGGAGCGGGATAACGTTTGATGACGGCGATGACGCTGCGGATGTCCGGCAAAAGAAGCGAGGGGTCGGCGCGTTGCGGCTCGCGCCGGGCGAGGTACTCCATCTCGCCATGCAGCCCGCGCGCGAGCCAGTCGCGGTAATGCTCGAGGGTTTTCGGCGTGGGGCGGGCGATTCCCGCCCCATCAAAGCCCAGTTCGATCGCGCGGGCCTTGAGCGCCTCTTTCATGCCGTCACCCGGCGGCTTTCGCGAGGCTTTTCTGCAGCGCCATCCCGGCCGCGCCCACCGTTCCCGCTTCCTCGCCCAGTTGAGCCTGAACCAGCGGCGTCTGGAAGTGAGAATGGAAGAACACGCGGCGCGCCATTTCTTCACGTGCGAAGTCGAACAGCATGTCGCCCATGTTGGAGGCGCCGCCGCCCACGCAGATGATCTCCGGGTTAAACGAAACGATCAGGCTGCTAATCCCGATGCCGAGGCCGCGTCCGGCGCGCTCGACCACGCGCAACGCCACACCGTCGCCTTTGACGGCGGCTTCATGCACCATCTTCGAGGTGATGACGCCACCGTTCTGTTTCGCCATTTCGCGCAGCAGGGTCGGCTCGTGCTCGACGCGGACGCGGTCGGTCGCGTAGCGCGCGATCGCGGTGGCGGAGGCGTAGGTCTCAAGACATCCCTCGTTTCCGCATCCGCAGGGATACCCGCTCGGGTTGACCATGATGTGACCCAGTTCGCCGGCGAAACCGCGCGCGCCGTTAAACACTTCGCCGTCCGCCACGACGCCGCCGCCGACACCGGTGCCGAGGGTCAACACCAGCACGACTTTTTTGCCTTTGCCTTTACCGTACAGAGCTTCGCCCAGCGCGCCTACGTTGGCGTCGTTATCGACCCAGGTGGTCAGGCCGAAGCGTTCTTTGAAGATGTCGTGAACGCTGATCCAGTAGTCCCAGTCGGGAATATTGACCGGGCGCGTGATGGCGCCTTTGGCGTGATCGATCAGTCCGGGGCTGCCCATGCCGACGCCTTGCAGGTCGTTTTCACGGCCTTTCATCGCGTCCGATTTGAGGATCTCCTCAATCAGATCGCCGATGCGGTCGACGACTTTCCTGCCGCCCAGATGGCCCTCCGTCGATTTTTTAAAACGCTCGATGAGGGTGCCATTCTCGTCGACGAGTCCGGCTTTGATGTCGGTTCCGCCGAGATCGATGCCAATTGCCACGCGTGTCATGACGGTTTGCTCCGTTTGCAGGTCGATGTTTGACGTCCAAAGGGTATAATGTATCGCAGCGCACCGTGAAATGGCAGTGTTGCGAGGCGATTTCGCGCGTGTACAATCGGTTTTCGTCCCTCGTGAACGAGGGCAACGGGAGAACGGCCGGATGATCAGTATTTACTCAGCGTATGGAATACAAGCCGCCGCCGCGTGGCTGTTTATGATCGTGTTGGCGATTTCGGTGCATGAGATGGCCCACGCCTGGATGGCATACCGTCTGGGCGACGACACCGCCGCGCGCATGGGCCGGGTGACCATCAACCCGGTGGCTCATTTTGACCCGATCGGCTTTTTATGCGTCGTTTTCGCGCCTATCGGTTGGGGGCGGCCGGTTCCGTACAATCCCTATAACCTCAAAGACCCCCGGCGCGATGGCATGTGGATCGCCTGGGCGGGCCCGGCCAGTAATTTTATACAGGCCGCCGTGTTGGCGTTGATTTTCCGGATCTTGAGTTTTACCCCGGTCTATCATGCGCTGATGTCGATTGAGTTCCTGAAACCCATTATCGATTCAACCGCGCTGGTCTGTTACCTGGGCGTGATGTTGAACCTGGGGCTGGCGTTTTTTAACCTGATTCCATTGTTCCCGCTCGACGGCGAAAAAATCCTGGTCGGCCTGTTGCCCTTCGACAAAGCGATCAAGTTGGAATCCTTCAGGCAGTATGGACCGTCCGTGTTGATGGGCGTGCTGATGATCAGTTTCGCCCTGGGCATCCCGATCCTCTCGCCGTATTTTCGCATGACCGCCGAACCGCTGATGCGGCTCCTGCTGGGAATGTGAGCCGAATCATCGGATCGGCGCTCCTTGCCGGATGAACGGCTTGACGGAAGGCGGGCGCAAGCGATAATCACAATCTGACTTGCGAGGCCGTCCCGATCGCGAGCCGGCGTTAGCGAAGAAAGAAGCCACCCGCGGGAGTAGCTCAATTGGCTAGAGCATCAGCCTTCCAAGCTGAGGGTTGCGGGTTCGACCCCCGTCTCCCGCTTATCTTCTTCCCCTGAACAAATCCGTATCCACCATAGAATCCACACGTCGTTTTATTGAAATCGGCGTCCGCCTGGATGTGTGAAATCCCCAGCGTTCCAAACACAAAACTCGTCTTTAAATCCACCGCCGCGCATGGCATGATGAACGCGATTTTATTTGATCCTCTTGGGAGAAAAACATGCGCCTGACCCGCATCGCATTGTATTGCTCGTTGTTCGCCGCGATACTCGCGCCGTTCGCCCAATCCGCTGATTCCGATATTCGTATGAATACCCTCGGCTTTCTGCCCGATCAGGTGAAAGAAGCCTCCATCGCCGTTCCCTGCGATCGTTTTTCCATCCATCGCGCCGATGACGACGCAATGGTGTTTGAGGGCGATATCCAGAATAGCGTATACAACGCCGACACCGCCGAGACCATCGCGCTGGCCAACTTCAGCGAACTCCGCGACGCGGGGCGGTATTATCTCAAAGCCGAAGGCGTGGGGCGATCCGCCGAGTTCGCCATTGATCCGGCGCTGTACAACCAACCCTATTACACCGTGATGCGCGGCATGTACCTCTGGCGTTGCGGGACGGCGGTTTCGGGCGAGCATGACGGCCATACCTACGCTCATCAGGCCTGTCATGTCAACGACGCCTATCTCGATTATGTTGACGGCGGCCATGTGCTTCAGGATGGAACCCAGGGATGGCACGACGCGGGCGACTACAACAAATACGTCGTCAACGCGGGCGTCACGGTGGGGACGATGCTCGATGCGTGGTTTCTCTTCGGGCCGCGAATCAGTCAAATCGGGCTCGACCTGCCTGAGTCGGATAACAACATCCCCGATTTTCTCGACGAAATTCGTTGGGAGATCGACTGGCTGTTGAAAATGCAGATGGACGATGGCCGGGTGTATCACAAGGTCAGTACGCGCGCGTTTGGCGGCTTCATTTTGCCTGAGCGTGAAACCACCCCGCGCTATTTCACCCCGTGGAGCAGCGCCGCTACGGCTGATTTCGCCGCCATGACGGCGATGGCGGCGCGCGCCTTTCAACCGTATGACGATGCGTACGCGGTGCGCTGCCTCAATGCGGCGAAGTTGAGCTACAACTATCTCGCTGAACACCCGCAAAACGTCAACGCCGATCTGGACGGCTTCTCCACCGGCGCCTATCAGACTAACGATTCCGACGATCGCCTCTGGGCGGCCGCCGAGCTGTGGCGCGCCACCGGCGACGATGCGTATCTGCAAGATTTCGAACAGCGCGCCCGCTCGATCAACAACAAACTCGACGTCGATTGGGGCTGGGGCAACGTCAAAAATCTGGCGGCGTATTCATACCTGCTTTCCGATGCGTCCGGACGCGACGATGCGATTCTCAACGACGTCAAGAACGATCTGATACGTATCGCCGGACAGATCGTGAAGACCCGGGACGGGCATGGTTATCGACGTCCGTTCGCCAATTATTACTGGGGTTGTAACGGGACCGTCGCCTCGCAGACGGTGACGCTGCAGATCGCGAATCTGATCTCGCCGAACGATGAATACCGTCAGACCGCGCTCGACGCCATCGGTCACCTGGTTGGCCGCAACTACTACGGGCGCTCGTTTATAACCGGGGTGGGTGGAAATCCGCCGATGAATCCGCACGACCGGCGCTCGGGGGGCGATACAGTGCGTGAACCCTGGCCTGGTTACCTTGTTGGAGGCGGTTGGCCCGGCGCCAAAGACTGGCTTGACCGGCAGGAGAGTTATCAGACCAATGAAATCGCTATCAACTGGAACGCGCCGATGATCTTCGCGCTGGCCGGTTTTATTGAGCCGGAGTCGTCCTCGCTGCCCGGCTCGTTGCAAAAAGCCATGACGCGCTGATCGCTGGATGGTAGAATGATAAAACGCTTAAGCCGTATTAAATCATGAAAAAATAGCAATCGCTTTACAGAGAAGGGAACCCGGAATGAAACGTCTCGCGTTTTTCGCTTTGTTGTTATTCGTATGTGCGCCGCTGTTCGCGGCGGATTCGCACTTCACGGTCGATTTCGCCCACGCGAAGCAAACCGCCGCTAAAGAAGGTAAAGATGTCCTGATCGAATTCGTCGGATCCGACTGGTGTCCTCCCTGCAAGGCGATGATCCGCACCGTGATGAGCGACGAAGCGTTTATCTCGGCCATCACCCGCGATTTCGTATTGATGCGGGCCGATTACCCCCGCGACACGTCGAATCAGACCGAAGCCGAGATGGATCAGAATCGCGAGCTGGGCAAACTCTACGACATCCCCGGCTATCCCTCCATCGTGCTGACGGACGCCTCCGGAGCGCCTTACGCCAAACACGTCGGGTATGAAGGCGAAAGCCCCAGAGATTTTCTGGCGATGCTGACTTCGCAGCAGGAGTTTCGCGAGAAGCGCGATGCGTTGATAAAAAAGGCGGATGCCGCCGAGGGCGTCGAGAAGGCGAAACTGCTTGACGAGGCGCTGATGTCGATCGGCAAAGCTTTTTCCGCGTCGGGTTACAAAGAAGCCGTCGACGCGATCGTCCAACTCGACGCGGACAATCAGGCTGGCTTGAAAGAGAAATACACGAACATCTTGCGCGTAGAGGATACCCAGAAAAAAGTTTGGGCCATCCGCCGCGCCAAGGTTCCCCTCACCACCGAAGAAAAGATGCAACGGCTGGGCGCCCTGCTGGATGAATGCAAAAGCGGTCAGGAAAAGGTGCGAGTGTATTACGCCCTCGCCCGTGAAGCGCCCACCGGAGCCGAGACGGTAAAATACGCCAAATTGGGTATTGAAGCCGCGCCTGAGTCCGAACAGGCCGGCATCCTGCGCGAACTGATCGCCGAATAGCCTCGTTTACGTGGAGACGCCGCGCTTGAATAACGGTTGCGACTCTTCGTCGATCCGTTGTTTGAGTTCGGGGCTTTTGATGCGGGAGTAGGCGGTTACGTCAAATTGGTAGGGCAGGGGCAGCTCATCCAGATCGCCCGCAATCGCCGCCAGTTCGGAGAGATTGCACTCTCCATAGATGACGATGTCTATATCGGAGCCGGGGCGATGGCGGCCCGTTGCGCGCGATCCGTATATTCGCGCTTCTTCAACCGCCTCACGCCGTTCAAATACAGCGGCGATCCGGGCGAGTTCGTCGTTTCTTAATCCAAACCGCCCGTGACCGGCTGGTTTTTCAGCCATTGATGGAGTCGCTCCAGAGTTTTGACGTGTTTTTTCTCAATGGTCTCAATGGCTTCGAGAAACGCGTTGTTATCGTAAGTGTGGCTCAAAAGGTTGCGCATCTCGAGCATATCGATCCAGGCTTGGCCGTCGCTGACGACGCCCGCTTGAACCGCATGATAGCAGTGTTTACGTGGAGGCGATGAGTTCTCTGGCGATGGCGCGCGCTTCGGCGTCCGCCGCGAAGATGTCGTCGAGGGTATAGTCGTTCACCGCCGCGTGGCGTTTCATACACGCTTCCAACAGGCGAGGAATCGCGCCGAAACAGATGCGCTCGTTCAAAAACGCGTCCACCACTTCTTCGTTCGCGACCGAGAGAAACGCGGGCATGGTTCCGCCGATGCGCGCCGCTTCATACGCCATCGCCAGACAGCGGAAACTGCTCAGATCGGGTGGGAAAAACGTCAGTTCGCCGGTTTCGAGCAGGTTGAGTTTGCGGCCCGTGCGCTCGATCCGTTCCGGATACGACAGCGCGTATTGAATCGGGGTGCGCATGTCGGCGTCGCCCAGTTGCGCCATGATCGAGCCGTCGTGAAATTCGACCATCGAGTGGATGATCGATTGCGGATGCACGATCACGTCGATCCGGTCCAGCGGGACGTTGAACAGGTGGTGCGCTTCGATGACCTCCAGCCCCTTGTTGAAAAGGGTGGCCGAATCGATGGTGATCTTCGCGCCCATGGTCCATGTGGGGTGTTTAAGGGCTTCCTTCACGCTGACGTTTTCAAAATCGGCGGGCGTCTTTCCGCGAAAGGGGCCGCCCGACGCGGTGAGGATGATTTTGAGAATCTCTTCGTCGCGGCCGCACTGAATGCACTGTAAGATCGCGCTGTGTTCACTGTCGATCGGCGCTACCGCAACGCCCCGCGCCCGCGCCGCGTTCATCAGACGGTCGCCCGCCATCGCCAGCACTTCCTTGTTGGCCAGCGCGATGTTCATCCCCTTGGCGACGGAGGCGAAAGTCGGTCTGAAACCGGCCGCGCCCACCGTGGCGATGACCGCTACGTCCGCATCGCAGGCTTCAACCAGGTCGGTCAGGGCGTCTGGTCCGGTAAAGGTCTTCGCGCCGCCGGGCAGAACCGATGCGTCGAGTGCGTCCGCTTGGCTTTCGTCTACGAGGGCGACGTGCCGCGGCTTGAAACGCTCCGCCTGTTCTTGCAGCAGGACCGCGTTCCGCCGCGCCCCCAGCCCCACGATTTCGAATTTATCGGAATGATTTTGAACGACGTCCAGACACTGGCGGCCAATGGAGCCGGTTGAACCAAGAAGTAGCAGTCGTTTCATGGAACTCGCGTTTTTTTTGAATATTGTGCGTCTCATTCAGCGCAACATCATAACAGGAACCGCCCCGAACGCACAGAACTCCCGGAGCATGGCATGATTTTTTTCAACGGAGCGCGTGTACCTGAAACGTATTCCGGGCGCCGGTTGAGCCAGGCTTCCACTCTCCGGCCATTGTTGTAAACGGAGGCGTTCCCGCCCGGATTTCGAGTCTTTCCGAAGGGTTCGAAACCGCTTGTTTCAATTATGTTTTGTCCAAATGGAACGCCACCAGATTTAGTGTTTTTGTGACGCTCCGAGCCCTATATGCAGGGCTTCCCGGTGGCGGGAACCTTGACAAACCTAACTTATGGAATTATAGTAAGTTAGTTATTATCGCTCTGCCCCGCGCGTTTATCCTGCTCCACTCGTAATATCTCCATTCGCGACACGCGCGATACGGATCATTGAGGGAACATTCACATGGCCAAAACCAATCAACCGGCAACCTATGACGAGAATAATATCGTCGTCCTCGAAGGGCTTGAGGCCGTACGAAAACGCCCCGCCATGTACATCGGCAGTACGGGCGTCGATGGGCTTCATCACCTGGTGTACGAGGTGGTAGATAACTCCATCGACGAAGCCGGCGCCGGTTACGGCGATACCATCGACGTCACCATCCACGCGGATAACTCGATCACCGTGGTGGATGAAGGCCGCGGCATCCCCACCGGCCGCCATAAACATTACACCGATAAGTCCGCGATGGAGGTCGTGCTGACCGTCCTGCACGCCGGCGGCAAGTTTGACCACAAGTCGTATAAAACCTCCGGCGGTCTTCACGGCGTCGGAATCTCCGTCGTTAACGCGCTGTCCGAATGGCTCGTGGCGGAGGTTCGGCGCGACGGTAAAATTCATTATCAGAAATTCGAGCGAGGCATCCCTGTCGGGCCGATGGAAATCATCGGCGACGCGAAAAAGACCGGCACCAAAATCCTCTTCAAACCCGATACCTCGATCTTTGAAGCGACGGTGTTTTCATTTGACGTCCTCGCCACCCGGCTCCGCGAACTCGCCTTTCTTAACAAGGGAATCACCATCAACCTGATTGATGACCGTGAGGAAGACAAAAAGGCGACGTTTCACTTTGAAGGTGGAATCAACGAGTTCGTCAAATTTCTCAATAAAAACAAGACGATCATCAATCCCGAACCCATTTATTTTCATAAAGAGCGCGAAATCGTCGCCGAGGGCAAGGAAGAGACCGAAATGGTCTCCGTCGAGATCGCCATGCAGTACAACGACGGCTATCAGGAAAACATTTTCTCCTTCGCCAATAACATCAACACGCGCGAGGGCGGAACCCATCTCAGTGGTTTCCGTAGCGCGCTCACCCGCACCAGCAACGATTACATCAAACGTAATGACCTGCTTAAAAAGAGTGATATCCAGATCTCCGGCGAAGACCTGCGCGAAGGATTGACCTGCGTCATTTCGGTGAAAATCTCCAATCCGCAGTTCGAAGGCCAGACCAAGACCAAACTGGGCAACAGCGAAGTAAAAGGGCTGGTCGAGTCGATCGTGGGCGAAGGTCTCTCCGAGTTTTTTGAAGAGAACCCCTCCGTCGCCAAAAAGATCGCCAATAAGGTCATCAGCGCCGCGCAGGCGCGCGAGGCGGCTCGTAAAGCGCGTAATTTGGCGCGCCGTAAAAACGCGCTCGATGGAATTGGGCTGCCCGGCAAACTCGCCGACTGTTCCGAACGTCAGCCTGAATTGTGCGAACTGTTCCTCGTGGAGGGCGACTCAGCCGGCGGCTCCGCCAAACAGGGCCGCGACCGCCGCACCCAGGCGATCCTGCCGCTCAAAGGCAAGATCATCAACGTTGAAAAGGCGCGCCTCGACAAGGTTCTCTCCAACGATGAAATCCAGACCTTGATTACCGCTATCGGTACCAGCGTGGGTGAGGCCGATTTCGATCTCAGCAAGAGCCGCTATCACAAACTGATCATCATGACCGACGCTGACGTCGACGGCGCTCACATCCGCACCCTGCTGCTGACCTTTTTCTTCCGTCAGATGCCCCAGCTGATCAACGCGGGACGCATCTACATTGCTCAGCCTCCCCTCTATCGCCTGAAGAAGGGCAAGAAAGAACAGTACCTGGAGTCGGATCGCGAGCTGGAGAAAAATCTCCTGCAGATGGGCATCGACGCCGTCCAATGCATCCCTGTCCGCGACGGTAAGGAACAGAAGGCGATGAGCGCCATCCAGTTGAAAGAGATGCTTGAAGGCATTCAGGAACTGGTTCACTTCGACAATCGCCTGCGCCGCCGCCATTCATCGCTTCATCAGCTGCTCGAAGTCCGCGCAGATTCAAAAAACACCCTGCCGCTCTACAAGATCAGCGTCGACGGTAAAGACGAATACGCCTTTTCCGAGAAGGAATACTCTCAGATCATTGCCCAATACCAGCCCAAAGACGGCAACGGCGATTCCGCTGAACCCGCCGAAGAACCGCATAAAAAGCCCAAAGTCACCGAGTTTTTCGAGGCGCAGAATCTTGAATTGATCATCAAAAAACTCGAAAAATCGGGAATCAACGTGCTGGTTCACTGGCCCGAACCCAAATCCGGCCAGAACGGTAATGGGGCGTCCAATGGGAATGGCAATGGGGCCGGCAAGGATGAAAAAGAACAGATTCCTCCCATCTTCCGCATGGAAGACAAGCAGATCAACGAAGCCGTTGAGTATCTGCCCGCCGTGCTTGAGTTCGTCAAACAGGCCGGTTCGCGGGGAGTCGATATCCAGCGCTACAAGGGGCTGGGTGAGATGAACCCCGAGCAATTGTGGGAAACCACCATGAATCCCGATACCCGCACCATTCTCCGGGTGAATATGGACGACGCCGTCGAGGCGGAAGAAATTTTCACCATCCTGATGGGCGATTCGGTCGAGCCCCGGCGTGACTTCATTCAGCGTCATGCTCCCGAGGTTCGTTTCATCGATATCTGATCGGGCCGTCCGCCTTCCGGCGGGAATTACTGCTTATGCGTAAACGAGTCTTCGGAATCGTCCTGCTGGCCGGCGTTTTGGCGCTCATGGTCTCGGCTCACGCCGCCTCGGCGGCTGAACTGCTGACCGATCTGCGGAAAATCATCGAAGGTTTTCCTCAGCGCCAGCATGACGCTCTGACAACCGCCGCTGGTTCAACCACCTCCGCCGCGCCCATTGAAGGCGCGGCGTTGCTGTTTGCGGGCGAACAGACCGCCGCAGCCAATCAGTTGATCGAAAACGTCACCGTCGATGAATGCGGGTTGATGGAGATATCCGTCCTGTTGAGGCTCGCCCTGGCTTCGGGGAACCTCGCCAGCCTGACTGATTCGGCGCGCGATAACGCGATTCGCGTCATCAGTGGTTTTTTAACGAAACACGCTGGAGATCCACCGCTTCCGCTGGCGCCGGAAAGCGGAGAACTTCTCCAGCTCACCACGCTCTATCTCTGGACGCAATACGCCCGTCAAAACGATCCGTCTTTGGTGGAATCCGATACGAAGTTCCCATCGCTGAGCGATCAGGAGACCGCGCTCATGCAGTGGTTGGGCCAGCGCGTCGAGTTTGGTTTTGAAGAACGCGGCTCGGCGTATGCGCCTCACCTCGCGTCGGCCCTGCTGCTGTTGCGCGACGCCGCCTCGTCCGACGCGATCCGGATGCAGGCCGAGGCGTGTCTCGACCTGCTTGTCGCCGATCTGGCCCCGGTATACTTCGGCGGCCTGCCCGCCGGGCCTCGGCTCCGTTCTCTCGAAGCCATCGCGCCGTCGCAGGATGACTGGATCCCCTTTCTCTGGTTCGGCGAACAGAATGAGGACCCGCCCCAGAGCGTCGACGCCTCCACCATTCATCTTGCGGTCAGCTCCTATCGCCCTCCAGCCGCGTTAATCCGCATCGCCATCGAAAGGGAAGATCGCGGCTCCTATGAAGTCAAACACCGCTATTTCCTCCCCGAAACCGGCGGCGAATCGCTTCATGAAGGCCGCTCGTACGCCTTCGTCGATCCCAATTTCGTCCTGGGCTCTTTCGTCCTTCACAATCAGGCCGTGCCCTGGCAATCGCGCCCTTGGGACCTGATGATCTGGGACGGCCGCGGCTCAAACAACCGCGTATTCTCATTCGCGGGGCGCCAATTGTTCAGTGGCGCCCGCCCGCCGTACACGGATGAGTTCTTCGGTTGGAACGCCAGCGTATATCAGTATCGAAACGTGTTGTATTGCCGCTATCTCCGCAGCGACCGCAAGCGCCCGGGCGATCCGCTGTCCGATCTTCTGTGGGATCGGCGCTACGTTCAACAACCGGCCCGGGTGTGGATTTCCGAAACGTTGAATCCGGTTGAAGAAGATGGCGGTTGGTGGTTTTGCCGTCTCGGGCGGGTTTATGTGGCGTTCCGGCCCGTGCAGGGGCGTGGATTCTGGTGGCGATCGGTTGAGACGGAGGCTCGCGACAGCAGCGCGTCGATTCTTACGCTGCAAGACCTTGATTCCGGTCTGCTCATTGAGGTTGAACAGGCCGACCGCTTCATGTCGTTCGATCGCTTCAAACAGCAGGTCATCGCCGCGCCGCTGATCGTCGAGCGCGATTCAATCACTTTCGTGTCGCGCCGGGGCGATGTGTTTCTTTTCCCCTTAAAAGAAGGCGAATTTCTGGTGAATGGCCGGCCCGTCGATCCCTGGCGCGATCCCGATTACTCGCTCTATTCAAGCAAATTCATCAAGGGGGGCGTGGGCGAAGAGCCGATTGAAGCGGAGTGGCCGCCCTTTTCATTGCGGATCGATCGTTCCGATCCGGCGCGGCCCCGCCGGGAAATCCATCCCGATCTTTCGGCTGACCAGCCCGATGGCGAAACGGTCATGTTTCCTCATCGGCCCTGAGCCAGCCGGGCGGCGAGTTGATTTCAGTGTAGAATGGGTAAGATGATAAAAGTCTGAGGTTGAATCAAAATACACATTGCCTGGAAACGCGAACAATGTCTGAACCATCCAGAGAAAAGCCGCGAGGAACCTGGCTTCGCACCGCCGCCGCGCAGATCAACGCGACCGTAGGCGACCTCGAGGGCAACACCCGCAAAATACGTGAATGGCTGCGCCGCGCCAATGACGAGGGCGTGCAGGCCATCGCGTTTCCTGAGCTGGCGATCTGCGGCTATCCGCCCAAAGACCTGCTGCTCAAAACCCAGTTCATCGACGATCAGTTGAAATACCTTGATGAGATCGTCCCTGAAACGCGCGGCATGTTCGCCGTGGTGGGGCTTGTGATTCGCGACCGGGATTGTTACAACGCGGCGGCCGTCATGCACGATGGCCGCCTGCTTGGCTTCGCGCGCAAAGTGGGCCTGCCCAATTACCGCGTCTTCGATGAAAAGCGCTATTTCCAGCGCGGCGAGTTTCTCTCAGCGTATCACACGGACGCGGCGGATATCGGCGTGTTGATTTGCGAAGACGTATGGCATCCTGAAATCGTATCGAAAATGGCCGCCAGCGGCGTTGAACTGATTCTCTGCGCGTCCGCCTCGCCGTTTCATGTCGGCAGGCCGCTGGAACGCGAGACCATGATCCGCGCCCGCTGTCAGGACCATTCCGTAGGATTCGTCTTCTGCAACCTGACCGGCGGGCAGGACGAGCTGATCTTCGACGGCGCCAGCCTGATCATCGGCGCCAGCGGCCGCACGCTGGCGCGCGGCATGCGATTCGCCGAAGATCTCGTCATCGCTGACCTCCCGTTTACCGAAATCCACCGCAATCGGCTTGCCGCGCCCGTTCAACGCGACGTTATTCCGGGCGAGCCGCTCACGCGGGAAGCGGTGAAAATCCATTCGTCGGATGGCTCGACCCGTCCTTATGAGTTGAGAAACCGGCGCGCCGCGCATCCCAATCCGTTTCTGCTGACCTCCGAACCGGTGATCTCTCCCATCGCCGACGCCTACAACGCGCTGGTCATGGGCGTACGCGATTACATCAACAAAAATGGATTCAAAAACGTGGTGGTCGGCCTCAGCGGTGGAATCGATTCCGCCCTCACCGCCACCATCGCCACGGATGCGCTGGGGCCGGAAAATGTACTCGGCGTCTCCATGCCCAGCCGTTATTCGTCGGGTCACAGCAAAGATGACGCGGCGGACCTCGCCCGCAATTTGGGCATCGAGTACAAGCAGTTTGCCATTGAAGAGGTCTTCAGCCAGTACCTCGAGTTGTTCAAAGAAGAATTCGCCGATCGCCAGCCCGACATCACCGAAGAGAACCTCCAGGCGCGCATCCGCGGCGCCATTCTGATGGCGTTGTCGAACAAGTTTGGCAACCTCGTGCTCGCCACCGGCAACAAATCCGAACTCGCCGTCGGTTATGCGACGTTATACGGTGACATGTGCGGCGGACTCGCCGTCATCGGCGACGTCCCCAAGACGATGGTGTTCCAGATGGCCCGTTATTGCAATGAAAGCGCCGGACGAATCCGCATCCCCGAAAACACCATCACCAAACCGCCCTCCGCTGAGTTGCGTGAAAATCAGCAGGACACCGACAGCCTTCCGCCCTACGATGTTCTTGATGGAATCCTGCACGCCTACATCGAACAGGACTGCGGCATTCAGGAAATCGTGGAGTTGGGGTATGATCGAGAGTTGGCTGCTCGCATCGTGGGCATGGTTGACCGCGCCGAATACAAGCGCCGCCAGGCGGCGATCGTGTTGCGCGTCACCACCAAAGCGTTCGGCAGCGACCGGCGTCTTCCGGTCACCAATAAATACCGTTCGGGATGAATTGAAAATATGCGTAAATTTTCCGTCCTCTGGGTTCTATTGACCTTCTCATTGGCGTCGCCCGTCTGGGCGCAGGAACGCGAGAGTTTTTTCGATAAGTATCTGCCCATCGCGCAGTTGTTCGACTCGCCGGTGTTTTTTGCGTCGGTGGTGGGCAGCGCGGCGTTTCTGCTGCTGGTGGCCTTCGCCTTCATCCTGTACACCCGTTCGCTGGAGAAAAAAGTCTACGAATGGGGCAAGGCCCGCAAGATGTCCGAATTGCTTGAGCTGCTCGAAAGCCCTCTGCCCGCCGAAGCCCGCTCGGCCTTCATGTACCTGCGCAAACACGGCGGCGACGGGTTGGAGGAACACATCGTCAAACGCCTTCAGGACCAGCGCCGCAACGGTGAGGTCAATCCGTATTACATCTACCTGGCTGAAGACGTGATGGGGTTTTCCGCCATCCCCGCCCTCAAGATGATCTCCAAAAGCAACTCGCGCTACGCCGAATCGGCGGGTCAGACGCTCTCCCACCTCCTTGCGCTCGAACCCGGCTCTTCCGATTCAAAGGATGAGAAAAAAGCCGAATCGAAGTAAGCGATTCAGTGAAAATTACGAAAGTATTCACCCTGTCTCTTCCATCCACATGAATTTTTTGTGGATTATAATATTCACGTCGATATAATAATACGTAGTAACGCTATTGCCGGATGATTGAATAACCGGAGAAAACTTGTATGAAAACAATATCAGTTTCCGCACACTTTGACGGGGAACGCATTCATCTGGATGAACGGGTTGAATTATCGCCCCGAGCCAGACTGATCGTGACCATATTGCCCGACGCGGATGAAGAACGCGACGACTGGTTTCAAGCCGCGATGCAACGATTCAATGAGGCATATAACGAGGATGAGGAAGATTACCCTCTAGATTCCATCATAGAGAAAAATCCAAACTATGAGGGAATCTGATATTGTTCTTGTTGCGATTCAACAATCGGATGGATTACTGAAAAACCGTCCGGCTGTTATATTGCGAGAGATGCCGCCTTACCGTGATAAGTTGGTATGTGGGATTAGCTCAAAACTTCATCAGGAAGTTGTTGGATTTGACGATCTGATTTTGCATGAAGATTCCGACTTTGCCATGAGCGGCTTGAGAACCCCATCTTTGATTCGTCTTGGTTTTTTGAATGTCTTCCCTGAAAGAAAATTGATAGGATCAATAGGCCGGATCTCATCGGTTCGGCATAGAATGCTTTTGCAACGGTTAAGCGATTACTTGCTGGTTCCGAAACATGATGCTTAAGCCCGATCGATACACGTATCGTGTGACTTGGTCTGAGGAAGATGGTGAGCATGTCGGACTTTGTGCGGAATTTCCCAGCCTGAGCTGGCTCGCCGCTTCACCGGAGGCCGCGTTGAAAGGGATCCGTCGCGTGGTCGCGGACGCGGTGGAGGACATGCGGCAGAACGGCGAACCCGTTCCCGAGGCGATCGCGGCGAGGCGTTAAAACGTGTAAACCCACCCTAGGAATTCGCCGGTTTCCGGTGAAAAATACAGATAGATGTAATGGAAGGAGTAAAATCGGCCGGCTGCTTTGTTGCTAGGAATTTTCCCGACGATCGAGTAGGTAAATTGGTATAAAAGCGACCTGTCATCAAGGTCGGCCTTAACCAAGTCAATTAAATATGGTTTTGACATTAATTTTTGAAAAATTGAGAGTTCCACTCCATCGAGCCGTAGTTCGTTTTTCGCATCGGGCACAAGAACGTGTAAATGCTCCAGTGCAAGGCGATCCGCCTTCTCTTTTAAATCATCTTTTGAAAAGCGAATCGGAACTATCTCGGGCGTTTTCCCGACAAGATGAACGGAAAGGGACAGGAAATTCAATTTTGAATCCGTATGGATAAAAATGCCATCCGGCTCGATAGCATACTCCTTATATTTTCTTCTTACTCTGACTTCATATGCGTCGATACTCGTGTGTCCGGTAATTCGTATAACCGGCTCCGTGAAGTCAAAGGCGTAAAGCGAAGCGACTTGCCGGATCTCCTCTATGAGAAATTCTTTCTGCTGACTGGTCGGCTCAAGGGTTTCATCCGTCGTGTATGGTAGATACTCTTTCCTCAAATCAATCATTATGCTGAATCCCACGCCGTCGCATACAAGGTCATATACAACACCGCTTGTTTTCAGTTTAAACAAATCACGGGTTTTCGTCCGCGCATCCAGTTTCCATTCGCCTTGCAGGTTGATAATTCTCAAAACACGCTCAACCTCGGGAGGCACAGATGACGCATGAGAAGAAGCAAGAAAGATTACAATCGCAAAGAGATTTTTTAGATTCATGGTAAAGACCGTTGATCGCTATAATTATCGATCCAAATCATACGAAAAATTCGGGTTTCCAATATAACCATACTTGGATGATGCAGCGGGCACCTCGTCTTTAGCCAAATTTAATGCTTGAAGAATCGTTTTCCCGCCATCTAAGTTTTCGAAAAATGCCGATCCAAATGATAGACCCGTGACATGCGTCATTTCATATAACCAGCCGATGTAGCAAAACGATTGCTTGTAAGACGCTTGGCCGAATTTCCACGCGAAATAAGGAGACCGGCTCGCTGGGTGCAGTACTTTGTCGCATGAGTAGCAACCATTTAAAAACGCTAGTCGGAAATTTAAAAAGGGAACCTCGTTGTCAAAGAGATGTCCGTCTTCACCGCCACCGCTATCTAGTCGATCCTGAAAAAGTGGTTCGTTCTAAGAATCTGTGCGTTGGGTAGACATGGAAACACGCGCTAACTCGTGTAATCTCAGTTTGCTGAGAACATAAGAAGCACGAGGGGAAGCGCGTGTTATTAAAGAGTATCATCAAAAAGACCTTAGGGCTC
>WGLV01000074.1 GCA_016125385.1 bacterium
CACCTCTTTCATTCTTCACGCGCCGCCGGTCACCCGGCGGCGCTTTCCATTTCGGAGCACGACATCATGACCATTCATTCAACGATCGCCGGCCAGCGCCGAGACATCGCGCTGGAAATCACCACCAAGATCCTCGCCGAGCTAGAGCGTGGCGTCATGCCATGGCGCAAGCCTTGGGATGGCGCCCGCACTGGCCTTGCGCTACCGCGCCGCGCCACCGGCGAAAATTATCGCGGCGTGAACGTCATCATGCTGTGGAGCGCCGCCGTGGCGAAGGGCTATGCGTCGCCCTACTGGATCACGCTCCGCCAGGCGAACCAGATCGGCGCGCATGTGCGCAAGGGTGAGCGCGGCGAAATGGTCGTCTATTACGGCCAGGCGAAGAAGACGCGCGACAACGGCGCCGGAGAGAAGGTGGAGGATAGCTTTCGCTTCCTGAAGTTCTTCACCGCCTTCAACGCCGAGCAGATCGAAGGGCTTCCCGAGCGCTTCTTCCCGGCGCTCACGGACTCCCATATCCTGCCGATCGCCGCTCATGAGGCCTGGTTCGCCAAGCTCGACATCAAGCGCATCCTGACCCAGGACATCGCCTGCTACATCCCGTCCAAAGACGTGATTGGTATGCCGCCGTTGGCGGCGTTCGATTCACCCGATCAGTATGCAGCGACATTGAACCATGAAGCGGTCCACGCCACCGGCGCCGCGCATCGCGTCGGGCGCGATATGTCGAAGCGCTTCAGCACCCACGCGCTGGCGGCGGAAGAACTCGTTGCGGAGATCGGCGCGTCAATCCTTGGCGCACATCTCGGTCTGCCGCCGGGCCACCTCCGCGACCACGCTTCATATGTCGGTCACTGGATGAAATTGCTGAAGGACGACAAGCGCGCGTTCCTGTCGGCCGCAGCGCAGGCGCAGACCGCAATCGATTGGCTGTTGGACAAAGCGAGCGCCTGTACCGAAGTTCAATGATAACAGATTAACGCACAGCGAGAGCGGCGCTTACGGTCTGAAGATCACCACGAAGCACGTCCAACCGCCGCTCCGCCGGGCCCGCGCACGCCGTCTCCATGACCGCCCCGTCGACGCGCCGCGCAAGCAGAAATTGTCGCCCCGCCCGTGGGTCCGATTGTGAGAAACACGCGTATGACGCGCCACCCGCGCGGGTCCGGCTCTCGTCACTTGGCGGCCCCGCCCGCGCGAACTCAAGGCGGACGAAGCGCGTCGCGGCACCGTGCGTCGATCCTTTTGTCATCGCGAGCCCAAGGAGAGCTGAAGGTTTCCGCTCAGCGGCTGCGAGAAAGACAGGGGTATCTTCGACTGCTCGCGAAAATTTCCCAAGAGCAGCGCCGCAAAGCGCCTCGGCGCCAGTGGTGACTGGTGCGGCCAAGGCGGCGCATATTCTGAAGGGACGGCTCCGATCTTTCATTTTACTTCTTGTTTATCGAATCTATCGCGGCACTACGACTCGTCGAGACAGACTCGAACGGACACGATGGCCGACGTTTTCATATCCTATAAGCGCGAAGATCGAGAGCTCGCGGCCGCGCTTGACACACGACTGCAACACGAGGGCATCAGCACCTGGTGGGACACTTCGCTCGTGGCCGGCGAGCAATTCAATGCAGCAATTGCAGGTGCGCTCGCCGAGGCCAAATGCATCGTCGTGCTTTGGAACCACCAGAGCCATGCAAGCCTCTATGTGCAAGCGGAAGCGATCGATGGATTCAATCGGAAGATCTTGGTTGCAGCAAGACTCGATGACGTCATCCTCCGCTACCCGTTTCACATCATTCAGACCGCCGACCTTCGTGGCTGGGATGGCGACGCCACACATCCGGGTCTTGCGGAGATAATCGCCGGAGTGAAGCTCAAGCTTGGTCAAGAGCCGATTCTGCCAGACCACTATTCAAAAATTGCGCCTGGCGCGCCTATCATTGGCCGCACAGCCAGTCCCGGCGATCCGTCCATCTGGGACGATCCAGGCCAGGGCTTTGCATTCCAGGAAGCCAGCTCGTTCTTTCACGCGAACCGCAAACTGACGATCGAAAATGGTCCGCGCGCCTACGCGCGCATCATTCCTGCGGGCTGGAGCGATGGTCCACTCGCGGTCGCGGAGTTTGCAAGGCTTGCTAACGCGTTCGAACTTGGGGCGCCTTCACAAATTTACGACAGTGGCACCTATGGCTTTTCATATTTTGGAGCACTGCACTTTTGGTTCTCCGGCCGTCGGTATCGAGAGCAAGAAGGCCATGTCACTCAGAATGCGTGCCTCTATTTTGATGAGATAGGAGAATTCTGGGTCGTGCACGGCACCGCCGTTCAGCCTGCCGACAACAGCAGACATTTCGTTTTTCCTGAGCCTACAGTCGCCAACTGGTCGAGAACGCTACGCCAGGTCATGAAGGTATACGACGATCATGGCGCCAGTCCCGAACGGCGCGTAATCTTTGGTGTCGTCGGCCTCGACAACGCGTATTGGGCGACAGGACAGCACGCGGTGACTTATCCACGGGCGCGCAAGTCATCGATGATTGTTGATCGCCAGCAAGTCGGTTGGTCCGAAAACCAGCAGCAGGATTTCCTTCGTCTCGCTTATAACGAATTGCGCGGCGTATTTTCGCTTCACAAACTCGATCAGAAGCAATTCTTGGCGGATCTGAACGCGTTCGACAGCAAGCGCTTCAGCGATGCAAAGGGTTAGATCGCCCGCCTATCGCTTACGCGCGGTCCTCGCCTCCGGACGTAGTCCTATCAGCGCAACCCACCGGCCATCGCGTCGATTAAGCCGTCGATGCTAGGATGCTTGTTCCACTCGTATTCCAGAAACTGGTGACGTGTGAATGCCTCGGTGGCTTGCGGCTGCTGCGACCGAAAGAAGATGCTGTCGCAGCTATAGACCATGGTGGTTTCATTGATGAACGAAACCTCCTCCGGATTCAGCCGCATGCCTACGATACGAGGACGGGTCGAATAGGACGGCGGCAACGCCCAAAACACGGCGCGCTTGGGGGTAATCGGCACGATCAGGCGAGGATTCATCGGCGCCACCGATACGCCGGTGTAGTTGTGGAAGAAGCCGTCGCCAAAGATGAATTCGCGGTCGGCGGCGTCGAGAATGGCAAGCTTGCCCCGTCCCTTCGCATTGCGAACAAAGAGGTCAAGCGCGTTGCGCAGGTTCGCCGCAATCAGGTTTTTGTCAGCCGCGGGATCAGCGAGCCCAAACCGCTTCCGGTAATGTTCGGTCGTCAGCCGGATCGAGCTTCGGAAACGCGGGCCGCGCACCACCAGCGAAAGCACGCACAAGATCAACGTATCGAGATCGGCCTCCGGAAATGAGATTTCGTGAAATCGCGCTGGCAAATTTGCAGGATGTTGCACGTCCTCAATCGTCAGCCCATCGAGCTGCCTTGCGAGCGAAGGAAACGCCCCGTCCGCCTCGGAGAATTGTTTCTCGATGCTTTCATCCCACGGGCTGGTCTCCCCGCGCGCATGCGCAAGGCGAATATGATGCGCGTTCCGGGTGAAGCCGAAATTCCGGGTGTTGGTCTGCGGGATTACCTTCCCGTCCCAGAGCACTTGATGGACCACCCCATTTTCATCCGCCCAATGTCGAGCAAGACCCTGTGGCCACCAATGGTGATCCTCCGATTTCAGAGGTCGTTGTTGTGCTTTCATTTAAGGGCCATCGCCTTCGACATTATCGCCAGTCCAGCCGCTCCGCGGCTTCATCATGGGTCTGCGCTTCGCGTTCATAGTCTTGCGCGACGCGTTCCAGGAGAGCGGCGGTTCGCGGCCATTCAAGCGCTGTAGCTTGAGCATAGGCGCGGTACCGGGCCGCCAGGTCGCGCTCCTGTTCGCCGCCGTCGCGCATACCGCGCGTAGTCACACCACGGCGATTGTAGAGACCGATGGCAAAGCCTCGTTCTAGCTCCTCGCTCCTCACTTCTTCGATGACATCTCGGATGGCGAGCTGCGGCCATGCCCCGTCGGGGTCAACCGCGGAAGCTGACATGACGTCGCCGATCTTCTGATCGGCGATGTCTTCGCGCCCCGCTTCGGCGGCGAGAATGCGAGCGCGGCGGACCCAAGCCGAGAGTTTGGCGTGCTCAACCTGACCATTCTCATCGCTTCCGGGCACGCGATCCCACACCCGCAGCAGCTCGTAGGCCTGCGAGGCGATGTTTTGCGAATGCTCGGCATCGTCGGCCGGCTCATCGACGACCCCGCTTTCCTCACTTGGCCGATAGATCGCCTTGATCACGTCGATGAAGAACTCCGGCCGTTTCGCCAGCGCACTCAGAAGCACCAGTGGCCGTCGGCCCGAATATTCTAGTACGCGCAAATAGGCCCATTCGAGGGAAAAGAGCGTGTCCTCACCCGCGTCAGCGCGGCCATCGAGCACCTTCAGGATTTCAGCAACATGATACTGGAACATCGTTGCTTCATTGCCTTCATCCGGATCGCCCCCTTTGGCATCGCCCACGGCGCGCCGAAGCACTTCGACGAGGATTTCCGTTGAGATGTTCTTGGCCAGTTCGTGACCGACCATGTGCACGGCGTGGTGCGCGCGCTCGACCTCCATCAGTTTGCGCGCGGCGAATTCGATGTCAGCCGCCTCCCCCTCCATCCAAAGAATGGGGAGTTTGGCCCAATACTCACGTTCAATGTCGACCCCAGCGGCGGTAGCGAGATCCCAAGTCCAGCGCCGTTGCGGCAGGGCACGCAGGATGGTGATGATCGCCTGCTCCCCCCAACCCTCTGCTTGCGCACGCGCGATCAAAGCCTCCGCCCAGGGCTCGCCCATGTCGCGGAAGCTCACGCTGACCAAGCCGTAGCCGATGTCGCGCTCGCGGCTATTCTCGCGCGGAAGCGCCGCTTCGAGCACGCGTTGCTGCTCGTCGTCGGAAACATCCGGCTGGCGCAGCGCCACGCCGATGATACCCGCGCTCGAGGTTTCGGCTGCAAGTGAAAACAAGGCGGCGACCCCGCCGGTTTTGAACAGATCCAGCACCGCGCTCTTGCGCATCTCCAGGAGCTCTTCCTCCTGAGCTCGCCAACCCTTCACCTTCGATTGCGGCAAGTGCGCGTTAGTTCTGAACAGCCACGCGTAACGCGTCACCGGATCTTGTGGGGCGAGGCTTTCATAGATCGCCTCCAACGCATCGAGTTTCTCCGGCCGCATTGCCCAATCGGCGTCCTGGTAAGTCCGATGCCGGTGGAGCAGATCGCGCAACTCGGTGCGCAGCAAATCAACATCCTCCGCCGCCGCAATCTGCTTGGCGACCTCACCCAGCCGTTTGGTCGCGGCGCTGCAATCAGGCGCGAAGTCCGGGAAACGATCAATCAGTTCTGCCCACCGCTTCGCATCGTCGCCGGCGTCTTCGACCACGCGCTCGGTGATGGCTACCGCGCCCTTGCGAAGCGTCTGGAAGGTCACTGTCTCGCGCCGCCATTCCGAGAAATCGAGCCAATGCGGCTGAGGCGTCGGCGAAGTCGAATCTTGCCCCTTCGGCAGGATTTTCAGCAGCAGTTTCCAGGCCGCAGCCGGATACACCCGCCGCAGGCGATCAATCACCTTCAATCGCTCTTCATACGTGGCGAATGTTTGCGGCGACCACAGCAGGAAAATGTGGCGCAGACTGTTGGCGGGTCGGTTGAGGAAGCGGCTTTCGCCTTTATCGATCATGTCGAGACGCGCCAGCAACTCAGCGACACGGCCTACATAGCGCGGCGACCAAGCCAGCGTCTCCAGCGCCCAAAGCATGTTCGAGATGTTCTCGCTTCCGAACATCGGACTGTCATCGACGCCGAAGAGTGCTGCGATCGGCGGCTCGTTTTTTGATAGGCTCGCGTCCACCATATCCATGAAGGTGTCTGGCGCTGCTTCCGCAAGCAGCCGGAAGTCGCGAGACAATGACCACCAGCGCTGCGCGTTCGCGTCGTTCAGCAGCGCGCGAACGACATATTGTGCGCGGCGCGTTCCATCATGCGCTGCGAGTATGCGGTCGCCGAAGAGCGAGAGCAAAATGAGCGTTTCGCCAAGCCCGTGGCGAATCCAGCCCGAGAATTCTGGCGTTACGCCATCGAACGACGCCATCCAACGCTCGTCCGGCTTCAGTTCAAAGCGCGGATCGGCCGCCCCTAGCACATCGATGATGATGGCCTGGAATGTATCAACGTCGGCGGCGGAAAGATGTTGAGCGAGCAAGAACCAAGCGTCGCGCGGCGAGGCTACCTTCCATGCTTCACCGACTTTGCGAAGCGGGCTGTCGAGCGCGCTGATATAAGACGCGAGCGCCGTGGCGAACGCGGCATAGCTCATGCCGCTCAGGCGCTCTAGCACCCGTTTGTCGGCTTCGTTTTTTTCATTCCAGCCCCCGGCAAGCATCGCCGCGAGCAGCGCGCGGGGCGGCGTTTCCGCGCCCCAGCGCGGCAACCTTCCAGGCGCGCCAGGAATAAGCCGGCGCAGCACCGCCAAGCTTCGCGCCGCATCGCGCGCCAGCGCTTCAGCCCGATCACGCGCGATGCCCATCTCCGTGAGCGCAGCGCTCATGCCCTCGCGCGATGGACGCGGCAGTGTCGTTAATTCGCCTTGGCAGTGCTCGCCATCGCCATAAGCCAGCAGCACATAGTGACCCGCGAGCGCCATGCGCTGCGCCAGCCCCGGATCGGGGTCGAGCAGCACGATGATCAGGGGATCGGCGCCGTCGCCCAGCGCGCGCGCCGTGTCGGCGTTCGTTGCCATTACGGCCCGCGAGATGTAGTGCGCGGCCACCTCGTCGGGCAATGACTTTATCGCGGCGTACACGAACGCCGCCGCCTCATCCGCCGTTTCCGCCTTCAGCGCCAGCACTGACGGTTCACCGCGCAGCCAACTCAAAACCTGCGCCGCTTCCTCATCGCGGTCAGCGAGCACGAGATTTTCGGAAAGGGGCCAGCGGGTAGCGAGCGACCACTCCGCCCAGACTTCTTCCAATTGGTGCGCGCCCTGAGGCCGCTTTCCCATCGAGACCGCGAGCCAGAGTCCAATAGCCGGATGCTGGCCAATCCATTGCACCAGATCGGTCGCGTCATAGGCCCGGATGTCGCGCCAGTTCTTTTCCGCGCGGCGGTCTTTCGACCACACATCCTTCGCCGCCCACGTGCGCGGCGTCACAAAAACGAACGTCGCCTGCGCGCGGTCGAGATGAAGCGGATCGGCGGTGCGCTTGTCATAGTCAGACTGCGCCTTGCTGCCGATGCCGCTCCGCTGAACTCCGATCTCCCAACCGGCTGTCCCGGCCGGCACATATCCCGCCGCGTTTGCAGCGACGGTTATGCCATCCCAGCCAGGCAACTGAATGCTCTCGTCAGCGGGAAAGGATACTTCGGCGCCCGGACCGATTGCGGCAGCGGCGAGCTTCGCGAGCAGCACGGGCATCGCGCCTTGCGCATCCCGCCGCGCCGCCCATTGCTCAAGATCGGTTGCGTTGATTAGGCGGACGCCGCCGCCGGCTGAAACGCCTTTCAGTGGCGGGATCGGCGGGCCGATCACCGCCCCTCCCGGCAGGAAATTCACGCCCGCCTCGGTCAGAGCGTTCTTGATGGCCTCTGCGTTGTTTGGCACCGGCGTGCGGACGCCGCGCTCGAAGTCCGCCACCGTCGACTGCGCTACGCCTGCCGCCTTCGCGAGATCCTGCTGGGACCACGCCAGGAGCGCCCGTGCCGCTCGCACTTGCGGCGGGCGAAGATCCTCCGGCCTTGGATTTGCTTTTCCGTCGCTCATGTCATATAGATTATATGACCTACGATGAACTAATCAAGAACAAGAAGCTTTTTTTGGAATATGTCGGCACTTTTATTTAACTGCCGACATTATATAATGGCCCGTGCCCAGCCCTGAGATCGCCGACCGTATCCTCGCTGTAGCCGCTCACCACGGTATTGCCCGCGCGCGCGATTTCGCAGACGCCGGAATCGCCCCTCTCTATATAAAGCAGCTTTGCGAGGAAGGCCGCCTAATCCGGCTGGCGCGAGGCCTTTATCAGCTACCTGAAGCGGCCGGCGCCGACGCACATCACGATTTGGCTGAAGCCGCCAAACTGGTCCCTGGAGGTGTAATCTGCCTGCTCTCGGCGCTCCGCTTTCACAACCTGACAACTCAGCTGCCGAATGCCGTTTGGATGCTCATTGCTCATAAAGCCCGAACGCCGCGTACGATCCGGCTTGAGATCGTGCGAGCCAGTTCGTCAAGCGCCCTGCGCGAAGGGATCATCGACGCGCAAATCGAAGGCGTTTCTGTGCGGATCACCTCGCCGGCGCGCACCATCGCCGATTGCTTTAAGTACCGCCGCCGCGTCGGCGCCGACGTTGCACTCGAAGCACTACAGGACGCGCTGAAGCAGCGCCTCTGCACGCCGGACGAGCTGATGCACTACGCCAAAACCAATCGCGTAGCCGCCATCATGCGCCCCTACCTAGAAGCATTCGCGGCATGACCAAGAACATTCCCGCTTCCATCCGCGCCAAATTGCTGGCGCACGCCAAGGCCGAGAAAGCCGACTTCCAGCGCGTGTTAGTGCGTTATGCGATCGAACGCATCCTCTACCGCTTGTCGCTGCACGAGGCGAAGGCGAAGTTCGTGCTCAAGGGCGCGATGCTGTTCACCGCCTGGCCGCAAGCGGCGCCGCGTCCAACCGGCGACCTAGACCTGCTGGGCCAGGGCACGCCAGACCCAACGTCCATGATCGCGCTGTTCACCGGCATCTGCGCCATAGTGGACGCCGATGACGGGCTGGAGTTCGACGCCAGCGCTTTAAGCGCTGAGCAGATGCGCGAGGAAGAAGACTACCCTGGATTGCGTTTGAAGATGGTGGCGCGCCTCGACCGCGCGGCCATCCCATTTAAGATCGACATTGGCTTCGGCGACGTCATCTATCCCGGGCCGCTCGAAATCGAATTTCCGACGCTGCTCACTGGCATGGCGGCGCCGAAAATCACCGCCTATCCGCCCGCAACGGTCATTGCGGAAAAGCTTGAGGCGATGGCGCGCTTCGGCCTGACCAATGGGCGGCTCAAGGACTATTACGACATCTGGACAATTTCCCGCACCTTCGCGTTCTCACGCGCGGAATTGGTGGAGGCGATCGCCCGCACCTTCACCAGGCGCGGCACGGCCGCGCCCTCAACGACGCCGCTCGGCCTGACGGAAGAATTCACTGGCCGCAGCGACAAACGCGATCTCTGGCGAGCGTTCCTGGACCGCGCCGCACCAGAGCAGCGCAACCTGGATTTGGACGATGTCGCGCGCGATCTCCGCACCTTCCTCGATCCGGTTGTGCAACAGCTTGCAACACCCGAAAGCGCCCTTGGCGCCTGGAATCCACGCACGGGCTGGAGCGGGTAAGGACGAGGCGATCAGGCACCCCGAATCGTGAGATGGGTTGTCAATGCATGCCCGCCAACAATCCGCCGACAACGAGACTGCGCTCGTCCTGCAGCTGCAATCTGAGACATTGAACAGCACCAGTTCTGTCACCGCCCTGCTGCGTAAGGCAAAGGCCATCGCCAGCAAGCTCGATCTTCAAGACGCGACCCTCTGGATCGATCACGAACTCGACGGCTATTTCGGTGAGGAAATGTTGCCTCCTTATCGATTGCTTGGCGGCGTGCCCCAAGTGCTCGATCAATCCCGTGAATGGCAGCCGCTATTGTTCGAAAGCCCGCGGCAAAATGAAGTTTTCTCCACCGTACATTTGAGAGATCCGATCGCCTCGCTGGAGGCGATGGCCGAAGGCGATCCGGCGCGTTCGTTTCACAAGACCTTTCCGCCGGAACTTTCCGACGCACTGAGAAAAGCGCACGCGCGCACCGCGTTGGAGCTTGGCACGCGCTTCTCCGCCGGCCAGATCCGCAACGTCATCGAAGCGGTAAAGACGCTCATCTTGAATTGGACGCTAGAATTGGAGAAAGCGGGCGTCTTGGGCGAGGGCATGACGTTCACGATCAAGGAGCGCCAGGACGCCGCGCCCGTAACCCACGTGTTCATTCAAAATGTCGGCGTGATGGGCGATGTCGCTCAGGGAGCAATGGTCCACAATACGCAAACTGTCAGCGTCTCAATTGACCTCAACGCGGTGCAGAGCTTCATTGAGCAGGCGCGGCGCATGCAGAGCGCGCTTCCGGATATGGTTCGAAACGAAGTCTCCGGGGCGCTTGATCGCATTGAAGCTGAACGTAGTGCCGCGCGGCCAAATGATTTGAAGCTCCGCGCGCTGCTAACGAGTCTGCGTGCTATCGCAGAAGGTGCGGCCGGCAACCTCGTCGCCGCGGGGATAGCGCGCATCGCGTCCGTCCTCGCAGCGTCTTGAAGAACGGTCTGGCCTGTTCGAAGCACCTCGGCGTCCACTGACCAGCCGCCGCGGGGCACGCCCACGCCGTCGCCATGACCGCCCGGCCGGCGCGCCGCTCAAGGAGAAAATCGTCTCCCCGCCCGCTGACGCGGCTAGCGGTCCCGCGCGACGCGCGGGACGCGGGCCCCACCATTTTCACCTTGCGCGTCCCACCTCAAAGCCCGGGCGCTTTAAGCGCCGTCGCGGGCGAGCCCCGCGGCCCCGGGATCAGCCGGGAACGCTCACAGGAGTTCTTCTCATGACCAACCGCGTCACCCTCATCGGCAAACTCGTCGACGCCCCAAAGATCCGTACTCTCGAAGCGCGCGGCGGCACCATCGAGATCGTCTCGCTCTGGATCGAAGCGCCCAGCGGCGAACGCGCCGACCGCTTCACCGTCGAGATCAATTGCCCGAAGGCAGCAGCGTCTGCGAAGGCGATGCGCGCCGGCGTCCTCGCCGAGATCAACGGACAACTTCGCCACGACCGCTGGAAGGACAAGGCTTCCGGCAAATGGACCGGCAAGGTCTTCATTGCCATCGATCCAGGCGAAGGCTCGCTGCGCTCCAAGGGCTTGGCTGAAACCGCTGAGGCGGCGTGAGGCCTCATCGCTGGCGCCGCTCCGGCGGCGCCAGCTTCGCTTCCAAACAATGGAGCGGCGCGATGGCCCGCCTCTATCTCACGGCGCGTGAATACGTCGCGCTGCTCAAACGCCAGCGCGGCACGTGTTGCGTGCGTGGCTGCAAAGCGACTGATGGCTTGATCGCGGAACATTCCACGCCGAACGCGATCCATCCAGGTAAGCCGGATCAGCTCATGTGCCGACCGTGTCACAGGGTGAAGACGCTTCGGGATGTGAAAGCCATCGCCAAGACGAAGCGGCTGAATGGGCCGACGATGTCTCAGTATGAGCGGCGGAAGAAATATGGGGCGAAGCTGAGGGGGCGAGGATTTGAGAAACGGACGTGATCTGGGCGCCTCCCGCGCGTTGCGCGGGCCGGGCTCTCGTCGCTGCGCGACCGCGCCGCGCTGGTGATACGGAGATGAGCGCGTCGCGGCCCTTCGGGGCGTCGATCCCTGCGCCTGTTGCACTGAAATGTCCGCACGTGCGGGTGGCGAGAACGGTACCGCACCGGAGGGTGAAATCCCCTTCCAGATCGCCGAGGCTGCTGGCGGCTTCGCGGTGCATCCAATACACTGGAGCATGGCCGCGAATATTTCAGGGCTGCGCTGCATCTACTGCGATCAAGGCGGCCCTTTCACTGCAGAACATGTTGTACCCGCCGGTCTCGGCGGCGATGACAGCGCGTGGATACTTAGGGATTGTGTCTGTGCGCGATGCAACACCGCCGTCTTTTCGCCACTTGAAACCAAGTTTCTCCGTGCGTCACCCCTGGCTTATGCGCGGCTGTTTTTGCAACCCGGCACGCGGAAGCGGTCCGGAGCCCGCGGAGCCCCGTCCATTCAAGCGGCCGCCAGCTTCCACCACGATCTAGCAACGGGCACCCTTCTTGAAGCGGACATGCGTGCCGGCGGCGAAACACACATATGGCCTCAGTTAATCGCGGGGGAACCACCGACCTTCCGGCTCTATGCAAAAGACCAAGCAGCAGCCAAGCAACTGCTGGACACCATCTTAGCCGCAATTACTGCGGACATGGTCACCGTGATCGAGAAACGGCGGGAGGGGTTTGAGGTCATTCTCCGCCACACACCCCTGAATTGGGACGGAACTAACTACTCCTGCGGAGTCTCTTTTGAGCAGCCGACTTTGGCGGCCGATTTTGCTGTTTGGTTGGAGCCGCTCGGCCCACCCTCAACCGCGAAAGACCAGGACGCCACCCCTATGACATCGCGCTTGTTTATGCGCGCAAGTAAACAGCTCAACGCGCGCGCCGATGCAGCGGACGACGTGGCGACGATTCTGACGGTCCTACGGTGCAACCCATTGAGCCAAACATCTGAGGGCACGATGGCGCGAACTGGCGAGGCGCATATCCATCAATCACTGACGATCGACATGGACGTCCATTTCCGGGTGCTGACCAAGATCGGCATCAATGTGTGCGCGAAGCTCTTCGGCCCAGACTTTGTTCGTGCGCCGGCCTTCTCAGTCGCCGAAGACTACGCGCGTCTTGGCACCGGCAACATCCGGCGCAACTTTATCGGTAAAATGACGCCTTACGGCTCGATGTTCGGCCCGTCGATGCCGGATCATCACGTGCTGGCGATCAGCACGACGAAAACTCCGAATGGCGGAACCGCTCTCGTATTCGCCGCGCAGCTTTACGGAGCGGAACTGACTCAGATGGTCTGCCTTGCGGAATCCCCAATCAACTTCGATCCGGCATTGAATACGGTGCTGTTGCACGTCGATTACGTGAACCATCGCATCCGGCAGCTTACACTTGAGGAGCATACCGTTGCGGTGGTCTTAGCACATCCCGGGATTGACCCTAATGATGTGCCGGAGGCTTAGGGCCGGGCTAGCTCCCCTTCTTCTCCGGCACAAACATCGGATAGAACGATCGCTGGGCCTTTAGCCTGATCGTATCACCGACCTCGATGGTGTTCGCTCGTCGGCGCACGCCACCGGCCGTCGTCAACACCTCAAGGTCATCGCAAAGGATGATGGCAGCGTGGACATCATCGGTGTGTGCCGGCGTCGCGTTGTAAATGCTCTCATAAAATTCCGCGACGTTCAGCGCATCGCCCGATTCCGAGAGCAATCGCGGGATATCCTCGATTAATTGCACTTTCGCCGCCTCGCGGCCATTCATGTCGAATAGATACAAGGAACCGTCCTGTGACGGGTCGTAGGAGAGCATATTGAGGCCGGAGCGGCCGAAGTGCGCCTGGCTCGTCGCGTTGTCGTGCAGGACGTTGTTGTAAACCTGACGGGCCCGGTAGTTGTTCGCCAAATGGATGAACCAGTAGCGCCAGCCGTCAGGATTATGGATTGAAAACGGGCTCACATATGGTGCGCACGAGCGGAAGGTATCGAACACCATGCGCTCCGCAGCGCCGAGCCAAGCGTCGTTGCTCATCAACCGTTCGAATGAGGACAACTCCACTGATGTGATGCCGAGATGCTTGACCTGCCCGGCCAGCTTCACGGGATCGCGACGATGCAAGAATGCCAGCAACGCCTGAATGGCGAACGTGTAGAAAATCTCCGCTGACCCCGTCAACTGCATGATGTCACGCACGGTGTCGTGCGTAACCTGCGAGTGCCCGCATTGGTCGAGATTGAAGAGCACATTGCGGAAGCGCCCCTGCGCGATCAGCGTCTTCAACGTCGGATACGACGTCTCGAATTCGTCGTTGAGGTAGCGCACTTCCAAGTGAAGGTCCGGCACCTCGTCCTTGATCGCCGCGAGGAGTGGCGCGCAATTCGCCTTGAGCGTCTCAAGTGCATCATTGTCGGCGTCATTGAAAATGAGCAGGCACTGGATTTCCATTCTGGCGAGCCCTTCGGCCGCCCTGCGGATGTTCATGGCGCTCAGCGTCGCCCGCAACTCCTCTATAAAGATGATGGGCGAACCCGGGGAGCCACAGGCGTACCGGCCTGCTCCGGAAAAACCATCGACGACGACGAGCCGGAATTTGCTTTGCTGCGGCAGCTGGCAGCGCGTTGAAATATAACGTCGGAAATACTCGCGCAGGATTTTATGTTTCCGGCGTGAGTGCTCATCGAGGGCGGCACCCTGCGCCCAATCATAGGGCTTGGCTACCATACCAACCCTCGCGACGCCGCCCTAAGCATCAACGCCCGCAGGCATTTCGTTCCAGACGCGGCCACGATACTGGCGCCCATTAGCCTTCTTCGAGCGCTTCTTGTTATCGGCGCCCCACGTCCCCCATTGCTTGAAGAAGAACGCGACATCGTATTCGCCGCAAAGCTCATAGATCTCGTCTATCCAATTTTCCTTGATCGGTCGCGCCTGCCGTCCGCTTTCCCCACCGACGATCGCCCAATGAATACCGCTCAAGTCGACATCACCTACCGGGCCAATCAGCGGCTCAAAAGAGATGAAGCGAATGGCCGCGGGCGCACCCTGAAGGTGGGCAATGCGATCGGCGACCCTCGCGTTTTCGACGCTCGTACCGATCCAAACATTTGAAAGCACCTCTCGGATACGATTCTTCAGCACCGAGACCATACGTTCCGGACGTTTCGTCAAAATCTGATAGTTATGCTGTGGTGTTCGGCGCATCACGTCCCACACGGATGCGATGAAGGCATCGCTGACATCGTCGTGGAACAGGTCGCTCATCGAGTTAACGAAGATTTTTCTTGGCTTCTTCCAGCGCAGTGGAATTGCCAGCGCGTCGGCGTCCTCCCTCACATCTCCAGTCCAAACGGAACGGCCTTTCGCGAGCTTGGTTAGCCCGCGATACTTTTCGACGCCCATCGCATCCAACCGTCGCGCCATGTTCATGGCATAGCAATTCTTGCAGCCAGCAGTGACGATCGAACATCCTGCGACGGGATTCCACGTCGCATCCGTCCATTCGATTTGTGTCTCAGCCATCGTCTTCCTCGTCGGTGCAGGAACCATTGTAGCGCGATTTTGCACACGGCTCTAGCGTCCAGCCGAGTTCGCGCGAAGAACTACGGCTGGGCGCGTTACTCTATTTCTTGTCCGTCAGCGTCTTCAGCTGGCGGAGCGACATCCTGCAGCCCGGATGGTGTGAATGGCATCCGTGGCGGCGCGGTGCGCCACATCAGAGCGACGTCCTCGGATGTCAGGCCATAAGCGCCGTTGACGAGGTCAGACAGTTCGCGCTCAAGAGCAAAAACTTTGGCGCGTGCCTGACGCGACGGTTCGATACTCGTCGCGTACTCTCGCTTTAGATCAGCGATGTCCGCCGCTGACGGACGCTGTCGCTTCGGAAGCACTTCAAATACGGCACTAACGAAGGCGTCAGCATCCAACGCTGCCGAATTCCGCAGTGACATCGAAGGCTTTTCGATCCCTCGCGTGTGCCGGAGCCACTCAAGAACATCTTGAGCGGTCTGCCGCGCCTGCACAGACAATTTGCTCAATTCGTCGCCCAACCTTCGAGCGCGATCTGCCGCCGCGTCCGAAAAGGGCGCAATAGGCATTTGCTCAGCGACAAATCCCATTGGCGACAGCGCCTCGTTTCATGTGTGGTAAGAACCGCCAATTGAACCACCAGCTAATCGGCGCGTTCAACGAACCCACCGCCTCCGAGCATTCGCTCGGCAAGCTGAAGGTCTTGTTGTTCCCGAAAATCGCCGTGCGATCGAAGCAATAGGCAGGGTGAAACTGAATTTCCTGATACATAATCTTTGGACGCTGAAATTCTTGCCAGTAGTCGGTTGCGTCCTGAAGTTCGTACCAAGCGTAGGCGCCTGCTTTGCGCCCCTCCCAACGCGCACCAGGGCTTCCAGAGACCCACCCTTCCGGTTTCGGTTCTAACGCAGAGCGGTACTTCGTCAGATGACGGAGTACCGCTGGGTAGTCGCCAATCGAAATTCCACGGCGAGAGAAGATCATCCACGTGTTTGCCCATTGCGGCGCCCAACGCTCGATGTCTTGCCCCCTCACATACGGTTTGATGATCTCATCCGAACGCGCATCTTCTGTGATCAAGCGATCTCGTGTCGGCGTGTCGATGAGAAAGGCTTCGTTGAAACCCGTGAGCACGCCGCGATAGGGCTTGGACCCCGCGTAGTCGACCAGTGGCACGCCGTTGCGGCGAATCTTTTCCATGAGCGCCACGACGTCGGGCGGCTCTAGCACCCAGCTTTCCTTGCTAAAATGGGCGCGGGGCAGTTTGTATGTCGTGGCGGCCACCGCAGCGTCGAGGCCCTTCTGGGGCACGTCATCCCGCGGAATGACGCACACGTCTGAAGTTTCCGGCTCCGCGCCCTCTTCCGGTTTGCGCACTACGATCACAGAGGGAAACACGTCGGCATCCGGGAAGAAGTGTTTGGCGTGACCAAAATCGGCGACAAACTCGATCCAGCCTTGTGTCGCGAAATGCTCGCGCAGCTTTTCAGCGTAGCCGGCGCGCAGCCACTTGTTGGTCACAACGTAGGACATGCGGCCGCCCGGACGTAGTAGCTTCAATCCCTGCTCGTAGAAGTAGACATAGAGATCGGCCGCGCCTGAATAGGTGGCTGGGAACGCCTTCTGCAGAGCGGGCTTCTGATCGCGTATCAGCTCCTGGCGCACGTAAGGAGGATTGCCGATGACGGCGTCAAAGCCGCCTTGCAGCGCCTCTTCCTCCCAATCGCGCCAGATTCCCGGAAACGCGACTTGCCAATGGAATGGACGCGATAGCGCGATGTGCTCGCGCATCGCCGCGACGCTCGTTTCAATGCGCGCATTGAGCGTGCGCGCCTTGGTCGCCAGTTTGCCAGTATCTTTGGGATCAGTTTCCGGGAGCGCGAGCTTCGCCTTGCCATGCGCCAGATCGACCGGATCGCCATAGGTCGAGCGCAGGAACGCATCGAGCGCGTCGCGCTCGTCCTTGGTGCGCGCAGCGACGAGATCGGCCCCGTGGATGATGTCCATCAGCCCTGTCAACTCCGCGGTCATGGAAGAGACCCCGGCAAACAAGTTCTTGGATTGAGTCACCTCGGCGATATCGGCGTCGCTGAGCTTTTCGATCGCCTGCATAGCGGACGCCGCGCCCACGGCGCGTTTGCGCGGCTCCTCCATGAGAAGCGGACCGCCCCACTCGGCCATCTTGTCCATGGCAGGCTTGACCCAGGCCCCGAGCAGCGAATTCCCGCAGCGCGGATGGTGATCGAGAAAGGAAAGCGGCGCGCCGACCGTGAAGGTGTGCAACCACAACGCGACCTTCGCGAGTTCCACCGCCATCGGGTTCTTATCGACGCCGTAGATGCAACGCTTCAGAATTGTACGGCGAACGATGTGCCGATCATCAAGATGTTCGGGCTCGTAGAACCAGCCGCGCTGGCCAGCTTGGTGCTTGATCTCATTGCGTGTGGCCTGAATGTTGTCGAGAACCGGAGAGCGATACTGCTGCTCCGTCCAATCAGCGGCGTCTTCCGCGAACTGGATCGCGGCGAGCACACGGTCAGCAAGCCAATCGACAAGGCTCACCAGAAAGTGACCCGAGCCCATCGCCGGATCGCAAATCTTGAGCTTGAGGATTTCCGAAGCTGGATCGAGCGCAACAAGCAGCGCTTCACGCCTCGCCATCGGACGCGAATCTTTGGCGAGTTCTTCTGACTTGGCCTTAAAGGCGTCCAAGGACAATCGACCAGGGCCGCATCTGACGTTCATCTCCATCGCAGCGCCGTCGCCGCGCCCACGCGCTCACCGCGTCCGTCGCAGCCTATCCCAAAACGATGAGCCTGTGACGCAGAACCACGATCCCACACGCCCACCCTGGCGCACGCGCCCTGGCGGTCGCTTGCGGTCGAGATGCTGGCGCAGCGGCTCCCTCTCCACGCGTTGCAGTCCTCTGGTTTGGGCGATCCCGGCGGCTTCGCCGACTGGCCGGGCTCTTGTGAACCGAGCCCCATCAGGTCTCGGCCCTTTGGGCGGCGATCCCTATCGCAACACCCACCCTCCCGCCCCTTTCAAGAAACGTATCCCGGTCCGCGGGCGAGCCTCGAAGGCGCATCCGCTTGCGCGCGCCAGAGGCCGACACATTCTTGGAAGCGTGCGGACAAAGACGCGAACCTGGCTTGGCATCGGTGCGGCGGCGATTGCGCTCTTGGGCGTCGCCTCCGTGAATGCGCGCGACTGGCTCATCTACAATCACACGCCCTCGGTGCCGACTGGATGGTACATGCGCAGCTCGGATGAGATCGCGCGCGGCGCTTTGGTGACCGTGCGTGCGCAGGACGTGGCGCCGGACTACGCCGCGGCGCGCAACTTCACCGATAGAGGCGATCGCTTCATCAAACGCGTTGCCGCGAATTATGGCGATAGAGTCTGCAGTGACGGCGATGCCATTCGCATCAATGACCGCACCGTGGCGCACCGTGCGGTGCTCGACAGCCAAGGTCGCGCACTGCCGCACTGGAGCGGATGTCGCACGCTCTCTGCGGAGGAAGTTTTCTTGATGGGCGATACGCCAGACAGTTTTGACAGCCGCTATTTCGGGCCGGTGTCCGCCGCTGATATCGAAGGCGTGTGGCGTCCGGTTTTCTGAGCCAACCAACGCGGAAACAACGAAAGACGGTGGAAGGCGAGATAAAGGGAGAGTCGTGTCGCACGCCAAGCGGTTGAATGCGTTGGCGCAAACGCACCGTGCGAGGCACAATCGCACAGTGCGACGCACGGTGCGCGCACAGCGCTGGCGAACATCGCATCGATGACTTCCACGACGATCACCGCACC
>WGLV01000030.1 GCA_016125385.1 bacterium
ACTCCATCGGTTACGACTTCACGAACGCCTGGCGCGTCGAGCGCCACGACCGGAGCGCCGCCCGCCATCGCTTCACTGACCACCATGCCTTGCGTCTCGCTCAGGGAAGCGAAGGCGAATACGTCCATCGCGGCGTAGGCGTCGATCAGATCCCGCCCCGATAGTTTTCCGGTGCAATGAAGACGTTCGGAAATAGAGCGTTCGTGAAACGCGTTTTCAATCGCGCCGCGCGACGGTCCATCGCCCACTACGGCGAAATGGGCCGATTGAGTGGATTGAATGAAACCGGCGACGGACCGCGCGAGGAACTCCAGATTCTTTTCCGGGGCGAGCCGTCCGACGTGACCGATCAGGATATGGTTTTTCTCCAGCCCCAGGCGGTGTCTGAAGCGAGCGCCGTCTCCCTCGGCGAATTCATGGAGGTCAACGCCGGTGGGAATCACGGTGATGGGGGCGATAACCCCGCGTTCCGTCAGGATGGATTCGATGCTCTGGCTGGGGGCGATCACCCGGTCGCACAGATTGGCGTAACTCGTTCCCAGTTCAATGGCGAAACGCCGCATGGCGGGCGAATCGCCGGGTACGTAATGCGTGTATTGTTCGTAGAGCGTATGGTGGGTGAAGATTAACGGCTTCCGGCGGTGCGACGCCGAGCGCAAGGCCGTGTCACCCATCAGAAAGGGATGATGGGAGTGGATTACATCCGGGTTGAATGAATCCAGCGCGTTGGTCAGCATCATCGGAATGGGCAGCCGCACGGAAAAATCGCTGCCGTTGAAGCGCTGGATGGCGGGGGTGCGGATGACGTCGATTTCATCCTGCGGCGCGCCATCGAACTCCGGCGCGGTGACCAGCACGCGATGGCCGCGTTCACGAAGCCGTTCGGTGAACTGATGGACCGACTTCGCGACGCCGCCGACGTGGGGCAGGTAGGTGTTGGTCATCATGACGATGCGTAAAGGCCGGTTATTCATGGAGCACCGCCTCTTCACGCCGGGACAGCTCAACCGAATTGCAGCCCGGATGCTCAACCGTCACCGGTTCGCAGCCGGGGAAGCGCACTTCAATTCGCGGCGCCTGGTTGCGCCATTCCGCCCGCCAGAACACGCGCACGGCTCCTCCCTCGATCTCGACGGTTACTTCAATTCTTCCATAAGGCGTGGGCGTCGGGCCGAAGCGCATCACGCCGTCCTGTTCACGCCACGATGGTAATATCCCCGAGGCGAGAATGAGGCCATCGCCGCTTTCACGAACGAACAGGTTGCGCATCATCATCACCCATTCCGCCGCCGCCCAGACATGGTGTCCGTCTCCCATGCAGCCGCCGCCGGTGCGGGGGTGAATCGCTTCAGGCCACTGACCGGTGGGGCTTGCGAGTTTTGCGATGCCGTCAATCAGTTCGGCGTAGCGTTCGTCGCCCGAGGCAAGCAGAATCTGGGCGATCTGAAGGGTCAGGTAGGCGTTGATTCCCGAATGGATCATGTCTTGGAAGAAACCGCCTCGTACAAAACAGTGTTCGAGCAGAAAATCGAGCGTATTGGCGAGGCGCGAATCATCGGCGGGAAGAACATCAAGCGGATAGGCCGCGCAGATCGAGCCGACCGCGCCCGAATCCATTCGCCGGTAGGGCGAGGCGGGCAGCGCGGGCCGGTTTTTCCAGTTCGCGGCGCTTTTCAAGCTGTATTCGATGGATTCCATCAGGCTTTCCGCTTCGCGTTCGAAGCGTCGCGCCGCGCCGGTATCCATCACTTGCCGCATCATCGCGCTGGCTCCACGCAAGCCGGCGACGCTCCAGAAATCGTCCCAGTAATAAAAATCGTTATTGCCGAGGTGTTCGGCGCTGAAACCCGCCGGTAATAACCCGGCGTGACGTTCGAGGCTGCGCGGGCTGGTACGCTTGTGGGCGATCCAGCTGGCGCCTTTGCGAATCGCACGTATCCACGCCGGGTTGGGTTGGGCGCCGGTGACTTCGCAAAAGCGGTTCATGATCCACAGCGCCTCCCCGTTGGAGTCCCACTCGCCTTCCTGCGATGAAAAATAGCCTTGCAGGGTCTGGCGGGCGGGAAAACGTTCGAGCGCGCGTTCAGCGCGGTTGACCAAGCCGGCGCCCAGCAGGGCGTTAATAATGTACGCCGCGTCGCGGAACCAGAAACGCCGGTAGGTATACGGGCCGGGGAATACGTCTTCAGGCGCGTGAAGGATCAGTGAATGCAGCGCGTTGCGATACAGCGTTTGCATCCACTCATCGGGGCATTTAAGCCGAGCGGCGTTTTCGGCCGCTTCGCGCCAGTTTTCTCTTAAACCGTTGGCGGGAAAGATGGGAGCGCGATCCGCCTGTTGGTTGAGGTCGATGGTTGCGTCGATCTGAACGTCTTCATCTTTGTTTAAGGCGTACAACGCGGCGGCGGTGGCGAGGCCGACCCGGCAATGCGTTTCTTTCGGCTGATGTTCATCGAAAAGATGATGATAAACGTCGCCGTTTTCGTAGTTCGACGCGGCGACTCGATGGGGCGTATGGCTCAGTTCAACCCGCTGGGTCTGGTTCACGGTCCACCCGCGTCCATCGTCAAGCGGCGCCGCATCGTGAATAAAACTGACGCCCTCGGGATTGTAGGGACGCAACGCGACGGCGAGCCATCCGCCGTGATCGGATCGGGCGCCGATTCGTATACGGCACGCGGCGCTGTCCGACGACGGTTCAACCCACACCGTCCGGTTCAATCGGGTTGATTGTTTATGATGGATCGTCTCGACGGCCATCCGCTCTCCATCGGCGATCATTCGCTGAGCGGCTTCTTTTTCATGGGGCGGAATCAGGTCGGCGCCTGAACCGGGAATGACCCACGCATCGATCGACCACCCGTCGAACAGCGGCGTGGTAAGCCCCGCCGGATCGATAATGGGATACGCCCCGCAACCTGGAATCCCCACCGCCGTCCAGTTGCGATGAGTGAGGTTGACGTGAGTGATGGAGAAAGCCCTCGGGATGAATGATACGTCGCCGGGGTCGAATTGACGGCTGACCCAGTAAGGCCACACCCAATCGAGATTCTGTTGAATAACGCGAGTGTTCATTAATCCGCGCGCGTGAAAGAGCGCGCCCGCGCGCAACAGTTCCTTGGGGTGTTGCACTTCGGAAGGTTGTGAAAATTTTTCCAGAAACGACATCAGCGCGATGGGATCGATGAATCCATTCGCGCGGGCGATGCGTGAAACCAGCCATCGCCAGGGTAGCCAACTGAAACGCATACAATCTCCTTTCTTGACAGTGAGATGGGGATCGACGCTTGTTAAACGATATGCCGCTGACATGATGTATGGCGCAAGCAGGTGTACAATCAGACGGATTAGCGGGATTATGCGGGGTTAACTCAAACGAACTGTTTAACCAGCGAAAATTGGATTGCGGTTTTCAAATCAGTGATTTAATTATAACACAAAAGCGCAATTTGGTGAAATTCAGAACAATCGGCGCAACACCTGGAGAGAGATATGTTCGTTCGAACCTGGATGATCGTATTCATCGCCGCAAGCGTTTTCTCCCTGCCCGTGCTGGCCGAAGTGGACGCATGGATCAGCAGCGAAGACGGGCGTTATCAATTGACGCCCATTGAAGCGCCGGCCGAACAGGCTCAGCCATCCGCTCATCGCCGCGGTGAAGTGATTGAGATCAACCCCGCCGAAACGTTTCAGGCTATGCTGGGCGCCGGCGCGTCTTTTGAGCGCTCGTCCTGTTATAATCTCAACCGCCTGCCGGAAGATCAACGCAACAAAGTCATTCAGCGATTGGTTGATCCGGTCTTCGGGATCGGCATGAATCTGATGCGCATCTGCATCGGAACATCCGACTTCACCGACGGATCGTTTTATACGTATGACGATCTCCCGGATGATGACAAAGACTTCGGGTTGTCGAATTTTTCCATCGAACCCGATCGCGGCGTCATACTGCCTGTATTGCGGCAGGCCCTGGCGAGCAACCCCGATTTGCGATTCATCGCCGCCCCCTGGTCTCCACCGGCATGGATGAAAACCAATGGTTCATTGCGCGGAGGAAGGTTGCGCCGCGATTGTTATGAAGTTTTCGCCGACTATCTCGCGCGTTTCATCAAGGCGTATGAGGCGGAGGGAATCCCGATTTACGCGCTTTCTCCCCAAAATGAGCCTGACTATCCCAATCCCGATTACCCCACGTGCTACTGGAGCGCGGAAGATCAGCGTGATTTCATCCGCGATTATCTGGGGCCGGTGTTTGATCGCGAATCGATTCAGACGCAGATCTGGTGTTGGGATCATAACTGGAACCGGCTCGATTTTCCTCGCCTGATCCTTCGCGATCCCATCGCGGCTCGATTCACCGCCGGAGTCGCTTTTCATTTGTATGAAGGCGAGGTAACGGCTCAGTCGCGGCTTCATGATGAGTTTCCTGATACACCCATCTATTTTACGGAAGGCTCGACTTATAAAACGGCTGGCGCGATCGAGATCATCGATATCTTTCGTAACTGGGCCTGCTCGTATAACGCGTGGGTCATTATGCTCGATGAACATCAGCAGCCGAATCGCGGACCGCACGACGCCGACCCGACCGCGATTGAACTGCTTGACGATGGCGGCGTACGATACAACTTCGATTACTTTATGTACGGCCACTTTTCTAAATTCATCGCGCGCGGCGCGTTACGCGTCGCGAGTGGCGCCGGAGGGCGAAACGCCCCGAACGTTGCGTTTCTCAATCCCGATGGAACCATTGTGTTGATTGTCGTGAACGCCCGGAATCAGGAATATTCCTATTCGGTCAAATGCGGCGTCGTGGCGTTTGAGGATACTTTGCCCGCGAGGTCGATGATCACCTACCGCTGGCGATTGTAACCGCCCGAGAAAAAGAGAAACCTGCATCCGGTTAATCCCGCTGGAAGCGTTTATCCGCTACAATCGGGTTGTAATAATTTCCACTCATCACAGACTAATTCACCAGAAAAAAAATCGTTCCCGGCATGGTCTGGCGTGAAAGCGATCGCGCGCGGCCGGGATGAATTGACAAAGGATATCTCATGAACGCACCGTCACTGATTCCATCCCGCCTGAGCTGGCTGATTCTGGGGCTGGTCAGCGCCATCGCTCTCTACGTGGGGCTGTCGCTGTCAGGACGCTGGTACTCCGCGATGGATTTTGGAGCTGAAGCCGTGGCTGGAGATTACGATCTGAGAGGCAAGATGGACGCGCCTTCGCTGGAAGGCGGGTTGCAGTGGTTTAACGTCGACGAACCGGTGACGATCGAATCGCTGAAGGGCAAGGTCGTCCTGATCGATTTCTGGACGTATTGCTGCATCAACTGCATGCACATCATTCCCGATCTGAAGAAACTGGAAAAAAAATACGCGAACGAACTGGTCGTCATCGGGGTTCATTCCGCCAAGTTTGAAAACGAGCAGCAATCTGAAAATATCCGTCAGGCGATCCTGCGTTACGGGATCGAACATCCGGTGGTGAACGACGCCGATTTCGCCCTCTGGTCGCGGTACGGCGCGCAGGGCTGGCCCAATCTGGTGGTGATCGACCCCGAGGGCAAGATCGTGGGGCGCATGGCGGGCGAGGGGCATTATGAAGCGCTGGACGATATTATCGGCCAGTTGATCGAAAAGCACAAAGACGCCATCGTGCGCACGCCCTATCCACTTTCGCTTGAAAAAGACAAAAAACCGCCGACGGTGCTGGAATTTCCCGGCAAGATCATGGCGGATGAAGAATCGGGCCGCCTGTTTATCTCCGATTCAAACCACAACCGCATCCTGATTACCGATATGGACGGCAAGGTGCTCGACATCGCGGGCGCGGGCGAACTCGGGCGGAAGGACGGAGCCTTTAACGAAGCGCGTTTCAATCATCCCCAGGGAATGACGCTGGACGGCTCGATGCTCTATGTGGCCGATACTGAAAATCACCTGATCCGGCGGCTCGACCTCGGTCGGCGCACGGTCGAGACCGTCGCGGGGACCGGGCAGCAGGTTTATAACCGCTCCGGCGGCCCGGCGTTGACCACCGGCCTCAATTCGCCGTGGGATCTTACGCAGCTTGAAGCCGGCGGCCCGGTCTACATCGCGATGGCGGGGCCGCACCAGCTCTGGGTGTACGATCCCGCGAAGCAGATGGTGTTTCCATACGCCGGATCGGGGCGTGAAAACATTCAGGACGGCCCGCTGATGGAGGCTCAGCTCGCTCAGCCCAGCGGCCTTACGCACGACCGAGTCAATCTGTATTTCGCCGACAGCGAAGTGAGCGCGCTGCGGATGGTGAATCGTGAAAACAACGCGCCGCGCGTCGAAACATTGATCGGCAAAGGCCTTTTCGACTTCGGCGACCGTGACGGCGATTTCGGCGTTGCGCGGCTTCAACACGTTCTGGGCGTCGCCTGGCATGACGGCGTGGTTTACGTCGCCGATACGTACAATCATAAGATCAAAGCGGCCAACCTCAGCGCTCGGACCATTGAAACCATCGCCGGTACGGGCAAGCCCGGCGTAGGGACTGAAGACGCGCCGCAGTTTTATGAGCCGGGCGGGCTGAGTTACGCCAACGGCAAGTTGTACGTCGCCGATACCAACAATCACGCGATACGCGTCGTCGATCTCAAGACGCGCCGCGTTGAGACGCTATCGATCGATTTGTCGGATTGGAAATCGAAAAATTCGCCGCGCGAGTTCGAGGTTTTCGGCGATCCGCCCCAGGTTTCGTTCGACATGCCGGTTGGGATGGACGGACGGGTGAAAGTCGAATTCGCGTTCCCCGAGGGATATCACTTCAATCCACTCGCCCGGCCGATGGCGCAGCTGCTGGCTGAAGACGGCGCCGGCGGAAAATGGGTCAGCGAGACATTCGCCCTGGAGCCGGAAGGCGACGTGCTGAGCGTCCCGATTCGAACCGGCGATCTGACCAAAGCCTCTCACGTGAAGATCGCGTTGACGTTTTACTATTGCCGTTCCGACAATCAGGGACAGTGCCGCATCGGCTCGCTGTTGGTCGAGGGGCCGCTTACGGACGTGAAAAGCGATACCGTCAGCGTGAAACACTCAGTTGACGGCGGCAAGGCGTAATCGCGAACGCCGTATCATTCTGAACCAGCCATTCTGGCGCACGCGCCGGGCTGAAACCGATTCGCCCGGCGCTAATTCGGTGAAATATCTGATCTTATTTTCTCGTATTGTCTGGCATGATGATTGCGCATTATGGAAGCGATCGGAGGTGACATCATGCCTGCTATCTTGTTGTTATTCACGTTGATGTTCGCGATGCTGCTCGGCGGGCCGTTGCTGCTTGGCTGGATGGCGCTGATGTTTTTTCTGCTGTTGCCGCTGGTTTTGCTGTTTCATTCAGCCCAGATGCTGGTCGTGGCTCCCGTCTCAATGTGGCAGACTTTCACCAACCCGCGTGTTCGCGTGAACCACGCGCTTGAACACGCCACCGCCAATGTGCTCGAAGAAAAATACGGCATCAAATGGGTGGCGGGCATGGCGTTTAACGATGGTTTTATGCTGTTCGGGCGCCTGCCGGGGCCTTCCGTTCTGATGGAAGCCGCTCAGGAAGCATTGAGCCGGCTGCGAAAGGGGGAGACGCGCCTGGCGCTTCACCCCCGTTGTGGAACGTCGCTGCTGATCGGTCAGTTTTTATTCGCGGTTGCGTATATCGTCTTCTTTCTGTTCATGCGGCATTTCACGCTGTTTGACCTGATCGCGGGGCTTATGATCGTCATGCTGCTGTCAAAACCGCTGGGGCTGCTCGCGCAGAAATACATTACCACCAGCACGAAGGTTGACGCCCTGTACCTGCACGGCGTTCGTCTCGACCCACGCGGCCGATTTCTTTTTCAGACGGGAGATCAGCCCGCGCCGTCGTATGGCGTGGCCGGATCGCGGCGTTTCTCGATGCCGTGGTTGATTCACGGCTGACGACTCGCGGGGCGGCGCCGAAGGGAGTTATTCCGTTCGCGCCAGCATGCGATCGATGGTCTCAATGCATTGCATCATGGCGCGCCCATTGTGGTAGGGCGATTTCCACAGGTTGGCCTTGCCGCCCTGGCGCTTTCCATCTTCGCTGATGGAGCTGCTCCAGTCGCCGTATTTCCAATCCACCTGGTGCTTGTCGATCCAGTCGAGCATGAGCTGGAAGCACTTCCAGTACCGCTCGTCGCCAGTCCGTTCAAACATGCGCAGCGACGCCACGATTCCTTCCGCCTGCACCCACCAGACCTTGGTTCTGGATGAAGCGGGTTCATTGAATTTCCCCGTGTCGTAAAACCCGCCCTGATCCCAGTCGAAACCATATTGCATTGAATTTTTCATCAGCGTCTCGTACAGATCGAGCAGCGGGCCGTCGGTGACGCCCGCCGAGCGGCACGCCTCCATCAGCAGCCATACGTTTTCAATGTCGTGCCCATACGAGACGATGTTGTATTCCGGTTTGTCGATGGGGAGCCAGTTGGGCAGGTATTTATCCGTGCATCCGCCGACGGTTTTCCGCACCACGGCGTTGCTTTGAATGGCGATCAGTTCGAGCAGGTCTTCCCGCGCGCCGGGATCGCGGCTGACCTCATACCAGGTGGAATACGCTTCCAACAGATGAAGGTGAGTGTTCATCAGTTTGAAATCATTGGGGACGTTCATCAGGTTTTTAACGTCCGGCCCGGCGGGCGACCAGTCGCGATTGAACGACTCGCGGAACCCGCCGAATTCATCATCATGCGCGTAGCGGTCGAGCAGGCTGGCGAGGCGCCAGGCGAGATCGATGGCCAGGGGATTGCGGGTTGCTTTGTAATACTCCGACAGGCCGTAGAGCATGAACGACTCGCCGTAGAGATGTTTCAGGCCGATCTCAACCTTCTCGCCATCCTCGGCCATCTGTTGATAGAAGCCGCCGTATTGGTCGTCCCACATGCGATCGCGAAAATACGAAAAGCCGTGATCGGCGGCCGCGCGATGGCGATCATCGCCAAAACCGTGGTTGAGCATCGCGGAGAAATACCACAGGCAACGCGCCTGGGTGACGATGCCCTTCGATTCCGGCCCCTGCCATTCGCCTTTGGCGTCATGGTTGAGTTGATAACCGCCGCGATCGACGTCAACCAGTTGGGGCAGCCAGAAGGCGTCGATGTTTTCAAGCAGGATTTTCTGAATGCGCGTCTTCGCCTGTCTGAGTTCATCGAGATGCGCGTTCGCGGGTTGAGAGTTCGCCGGTAAAGAGGCTATGACGGCGAAGATGAAGACCGTAATGATTTTTGGAAGCATTCGCATAATTCCGTCTCCCCATGATTGATGATCGCGGCGCGTTGCAACGGCGGTACGATCCGGGTTACACTACCAAAGCCGCGCGAGATTCTTTGCCGCCCGGGCGCCGTTTAAACTCTGCGTGGCGGTAATCACACTGGTTCCGTGACTTCCGCCCACCGCGCCCGGGATGAATACAGACATCGTATTGACAGCCGGTATCATTTGACCATACCCGGCTTTCGCGCGCAATCGGAAGGGAGCGTAATCCATGATGAATGACTCGAAGAACAACCAATTGATTGGCTCATCGATTTCGCGGCGCCGTTTCATCGCCAGCGCGGGCGCGGCGGCGGTGACCGCCTCGCTTTCAGGCCAGGCGGTTCGCGCGGCGGATTCAGATAAACCGAAAAAGCCGCAGGTTGTGATTTTCAGCAAGCATCTGCAATGGCTTAACTGGAAAGACATGGCGGAAACCGCCGCCGAGATCGGCTTTGACGGGATCGATCTCACTGTGCGCACCGGCGGTCACGTTTTACCCGAGCGCGTGGTCGACGACCTGCCCGCCGCCGTCGAGGCGATTCACGGCGCGGGGCTTCCGGTATCGATGATCACCACGCTGATCGCCAATCGCGATACCGAAAACGCCAGCGCGGTGCTGGCCACCGCCGGTCAATTGGGCATCCCCTATTTCCGCTTCGGGACGTTCAAATACAAAGAAGACGTCGACTATCAGCAGCAGCGCGATGAATGGAAGGCGCAGCTTCAGGACCTGGCGGGCATGGCGGCGTTTTTTAAAGTGGTGGGCGGATATCACAACCACTCCGGCGAACGTTATATCGGCGGCGCCATCTGGGACCTCAACGATATGCTGACCGGCGTCGCGCCGGAATGGCTTGGCTCGAATTACGACATCGGCCACGCTTTCGCCGAAGGCGCGCGCGGCGCGTGGGAAACCAACTTTTATCTCATCGCGCCCCGCATCAAGATGTCGGCGGTGAAAGACGCCGCGATGTATTACGACGCCGGTAAGGGTTGGCGCGGCGCGCACCCGCCGCTTGGCGAGGGATTCGTCGATTGGAAACGCGTGCTCACGCTGATGAAAAACGCCGGTTTTCAGGGACCTTTCTCTATTCATCAGGAATACGATCTGGAAGGCAAGAACAAAAGAGAGCAGCAGAAATCCTGCGTGAACGGATTGAAGAAAGACCTCAAGTTTTTCCGCGACCGGCTGAAGGAAGTGGGCTGGGCATGATTCGGTATAAATCGAAGATTGTTCGCGCGTCCGGTCAGTAATAGCGCTTGCGCAACGTCAGCTTCGCGCCATCCGATGAAACGTCGAACGCGGATTGCAGCACGGCGCGGCAGGGGCTTTCGGCGGCGCTGATGTTGTTGATGGTTTCAATGACAACCGAGCGCGCGGCGTCGAACGAACGATTGAGCCAGTCGTGAAACAGAGAGAAATAACGCGGCAGATTGGAGTCGCCGGGTTCCGCGTGAATGCACAGCTCTTTGCCGCCGCGTCTGGAGACGATGACCAGCGTGCGGCCATGATAGACGAGATGGTTTCCCGCCCGGCGTTCGGGCAATAAATCTTTGAACGCCTCCAGCCCGGCGCCGCAGAGCGAGGCCGGGTCGGAGGCGTTCATCCAGAACACCACGTCTTCACCCATTGGTTCGCGCATCGCGGCCAGCCCGGCGGGCGTGGTGAATTGCAATCCCGGAACGCCCTCGAAAAAACATCCACCAATCAACTCGCCTGAGAGTTCCATCACGCGCATAGCCTTGAAGAGCTCGCCCCAGCGCATGGGCGCCGCTTCGCGCGCCAGCAGGTCGCGGAACACGACGCCGTAGCGGTCGATCAGGGTGCGTACGCGGTCTTTGCGGCGTTCGAGATCGTCGAGAGCGTCGCTCGCCGGAGCAGGCCGCGGCGTGACGAACCACGAGCCGGTGAAAGGACGCGAGGCGCGCCAGCGGCTGAATCCCGGGCGCCGGCCCAACGATCGCTCGGCGGCCAGCGGCTCGGCTTTAAAGCGGCTCGCAATGCCTTTTCGTATCGCCGAAAACGAATCGTTTGAGGCCTCGCCGCGCCACGCCGCGCGCCAGAGCGCTTCGGTGAGTTCGGCTGAATCGAGCCCGTTGTGATGCTGCAATTCAAAAAAATCGTACTTGCCATTCGGGGCGGGGAAGAGCCGAAGCGATTCATTCTGTTCTGATTCGCTGCTTTCGGACAGCAGTTCGATCTGATCGGCGAAACAAAAAGCGATTCGTCCCTCTCCACAGCCCAGCCACAGTAAACCCGATTCATACATCAGGCTATCGAGCCAGGCGCTCTGGTAGTTCGCGATTCTCGCCGGCAGGAGGTCGCGTTCCCACTGTGCGGCGGGCGCGGGATAGGCCAACAGCGGTTCCAGCGCGGAGGGAAGGCTCTCGCTCGACTCGCCGCGCGGCGCCAGATTCTGTTGGCGGGCGAGATACAGCGGCAGCGTTTCAACCGGCAGGGGTTGAAACCTCGGCGCCGCCTGACGGCGTTTGAGCCTCAGCAATCGTTCCAGATTTTCCGCGTCGCAAATCTCATCCTCATCCCGTGTGGAGAGCGCTCCCGCGATGACGCGTTCATCGTCGATCAGTGCGTTCAACGCACCGTCGAGCTCAGCGGATCCAACAGGCAGCGCTTTCCGCAACCAAGCACGCGCGAGGGGGCCGTAATACGTGATCCAACGCCCCAGCCAGGCTTCGAGCGACGTTTCGTCCTCATCGCCCGGCGCGCATCGCTCGAACAGGTTCGTCCAATCGGCGTCAATGACCTGCTTCACGTCCGCCGCCAGATATAACTTCACGTCATCCGGCGTGGAACCGAACGCGCGCAACGTTGCGGGCAGCGTTTCCAGCGCGGCGGCGAATCGAAGACCACGCCGCTTCCATTCCACCATCACCGCGCGCTTGCTAAGGGCATCGAGCCACGGGGCGGCCTCGTTTGAATCGCCGTCCATCGCGTCAAGCAGCGCAATCCATTCATCGGCGGGAATCAGCATGCGCTCTTTCAGCCAGTCGAATAGATCGGTTTCCGATGCAGGCGTATAACCTGGCGCGCGGCGTTGCAGGCGTTTTTCAAGGTCATCAATGAAGGCGGGTTCAACGCGTGGACGCAAATCGGCGTCGAAGATGATTTCTTTCAACAGGTCGCCGCGCAAGTTTGACGCATCGCTCGCGTTGGAAGCGTCCGAGCGGTAGATGAAATCGTTTGTTTGGAGCCATAGAACGCCGCGTGCGAAGGGCGAGGGCCATTCGGTGCGAGTCTCCGTCACAGCGACGTTTCCCGCCTGAATCTCATTCAACCGCTCCCGCAGACCGGGCAGGTCGAATTCATCGTTCAGACACTCACGCCAGGTTTCAAGCAGAATGGGGAAATCATCATGCCGCCGCACCGTCGCCAGCAGTTCCTGAGAACGCAGCCGGTGAAGCCAGAGCGGAGTCCGGTAATCCTTCGGTCCGCGCGGCAACAAGAGCGCCCGCGCCGCGTTCTGGCGAAAGCGTGATCCGAAAAAGCCGCTTGATTCCAGTTTTTTGCGCAGCCAGCCTTCGATGGAATCGGCGTTCAATTCGAACAGCAAATCGCGCAGGGAGACCTCGCCGGGAACCGCCGCGCCGAGCGCGTCGTCGTTACAGAACATTTCAAGCCGCGAGCCGTAACGCTCCTCCCACAGCGCGGCCATCGCCAGCGCCAGCGGGCGGTTGATGCGGCCGCCCCACGGCGAGTGGATGACGATCCGCCGCCAGTCGCTCCGTGCGCCCGCCAACGTCGTGTTTTCGATGACGAGATGATGACGGTGGGGCAGAGAGGCGCGCGTTGCTTGTTTCTGCAGGACGAGCAGGTCGATCAGCGCTGCGGCGGCGGATTCATCCATACAACATTCATTCAGCAGCCATGTTTTGAATGAGTCTTGTCCCGCGTCGCGTTCAGCCCGTTCGAGAAACTCCGCGACGCGATCCGCGAATGGACCGGGCCGCGATGAGCCGTCCGCTCGCCAGAAAGGGGCGTCCATCGAAGGTTCATCGACCGGCGCCGCGATGACGTCGTTGTGTGTGATATCGAATATCTTCCATGACTGCGCGCCCAGTACAAACACGTTTCCGCGCGTGCGCTCCCACACGAATTCCTCATCGAGTTCTCCGAACTTGACGAGCGTATCGCGATGGCGCAGGGCATAGGCGCCCCGGTCGGGAATGGTTCCGCCCTGCATATATATCTTGCGCAACGCGCCGTCACGCGCGCGCGCCGTTCCGTGGATGCGGTCGACGGAGATCAGCGGTTTGAGGTAGCGAGGCCGGTCTTCGCCATAGCGCCCCTCCAACATGTTGATGGTGAGGTCGAACTCGCGGCGGCTCAAGTTGAAATAGGGCGCGCTGCTCAGGAGAAACGCATACAGCCCATCCAGCGTCCATTCATCCACGCCGGTCATGGCTACGACGGTCTGCGCGAGCATGTCGAGCGGGCGCGTCACCGGTCGGATCGGCTCCACCTCGCGGCGCTGGACGCAATTCGCGGCCACGGCGGAAAGCACGAGGTCGAGCCCATGCGTGGTGAAAATCGAGCCGCGGCTGACCTGACCCACGCCGTGGCCCGCGCGGCCGATGCGCTGCAACGCGGCGGACCCGCCCGGCGGCGCCTGGACCATCAATACTTCATCCAGCGCGCCGATGTCGATGCCCAGCTCGAGAGAACTGGTTGCGATGATGGCGGGCAGTACGCCCTGTTTCATGCGATCTTCGACGACCGCGCGGGTCTCGCGTGAGAGCGAACCGTGATGCGCGTAAGCGATGGGTTTCGCCTCGCCCTCGTTAAGCAGCGCGCTCAGCCGTTCACACAGCCGGCGGCTGTTGGTGAAGACAAGCGTGGAGCGATTGTTAAGGATCCGTTCTTTCAGCGCGGCGGCGAACGGCGCCCAGAATCGCGCTTCGTCGCTGGATTCAACCGCCTCGGGAGGACGCCGAACGTCGAGTTCGATGCGCTTGCGCCCCGTGCAATCGACGATCTCGACCGGACGTGGGTGACAGGAGAAGCCGCCCTCGCTTTCTTCGATGCGGCGCCCGGCCGCCCATTCTGCAATGGTTTCGAGCGGCTTGACCGTGGCCGACAGCGCGATGCGTTGAAACTCGCCCGCCAGCAGGGTGAGGCGATCGACCGCCGTGATGAGATGAACGCCGCGCTTGCCCTCCGCCACCGAATGGATTTCGTCGAGGATGATGGTTTGAACGCCATGTAACATGGTGCGGGCGCGCGGCGAGGCGAGAATCAGGTTCAGGCTTTCGGGCGTGGTGATGAGGATTTCGGGAGGGCGACGCAGCATGCGGGCGCGATCACCGTAAGGCGTGTCGCCGCTGCGGACCGCCGCGTGGATATCGGGAAACTCCTCTCCGGCGGCGTGGAAATACTCGCGCAGTTCGTCAAGCGGAACGATCAGGTTGCGCTGAACGTCGTTATTAAGCGCTTTTAACGGCGAGACGTACAGCACCGAACATCGCCCCGTCTTCCATTTTTTTTGAATGAGGCGGTCAAGCGCGAAAAGAAACGCGGTGAGGGTTTTGCCGCTGCCGGTGGGGGATGAGATCAATACATGCCGGCCCGCGGCGATCACCGGCCAGGCGCGGCGTTGCGGTTCAGTCGGTTCGCCCAGCCGTTCGCGGAACCAGTGCGCAACCAGGGGATGAAAGACGCTCAGCGGATCCGTCATGATCGATCGCCTTATCGCGGCGTGGCTTCGCCGGCGCCGAATGGAGTTTCGGAGCGCTTTCGCGTGACGCCGCGCTTACTTCGGTTTCCGGCAGACGAAATGGATGCGTTCGCATTTGGCCGACACAGGTTTTTCCGTCATGTTGAAAAACGTGCCGAGCATCTCAAACCCCGCGTCCTGCAGGCGATCTTTGAGCCAACTGTTGGGGTAAACCCGCTGGCGGTGCACTTCCACAAATTTTTCATAGCCCCGATCGCCGCGTTTGAAGATGCTTACCTTTGAAGCGCAAATCTTGTTGACGATGTCGTACTCATTTTCCCAGATGTACGAAGCGTCTTCGAAATTTTCCGCGAAGGTGTATCCCGCGAAATTATGCATCAGGTTGTATTCGGTGGTGACGTCGAAGATATACCCGCCGCCGGGGCGTAACAGCGCGAAGACGTCTTCAAAAGCGCGAGCGACCGAGGTCTCATCGAGCAGATAGTTCAGGCTGTCGTACAGACAGATCGCCAGATCGTACCCCGGTTCAAGTCTCAGCGCGGCCAGGTCGTCCATCGACCCGTGCAGTAACTGGGCTTTGACGCGCGTTTCGGTGAGCCGCTTCCGGGCGATGGCCAGCATGCCGGGCGAAATGTCGACGCCGGTCACACGATACCCGCGCTCGGCCAGGTTGGCCGTCATGACGCCGGTTCCGCAGGCGATTTCGAGAACGGACGTGACGTTGATTTTGAATTTTTTCGCCAGGCGGATGATATGTTCAGCCCACGAGTCATAATCGACGTCGCGCATGACGTCGTCGTAAATGCCGGCGAAGGCGGAATAGATTTCGTTTTCGGATGTTTCGGTCACGAAGAATTGGTCTCCATCATCAGGCGCTGATACACGAGCAGAAGTTCATCAAGATGATCGCCAATCGATTTTACGGCGGGAATCGTCTCGCGCAAAGCGGCGAGGCGCCGGGGTTCGGCGATCAGGCCTTCGATGACGCGCCGCAGGCTGGCGGCGTCGCGGTGTTGAAACGTGAGTCCTCCGCCGTTTCTGACCTGTTCAACCATTCCGCCCACATCGGCGGTGATGACGGGAACTCTCATCTGAAATGCTTCATGCACGGTCATCGGTGAGTTTTCCCACCAGATCGATGGGACCACGATGCAATCCAGTTCGCTCAGAATGCCGTACACCTCCGAGGGATCGTACTTGCCGTGAAATTCGACGGCGGGACCGGCCAGCGATCGCAACCGCGCGGGGTAATCTTCATAGCCGTCATATCCGGGGAAGAACCCATACACCCGCAGCCGCGCCCGGGATGGATCGATTTGGCGAAACGCCTCCAGCAGCAGATCGACTCCCTTGGAAGGAATCCACGTACCGATATAGCCGAAACGAATCGGATCGTGATACGCCCGCTCGCGTGGAGCGGGGGCGGGGGGAAAGCCATTGTCGGAAAACAGGATTTTGTCTTGCGGCAATCCGAACTGAATGAAAAAGCGCCGCAGAAATTCCGATGGCGAGATAAAGACGTCCACTTCGTCGAACACGCGCCGCACCCGGTTGGTCCGGTGAGCGATTCCCTCATGCGCTTGAGGGGACAAATGGACCAGCAGATCGGCGGCGTTTTCAAGCAGAGCTTTGATGCGGCGGCGCGATGCGGCGGCTTCGAGATCGATTTCGCTGTTTGGGGATTCCATTTGCATGGGCAGGACGCGTGGATTCAACCACCCCGCCGAGCAAAACTGAGGATCGCCCGTCGAAGCGACGGTTCGCAGTGTAAGCGGGCGTTGTTTCGCATCCTCTTCCAGCGTGAACTCGACCGGACGCCAACCGCGATCGGCGGGTTCGTGTTTCGGGTCGAGCGTGTCATCGAACAGGCGTTCATCACCGCGCCATACTTCGAAACGAACGCCGCCGCCGGGCTTGTCGTATACCTCCGGGTGAAGCGCGACGGCGGAGACAAAGCGCGCTTTGCGGCTGAATCTCGCCGGATAGACCGCCTGGGCGGGCGGGTGCATCAATAACACCGGTCCACCGCCCAGAGGGAACTCGGTTCGTGAAACGTAGTGTGGATCGGGCGCCGTGATGTTGGCGCGGCGTGGTTGAAGACAATCGATCAGCGGGCGCTCTTTACTCGCGGGCTGAATCACACGGAGAACGCGTTCGGCCAATCCGCGCCAGCGGCCCCGAACCAGTTGCGGCGCCAGGCAGGCGCGGCAGCGCATGGGCGAAGGCCCGCCGCAGCAGGAGAGATCGCGCCGCAGGAGCTGTCCGCGCTGACACAGCAGCCAGTAGTCGTGCAACGTCATCACGACGCGGCAGCCCGCCGCGCGCGCTTCAGCCGGCAGAGTCAACGACAGGTTGGTGAGGTGATGAAAGTGGACGATATCCGCGCGTTGTTCACGCAGCCAACAGCCAAAACGCGCGCCCAGAACCGGATTGTGATAGATGTCATGAAAACGATTGACGAAACGGTAGGTCTGGTTGATGCGCGAGGCCGGTACGCCCTCGTATTCATCGGACTGGATCGTGTATTCATCCAGCGCGGCGTCGGAAAAACGGTAAAACACCACCGCTTCGTGACCGCGCCGGATCAGTTCTTTCGCCATGTTCAGGACGCAGAGCTCCGACCCGGCGTAGCTGAAGGGAGGGAAGGTATGGTTGACGAATACGATTTTCATTTCCGGCCGCCGCAAGAAATTTGATCGGGAAACGAACGAATGATACGTGACGCCCGGTTGTACTATAAAGCCCGCTTTCGCATGAAAAAGCCCGGCGCGTTCGAGCCGGGCTTTGTGTGACCAATCGAGGTTGCGGCGATCTCAGGCGACTTCGACTTCGAACAGTTTCTGGCTCTCGTAAATCTGTAACTTGCGGTGAAGCGTCGCGCGGTTAATGTCGAGAATCGCGGCGGCTTTGACCTTGTTGTTTCCGGTGGCTTCCATCACTTTGAGAATATAACGCCGCTCGATCTCGCTCATGGTGGGCAGGTCATCTTCCGATGAACTGATGAACAAGCTGCCCACCTCATCATGAAACTGTTTGGGCAGGTGAATCGGTTCGATGGCGTTTTTCCCCGCCATCTGCAAGGCGTATGTCAAGACGTTTTCCAGTTCGCGCAAATTTCCCGGCCAGGCGTGTTCCATCAGCGCTTTCATCGTTTCTTCGGTGATGCGGATGGGTTCTTCGCCCCGCTCACGGCTCAATCGCGCCAGCATTTCCCTCGCCAGAATGGGGATATCTTCAATCCGGCGGCGTAACGCGGGCAGGGCGACTGTGAAACGGTTTAGCAAAAAGAACAGTTCTTCTGAAAACTCACCGGCGGCGGCGAGTTCGCCCAGTTGCTGGCTGGTTCCCGCGAAGACGCGCACGTCCGACTTTCGGGTCCCCTTACCCTCGGGCGATTTATAAGCGCCGTTTTCGATAAATCGGAGCAGCTTGCCCTGTACTTCGGGGGCGGCCGCTGAAATATCATCGAGATACAGCGTTCCACCTGACGCCTGCTCGGCCAGACAGGGATTTTTATCTTTTTCGCCGCGTCCAAACAACTCGCCCGCCAGTTCTTCACCTTCAAACGCGCGGCAGTTGATGGATAGAAACGGCCCGTGACGGCGGACGCTGTGTTCGTGTATTAATTGCGCAAGATGTTCCTTGCCCGAGCCCGCCGGACCGGTGAACAGGATCGCGTCATCGCGCCGCGCCAGCATGCGCGCGAGGCGGATCACGTCGATCATTTCCGGGGATTTGACTACGATGGATCCAAAGCGCTCCATCATCGATTCGGTGGTTTCGTATCGCGCCAGGCGATTCTTCAGCAGGTTGGCGTCGAGTACGCGTTCGAGAAGAATCGCGATTTCTTCGGTGACGGCGGGGATGGTGAGAAAATAGCCCTGCAATGTTCTCGCCCACTCGGCGGCTTCTTCGGTTTTGCCTTCGGTGGCGATGACGAGAATTTCGCTGCCGAGGTTCTCAATGGAAGGGTTTTGTTTCTTCCGTTCTTCGTGGTAGTCTTCGCATTGTGAGAGTTCGATCACCAACAACTTGGCTGGGTCGCGAGACAGGCTGAATGACAGCTCTTTCAGGTTATTCGACTGGGTGATCCGGCAGCCGGTCGCTCCCAGATTTTCAAGGAAAGGGCGTTCTGACTTTCCTCGATAACACAAAACGGCGATATGAACGCCATTAAGATGTTCGTATGGATTCTGGTTTGCATTCATTCGCTTTGTCCCCCGTTCGTAACGCTGTCGAAATGTACCGTTACAAACGATTCATTGCCTGATTCAAGATTTGAACGACAATAACACTGAAATTGTAAATATTATCTATCGGGAGAGCCAATATCCTGGCAAAGATCGTACCATTCTCAATCCTGAATGGGAAGACAAAACTGTTGATCGCGCTAAAAATCGCAACCAGCCACTTTTTTTGAAACTATTTATTTTGTCCAAGCACGGTTTTGTAATCGTCTCGATCCCAATAACGCAATAAAACTTGCCAATCGTATAATGAAAATGATAGATCGAATCCGGCCTGAATTTTGAACCAATATAGCATGAATGAACAGCAAAAGAACCCCAAAGTGAGCGTTGTAGTCCCAATATTGAACGGCGGAAATGATCTGCTTCGTCTGTTGGATCGGCTGGCCAGTCAATCTCTGGCCAGCGACATGGAAATTATCCTCGTCGACTCAGGCTCACGTGACGATAGTTTACATTATGCCCGCCAAAGGCAGTGTAACATAATTGAAATTCCCGCGCGTGCATTTAATCATGGAGCCACCCGCAATCTGGGCGCCTCCAAAGCGCACGGCGAATTTCTGTTTTTCTTTACACAGGATGCGCTTCCCCAGCGAAACGATTATTGCGAAACCATGATCGACTCGCTGGAAGCGAACCAGGCTGACGCGGGATACGCGCGGCAGATTCCCCGTCCGGAGGCGGGGCCTCTCGTGCGGCGCGACGTGAGCGCCTGGCTCAGCGGGGTGGATGAGCGCCGAGTGGTTCGAGCCGGGCGGCTGGATGATTTTTGCGGCATGACGCCGTATGACCGCTACGCCCGGTGCGTATTCGATAACGTCGCCAGCGTGATCCGGCGCGCCGCGTGGAAGGCGATTCCGTTTCCACACGCGCCATACGGAGAAGATATCGAATGGGGACTGCGAGCGTTGAGTAACGGGATGACGCTCGTTTACGAACCGGATGCGGCGGTGATCCATTCTCACGACCGGCCTCCTGACTATACATGGAAGCGTACGTTAATCGATCATTACCGGCTGAATGAACTGTTCGGGCTGCGCACCGTTCCAACCCGGCGGGCGGCGATTCGGGGGTGGATGTCGACGACGCGCCGCGACTGGGGCTATCTGCTATCTCACCCTCCCTACGATTCGACCTGGCGGCGCGATTTCATAAACGCGCCCCGCCACGCCTGGGCGGCGGCGTGGGGGCAGTTTCACGGCGCCCGAATGGCCGCGCGCGGAGAGATGATGCGCGGCCTGCGTGGAGTGTGACGCGGTATGAGCGAAAAAGCCCGTCTTGACGTGGTGTTGGTTGAACGCTCGCTGGCCGCCAGCCGCGATGAAGCACAACGGTTGATTCGCGCCGGCGTGGTATTGATCGACGAGATCGTGCATGACAAGCCCGGCGTTAAAGTCGACGTTGAATCGCCGATCCGCGTCGCGCGGCGCGAAACGCCGTTCGCCAGCCGGGGCGGGTTCAAGCTGCAACGCGCGCTGGACGTCTTTGAGATCGACCCGGCGGAGCTGACCGCCGCCGATTTCGGCGCTTCGAACGGCGGGTTCACCGATTGTCTGCTGCAGCGCGGAGCGGCCCGGGTATACGCCATCGACGTGGGGCGCGGCCAGCTGGCGTACGCGCTGCAAACCGATCCCCGTGTGGTGGTGATGGACCGCACCAACTGCCGCTACGTCACGCGGGACGCGTTGGGCGAAGCGGTCGATCTGGTAGTGGGCGACCTGTCGTTCATCAGCGTGAAAAAACTGTTCGACGCCACGCAATCGGTGTTGAAACCCGGGGGGACGGCGGTGATGCTGATCAAGCCACAGTTTGAAATCGGCAAAGGGCGGGTGGGAAAGAACGGCGTTGTGCGACGCCGTGAAGACCATCACGAAGTGCTGGTTGATTGCTATGATTTCTACGTGGGGCGGTCATGGTCGGTCATTGGCGTGACCCCTTCGCCGATTGAAGGCAAATCGGGGAATGTTGAGTTTCTGTTTCACCTCGCGCCGCGTCCGGACCGAAGCGTTCCGCCCGAGGCGCTTGAATCCGCGGTGAATGAAGCGCATGAAAGGACTCCATGAATCAGCCCGCGAAGATTGAATGCGCCGTTATTGTATATAACCCCGCCAAAGAAGGCGCGCTTGGCGCGGCCCGGAAGGCGTCCGAGGCGTTGCGCGCGCATGGCGTCCGCAGCCGTACGGTCGAGTACAGCCAGACCAATCACATTCACGACGCCGATCTCGCCGATGTGACACGCGAGTGTGGCGCCGTCATTGTGTTGGGAGGCGATGGAACCATTCTCGGCGTCGCGCGGCAGATCGCGTCTCAACCCAAACCGCTGCTCGGAATCAACCTGGGCGGCTTTGGATTTCTGACCTCAAGCGCGCAGCATGAACTGGAGATCGCGATCGAGGCGCTGGCCACTGGCGATTATCGCGTAGTCAACCGCTTTTTTCTTCAGGCGCGGGTCGAACGTGATGATGGCGAGCCGTTTCAGTCGTACGCGTTGAACGAATCGCTGATTACGCTGGCGCAGCCCGGCCGCCTGCTTGAACTTTCGGTGGGCGAAGACGACCGCTCGGCGTTGACCTATCGCGCCGACGGCCTGATCATCTCCACGCCCACTGGATCGACCGGGCATTCGCTTTCGGCGGGCGGCCCCATTCTCGAACCAAACCTGCCGGCGCTGATCGTGACGCCGGTCTCGCCGCATTCTCTTTTTAACCGGCCGCTGGTGGTGAACGGTGAACGTGAGCTGATCGTGCGTTTTTTACGGGGAGGCGACCGGTTGCTGTTAATTCTGGACGGGCAGATTCGCACGGAACTGTGTAGCACCGACGTGGTGCGGGTGAGGCGTTCTGAAAAATCGATCGCGACTATCACGTTGCCGGACCGGAGTTTCTCGCAGGTTCTCCGCCTTAAATTCAACCTTGGTGAACGGCCGGGAAAGACTTAATCGAGCCGCTTACGGAACTTCATCACCGACAGGGTAAAGAGCAGCAGCCCCATGACGCCCAGCGGATAGACGAAGCGAATCAGATTCGAGAAGGTGGCGCTGCGTAATACGATCCCGCGTAAAATCTCCAGAAAATAGGTTAATGGCAGTACGTAACTGAGGCCGTAGAAAAACATCGGCATGGTATCGCGCGGATAAATGAAACCCGAGAAAAAGATGGAGGGCAACAGCGTAGCGATCGCCATCTGGGTGGCCTGCACCTGATTTTGCGCGGTGGCGCTGATCAGCAGGCCAATGCCCACCACCGCCAGCGCGAATAACCCCGACAGCGTCATCAGCAACATTGGATCGCCGGCGATGTGGATGCCGAACAGAAACCGCATTACCAGCAGCAACACGCCCATCTCGACGAACGCCAGCATCAGGTACGGAATCAGCTTGCCGAGCAGGAGGGCCGAACGGGACGCCGGGCTCACCATCAGTTGTTCAAGCGTACCCAGTTCGCGTTCGCGTACGATGGCGAAGGCGACCAGCATGGTCAGCGACAGCTGCAACGCCACGCCGATGATGGCGGGAACGAAGAAGTGAGACGACAACAGATCGGGATTGAACAGAACCCGCGGGCGCACGTCGAGCGGCGGGACGATGTTTTTCGCCGTTTCGATCTTTTTCAGCGCGGCGTTAAGGCCCAGGCCGTTCGCCGCCATCATCGCCTGCATGGCGATCGAGTTGTTGCTGCCGTCGAGATACACCCCAACGCTGGCGGTTTCGCCCGCTTTGATCCGGTCGGTGTAATCAGGCGGTACGTCGACGCCCACCACCGCGCGGCCTTCGACCAGCGCCCGGCTCAACTCTTCCCGCGAATGGACGTACCCGATGATTTTGTACACGTCGGTGTTGATGAATTGATCGATCAGCTCGCGGCTGGCTTCGCGCAGGTCTTCGTTATACACGATGGTGCGCAGGTCGCGCACATCGGTGTTGATGGCGTAGCCGAAAGCGATCACCTGCACGATCGGCGGCAAAAACGCGAACAGAATCGTCAACGGGTCGCGCGCCATGTGGATGAGTTCTTTCGATAAAATCGCGAAATATCCTTTCATCGCCTGTTCCGCTCCTCCTGAAGGGTCAGCTCAACGAAAACGTCTTCCAGCGAGGGCTGGATATCGCGCACCTCGACGTCGCTGAAATCGCTCGACCGTAAAAACTCACGCAGGGTTTCATTATTCGCGGTTTCATCGACGAGCAGGTGAACGCCGTCTCCGAAGATGGTGGCTGAGCGCACCTCGTCCCGTTTGCGCAACGCGTCGAGCGCCGACGTGACCGGATCGGCGCGAATTTCGATTCGGCGGCAGCCTTCCGGCGTGGCGGCTGGCAGCTGTTTGAGCGTTGACGTGTCGTCGCAGGCGATCAGACGCGAGAGATAAATGTAGGCCACTTTGGTACAGCGTTCGGCTTCATCCATGTAATGGGTGGTTACGAAAAAAGTGATGCCTTGCGCCGACAGATCGAACAGCAGGTCCCACAATTCACGCCGCGCCACCGGGTCGATGCCGGCGGTGGGCTCGTCGAGAAAGACGATCTCAGGTTCGTGCATCATCGAACAGGCCAGCGCCAGACGCTGTTTCCATCCACCGGAGAGTTTGCCCGCCTGGCGGTCCCGGTAGGGATGCAGCCCGAGGTAATCGCCGAGTTCTTGCTCGCGGCGGTGAATCGTTTCACGGCTGAGTCCGTACAACTGCCCAAAAAAACGCATGTTTTCATGAACGGTCAAATCGCGGTAGAGGCTGAACTGCTGCGACATGTAGCCGATGTGTTTTTTGACCTCTCCCGGATTCTCGCGGACGCTGATCCCCAGCAGTTCGGCGTCGCCCTCGGTGGGCGCCAGCAGCCCGCACAGCATGCGGATGACCGTCGATTTGCCCGAGCCATTGGGCCCGAGAAATCCAAAGATGTCGCCTCGCTCTACTTCAAAGCTGACGCGATCGACGGCGGTGAACGATCCGAAACGTTTGGTCAGCCCGTTGACCACGATCGTGTTTTTCGCGGCGGGCTTCATGGGCGGGCTCCTTCGGAGGCGAGCCGCGCGTCGGCGACCATACCGGGCCGCAGACGATGATCGGGATCCTGTATCTCGATCTTGACGCCGAATACGAGATCGTCGCGAGTGTCGGGCGTCTGCACGTTACGCGGGGTAAACTCGGCCTGCCGGTTGATCTGAATCACGTTTCCTGTGAAGGTTTCGCCAGGGTAGGCGTTTACCGCCAACTTGATTTCTTCTCCCACTTGAAACGAACCCAGACGGCTCTCGGGTGCGTAAATGCGCACCCAGAGCGGCTGATATAGCAACACGGTAAGCGCGGTCTGATTCGGCGCCAGCAGGTCGCCGCGTTCCAACCGCGAAACCTCGACAACGCCCTCGCCGGGCGCGTTGATTTCTTTTTCGTCGAGATCGAAGCGCAGCCGATCCACCGTCGCCGAGGCGCGCGCGACCTCGGCCCGGGCCTGAGCGATCTGTTCGGGGCGCGGGCCTTCCACCGCCAGACTGAGCGCGGCCGACGCGGCATCGACCGCCGCCGCCGCCTGCTGGACGTCTTCTTCGCGGTATCCGTTCAACAGCAGCGTCAGTTGCGCCTGGCTGGCGCGCAGCCCGCTTTGCGCGGCGTCGAGTTGTTCTTCGGCCTGATCGAGCTGTTCGCGCGAGGCGGCCTGGGTGGCTTGCAGGTCACGGATGCGTTTTTCAGTGCGTTGCGCGAGTTTGAGTTTCGCCTCGGCGGCTTCGACGTTAGCGCGCGCGGCGTCGATCTCTTCTTTGCGGGGGCCGTTCTTCATTTCACGCCAGCGCGCTTGCGCTTGAAGGAGCTGAGCGCGCGCGGCGTCGATTTCCTGCGGCCGGCTGCCGTGTTCCAGTTCTTCCAGCCGGTGGATGGCGGTCTGGTGCGCCGCCCGGGCTTCATCGAGTGCGGCCTGAGCCGGACCCCGGTCGAGGCGGATCAACGGTTGACCCGCCGTGACCGCGTCGCCTTCTTCAACCAGCACCTCTTCAATGCGGCCGCCGATCTTCGACGCCAGCGACGCGTCGTCGGCTTCGATCGTTCCCGAGTAGGGGAACTCGCGATGGCCGTTGTGGTCGAGCCAGTACCAGCCCGCCGCGCCCAGCGCGGCGATCAGCAGCAAGGGGAAAATTCGCTTCATGATTCATCCTCTCGGGGCAGTATTCCATGCAGCAACACATCGATGAACGTTTCATGCGCTTTATCAAGATCGATCGGCATGACCGAATCGCCCGGTAAAATCTTCTGCATCAGAACCGTCATGAAAAACATGCCCATAAAGGCCCGCGCCACGCATTCAGGGTCGAGATCGCGCATCTCGCCGCGTTCTTTTTCCTGCTCGAACCATTCCGTAAGGTGAGCCAACACCTGACCGGGGCCGCATTCGAGCATCGTTTTCGCCTGCGCTTTGTTTTTCGAAGCGTCGGAGAGCAGGATCGCGATCATGTTTTTGCGCTGGTCGAGAATCGCGATGATTCGCTTGCCCAGTTCGTCCAGCCGGCGGGGCAGCGGTTCATCGGGCGCGCCGCGCGCCTCATCGATGTCGGGAATCGCTGAATAACGCTGGATGACCTCGGCGAACAGGTTTTTCTTGTTGCCGAAATGGCGGAACAGCGTGACTTCATTCACGCCGGCTTCTTTGGCGATGGCGCGGGTCGAGGAGCCTGACAAGCCGTTCCGGCTGAAGGTTTTGAGCGCGGCGTTGAGAATTTTGTCGCGGGCGTTTTTCATGATGACCTTCTTATGCAAGTAAGCACTTGCATTCATTTTATCAGGAGCATAAAAAATGACAATGGCGGGGAATTTTTTTTGTGGATGGGATGAAAAGAGAGACAGGGAGCCGTGATGACTCCCTGACCGGGGGATGCGCGATAAAAAGCGTCGCGGCTGTTATTTTTTGGTTATCGGGCGGGAAAACGGCGCCTCGCGTTTTAGTTTTACACCGCCGATTCGCCGGTTTCGCCGGTGCGGATGCGGAATACCTCGTCGAGGGTGGAGACGAAAATTTTTCCATCGCCGATATTGCCGGTGCGAGCCGCGCGCATGATGGCGTCGACCACCTCCTGGCATTTATCGTCGTTGACGACCACTTCGATCATTGCTTTGGGCAACAGGTCGATTACGTATTCACTGCCGCGGAAGAGTTCCTTGTGTCCCTTCTGGCGTCCAAAACCGCGCACTTCGGAGATGGTCATGCCCACGATGCCGATCTCGGCCAGAGCGTCTTTTACGTCATCGAGTTTGAATGGTTTGATGATGGCTTCGATTTTTTTCATATTGTTGGTCTCGTGGTCCCGCGAAGGTCAGTTGCCTGGGGGAATGTATAAATAAGTTCGCTTGCCGGGCAAATCTTCTTTGTTGATGATGACTTCGCTTCCGCCTGAACGCCGCACTTCAGATTTGCCTTCGAGAAACACGTCCGCCGGCTCAATGGGAAACAGGCACTTGTCGGTTTTAAAGTGCATAGGCACAACGATCTTGGGCGCGAGTTGTTCGACCACCTGATGAGCCTCTTCAGGGCCGATGGTAAACCGTCCACCCACTGGAATCAGCAGGATATCGACCGCACCGATCGACTTTACCTGCTCCTCGGTCAGGGTGTGACCGAGGTCGCCGAGGTGGCACACGCGGATGCCGTCGAGTTCGAATGAGAAGCAGCGATTGGGGCCGCGATCCTTGCCTTCGTTGTCGTCGTGAAAGGTCTGGGTTACGTCGAAATCAACGCCCTTGACCCGGCTCTCAGCCCGAACGGACAGAGGCTGCTCGGGCAGGTCTTTCACGTTGGCGTGATCTTCATGATCGTGGCTGAGTACGGCGATGTCGGCGCGATCGACGATCGGATCGTAGCGGATGGCGCCGCCATACGCGCCCGATTTGTACGGATCGATCATGATCGTCAACCCGGTCGATGACGTCAGCAGAAAGCAGGAATGACCGATGTATTTGATTTTCATGCACTCAGGTCTTTATCTGGATTGGTATGACTGAACCGCGAGCGAAAAAACCGTCCCGCCCGTGTAAATGAACGGGCGGGACGGGATCTGTTTTTTAGAAAAACTCCGCGACTTCTTCAACGCTCTTCTTGTACACTTCCGCCGAATTGAGCAACGCCTGCTGCTCGGCTGAATCGAGTTGAAGCTCGATAATCTCGTTCACGCCGTCTTTGCCGAGTTTAGTGGGCAGGCCGATGTAGATGTCCGAGATGCCGTACTGGCCGGTGGCGTACACCGAGCAGGGGAGTATGTGATTGGAGTCGTTGACGATCGACTCGACCATCTGGACGGTCGCCGCGGCGGGAGCGTAATACGCGCTGCCGCTGCCCAGCAGTTTGACGATTTCGCCGCCGCCGGTGCGGGTGCGGTCGTTGATCGCCTTGATGCGGTTGGGCGGAATCAATTCGGTGATGGGAATACCCGACACGGTCGAAAAGCGCGGCAGCGGAACCATGCTGTCGCCGTGGCCGCCCAGCACCATGGCGCGGACGTGTTGAACCGAGGTGTTCAACTCACGCGCGATGAAAGTGGCGTAGCGGGCCGAGTCGAGCACGCCCGCCTGGCCGATGACGCGGTTGCTGGGGAAGCCGGATTTTTTGTACGACAGGTAAACCATCACGTCGATGGGGTTGGTGACCATGATGATGATGGCGTTGGGGGAGTGTTTGGCCACATTTTCGGTGATGCCGCCGATGATCTCGGCGTTTTTCTTCAGCAGGTCGAGACGGTCCATGCCCGGTTTGCGGGCCAGCCCGGCGGTGATCACCACGATGTCCGAATTGGCGGTGTCGGCGTAATCGTTTGTGCCGGTCAGCAGGCTGTCAAAACCGAGAACCGCGCCCGCCTGAAGAAGGTCAAGCGCCTTGCCCTGGGGAACGCCCTCCATAATGTCGAGTAAAACGACGTCGCCCAGCTCTTGTTGCGCGAGATACAGCGCGCAGGTGGCGCCGACGTTGCCCGCGCCCACGACGGTGATTTTTTTCTGCATGATTCGCTCCTTGAATTAACGCTTATTGAATAAAATCAGTTCGTACCTCTGGAAGATCCAGCCCCCCGGCGGCCATCATCCGATGGCCGCTGTCACTCGCCTCTGTATCTTACCCGATGAGCCGCCCGCTGAGAAGAACACGGGGCTTCGCCGTAATTGGCGCGAAACCCCGATGATGATTTTGACGCAGAATGTGGGATATGAGATTACCAGACGAACAACCCCAGCGCGCCGATGACGGTGACCACGTCGCCGAACATCAAAACGCCAAGCCAGGTATAGTTGAGATTGCCTTCGGGATTCTTTTTCTTTGTGATCGCCAGCCCTACGCCTCCCGCGACGGAAATGATCAGGCCAATGATGAGAACGACGGTGTAGATGGTTGACTTCATGATGGATGTCTCCCCTTGAGCGTGAAAATCAGTGATGGTGATGATTACGAACCGGCGCCAGCCGCTATTTCAGGAGTTTCATCGCGGGATGTCAACGAGAACGAGTCAATCATCATGAAAAAAGGCTCCCCGCGCCGCGAGGAGCCTTTTGCTATTCACGAGTTGATCCGTTTACATATTTCCGATGATCGCGTCGGCGAATTCAGAGCATTTCAGCAGGGTCGCGCCCTCCATCAGGCGTTCAAAGTCGTAGGTGACGCGCTTTTGCCGGATAGTTTCTTCAATGCCTTTGATCACCAGTTCGGCGGCTTCGCCCCAGCCCAGGTGTTCGAGCATCAACACGCCGGAGAGTACCAGCGAACCGGGGTTGACCTTGTCCTGACCTGCGTATTTGGGCGCGGTGCCGTGAGTCGCCTCGAATATGGCGTGACCGGTGATGTAGTTGATATTGGCGCCGGGGGCGATGCCGATGCCGCCCACTTCGGCGGCGAGGGCGTCGCTGATGTAATCGCCGTTGAGGTTCAGCGTGGCGATGACGTCATACTCGGCGGGCCGAGTAAGAATCTGCTGAAGAAAGGCGTCGGCGATGCAATCCTTGATGATGATGCCCGCGCCCGGCTTGCCTTCGGGAATCTGAAGCCAGGGGCCGCCGTCGAGTTCAACCGCGCCGTACAATTCTTTCGCGACTTGATAACCCCAGTCGCGAAACGCGCCCGATGTGTATTTCATGATGTTGCCCTTGTGGACGAGGGTCACGTTTTTGCGATTATGCTTTATGGCGTAGCTGATGGCGCTGTGAATCAGCCGCTCCGTGCCCAGGTAACTGACGGGTTTGATGCCGAGGCCGACGTTAACGCCCACTTCGCGCTTCGCCATGCCCACCTGTTCGAGAACCTGCTGCCACGCGCCGGCTTTTTCCTGCGTGCCGAAACGGATTTTCTTGAATGAATCGGGAAACTCCTTCGCCAGAAAATCAAGCATTTTCTGCGCTTCGGGCGTTCCGCCGATAAACTCGATGCCCGCGTAAATGTCTTCGGTGTTTTCACGGAAAATCACCATATCGACCAGTTCGGGGTGTTTGACCGGGCTGGGCACGCCCTGAAAATAGCGCACCGGGCGCAGGCAGACGTACAGGTCGAGTTCCTGACGCAGGGCCACGTTCAATGAACGCATGCCGCCGCCGACCGGCGTGGTCAGCGGGCCTTTGATACCCACTCGGAACTCGCGGAAGGCGTCGAGCGTTTCTTTGGGCAGCCACGAACCGCACGCGTTGTTGGCTTTTTCGCCCGCCAGCACTTCCATCCAGGCCAGTTTCTTTGAGCCGTTATAGGCTTTGTTCACGGCCGCGTCGAGAATTTTAATCATCGCCGGCGAGATATCCACGCCGATTCCATCCCCTTCAACGTACGGGATCACCGGGTTATCCGGTACGTTGATTTTCCCGTCTTTCCACTCGATTTTCGCTCCATCGGAAGGCACAGTTACTTTACTGGTCATGATTCACCCCATAATCATTTTGATGAACTAAGTCGCTGATGCGTGGGTCAATCATAAACCATCACACGCGAAGATGTAAGCGAGGCGGGGACGACGAAAAACGCAATTCACGCTTTGCTTGGGGAGCGCAATTTGCTACACTAAGCCCACTCTACCATTGGAGAGGAACAAACCATGTCGGAATGGCGTGTTTATGGCTGCGGTTCGGCGTCTTCCAGTTATTTTCTTCAGAGCAGTTATGAGTTCACCGACGGCGCCACCCGTCTGCATGTCGACTTCGGCAATGGCGCGCTCTACCAGCGCTGCCGCGCCGATGGCGATATCTTCGCGGCGCTCGACGGAATCGAACATCTCTTTATCACGCACAGTCACGCCGACCATACCGTCGACCTGACCCGGCTGGTGGTGGCGTGGAAATACACCCCCAACTACAGCCCCGGAAAACAGATTCATCTGTATGGAACCCAGCAGACGCTGGGGGCTGTGGAAGACATGGTCGAACACGCCGCCTTCCCCGGCATCTTCAGCGAAGTGTTCACCCTGCATGAATTGAAAACCGGCGAGACCGTCGAGATCGGCACGTTGAAGGTTCGCCCGTTCAACGTGGTTCACATGCAGGGGGCCACGGGGGTTCACGTCACCGGGCGTGACGGCGTACAGGCGGCTTTCACCGCCGATACAGCGCCCTTTGAGTCGCTCTCAAGCGAAGTGAACGAAACCGATCTGCTGGTCGCCGAAGCCAGCTTCGTCGATATGGATCACCCCATGCACCTCACCATCGCCCAGGCCTCCGATCTGGCCGAGCAGGTGAGCGCGAAAGCCATGCTGATGGTTCACGCCTATCCCGACGTGGAAGGTTCGCCTCGCGACGAGATTCATGAACGGGTGAGCAAGTGGTTCAGCGGGGAGTGTTTTTCGGCCTACGATGGAATCGTGCTTCGTAAAGACGCCGGTCAATCCGCCTGGAGCGAAAGCAAGATGTTTTAACTCTGATTTCAGAAATAAAGTTTGATTGAGTTGAAAAAAGAACCGCCCCGGAACGATGATCGCTCCGGGGCGGTTTGCGTTCGGATGGGAAAGAGCGTTACGCGGTGCGTCCGGCGATGCTGAGCCCGGTCTGATCGCGCTGTTCATTACGGGCGGCGATGCGCGCGTACCACATATGATGGATGAGCGGCTTGAGCGTCTCGCGAACCTGGGGCCGCTCAATGATCATGTCGATCATGCCATGATCGAGCAGAAACTCGGCGCGCTGAAATCCCTTGGGCAACTGCTGGCCGATGGTCTGTTCGATGACGCGGGGACCGGCGAAGCCGATCAGGGCGCCCGGCTCGGCGATGATGACGTCGCCCAGCGCGGCGAAACTGGCCGCCACGCCGCCCATGGTCGGGTGGGCTATAACCGAGATGAAGGGAACGCCATGCTGCTTCATGCGCCCGATGGCGGCGCTGGTTTTAGCCATCTGCATCAACGAGAGCGTGCCTTCGTGCATGCGCGCCCCGCCGCCGCCGGTCGAGATCACCACCAGCGGGAGCTCGTCGTTGACGGCGCGTTCGGCGCAGCGAGTGATCTTTTCACCTACGACCGAACCCATGCTGCCGCCCATGAATGAAAAGTCGAGCGCGGCGAAAATCACCGGGTAACCATGAATCGTTCCGCGTCCGGCGACGCAGGCCTCATGCCGGCCGGTCTTCTGTTTCGCGCTTTGTAATTTTTTGTCGTAACCGTCGAAATCGAGAGGGTTTTTGGAGGCGAGATTGGAGTCGAACTCTTCAAACGATCCATCGTCGAGGGTGTGTTGAATGCGTTCTTCGATGGGGAAAACGGAATAGTGATCGCACTTGGGACAGCGATGCAGATTCCGCCGGATATCGTCGTTGGTGACGTATTCCGCGCAGGATGGACATTTCGCCCATACCCCTTCGGGCAGGTCGGTTTTTTGCGCGCCGATCGGGGTAAACTTCTTTTTCTTGCGAAACCAAGCCAATGTCGTTCTCCTTCTATCCCCTGTAAAACCAAGCGCTTACGCGCAATGACGCAAATTAACACAATCTTAGTATAGAAGTTTTCCAGTGAAAATAAAGCGTTTTTTATCATCAATCGCCGGGCGAATTCCCGCCGGGTTCAACCGTTGGAATGCAACGCCTCGATATACGGTTTGACGAATCGGGCGGTAACGCGTTCATGCAGCTCGGCGGTTTCGCCGATCAGCCGCACGATGGCGCTGCCGATGACGACGCCGTCGGCGTGGGAAGCGATCTGGCTCGCCTGTTCGGGGCTGGAGATTCCAAAGCCGACCGCTACCGGCTTGTCGGTGATGGAGTGGATGCGCTCGACGTTTTCGGCGAGGTCTTCGGCGATGCTTTTCTGCTCGCCGGTGACGCCGGTGCGAGAGACGTAATAGATAAAGCCGCGCGCCTTGTCGGCGATCGACTGGATGCGCGCGTTCGTGCTGGTGGGCGCGATCAGGTAGATATACGCGAGGCCATGCTTTTCGAGCAGGGCGTTGAATTCATCGGCTTCTTCCAATGGCAGGTCGGGCACGATGACGCCGTCGACGCCCGCCCTGGCGGCGTCTTCCGCGAAACGCTCCATACCGTAGCGGTAAAACAGGTTGTAGTACGTCATGAAGACGATGGGCGTGTCGATGGTGAGGCGAATCTCCTCAACCAGCTTCAGCGTTTTGCTGAGCGATGTTCCCTGCCGCAACGAGCGCTGGCCCGCCGCCTGAATGACGGGGCCATCGGCCATCGGGTCGGAGAAGGGAAGCCCCAGTTCGATGACGTCGACGTCGACGCTGGAGAGCCCCTGGATGATTTTTCCAGTGGTTCCAAGGTCGGGATCGCCCGCCATGATGTATGTGACCAGGCATTTTCCGCCCCGTTCGCGGCGGCGGATGAAGGCTTGTTCCAGCGCGGCGGCGCCGCGCGCGGCGAGTTGGCCGGGCTGGTTCATTCGAACACCTCTTTCAGATACCGGGCGGCGGCTTCGACGTCTTTGTCGCCGCGGCCGGACAGGCAGACGAGAATAATCTGGTCCGGAGACATATCCGGAGCGATTTTACGGACGTGCGCGACGGCGTGGGCCGTTTCCAGCGCGGGGATGATGCCTTCCATACGCGACATATAGGTGAATGAGTCGAGCGCTTCGTCGTCGGTGATCGAGACGTATTCGGCGCGGCCCGTGTCTTTGAGATAGCAGTGTTCAGGCCCCACGCCGGGGTAATCGAGCCCGGCGGAGATCGAGTGAACCGGGGCGATCTGGCCGTCGCGGTCCTGAATCAGGTAGGTGAGCGCGCCGTGCAGCACGCCGGGTTCGCCCTTGGTCAGCGAAGCGCAGTGTTCATTGGTTTCGACGCCCTTGCCGGCGGCTTCAACGCCGATCAGCCTGACGTTCTCATCTTGAATGAATCCGTTGAATAGCCCCATCGAATTGCTGCCGCCTCCGACGCAGGCGACGCAGACGCCGGGCAGGCGTCCTTCGCGGTCCATCATCTGAATGCGCGACTCACGGCCGATGACCGACTGAAACTCGCGCACCATCTTGGGGAAGGGATGAGGGCCTGAGACGGTGCCGATGATGTAATGCGTCGTGCGCACGTTTGTGACCCAGTCGCGGATCGCTTCGTTCATGGCGTCTTTCAACGTCCTGGTTCCGCTGGTGACGGGCACGACCTTCGCGCCCATCAGTTTCATGCGGTAGACGTTCAGTTTTTGCCGTTCGGTGTCTTCCTCGCCCATGTAGACGATACATTCCAGCCCCAGCAGCGCGCAGGCGGTCGCGGTGGCGACGCCGTGCTGGCCCGCGCCGGTTTCGGCGATGACGCGTTTTTTGCCCATGCGCCGCGCCAGCAGCGCCTGACCGATGGTGTTGTTGATCTTGTGGGCGCCGGTGTGGGCGAGGTCTTCACGTTTGAAATAAATTTTCGCGCCGCCCAGATCCTGCGTCATGCGTTCGGCGAAATAGAGCGAGGTGGGCCGGCCGACGTAATCTTTGAGATAGGCGTCGACCTCGGCGCGGAACGAGTCGTCCGCCAGCGCTTCATCCATCGCTTTTTCGAGTTCATCCACGGCGGGCATGAGGGTTTCAGGAATAAATCGACCGCCGTATACGCCGAAACGCCCTTGTGAATCGGGCAACGCTGGCGCCAGAGCGGCTGGGGGAGTAACGGCCATGTGACTGCTCCTCACAATAAAGTTCGGGGTTGAAGATGATTCCGGTTCGCGGCGCGGCGATGATTCGAGTCGATGAGCGCGAGACCGGTTCCGGCGTCGGTGAACGATGGGGGCTGATTCAGCTCCGAGCGCCGTCCATCAATGGATCGATCGGCGCCGTCCGCTCGCCGAGCGGGCGAAAACCGGCGTTCAGGCAAAGTGTAATCAGGGCGCGGGAATTTGAGAAGTGAAGAGCGAGAACGCCCGCTTATGAATCGCCTGGGAAAAAAAGATTGACGCGCACGTCATCTTATTACTATAGTTACCTTCGACAGAGTTGTATTTTGGGGATTGATTTTGAGATTGTTTTTATTCAACGCAACTCACCGATCAACCTCCCCATGACGCCGTGTACGACATCAAAAGGAACGGGGAACCTAATGTTTCACCACAAACCATGTTCGCGCCGCTCATTTATCAAGGCGGCGGCCGCCGGCATGCTGATCGCCCGGAGCGACAGCGTGCTCGCCGCCACGCCGACTCAGGGCGCCGCCGCGCCCACTGCGCCGGTCGCCATACAACGATGCCGAACCTACCAGTTTGATGAGGTCAAAGCGCGGTTACGCGAGACCTTCGACTGGCTGGGCGGCGTCGCTGACCTGGTCAAAAACAAGACGGTCACCATCAAGGTCAACCTGACCGGACACCTCGCCCAAGGACATTATTCGCTCAGCAACATCGAGACGGTGTATACCCACCCGATGGTGACGCTGGCGGCGTGCAAACTGTTCGAGGAATACGGGGCCAAACGGCTGGTCATCGTCGAAAGCCTGCCCGCCAACGTGGGCGTCGAAGGCTTCACGATGAATAACTACGACGTGTCGCTGTTTCAATCGATGTGCCCCATCGTTGAGTTTGAAAACACGCGAAACCTCGGAACCGGGTCAAAGTATTTCACCATGCCGGTTGAAAACGGCGGCTATCTGTTTTCGTCGTTCGATTTCAACCATCGCTACGCCGAGACCGACGTGATGGTTTCCATCGCCAAGATGAAAAATCACGACATCGCCGGCATCACCCTCTCGATGAAAAACCTGTTTGGCATCACGCCCAACGCGCTGTATGGGTCAGACGCGCATCGCAATCACGAAAACGCCACGGACGTGCGCGTCGACGTGTTGCACAACGGCGTGCGGGGACCGCAATGCGACGGTTTGATCGAACCCATCGTATCGAATGACGATGGATTCCGCGTTCCGCGCATCGTGACCGACATCTGCCGCGCACGGCCCATCGACTTGCAGATCATCGACGCCGTCGTCACCGAATCGGGCGGCGAAGGTTCATGGAACGGCGATCAACTCGGGCTGTGCGTTCCCGGCCTGTTGCTGGTGGGTACGAACTGCGTCTGCACCGATTCGGTCGGAGCGTCGGTTATGAACTTCAACCCCGAGGCGGAAGACTGGACCAAGCCGTTCGTCAACGGCGCCAACACCTTTCACCTGGCCGCCGACAAGTACCTGGGGACCAACAAGATCAGCGAAATCGACGTCGTCGGGGTTCCCATCGTGGAAGCGCGCTACGCGTTTCTGCCAGGTCAGGACAGGGAGTGAGCCATGAGCCGAACACACTTCAACCATCACATCATTCGCATGGCCATGCTCATCGGATTCGCGGCGCTCTTCGCCGCGGGACCGTCATGGGCGGCGCCCAATGAGACCTTTCACGGAAACAATCAGCGCACCGGCCTCAGCCCTTACGCTGGTCCAGACAAGCCTGAAATCAAGTGGACTTTTTACGCCGATTCGTCGTTTTACGCCTCGCCGCTGGTCGGCGCCGACGGTCAGATTTACATTGGATCGACCGATAACTTTCTCTACGCGCTGGAGCCGGACGGTTCGCTGAACTGGACGTTTGAAGCGCAGGACTCCATCTTCTCCACGCCGGCGCTGGCGTATGAATCGGATATCATCGTCGCCGATCACTCTGGAACCGTCTATTCGGTTAACGCCGACGGGATGGAGAACTGGCGTTATGCGATCGGAAGCCCCTATGAATCCCGCATGATCGCGCCCGTTCTGGTGACCGAGGAAGGCGAATGCTTCATCGGGTCATGGAACGAAAATCTCTATTCCATCAAACCCGACGGCGCGCTCCGCATGAGTCTCGATAACGGGGGCAAAATTTCGTCCGGCGTGGCGGAAGACAAGGATGGTTATATCTACGTCTGCACGAACTCGGGCGCTAAACTCACCATCAAAAAATACCAGTCCGGTTCGCGCCGCGAGCTTCAATCGTTCAATTCCGAACAACTTCAGGCCGGGCAGAACCGCATCATTTCGACTCCCGCCATTGATTCGGATCGCAACGTGCTGTACGTAGGCGCGTCACGCCGTTCGGACGGGATGCTCTATGCATTGAACCTCTCGACGTTTCAGCGTTATTTTCGGATCAGCCTGCCGAAAGCGGTATATGGTTCGCCCGCCATCGGTCCGGACGGTACGGTTTATACAGGATGCCTGGATGGGAAACTGTACGCCGTCGATCCCGATTCCAAAACCATCAAGTGGTCGTTTTCGATCCGTCCCGATGGATTGGATGACGACCCTGATTACAACGGGCCACCTTACGTGATGAGTTCGCCGGTCGTCGACAAAAACGGCGTGGTTTATTTCGGCGACACCAGCGGAAACTTCTACGCCGTGGGGCCTGACGGCGCCGAGCGCTGGCGTATGGAACTCGCGTTGTCGAACATCGTGGCCGCGCCGGTGATCACCGCCGACGGCCTGTTGCTGGTCGCGTCGTATGACAGTACGCTTTACGCGATTGGAGAGGCGACTCCCGTGAAAAACTGGGAGACGTACTGAACCCCGATCGCCGGACTCGGATGCAATCAAAATCCCGCTCATGGATGATTCCGCGAGCGGGATTTTTATGATGCGCCGGACGATGGCGTTCAAGCGTTTCGTCTAGCCGCACTCGAATGATGGGTTGGATATGGCATAATTCCCCTATGAAAAAAATATTCACCGTTACGCTTAATCCCGTCGTCGATCTGATTTATTCCACCGAAGGATTCGAAAAGGGGACCACGTTCCGTTGCGACGCGTATCAACGCGTCCCGGCGGGTAAAGGGCTCAACGTTTCGTACATCCTCTCCGCGCTGGGCGTTGAATCCGAAGCCTGGATGCTTCTCGGCGAATCGGATGTGAGCCTGTACGAAAGCGTGTGTCAGGATCGCGGGGTCAGCCTCAAACCCTTCACCGGCGGATTCGACGTGCGGCGTCACTGCACCATTCTGGAACGAGGCGGGGGAGTGACGCACGTTCAGACGCGAGGGCTCGACATCAAGCCTGAATGGGCCGAAGACCTGATTCGCGCCCTGACGCACGCCGTGAGCGCTGACGATATCGTCGTCTTTTCCGGCAGCCTGCCTCCCGGACTCGATGACGGCTTGTACGCCAGCGCGATCAGGCGTTGCCGCATGGAGGGGGCGTTGACTCTGCTCGACGCCAGCGGCGAGCCATTACGGCAGGGCGCGGCGGCTCACCCGTTCGCGGTGAAGATCAATGAATTCGAGGCGCGCGAATTGACGGGGAAATCGATCAGCGGACCGCAGGATGAATACACCGTTCTGCAGGCCGTGCATCGCCTGTCTTCGATACCACTGGCGGCGATATCGCTGGGAGGACGCGGCCTGATCGCGGGAGGAGAGCAGGGCGCCTGGCGCATCCAGGTCCACATGAATCCCGGCGAAGTCCGCGACACGGTGGGCTGCGGCGACGCGTTGATGGCGGGATTCGTAAAAAAACTCGCCGAGGGCAAGCCGGAAGAAGAATGTTTCCGGCATGGCGTGGCGGTGGCTTCCGCCGCGGCGCGCGTGGCCGGGCCGGGGGTGGTGAATCCCGCCGATGTGGAATCATTGATGGATCGGATCGAGTCCCACCGCATCGGCACGTGATGTAACGTAGGTTGGATTTTACAAAAACGCCCCATTCGCGGATCGAAAACGAATGGGGCGTTTCATTGTAAATCATCCGGCGACGCCGGAAATCGAATTAAAAACGCTTGAATTCCGCGTCACTCTGGTGACCGTTGCTTTTTTTCTCTGCGTGACCGCCATTAACGGTTACTTCATCCATCTCAATCTCCCGATCGAAATCCGTTTCACTCTCATGGCGCGTGTTATTTTGTTTCACAGCGGGAAGCATGCTTTTCACGGGCGTTCGGGATGAAGAATGAACTCCACGTCCATTGGAACCGCTCCTGGAATCGCCGATATTGAACAGCGCTACGGCTTCCTGAAGGCGAAACGCCTGCTCAGCGAGCTCTTCACTGGACGACGCGGATTCTTCACTGAACGCGGAGTTCTGTTGCGTGACCACGTCCAGTTCGTTGATCGCCTTGCGGATTTGCGTCGCGCCTTCGTTCTGCTCGGCGCAGGCGGCCGCGATATCCTGAACCAGTTGGGTCGCCTTGTTGATCGCGGTCACGACTTCGCGGATGGTGACGCCCGCGTTTTCGGCG
>WGLV01000049.1 GCA_016125385.1 bacterium
GAATGAACAATAAGGCCAAAGTCATCAGTCATCGTTGCTATGGATTCAGGACGGCGAAAACTTACATCCTGGCTCTATACCATGGACTCGGAAACCTTCCCGAACCAAAACTCGTGCACAAATTCTTGTGAGGAGCCACAAAGATGGATCGCGAGATGTTAGTGAACATAGGATTTCGGCATTTGGACATATTTTGGATTATCCAGGAATTAGATGAGTTAATTCGAAATAAGGATCCTGAAGCAATAGGCCTATTGGATAATATATTCAAGGGTAAAAAATTGACTTGGCGCGAAATGATGCCATTTATGAGAGCAGAAACATTTGTGGTACAATTATACTTTCCTGTCAGCGTTATCCCAAACCTTCCGGAAGAAGATATCAACAAATTTGAAATAAAACCCGAGTACGAAATGGAATTCTATGAAAACAAAATATTAATCGAAAAGCCATCTCCCAAAGACGTTTTCCGTGTTTTAAGAAATGCACTCGGACACCTCGCGGACGTTGCGTCAGCAAACACCCTTCCTAATATTGAATTTGAACCCTGCATCACTTTTAGATCATATCCACCAAACAACTCAAAAAAAGAAGAGGTAAAAATGATTAAATTCGCAACTCAGGAGGGCTTTCACAAATTCATTAACGACTTCTTCTCTTTCTTTCGCATGAATTTGTTTGGTCTTTATAACCGAGAAGCACAGAAATAATTGACAACCTTATTTCCAGATAAACACAAAACTTCTACTAGCGAATGCGGCCATGGGCGGAGCGCCGCCTGAGCGGAAAAAGTTTTACCCAAGGGCGCTGATTAGCGATCTCATTTCCCCCAAAACTTACATATCCATCTTCCGGCCGGATGCAATAAAAACCAGTCCAGTCAAAACAGGAACCACGATAAGGCAAGCATGATAAAAAGTGGGCGCGATCAAGCCGCCGCCACGTAAAGCGACGCTCCGTTCCGCGTGCGCCAGTCGCCGCTCAGCCGTGACGCAGCGTCTGTTTCAGTTCGCGCCAGGCGTTCTTCAAAATCTGCTTGCGGCTGTAGGGAACCATCTGCGGGCAGGTCTGACAGGGGGGCGGCGGATCGCCTTCAAAAATGCTTCGCCGCATATTGGAGAGCACGGGATGGTTACGCAAATCGCGCAGGTTGCCATTTTCAACCACCCCGACCTTGAGATTGCTGAGATAACAGCAGGGGAAAAGCTCGCCCTTGCCCTGTATCATGGCGTTGCGCCAGAGAAAATGACAATACGCTTTCGGCTTGCCCCCATTCGCACGCGTTTCGCGCGGGTTCAACTCTTCCTGGTGCGCGTTGTAATGGTCGAGCGACTTGAGAAACGTGCCTGAATCGAGATCCCAGTAGACGAAGCGCAGGCCGAGTTCTTCGGCGCGTTTTTGCGCGCGTCCGGCCGCTTCGGCGATGACCTCGCGGTCGAGCCCCAGCGTGCGTTCGGCGTAGCGTGACTGATAGATGATGGGATGCACCACCAGAATATCGGCGCCGATCTCGCGCCCCAGGTCGGGAAACTTCTCGACGTCCTGAATGTTCTGCTTCATCACGCCGAACGAGATGTGCAGTTCGGGAGTCGGCGAGCCAAGTTCTTTTTTAATGCGCGCGAGGCGCTTGACGTTCTCCAAAATCTCATCAAACCCGCCGGGCGGCCTTACCTGCTTGAAAGTGTCTTCACAAACCGCGTCGAGCGAGATGCCGATCGCTTTGATGCCGGAAGCGATGACCTCGCGGCAGCGTTTTTCATCGAGCAGGGTCCCGTTCGACGAGAGGCTCACGTCCGCGCCGTGCGACGTGACGAAGCGCACTTTTTCAAAATAACCGCGGTCGATCATGGGCTCGCCCAGCCCGTAGAGACTGATCTCCCGGGCGCGCTCCAGGTAGGGCTTCATCTGGATGAAGTATTCCATGCCGAGATGATCGTCAAAGGGCGTCAGGTTGCCGTCACTGCCTTCGCGCGGACACATCACGCACTTCAGGTTGCAGAACGACGTCGTCCCCAGCGACAACTCGACCGGCAGGGCGTGTTGTTCGGTCCGCGCCATCAGTAAATCCCAGTATGAATGAAGCAGATTGAGCGCTTTTTTCAGACGGTTCGGCATGTCGGTTTCCTCGGATTTGCATTGTAATCAGTTTCCCGGCGTCGGTGTAGTGAGCGCCGGGTGAAAACCACGTGAAAACCACGCGAAAACCGCAAAGATCGCCCCCGCCCGCGTTCTCTCCATACGCGCAAAACCGTTATCCATGATAGAATGGTCGGATCAGAACAACAGGCTGAGCAACGTCAGCCCACGGCGGGAGAACGCGCGAAACATGAACTGCAAAATCAAAATCTGTGGACTCACCAATCGGGATGATATGGAGCTGGTCGCGGCGGAGGGCGCCGACTACGGCGGAATTCTGATCGATATCGATTCGCCGCGCGGCGTCCGTTTCGTCGACGCGATGGGTCTGTGCGAAGGCGCTCCCCTGCCCGTCGCGGCGGTGACGCTCAACAAATCGGCTGAAGATAACCTGCGGGTTGGCGAAACGCTTCAACCCGCCGCGTTGCAGTTGCACGGCGACGAGTCCGCCGAAACCACCGCGTTTCTGAAAGAACGCCTGTCCTGCGAAATTTGGAAAGTCATCCACCTTCCCGCGCATGACAGCGGCGAAACCAGCAATATCGAATTGACTCGCATGGAAATCGAACAGTTCGCCGGCGCGGGCGTCGATCGCATCGTTCTCGACGCGGCGGTAATTCAAAACGGGGCGGTGAAACTGGGCGGGACGGGCAAAACCATTGACTGGTGGGCGGCGCGCGTGCTGCGCGAGGCGACGCGTCTGCCGCTGATTCTCGCCGGCGGGTTAAACGAACGCAACGCCGCCGACGCGGTCATCGCGGTCGAGCCTTATGGCATCGACCTCTCCTCCGGTGTGGAACGGGAAAAAGGGAAAAAAGACCCCGAGAAGGTCAAAGCGCTGATCGCGCGAGTGCGGGAGTTATAGCATTCGCCGAATCTGCCTCGGAACGTCTCGCGATGGGAGAAAACCGCCGTCAGGAATAATCGCGCTTGCTGTGCCGCATCACGTTGTATTGCGCGCTGAGGTCTTCGTTCCACCACAGGCGCCCCGCCAGAATGACGATTGACACGCCCGCCAGAAAACCGCCCGGCGAAAACATGGGCGGAAAATAAAAAAAGCCCGTGCTGAGCAACGCGACGAACAAGCCGGCGAACATGGTGGTTCGGATCACCTTGTGCTCGACCGGCGCGAACAGTTTGCGCATGATGCGCAGATTAAACCATTCCACCGAACCGAGCAGAACGATCCACCCGCCCGCGACGCCGATCAGACCGTGCCACGCGCCAATCACCCAGGCCGCGCCGAAGCCCGCCAGAATAATGATGATCCCCAGCAAAAAGACGACTTTGCGCTCGCCCAGCGGGCCGGGCAATACGTCCAGAATGTTAAAACGGAATCGTTCGGAATTGAGAGCGTAGACGACGCCCGCAAGCCCGATCACGATGGATAACGCGGTCGCGATCATGTGCATTACGCGGATTGTCCTTCTCTATGGTTCTTGGATGACGAAACGCCACGAATGACCGCCGCAGCGCACCGGTCAGGAATTTTCGTCCAAACCACTATTGTGATGGTCTTTGCGTGGATCGGCAAGGCTTGAGGCCGATTCCGCCTCGCCGGAGCGGTTGATGCGGTCGATCACGTCCTCGGGACGGGCGACGCCCCAGTCGAGCAGACCCAGCGATTTGCGCCGGTCCATAATCGTTTGAATCATTTTTTTAATCGCTTCGTCGCTGGCCATTCCGGCTCTCCATTTCGCGGCGGACGCCCGTTTCACGCCCTGTCCGCGTTGCACGAATAAAAGGTACGCCGCAGGGCTTGGCGAACGGCGTAACCCTGCTATTTTATTCTACCAGTGAACCCGACAGTCCGATCCGTGGCCAGGTAGCTCAGCAGGTAGAGCAGAGGACTGAAAATCCTTGTGTCGGGGGTTCGATTCCCTCCCTGGCCACTTGAATCTCCAATCCGGCCCCTTCCCTATTCTCGCCTGAAATCAAGCGTTCTTTAAACCGGCTTTCATTTCACCGGCGTCGATAAATCCCGATTGATTTCCTCCTACGCGAACATCTCCCGCAGCGCGGCTTCAATCGAGGTCTGTTCATGTTGAAACGTATTCACCAGCCGCGATGAATCCAGCGACACGTCGCGCGCCCGGGGATACCCCGTATCGAGGTCCGCGAGGCGGGCTCGCGTGATACGCGACGGATCGTACCCCCGCACCCGGCACAGCGTCTCGGCGAACTCGACCCGCGTGACGCGCTCGGGCCCGCCCGCGTGATAGACGCGATGCGGCCCCCGATCGTCCAGCATCCGTTCGATGGCGCGCGCGACGTCGAGCGCGTAAACCGGCGTGCGGTACTCGTCTTCAAACAGTTTGACCGGCTCGTTATCCCGCAGCGCGTTATCCATCCAGTGCGCGAAGGATCCTTTCTCCGACTCCGCCATCGGACCAAAGATCAGCGCGGGGCGAATGACCACGGCGTGCTTCCATTCCAGCGCGACGCGCTCAGCCGCGAGCTTGCTCTGGCCGTACACGCTGAGCGGTTCGGCGGCGGCTGTTTCGTCATAGGGCGCGCGCTCGCCGTCGAACACCAGATCGGTCGAAATATAAAACAGCCTCACCGATGGATTCGGCATGTGATCGATCAGCAGCCCTGTCCCCTTTTCGTTCACCTCGAACGCCAGGTCGGGATCTTTTTGGCAGATCGCCGGGTTGGCGATGGCGGCGCAGTGAATGATGACGTCGGGTTCAAAGAGATCGAGACAGGCCTCCACCGACGCGGGCCGGGTGAAGTTCATGTGCAGCATCTTCACGCCGTACAGCGCGATTTTCCGGTTGGAAAACGTCGCGGCGACGGCGTGTTCCTCCCGGAAATACTCCGCCAGAATCGACCCCAGAAATCCGCTCCCCCCTGTAATCAGGATGCGTTTGCGTTCCATCTCTCTTTTCCCCCTCGTACAGAACCGCCGCCGGCCACTACCCTTCCATCACGTCGGCCTCGCGTTCAAGGCGCTTCGCTTCCTCCCAGAGTTCGTCCATCTCGAACAAGGTCATCTGTTCGAGCTTTTTCTCCTGGCGGGCCGCGTGACGCTCGATGTGTTGAAAGCGTCGGATGAATTTCTTATTCGTTTTCGCCAGCGCTTCCTCCGCGTTCACCTCAACGTAGCGCGCCACGTTCACCATCGCGAAAAGAAGGTCGCCCAGTTCCTCCGCGATCTTTTCCGGCGCCATGCTCTCCCGCGCCTCGCGGAACTCGCGCCATTCCTCCTCGACCTTGTCGAACACTTCGTCGATTCGCTCCCAGTCGAATCCGACTCGCGCGGCCTTTTTTTGAATCTCGTGCGCCTGCATCAGCGCGGGCAGCCCGCGTGGAACGCCCGCGAGAATCGAAGTGCGTTCCGGCTTCTCCTTGCGCTTGTCCGCTTCCCAGTTGCGCAGCACCTCGCTTGAATCGCGCGCGTCGCGGTCGCCGAAAACGTGGGGATGCCGCCGGATCAGTTTGTCGCAGATCGAGGCGGTGACATCGTGGATATCGAAGCGCCCTTCCTCCGCCGCCAGCTGCGCGTGAAACACCACTTGCAGCAACACGTCGCCGCATTCCTCCGTCATGGCGGCGTCGTCGCCGTCGTCGATGCTTTCGAGCAGTTCATAGGCTTCTTCGATGAGGTATTTTTTCAGCGTAAGGTGGGTCTGTTCGCGATCCCAGGGGCAGCCCCCTTCGCCGCGCAGCCGCGCCATGATGTCGACCAGTTCAAGAAACCTGCCTGCGATTTCATCTCGTGAGGCCATCGTTCACCTGATTTCGTTATGGATTTCCATCGGCTGATTGTACATGAAAACCGCTCCCGAGACATCGAGAACAGCCGCGCGAATCACCGTGTTTTGCGCGGCATGGATTTTGCGTTTACAATAAGTGGAAAACCAGTATTCAGGATGGAGGATCATGACGGTTTGTAAAACGGCGTCGTTATTGATCGTGCTGGCGATTGAAGCCTTCGCCGCGACGCCGCGCGCGTCGGCGGATATGATTATCTTCCACAACGGCGAGCGCCGCTACGGCACGGCGAACTACATCCCATCCAGCAGCGACGTGGTTCTCACCACCAAAGACTACTCTAAACGCTTCAGTTTCACCCAGATTCGTGAAGTCGTCTTCGGCGTCGACAAGCCCGAAGACCAGGCCGCCAAGGCCGTCGCTTCCGCCACCAACCAGAACGCCACGGAAGAATTCATCCCCTTTACCGGTGGAGACAGCATCTACGACGTCACGGGCGGAGACGTCTACCGGAAAAAAATGTCCAGTCCGGACGGCAAAGAATTCATCCTCGACGTCGAAGACAAATTCGACGTACCCACCATGAAGATTTACCCCACCACCTACTCGTTTTATAACCGGCAGGGGGTTTACCTGATTCTGCTGCTCACCAATCGGGAAGACCTCTCGTGGCGCCCACTGGAAATGCGCGTCAAACTGTATGACGAAGACGACAATCTGATCGCCTCCAAAGACGCCTACGTATTCCGTCTTCCGGGAGCCGGTCAGGGAAGCCGCGTGATAGAAATGCAGTTCCCCGATGTGATCTACGACCGCGTCAAACGCATCCGCGTCATGCGGAAATATTAGGTCACGTTCCAAAAGGTCCTTTCCAACGACCATTCGGAACCAGAAAAAAAGGCCCCTCGCGGGGCCTTTTCCGTCCTGTATCGATCTCGTTCGATTACGATTTCAACGCCTCTTCAACCGCCTTGACGACGGCTTCGTCCATCGGCGCCGACTTGCTGCGGAAGCGATGCAGCAGTTCACCGTCTTTACCGATCAGAAACTTCTCGAAGTTCCATTTGATCTCGCCGGTAAAATCGGGGTTCTCATCCTTGGTCAGATACGCGAACAGCGAGTCGATGTCGTCGCCCTTCACCGAAACCTTTGAAAACATGGGGAAACTCACGTCGAAGGTGCTGGTGCAGAATTCGAGAATTTCCGCATTGGTTCCCGGTTCCTGCCCGCCGAAGTTGTTGGCGGGAAAGCCCATCACGACCAGCCCTTTGTCTTTGTACTTTTCATACAGGGCTTCGAGGTCTTTGTACTGGGGCGTGAATCCGCACTTGGAAGCCACGTTGACGATAAGCAGCACTTTGCCTTTGTATTTCTCCAGTTTGACGGGTTTGCCTTTGATATCGTCTTTGGTGAATTCATAAATGGATTTCACTTCTTTGTCTCCCTGGTCCGCCGCGGCGGCGCTCAGAGTCCATGCGCATACACAGGCGGCTGCGACTATACAGGCTACGATGGAAATACGAGTTTTCATGACCGGCTCCTTGAATCGGTTATTAGGATTGAGTGAGTTTCGATCCGGGATGGGGAAATTACGTCACGGAAGCGGGAACGAAGTCCGGATTTGGCGTAATCATTATACACATAGTCGCCCGTCGACGACAAATCGTTCCACTGATTTTTTATCAAGCGCACGATCTCACATGGAATCCAACGAAAAACGGGGCGCGTGACCGCGCCCCGTGGATAAATCGATCCGTTTTGACAAACGATCAGTGAACGGTGTGGGCGAGAACCTCTTCAATCGTGGTCATGCCCTGCAATACTTTTTCCCAACCGTCTTCACGCAGGGTGCGAAGCCCGTCCTTGCGCGCCTGCTGGAAAATCGACGCGCTGGAGGCGTGCGACAACACCAGTTCTTTCACCGCTTCAGACAGAATCAGCATCTCAAAGATGCCGATTCGGCCCTTATAACCGGTGTAGTTGCACTCCGAGCATCCCTTCCCATGGAAGAAAGTGATGTTTTCCACTTCCTTGGGATCAAAGCCCATTTCGCGAACGATGGCTTCGTCGGGATGATAGGGTTCTTTGCACTCGGAGCAGATGGTACGCACCAGACGCTGAGCGATGACGCCCGCCACCGCCGAAGTGATCAGGAAGGGTTCGACGTCCATATCGATCAGACGGGTCAGCGTACCGGTCGAGTCGTTGGTGTGCATGGTGGAGAGAACAAGGTGACCGGTAAGCGCCGATTCAATCGCCATTGACGCGGTTTCGAGGTCGCGGATTTCACCCACCATGATGATGTCGGGGTCCTGACGAAGAATGGCGCGCAGACAGCGGGCGAAGGTCAACCCCACTGACTGGTTGATGTTAACCTGAACCACGCCGTCCATCTGGTATTCGACGGGGTTCTCGGTGGTAATCATCTTCAGCATGGGGCTGAACACGCGCCGCAACGAGGCGTACAGCGTGGTCGTTTTTCCCGAACCGGTCGGCCCGGTGACCAGCACGATGCCGTTGGGGCGCTTGATCTGTTTGTCGTAGCTCTCCAGCGTATCGGGCAGCATACCGAGGTTCTCGACGCCGAGATCGAGCACCTGGCTGTCGAGAATACGCATAACGATGCTCTCTCCGTTCACGGTGGGCAACGAACTGACGCGCAACTCGACGTTGCGGTCGGCCATCGCCAGTTTAACGCGGCCGTCTTGCGGCAGGCGGCGTTCGGCGATGTTCAGGCCGGCCATAACCTTGAAACGCGAGATGATCGCGGTGGAGAGATGCGTGGGCGGCGGCACGGTTTCGTGCAGAATGCCGTCGACGCGGTACCGGATGCGAAGCGTGCTTTCAAACGGTTCGACGTGCAAGTCGGAAGCCCGCTCTTTGATCGCCTGTAAGAGAATCAGGTTGACCAGTTTGACGATCGGCGCTTCATTGACGATCTTTTCTAGATCGCCGAAGTTCTCGTCGACCAGGTCGATCTGCAAGGTTTCCTCGTTCAGCTCGCTCAAGACGTCGTCCACCGACTGAGAACCCGTGCCGTAAAATTCGTCGATGGCTGACTCGATGTCGTCTTCCGAAGCGATCACGCCGCGGATATCGCGGTTGAGCCACATCCGCAGGTCGTCGACGGTGCGGACGTTGAGCGGGTCGGAGATCGCGATAACCAGCTGATTGCTGTCTTCATCGACTTCGACGGGAAACACCTTGTATTGCCGGGCCAGATCGGGCGGAACTTCACGAATCAGCTCGTCGCTGATCTGATAGTCGTTGATCTTGACCAGGTCCATGCCGACCTGCTGAGCCAATACGGCAAGCAGGTCTTCTTCAGAGGCGTACCGGGTCTCGCGGCGCGAAACCTCGGTGACCTCCTCCAGCATGGCGTCGCGAACCGCCTGCCCGGCTTCCTCGCCGGCCAGCGAATCGCGGCGATTGGCGTCGCCCACCGCCGCCGCGCCCTCCGACTCCATCAACTGGTCGACGGCGCCCGAACTTTCGTTCGCGGCGCCCGAGACGGAGGTCGAAGGTTGTTGCTCTTCGGCGTCGAGCGGTTGTTTCTGTTCTTCCGATTCAGGCGGCGGCGCCGTCTGCTTTTTTCGGCCCAATCCAAGCATGGTACTATCCTTTATCTCCCGGCCGGCATACCCGGTCAGGACAAGAGAATCTTCTTGCGCATTTCTTCCGGCTCGTGTGAACGCTCGATGCAGTCTTCCGCGGTAATGACGCCTCTTGAGTAGAGGTTATACAGAAAACTGTCCATGGTCACCATACCCTGCTTACCGCCCGTCTGGATCATGGAGGTAATACGGTTGGTTTTGGCTTCGCGGATCAGGTTGGCGATACCGGAGGTCATCACCATGAACTCATACGCCGCCACGCGCCCCTTGCCGCTGGCGCGCCCCAGCAGAGCCTGCGAGATCGACGCGATCAGCGTAACCGAAAGCTGCATGCGGATCTGTTCCTGCTGGTTGGTGGGAAACGCGTCGACGATACGGTTGATGGTGGCCGCGGCGCTGTTGGTGTGAAGCGTGGCGAACACAAGGTGGCCCGTTTCCGCCGCCGTAATCGCGGCCGACATCGTTTCGGTATCGCGCATTTCACCGACGAGAATAACGTCGGGGTCCTGACGAAGCGCGGCGCGAAGGCCGTCGGCGAAGGTCGTCAGGTCGATGTGCAGCTCGCGGTGAGTGACGATCGATTTACGGTGCGGGTGAAAATATTCGATGGGGTCTTCAATGGTAATGATATGCGTATCGCGGTTCCGGTTGATATAGTCGATCATCGTCGCCAGCGTGGTGGTTTTACCCGAACCGGTCGGCCCGACGACGAGAATCAATCCACGCGGGCGGTGCAGCAGTTCTTTCACCTGCGAAGGAAGCCCCAAGTCTTCAAAGGTCAGAATACGCGAGGGGATGAGCCGCATGACCATCCCGTACTGCCCCATCGTCCTGAAGATCGAGACGCGGAAGCGCGCCAGATTCTGAAACGAATACCCATAGTCGGCGCTGCCGATTTCGGCGATCGATTCACGGTGCATGTCGGGTGAGATGCTCGCCATGAGATACTCGGTGTCGTCCGGCGTCAGCGGTTCGTTGCCCAGGTCTTCCAGGCGGCCGTCGATGCGGATGACCGGCGGGCGTCCGACGCGAAGGTGAAGGTCTGACGCGTCGCGCTCCACCACGATCTTGAGCAGATCGTCCATCTGTATTTTTTTTCTGTCAACGTTGACCACGATTGTGGCTCCTCCATTCTACGGCTGTTGTGCTATTTCAATTCAGATGATGTTTGGTTTAATCGTCGCCCGCCGTGATACGGGCCACTTCCACCATCGTGGTATGTCCGCGCAACACTTTCTTCCAGCCATCTTCGCGCAATGTGCGCATGCCCTGCTTGCGCGCGACCTTGCGGATCTCATCGGTGCTGGCGTTGTTCATAACGAGATCGCGAATCTCGTCCGAGTTCTCCAGAATTTCGTGAATCGCGGTACGTCCCTTGTACCCGGTGTAGTTGCAGGTCTCGCAACCCTTTCCACGGTAGAAGGTGTGATTGGCGTATTCATCCGGATCGAAGCCCATGTCCTTGATCACCATCGGATCGGCCTCATACGGCTGTTTGCATTCTTTGCAGATGGTACGCACGAGACGCTGCGCGATGATCGCCTGAATCGCCGACGCCACCAAAAAGGGCTTGATGCCCATTTCGACCAGACGCGTATTGGCGCCCGGAGCGTCGTTGGTGTGAAGCGTCGAAAAAACGAGGTGGCCGGTCATGGCCGCGCTGATCGCGATTTCGCCCGTTTCCAGGTCACGGATTTCACCGACGAGGATGACGTTGGGCGCCTGACGCAGAATGGAACGAAGCGCCAGCGAAAAGCTCAGCCCGATGTCGTCGTTCACCTGAACCTGATTGATGCCTTCAATCTGATATTCGACCGGGTTTTCGACGGTGACGATTTTGGTATCGACGTTGTTGATGACGTTCAGCGCCGAGTACAGCGTCGTCGTCTTGCCTGAACCGGTCGGCCCGGTCATCAGGATGATGCCGTGCGGACGCCGGATCATCTGCTTGAACTTTTCAACGTTGTCTTCCAGAAACCCGATCTGTTCCAGACCGAGCAGAACGCCGGACTGTTCAAGCAGACGGGTAACGATGCTCTCGCCGTGCAGAGCGGGCAACGCCGAAACGCGGAAGTCGAAGTGACGGCCCAGAATCACTTTCTGAATACGGCCGTCTTGCGGAACCCGCTTTTCCGACAGGTCCATACCCGCCATCAGCTTGAGACGGGATAGAATCGGCCCTTGCAGCTTCTTGCTGGGCGACTGGATCTCGTGAAGCACGCCGTCGACGCGGAACCGGATGATGAACTTGGTTTCAAACGGTTCGAAATGAATATCCGACGCGCGCATGCGGACCGCTTCTTCAAACACGAGGTCGACGAGACGGATGATCGGACCTTCATCGTCGATCTGGATGTCTTCCTGCAGCATGTCCGAGTAGGTTTTTTTCCCCTTCGCCGAACCGAACTCCTGATCTTCGCTGATCTCGTTCAGCATGTCTTCAACCATCTGGTTGTCGCCTTTGTAATACCGTTCGATCGACAACCGGATGTCGTCTTCTTTGGAGAGAACCCACTCGATCTTTTTGCCGGGAAAGCGAAAGCCCAGCGTGTCATGCACGTCGAGGTTAAAGGGGTCCGAGACCGCGATCTTCAGATGTTCGTCGCCAGCTTCCACCACCATCGCGTTAAACCGGCGGGCCAGTTTTTCCGGCAACAGGTTGACGACCTCGGGACGCAGCCGGTGACGGCGGATCTGGAAGACCTCCATGTTGGCCTGTTTGGCCATGGCTTCCAGCATGTCTTCGGCGCCCACCTCGACGGTGGCGAAGTCCACGTCCTGCAGACGCTGCCCGCTTTCCGATTCAACCTGGTAGCCGGAAGGCTCTTTCGATTCTTCCACCGGGTCTTCCTCGTGCGTGGTAATGGTTTTGTCTTCTTGGTCAGCCATAATGATTCACCTGATTTGAGTTCAAAACGGTTGCGGGTCGCTCAGCGCCGAAGCGATTGGGAACAATCCAAACTGGAAACCGCGATGTCAACCCCATTCATTCATATTGAGTCAAGATGGTTTCATCACAACGCGCCGCCCCGGCGCATGCCGTCAGCGAGCGCGTATGAAAGGCGCGGCCTAGGGCCGCGAAGAAAACCAGCCATTTGTAAGTATATCTTCCAGCCGAAAGCAGCGTCAAGGAACAATCTAATTGGTCTCCTGAGCGCGCCAGCTCTGCAGCCGCTGAACCGCGTCCTGCACGTCGGCCTGATTGTAGTCTTGCGCGAGCGAGATACGCAGCAATTCCAGCGATTCCTGATACAATCCCCGCTCTCCGTATACGATGCCCAGCGCCCGGTAAGCCGGCGCCAGCGTTGAATCCAGCGAAACCGCGCTTTTCATCGCTTCATCCGCTTTGTCGAACCGGCTCAACATCGCCAGCGCGATCCCCTGGTTCAATAACAGATAAGGCCGGTTCGACAGCGTCTTGCGCGCTTCACTGAAAGCCGTCTCAGCCGCGTTGACCTCGCCCTGTTCCTGGTCGATCAACCCTTCCAGAAACCAGCGGTCCCCTTCTCCGCCCGGCGTGGCCTGCAAGCGGGCGCGATACGATTTCGCTCCGCTGACGTCTCCCATCAACAGCGCGGTTACGCCCCGGTTGAATAACAGGGTCGGATCGCCGGGCTTCAACTGGAGAGCCTGATCGAGAGACTGAGCCGCTGGAGAAGCATCCATCGCGCCATAGTGCGCCGCCGCGAGATTGTTGAGCAGGTCGATCCGCTCGGGCGCGGCCCGATGGGCCCGGTCGAATAGCTGAGCCGCGTCTGAATAACGCAGACGTTCCATGTACAGATCGCCCAGATTGGCGATGGCGGGCAGGAACAGAGCGTATTGTCCCAGAAGGGATGTATACGTCGACGTCGCCGCCTCATTTCGGCCTGTACGCTGATACAACAGTGCGAGATTGTACGACGCCTCGGGCATCGATCCCGATTTGGAGGCCACGTCTTCCAGTTGGGTTACGTCGGCGTCGGTGGGCGAATCCGCGCTGAGAAGCGCGCTGTTGATCTCTTCAAATTCACGCCCGAGGTCGCTCATTTCGCGGACTTTCAACCAGGTGTCGCGCGCCTGTTGAACGTGGTCCTGCGACCATTGCATCAGCGCGCGCGCGTTCGCGATCTCGACTTTCTGTTCCGGAGTCAGTGTCGACTCCCGTTTCTCGATCGCTGCATAACGGCGGTCGGCGTCTTCGACTCGCCCCAGCCTGAAGGCGGCGTGCGCCGCGCCGAACTGCGCTCGAATCGAATTCGGTTCGGACGCCAGCACGCTTTCAAACGCTTCCAGCGCGCCCTCATACTGAAAAACGCGCAGCAGAATTTCGCCCTTCAGCAGTTTCAGGCTGGCTTCGCCCTCCGCGTCGGCGGGCTTTCGATCCAGCAGAATCAACGCGCTTTCCGTCTCGCCTGATAGAAACCGCTCCAGCGCCTGCGTGCGCAGCGTGGCGGACTGATTCGGCCGGTCGGTCGCGAGCAGGCTCACGACGGGCCGCGCGTCGTCTCTCCGGTCATTGGCCAGCAGGCTGAGGGCGTAATTCACCTTCGCCGGGTAATACGCGTTCTCTCCCTGCGCCGCCGATTCAAAGTATTCCGGCGCGAGAAAACGCTGGGGAGTCTCCAGCGACAGGCAACCCAGGTTGAACAACGCCCACGGGTTGTCAGGGTCCTGCTCGACCGCGTTCTGATACGATTCATACGCCCGCTGATTGTCTCCGGAGCGGGTCAACCGGTTGCCCCGTTCGAGCAGGGCTTCAGGAATAAACGGACGGTCGGCGATGATCCGGCTCAACAATGCGTCGGCTTCGTCCCAGCGTTGCAGCCGGGCGTACACCTCGTACAGTTGCATGCCGATATTGGGGTGCGGTTTTTCCTCCCACGCGGCCTTCAACAGATCGATCGCCTGTTTCCATTGTTTTTTGGCGAGCGAAAGTTTGGCGCTGTCGACCATGGCGTCGATCTTCATCTCGCCGCCGGCCTTGATGATTTCATCCAGCCGTCCCTGCGCTTCACTGAGCCGCCCCTGGCGGGAAAGCGATTGCGCCAGGTAATAATTGGTCTCGTCGGCTGAACCGCCCAGGTTGAGCGCGAGTTTAAATTCATCCGACGCCTCCGCGTAGCGGTCGGCCAGCATGTAAACCCGGCCCAGCATGACGTGCGGCGCCGCCCAGTGCGGGTCGTGACTCACCGCTTTCTTCGCCGCTTCCAGCGCTCCGTCCAGATTATTGTCCATCATACTGAGACGCGCGTTGACGATGTTCGTCTGGGTCAGATCGGGAGCGTTGGTCAACGCGTCCGAGAGGTGAAACCGCGCGGTGGTGATATCCTGCTTTTTGTATCCTTCGCTCTGTTCGAGCGCCACGGCGGCCAGACCCGCGTCGGCTTCGCCGTTCTTTCCCAGATTCGCCAGCCGGGTGAATCGCTCCTGCGCGGGCAACAGATCGCCCTCATCCAGCATCATCCATCCCGCCAGCGCCACCGCGCGCGGGTCTTCCCGGCCGAATTCGAGATGTGGTTGAATGATTTCCTTCGCTTCATCGAAGCGGCGAAGCCGGTAATACGCTTCCGCCAGCAGCAGGCGGATATCGACCCCGCCGTGACCGCTCCGAGTCTTGGGAGCGAGATAGTCGATCACGCCTTTGTAATCGCCCTGTTCGAACAGCGTTTCGGCGTATGACGCCTGCGAACCGTGATAAATCCGCAGCCCGATCACGCCCGTCACGAGAATCCCCGCGATGACGCAGCCCAGAACGATCCAATGTTTTTGAGTCATACCCGCTCTCGCTCTCTTTCGGCGGCGTATTGCGTTTTTACGATCAAATAAATTCGGTGCGATTCCACTTTATAAAGTATCTCAAATCACTTGGCTTGTCTAACGCCGATCATTCCCCGCCGTCACCCGGTCCAGCCGGCTCGTTCAAACCTGCCGGGCGAACCCGCAACACGGCGATCCCTTCGGTGGGATCGGATGGTTTTTCATCATACCTGAATACTTCCTGCAATACGCCGCCGTTCAACAACTGGTCGAGAATCGCCACGTTGGGCGACGCCGCTTCCGCCGCCGCGACCTTGCCGGCGAACCGCTGCATCCAGTACTGATAATCGTATGGATAATACACTCGTGCGGTTTCTTTCGAAGTCAGTTCCTTGATAAGGGGTAATCCTCGATCTTGCGGCAGCCGGAACAACTGATAGAAGTTGTAATACTGCCGTATGTTACCGTAGTTATACACAACGTATTCAATGCCTTCGTCGCGCAGCCGTTGCGCCAGATCGTCAACGCTTTTCGCCTGCCACGACCACATGATCAGAACGTCGGTATTAAACCAGTCTGACCAGACGTACTCGTTATGACAATAAAACGGTTCCTGCACGCCATGCAGCAGAACTTTTGTCTCTGGCGTCGTGTTCTGATCGAGATACTTGAAAGCCTGGTTCTGGTGGCGCGTCTCATCGCTGATTTCCGTCAGGTATTCTTCCTGCGTCACCCGTCCGCTGATGACCCACCACGGCATGTATGTACCTGGAATCAGAGTCAGCCCGAACGTTAACAACAGATTGTGCAGCACCGCGGCGAAGACGATCCAGCGGAAGTCGCGCGTCCCCGCCACCCAGTCTGAAATAACCCGGCCCAACACCGGCGCCAGCGAGACGAAGCACGGCAGCAGAAAGCGGATATCCCGATAGGTATAAGCCCAGAAGAAAAACAGAAACGCCCCCATCCACCCGCACAACGCCGAGGGACGGGGCAAGCGCCGTTGAAACATCAACAGGATAACGCCGCTCAACCACAAGATTCCCGTCGGCAGCTGCCCGAAATCCTCCGGCGCGCGCACACCCGAAAACACGGTCATGCGAAACGGCAGGGTGATGAAATCAACCGCCTGCCGCCAGAGCGGCGCCTGCTTGACCGCGATCAAATCGCCTTTCATCCCCGCGTGATAAGAAAAGAAAGCCGCATTGAACTCCGACCAGCCCGGCGTGGGGAACAGCGACGAGCCGAACGGCTGCACCGGGTTTCCGAACAGCAACGCATTTTTGATGAACCACGGGGAGGCGATCGCCACCGCCAGCGTCATCGCCCCCGATGCGATCGTTACGCGTCTCAACCATCCGGCCCCGTCTTTCCCCGTGGGCCAGACGACGGCCCACCACAAAAAGCCCAGCGTCGCCAGAGCGGTGTATTTGCATCCGAGCAGAAAGCCGCAAAAGACTCCCAGCAGAACGGTCTCGCGCCAGACGCCGCCATCCTTCGATTCCCGCAACCGGTCGCGTAACGCGATACAACCGACCAGCGCGGCCAATGTGTATGCGGCCAGCCCGAATTCAATGAACGACCACCCCGCGAAGATCGGAACAAACGGCGTCGCGGCCACCAGCAGCGCCGCCATCCAGCCCGCGTTCGGACCTCCCAGGCGCCGCCCCAGCCGCGAAACCAGGCTGAGCGTGATAAAAAAAGCCGCCGCGTGAATCAGCTTGGGGCCTGAAATCACTCCAAGGCTCAGCGGAACCAGATAAAGGTATTCCATAAAAAAAGGAAAATTAGAGAACGAAAGGTGTGGCAATACCTCAAATCCCCCATGCCTCAGGTACAACGCGGGAGCGGTCAGGTGATAGCGCAATCCATCCGACTGGGTGGGCGGCATCAAGGCCGAAGCGAGCGCGATCCATCCCGCGAATACCAGCGCCGCCGTCATCCAGCGGCGTTCATTCGCCTCCATGAGCCACGTTTTGACGCTTTCCTTGAAAGTACCAAAAAAATTCCATAAACCGAACAATGAAGCCGCTGACAGAACGGCGTACAGACCATAAAGCGGAATCGGAGTCAATAAATCGAGATAAATGAGAGGCATAAGGGAATAAACAATGGCTCCCCACCCCAACAGAAAAGACATGGGAACAGCAAAATCCCATTCAGATTGGAAGATGACGCGCCTTCCAATCAGCCCTCCAAGACCTAAACTTAAGAACATAAACCATGTAATAAACAGTAGCGAATAAAAATTCTCCGAAATCACAAACGGATTAAAAGTATAAAAAAAACTACCAAAGTTATAAATAATTGCATCGAATCGTATCGTATTATATAATAGATAGCAAAACGCCAGAACAACAAGCAAGACCCGGATCAAGACATTGTTTTTCACGGAGGGACAGTTCATACCGGCTCGAATCGATTCGCTGAATTGGTGACGTCAAACAGGCGATACCCTGAACGCCCCTTTAAAGTAGCAATACCCGATTGGAGTGAAAAGGATATCATTCAATCCGGCATGAGATAAGCGATCCCCCGGCTTGCGATCCAGAGGCTTTCAGCCCGCGGGCCCCCGGATTCAGACAGGCGGTCTGATATGCAATTTATGATGATGATGCTGTTGATGTTGATGATTACCGTCGCGGCTGTTTTCGGCTTCGATTATATCCTGCATGGGCATGTCATGACCCCGAATGAACCGATTGCGTTGCTATTATTCATCGTGGTCGCCGCTTTCGCCATTGCGGGAATGATGGGGCTGACCCGTTTGCTTCATTCCACCTCCGATCTCACGCTGTTCGTCATCAACCTCACTCAGAAACAATACGCCGCGCATTCCAGCCGAAAGATTTCCATGCTGCTTCAACCGCTCGACGCCGCGTTGAGGCAGCTCGCCCGCATCATGGAGTCGGAAGAGAAAGAAAGGCGCGTCATGATGGACAACTCAATGGCGGAAACCGCCCGCTTACGGGAAGAACTGAATCACCGCAACCATCAACTCGAAGATGAAAACCGCCGCCTCAGCGCGATTTCACGCGAACTGGGCGAGGCGTATTCACGCCTGAACAAAGAGCTGAACCAGCTCGCCGACATTCAGAAGAGCCTGTTGCCCCCGCGCCGCGCCGAACACGGCCCCGCGCTGTTACGCGCGCTATACCTGCCCAACGGGCGCACGGGAGGCGATTATTACGACTTCATCGCCGCGCCCAATGGCGATCTGTTCATCGCCATCGCCGACGTTTCGGGTCACGGCAGCCCCGCCGCGTTCATCATGGGCGTTACCCGCGCCCTGCTTCACAGCGAAATTGAACACCACCGCTCTCCGTCAGAGATTCTGGCGTCGCTCAACCGGATCCTGATGAACTCCATTCGCGCCAATGAATTCGTCACCATGTTTCTGGGCCGGTTACTGCCGGGCAGCCTGACATTCACCTTTTCAAACGCGGGCCATCTCCCGCCGGTGCTGTTGCCAAACCAGTCAGGTTCACTCGTCACGCTGGAAGAAAGCCGAGGCGTCCCGTTGGGCGTACTCAACCATCCCGATTATACCGAAACCTCGATAGAACTGTCTCCAGGCGACCGGGTCGCGCTCTTTACGGATGGCGTAGTGGAAGCGTTTAACAAAGAGCGGCGCCCCTATGGAGAAGAACGCCTGTACGGCGTATTGACCGAAAACCGCCAGAGATCGATTGAGGATCTCATCGACGCCGTGGCCCATGACGTCGAGATGTTCACCAGCCGCCCGCTCGACGTGGAACCCATGGACGATGACATGACCCTCGCCGTTTTCGAAATCGAAGATGGTCGAACCAATGATGAGTTTGATGAAAACTCTGAAGGCTGACGGCTTGTTTTCCCCCGCGCTAAACTGGATTTGAATAACGCCGTCCCAAAACGCGGCGTTGTTTTAGACGCGCTCCATCGTATACACTATCGTTATAACGTACATGGCCGGGCCGCCCCCCGGCTGGTGCGTCACCGCAATCGCCGTAAGGATACCCGTTATGCATCGAATCGACGTCTCATTTCCAACGCAGCGTTCATTCGCCGCGTTCATCACGTTATTCACCGTGGCTGCCGCGCTGGCGTTTACTCCCGCCGCTCAGGCGGGCTGGCTCAGCGACCCCGACGAAGCGTTTACGCAAGCCAAGGCCGAGAACAAGCCCGTCCTGATTTACCTCTACCACCCGTTATCGCTCAAAAAAGACGCGCCGGTGTTTTCCAACGCGCTCGTCTCCAAATATCTGGTCCAGTTCATCATGGTCCAGATCAATATCGATTCGCATGGAGAATACGCCGACCGTTTCGACGTCGAATCGTTTCCCACCGTGCTCATGTTCGATTCGCAGGGCCGCGAATTACTGCCATACCGCTATGAAAATGAAGACCTGAAGAGAACCCGCCTGACCGAGTACATGAAACAGGCGCTGAAAAACATCGAAGAGTTCTCACTGATCGAAAGCGAGATCGACCGTTTTCAAGACAAGCCCGAATTCATGATCCGCTACGCTCGCGGGCTTCGCGACCGTGGCGAGTTCGGCAAGGCCGACTCGATTCTGCAGAAGGTCATCGACAGTTCATCCACATCGGCTGAGCTGAAAGATACGGCTCGTGAAACCCAGCTCAGCCTGCTGATTCTCCAGGCCACCCGTCACTTTTATTCTCACCGCTACGATCAGTGCATCGACCTGCTTCAGCGCGTCGTCGCAAAAGCCAAAGACGGCGATCTGTTGAACCAGACGAAGTATTTTCTTGGCATGGCGTATTGGGAGGCAGGCGACAAGAGAAAAGGCGAATCCATTCTGAAAAAAATGTCAGGCGATTCAAAAGCCGGTATCTTTCAGGATATGGCCAAACGATATATGGATGAAAAAAACGCGAGCGGCTGATTCCAGTCACTCTCTCCTGATACGAAAGAAGGGCGGCCGAAGGAGGCCGCCCTTTTGATTTCATATTGTACGAATCACTCCAACTGCCACATTAAAACAATGACCATTCCGCCACCGGCGCGGCGCCGTATATGGTGAAGTTGTCAAAGGTAATCCCGATGCCAGGAAGCGAACGGTCGCTGTTGTTATCGAAGATCACGATGCAGTTGCAGCCGTCCGTCTCCACACTGTTGAACCGGCGGAAGGTGAAATCCTGCGCGATCGTGGTTTCGGCGGCGTCGCCGTCTTTCTTTACAAATACATTCACGAATCCAGCCGCTGGATCGACCTCCATGCGGACGAAAAACTTCACGCCGTCATTGTACGGAACATCGGCCAGTTTGGTGAACGAGCCGCCGCCGGCGCCGTCGCCGTTGCGTGAATCGATCAGCCCGTTGTCCGCGAACCGCACCATCGCGCCCTGCTCGTTGTACGTAGGAGCCGGGTTCCCATCCAGGTTGAAGTTCACCGTATCGCTGAGACTGACGCCGATGTTCGCCATAGTGCCGTCGCCGGTATAGATCCCGTCGAATGACACGTAGAAAATATCTTTCTGAACCGGAATCATCACGTATATCCACTTGCCGCCCACGCCGTCGCCAATCACTGCCAGCGCGTCATCCACCACGGCGATTGATGTCGCGGGCGCCCCCGGATTGGCGTCGATCCATTGTGAGCCCGACGCGGGTTGCCCAACTACCGGACCGTCCACGTACCCGGCGTCCCCTGAAAAATCAGCCGAAAACTTGACTTGAGCCTGAACGCCCATCGCCATGACAAGCGCACCCGAAATCACCATCGCTTTCCAAAATGATCGTTTCATTCCACAAACCTCCACAGCATAGAATTGGTTCGGTAGACGGAGTCTCCGATGGAATCGGCGAATCCTAACAGAACTCAAACAAGCCGCGCAAGCCAGCAAATGATCGAAAAAATAATTTTCACCCCGTTATTAAATTGTGGTTTTTAAGACGGTTATCCTGCGGTAAGGGGATGCGAGGGGGAAATTTAAATGAGAGCTGATTTTTTATTGAATGATGCTGGCCTGATGGTCGAGCCGGGTCTGCTTGAGTGAGGCTTCCGCTCTCTTCAAATACGGACGAAGGCGGGGATTGGTATGAGCTTTATCATGCAGTTCGGCGATCGCGGCCTCGGCTTGCTCAAAATGCCGGGTGTTGAGTAATGACTCGATCAGCACGGAATACCCCTCTCCCACAGAACCATGGATCAACCGGAAAAAATGCTCCAGTACCGGCGTTTCCAATACGCGTTCGAAAAAGGGGCGCTCAAAGTAAATTGTTCTCAGTACCACGTCATTATCGTGGTACAGGTGAAGAATCGCCTCGAACAGTGGGACAAGTTTATCCATCATGCGTTTGGCGCGGCGCAACAGGATGGGCAATTCGCGTTGAGCGGTGCTGATGACCTGCGTATTCAACCGCCGCAGGGCTTGCAAAGTTTTGTCATCGTCTCTCAAAATCTGATCGGGATCGCCGTGGTAGGTCTCAAGCAGGCGGGCGTTGTCGCGCGCCTTATCCAGTTCATGCCACAACTCGCCCAGAATGCGGTCGAGAACCCGCTGGCGGCGCTGTTCCAGTTCCTGCGACTCGGGCATGCGGTACAGATCGTGCGAAAGGTCCTTCAACACGCGCAGTTGAGTTTCCAGCAGATCGTTGATCTGGTCGTGCGACGCCTCCCCGCTCTCTTCAAACGAATCATACAGGCGCTTCATCTCATACCACGTCTGATACAACCCCTTGATAAAGCGGATGCGCTTGTGGTTCCGTGAACTGGTTTGTGGATCGTGGTGATATCGGGGCATTGGTTTCGCGCTCGCCGGCCTCAAACTCCGAAGAGCCCTCGCAATGTGGAATGGACGCGTTCGGCCGGGAGGTTTTGCATGCAATACGGGTCTTTATCGCAATCGGTGAGATAACAGCCCAGGCAGTCTACGTCTCCCTGAAGGATACTCCCCTGACCGTAAAGTTCCAACTCTCGCGCCGAGGTGGGGCCCACCATACAGACAACCGGCTTGCCCAGCGCCAGCGCGGCGTGCAGCGCGAATGTGTCGCCGGTGACCACGGCGTCGCACAATCCGAGGATGGCGCTGAAATCGAGCAGCGAGGGCCAAAGCCCCGCGTCGATCGCGGGAACCTCAAGCCCGTCCGTGATCCGTTGCAACTGCTCGGCGTCGTCTGGGCCGTGCAGCAGCAGAACGTGAGCGTTCAGATCGCGATAAACCAGGCGCGCGAGTTCAATAAATCCCTCCGCCGTCCATTTTTTATGCCGCCAGCGCCCCCCCGCGCCAACGTTAAAACCGATCACCCGGTCGCCAGGCTTCAAACCGTTCGCCAGAGCGAACGCGGCCGCCTTGTGGCGCGACGATTCGGGCGGATTCAACACAATGGGGTGATTGACCTCCGGCGCGCCCAGAATGGAGCGCATCAGGCTTTGATAGGTGCGCTGGTTTGCGCGTTTCACGTCGTCCCACAGGCTCATTTCGATCACGGTCTCCGCTTCGGGCGAAAACGCGGTCACCACGCCTTGCGGAGACAGGCCAAAACCTCGCTTGTTTTCAGCCGAAACGCGCATCGCCAGCGCGCAGGCCTCGGCGGAGAGGTCGAAATTCACGCAGAGGTCGAAATGCAGCGCGTCGATCAGCGCGAGCGACTCCGTGTTCAGCTCCAGCGGCTGGTCGACGCCGGTCGCGTTCGCGACCAGTGGATACGCGGAGCCTCTCGTCACCCAGGTGATATGCGCGGCTGGATGCAGGTCGCGAATCGAGCCCAGCAGCGCGGTGGTGCGCAGCACATCGCCGGTGGCGCCCAGCTTGATGACAAGAACCCGCGTCTGGATCGGGTCGTACTCATCGCACCCCTCGCAAACGGCGCCTCGCTCCTTGTGAGGGCGGCACGGACGGTCTCCCCGGTAATGGCGGCAGTCAGATTTCAGCAGTCTCATGGTCTCCACGCGGTCGATTCATTCGCCGGATTCGGCTGAACGTCATGGGAAAGTATACCTTGTAAAGCGGTTGTCAAAACCTGTTCACATTGCGTCCAGTGAAAACCCGCGAAATTCGTGAGGCGGCGTGAAAAGGCCCCATCCAGCCAGATCGGCGAATGGGGCCTCATGAAACTTCAGTATACAGAGATGCGCTACTTGCGCGTCTCCCCCTGCTCGCTCCCGGCGACGTCGGCCTGACTTTCAGCCAGCGCCACGGTCGACATCAGGTCGCTGGCGCGGGCGGCGGCGGTGATCTGCGCGATGATGTTGTCGCCGTTGTTGCCTGAAATCACCAGCCGGCCGTTGGACGCCAGCGCGTTGAGCATATCGAGCCGACGGGTCTCGATCTCATAGGCGCGCAGGCTCTTCATGCGTTCGGCGGCGAACGACTCCGCTTCCGACTTGACGCGCAACGCCTCGGCGCGGTTTTGCGACGCTTTCAACTCGCCTTCAGAGAGCCGCGCCATGACGGCGGCGTCTTTTTCCGCCTCGATTTCGGCGAGGCGCTTTTTCTTGTCCGCTTCGATCTCCTCGGTTTCCTTCATGATCTTCTGGCGATCGCGGCGCGCTTCTTCGTCGGCGGCCAGCCGTTCGTTCTTCTTGTTCAGTTCTTCCCGTGAAAGCGATTCGCGGTCGTTCAACACTTTCAGTTCGAATTCCTGATGTTTTTCCTGCTCGCGCTTTTTCGCTTCGTACACGGTCTGGTTTTCCAGCGCTTTCGCGAGTTCATCGGGCAGCACTACGTTGGTGATGGTGGCCGAGGTGAATACGACGCCGAATATCTGGAACTGCTCGTTAAGCCCGCTGATCATTTCGCCCGCGCCCTTGCCGCGCAGCTCATACGCCCGGTCGTGCGACACGCCGCGCACCAGCCCGCGGATAGCCTCCTCGGCGGATGAAGCCAGCAGATCGTCGAATTTTTCCGCGCCGAGTTTATAGACGAACGCCTCCGGTTCTTCGACGTGAAAAGTCAACAACAGGTCCACTTTAACCATCACGTTATCGGATGTCGGGCAGTTCTTGACCGGCGCGTTATACGCGGTCGACTGCCGCGTCACCATGTAGGCGATTTTGTACCAGGGCGGCAGAAAATGACGTCCGGCCTCATACACGCCGATATAACGGCCATGTTTGGTCATCAGCGCGAAAACCCCGCTGGGAATGGACAATGCGATCAGCGGGTACACGCCGATCAGCAGAAACAGCACCATCAGCGGCCAGTACGTAACGTACCCGATTCCCGAAAAAATAATGGGCTTGGCGATGTACTCATTGATGAACGGAACCTGGTTGAGAAACAGGCCGACGAACGCCATCAACATGCCCAGCGTCAATGAAAACGCGTTGGTTTTGGATGTACGCTTGGGCGTGATGACGATGGGCGTGGTTCCGTCATCGCCCTTGCGCCCGAATACGCGATTGGCTTCGTCCGGGTCGCTGATGGTCACCTGTTTGAGCCGCGTGGCCACCATGTCTGAAAAAGCGTCCGCCACTTTATCGCGCGGCGACAGGCCCATGGGAATATCCGTACGTTGATTCATGTCTACCCCTCCTGAGATGTGTGATCGTGGACAGAAACGGAACGATGACGGATTCAAAAAAGGTCATCGAATGACGCGGGAAGGCTCCATCGCATCGCAATTCAGATCGTCATGCCAGCCCCCCTCCTCGCTTGTTTATACCATACGACGGGATTCAGAAAATATTTCAAACTTGCGCGGCGAAGCGTTCTTTGCGAGAATTCGTTACGTCTCGCAATGATATAAAATCGTGAAGGGAGAATTCACGTGAGAGGAATTTGGCTTCATGGAGCGATCGCAATCCTGATGATGACCGCCGCTGCGAATGGATACGCCCAGGACAAGACTCTCGCCGAACGGCTGGGGTACGCGAAAGATGACGTACTGCTCATCATTCACGCCGACGACATGGGCATGTGCCATTCCAGCAGCCTCGCCTGCATCGACGCCCTTGAGAAAGGCATTGTCACCTGCGCCAGCACGATGGTCCCCTGCCCCTGGTTCCCCGAAATCGCCCAGTACGCGCGCGAGCATCCCGAGGCGGATATCGGTCTCCACCTGACCTACACCGCCGAGTGGAAACGATACCGCTGGGGGCCGCTGTCGCCGCGGTCGCTCGTGCCGGGCTTGATTGATGAAGAAGGGTATTTCCATCACGGCGTCGAAGCGGTGGTGAAATCATCGAACGCAAAAGAAATCGAAATCGAAACTCGCGCTCAAATTGAACACGCGCTGCGCAACGGCCTCAAACCCACCCACCTCGATTCTCACATGGGCACGATCTATGCCGATCCGTCGTTTTTGCAGACGGTGCTGAAACTCTCCGAAGAATACGACATCCCCTTCATGTTCTTTAATCCGACTCCGGCCATGATCGAGCGCGTGGGCGGTGAAGATAAATTCCCCTCCGCTTTGTCTGAATCGATGGCCGCGCGCGGTGTTCCGTTAATCGACAGCCTCCCGTCGATCGGCGATGTCCCCGTCGACCAGTATGAAGAAGCTTACAAAAAACTGATCGCTGAGTTGAAACCCGGCGTCCATCTGCTGATTATTCATCCCAATCTCGAATCGGATGAATCCCGCGCCATCACCGGTACGCACGAAAAGCGCAACGCCGAATATGAAATCTTCACCAATCCCGCCATGAAAACTTTCATCGAAAAACAGGGCGTCAAACTCATCGGCTGGAAAGACCTGCTGCCGTTGTGGAAATCGCGCGCCCGAGTGGAGTAACGCCATGACCATTCAGGATCGAAGACGATTCATTCAGACCGCCGCCATCGGCGCGGCGGGAGCCGCGGCGATGATCAATCGTACCGCCGTCGGACAGATTCCCGGCGAGCGCCCCAGACAGGCGGAAGCGATTCGCGTCGTTAACCCGCGCAACCGCGTCCCGGTGGGGCTCATCATCGACGACTCAACCTGTCTGGCGAACCTTGCTTACTTCGGCATCCCCCAGTTCGCTCAAACCTTCCCCGAACAATACAAGCAGGACTGGCGCTCGTTACCGCGCGAGATTCCCGACGCGTTTGTGCGCAAGTTCGCGCGTTGGTCGCAGGAAACCGGCGTGAAGGGCAAGTACAGCCTGGTTCCATACCCCGCCTGCGTGGGCTGGCTCGACCGCTATCTCCCCGGCTGGACGGAGAAAGAACTGAAAGACAGCCTCGATCTGGTGAAGACCGAGCTTTCGGCGCATTGGGATTTTCACCCGGAGATGGTCTCGCATACGCGCGTCATCGACATCAAAACCGGACGTCCTTTCGAAGACTCCAGCGAATATTTCATGGAGAACTGGCGCTGGACCGATGATAAATCAGTCGACGAACTGGCGGCCTACATCGCCTACGCGCTGAACATCCTCAAAAACGCGGGCGTCGAGTGTGAGGGCATGACGACTCCGGGCGGTTTCGGAAGCCGGGTTCTGCCTGAATTGGCTCAGGCCACGCTGCAAGCCTGCCGTGAAGTCTACAATGCCGAGATTCCCCACTATTTCCGTCACCTGTTCACCGATGAAACCTCCGTCGCGCCGCGCGTGGAATACGCCGCCGGCCTCGAGAGCGGTTCTCCGGAATGCGTGGTCTCGATCGTCGGCTGTACGGGCGACTGGTTCGGCGGATGGGACGGCCTGACTCCCGGTTCGGTCGACAAACTCATTACCGAAGACCTGCAAAGCGGCCGTATGGTCGAAGTCATCGAACGCGGTGAACCCGCCATCATGGTCTGTCACTGGCCGGGCATTTACTTCAATGGCGAAGAGACCGGATTCTCGATCCTCAAAGAAGCCGTCAACCGCTTGCATCAAAAATACAACGATCTGATCTGGATGAAAAACTCCGAGGTCGCCCGCTACTGGGCCGCGCGCGAACTTACTCGCGTCGACGCGCTGTACGGCGGCGCCGCGTTTCGCGCACCGTTCGCCTGCCCTCGTTTCACCGTCGCGGTTAAAAACGCCCCCACCCGCGATCCGGCTCTCGAAACGGCCGGCGGCGCGGCCCCGCTGACGAAAGTGAACAATCCGCTCGAACTCGACGCCGGCCGCTGGGCGGAATCCGGCGAGGAAACGCTGCTATGCTTCGATCTGCCGAAAGGCGAGTCGAAGTTATTGCTGTATTCGACCTGATCGAACAACCTGATCCCGTTGCGTGACGATTCAATTAATACCAAGGAGATGTTTGTATGGATCGACGCCGTTTTATCCAAAACGCCGCCAGCGGCGCCGGCGCCGCGGCGCTGGCCGCCCGCTCCTCATTCTCAAAAGAAGGAACCATCGCTATGAATTCAAGCAATCCCTCGCCGATGATGATGGCCACCTGGAACTTCGGCGTCGCCGCGCTGGAAGCGGGCCATGAAGCCCTGAAACAGGGCAAGACGGCTCTCGACGCGGTCGAGCGCGCCGCCATCGTGACTGAGAACGACCCCGAAAACACCAGTGTGGGCTACGGCGGATACCCCAACGCGCGCGGCGTGGTTCAGCTTGACGCGGCCATTATCGATGGCAAGACGGGCCGGATGGGATCGGTGGGCGCGATTGAGAATATCAAAAATCCCATCTCGGTCGCCCGCAAAGTGCTTGAACACAGCCCCCACGTCATGATCGTCGGCGAAGGAGCCAAATCGTTCGCGCTCAGCCAGGGTTTTCACGAAGAAAACCTGCTCACCCCCAAGGCGCTCGACTGGTACGCCGAACAATTAAAGAAAGACCAGGGCGATAAAGGCCACGATACCATCGGCGTACTGGCTCGCGACGGCGCGGGCGATATGGCGGTGGCCTGCACCACCAGCGGACTGGCGATGAAATGGCCGGGCCGGGTGGGCGATTCACCGCTGATCGGCGCCGGGCTGTACATGGACGGCGAAGTCGGCGGCGCCACTGGTACCGGCGTGGGTGAACGCGCCATCGAAACCTGCGCGGCCTTCGCCATCGTTGAGATGATGCGCAACGGCAAAACCCCGCAGGAAGCCTGCGAGGCGCTCATCCGCCGCGTGGCCAGACGCAACAGCGGCAAGCTTGCGTTCCAGTTCGCCTTCATGGCGATGAACGTCGATGGTGAATATGGCGCCGCATCCTACCAGAGCGGCTTTGAATACGCCCTGCTGAAAGACGGTAAGATCACGCTGAACACCGGCAAAACCTTCGGCAAGGATTTCGACTGACGCGCGTGGCGTAGATCCACAGGGGGAGACACATGTCCAGGGATGATAGATTGACGATATCACGCCGGGGAGTCATTCAACTCGGCTTCATGGCGGGGCTCGGCGCAGCGGGCCGGTTCGACGCGCTGAGCGCCTTCGCTCAGGATGATGAATACACGCCGCTGCAACGCTTCCCTCGCATGATGCAGGAATACATGACCGGCGTCATCGATGAAATCGATCTGAAAAATCGATTGCTCGTCGATGCGCTGAATACGCGCGAAGACGCCTTGGAATTCGTTCGCTCGGCGCGTGAACGCATCCGGCGAAGTTTCGGACCCGCGCCGGAAAAAACGCCGCTCAATCCTCGCGTCGTCAAACGAACCGAGCGCGATGCATACGTCATCGAAAACGTGATATTCGAAAGCCGGCCGGGGTTTCTCGTCACCGCCAACCTCTACCTGCCCAAGGGCAAGCCTCTGCCCGCGCCCGGCGTGATCGGAACCTGCGGCCATTCAGCCACCGGCAAGGCGTATGAGTTTTACCAGTCGTTCGCGCAGGCGCTGGCGCGCATGGGCTACGTGGTGTTGATCTACGACCCCATCAGCCAGGGCGAACGCATCCAGTACCCAACCGGCGACGGCAAGTCGCGCTATGGAATCGGCGTGGGCGAGCATATCCAGGCGGGCAACCAGCAGTTCCTCGTCAACGAGTTCATCGGCGCGTGGCGCGCGTGGGATGGAATCCGCGCGCTCGATTACCTGCTTTCGCGCGTCGAAGTCGACCCCAACCACGTTGGCGTGACCGGCAACTCGGGCGGCGGTACGATGACAACCTGGCTGTGTGGACTGGACGACCGTTTCACCATGGCGGCGCCGGGCTGCTTCGTCACCACCTTCCGGCGCAATCTGGAAAACGAACTGCCCGCCGATACGGAACAATGCCCGCCTCACGCGCTTGCGCTGGGACTCGATCATTTCGATTTCATCGCGGCGATGGCGCCCAAACCGGTGATCCTGCTGGGTAAAGAAAAAGATTTCTTCGATGTGCGCGGGCTGATCGAAGCCCATCGCAGGCTCAAGCGAATCTACAAATTGCTGGGCGCTGAAGACCGGATCGGCCTGTTCATTGGCCCGACCGAACATGGCTATTCGCTCGAAAACCGCGAGGCGATGTATCGCTGGTTCAATCAGGTTACCGGCGTTTCAGACGCCCAAAGCGAACCGGCGCTGACCGTCGAAAAAGACGAAACCCTGTGGTGTACGCCCAATGGCCAGGTGCATGAAATGAACTCGCGCAAGGTGTATTCATTCACCCGCGAAAAATCCCTGGCGCTGGCGGCCCGGCGTACGCCCCTGAAGGGCGAGGCGCTCAAACAGGCGGTCATAAATATGCTTCGGCTTCCCCATCGCGCGGGCGCACCCGATTTCCGCATCCTCCGCCCCATGCGCGGGCGCGGCTACCCGGCGCCCAGTTTCTCCACCTACGCGATCGAAACCGAACCCGGCGTCTTCGCGCCCACGTACTACCTGACCGAAGAACGCCTGCAATCGCGCCCGCCGCGCGGTGAAAAAGCCATCCTCTACGTTTCCGATCTGTCCAGCGATGAAGAGTTGCGCTCCGAACCAATGATCCGCGATCTGATCAAGGCCGAGCCGGACGCGGCGTTGTTCGCCTTTGACGCGCGCGGCGTCGGCGAATCGCTGCCCAACACCTGCGGCTCGGGCTTCTTTGATCCTTACGGGCCCGATTATTTCTACGCGATCCATTCCATCATGCTCGACCGTCCTTACCTCGGTCAGAAGACGCATGACGTGCTGTGCGTGCTCGATTGGCTCGCTTCGTATGGGTACCGCGGCGTACATCTCGCCTCGCGCGGGCGCGGCGCCTTCATCGCGGTCTTCGCGGCGCTGCTGCATGACGGCGTAAAACGGATCACGCTGAAAAATTCCGCCGATTCCTACGCAGCCATCGCCGAGACGGAAGACTACGCTCAACCGTTATCGGTATTATTGCCCGGCGTACTCGAGCGATTCGATCTGCCTGATTGCTACGCCGAGCTGCAATCCAGACAACTCAAACGAATTTAAACGGAAGATAAAAGAATGAACGGAAAATCCATCATGACGTCGCGCCTTGTATTTTCTCTTACGATTCTGATTGCATTACTCGCAACCTCCCTGGCAGGTTTATCGCAGGACGTTCACCCATGGACGCCGGTCGAATTGAGTTTCAAAGCCGGCGCCGATTTAAAAACGCCCTACATTGACGGCCTCCCCGATGGCGGCGAGCCATACCTGAAGGCGGTTTTTAAACACGAAAGCGGTGAAACCATCACGCTGCCGGGCTTCTGGGACGGCGGTTCGGATTGGAAGGTGCGCTTCGCTCCGGCGAAGCCCGGCGCATGGCGCTACGTCACTCAATCTCCGGATGAACTGCTGAACGGGCAGACCGGTGAAATCGTCTGCTCGGCGTGGAGCGATGAGCAGATCGATGATAATCCCACCCGTCGCGGATTCATTCACGTAAACGAAAAAGAGCCCCGTCCCGGACGCTATTTCATCTACGCCGACGGGACGCCCTTTCTGTGGATCGGCGACACATGGTGGAACTGGACCAAGCGCGGCATCCCGCTGGAGCGATTTCAGACCCTCGCCGACGATCGCGCATCCAAAGGCTTTACCGTGGGTCAGCTGTTCTTCGCGGGGCTGGGCTGGGGCAAACAGAGTTCGATGCTGAATGAAGATTTCACCCAACCGGACGTCGACCACATTCATGAAGTCGAAGCCATGATCCGCTACGCCAACCAGAAAGGGATCACGGTATGGGTGCATGGCTGGTGGGGCGGCGCTCATCTGAAAGATCACGTCGGCGCGGAAGCGATCCGGCGATGGACGCGTTACATGGTGGCGCGGCTTGCGGCCTATAACGTGATCTGGGTTCTGGCGGGCGAGTATAACCTCGACAACTACGGCGGACTGGGTCTCGATTTCTGGGAAGACCTCGGCGCGATGATCGCGAAAGAAGACCCATACGATCGCGCCATCAGCGCTCACCCCACGCCCCCCGGCTGGGGAGGCGGCGAAGGTGCGCCGCAATGGTCGACGGCCGATGTGATGCACGACGAATCGTGGCTGAGCTACAACCAGAGCCAGGTCGGCCACGGTAAATGGCGTAACGAGATGATCCCTTCCGTGGTGAGCGAGGCGTATGCAAAACAACCCGCCAAGCCCATTGTGGTCACTGAACCGTGGTACGAATTCATCAAGGGCAATCCCACGGCGGAAGAAATCCGCTTCGGCGCCTGGTCGGCGATGTGTTCGGGCGCGGCGGGCCACAGTTACGGCGGCGGCCATGTCTGGAAGGCGCACGTCCCCGAGGCCCCGGCGGGCAAGGATTCCTGGCCGATGGAGATGGGCTTTGAAACGAACACGCTTGATTACCCCGGCGCTCGTTCGATCGGGTACATGGCGAAGTTCCTGAAATCGATCGACTGGTGGGAGTTGGAACCGCATCCCGAACTGGTGATCGACAACTCATCGCGTTATTGCATGGCCAAACCGGGTCTGCGCTACGTCGCGTTTCTGCGCTGGGGCGGCGCGGTGAAACTCGATCTCACCGGCGCGCCCGAGATATCTCAATTGCGCTATCAATGGATCGACCTCGGCGAAGAGAAAATCGCTTCGGAGGGCACGGTTCAGGGCGGCGGCGTACGCGCCTTTCATCCACCCCAGGATTACCCCGGCATTCCCGGCGTGAAGGATTACGTGCTGTACGTCTATCCTTAGCGGATAGTTCGGGGATCGGAAAGCGGCCTGGTAACGATAAGATCTTGTTCGATGCCGTTGCGAGATAAAAGCCTGTATGAAGCCCCTGTTGATCGTAAAAGCGGGAACCACTTTCGCCACCACCCGGCGCGCACTGGGAGACTTCGACGTATGGACGATGCGTGGACTGGGGCTTCCGGCTGAAGACATCCTCATAGCCGATCCCGTTCACGGCATGCTGCCTCACCCGGATGAGATCGCCGGCGTTACGATCACCGGCTCCCACTCAATGGTCACCGGCCGCGAACCGTGGAGCGAGCGCCTCGCGGCGTGGACGGCTGAAATCGTGCGGGCCGGCGTCCCCTTGTTCGGGGTGTGCTTCGGTCATCAGGTGCTGGCCCATGCGTTGGGCGGCCAGGTGGGCTATCATCCTCGTGGAGTTGAAATTGGAGCGGTTGAAGTCGAACTGACCGGCGAGGGCGAACGCGATGCGTTGTTCAGCGATTGCCCGCGACGCTTCCGGGCCCACGTCACGCATTACCAGACGATCCTGACGCCCCCACCCGGCGCCGTGACGCTGGCAGCGAACGCGCATGAGCCCCATCACGCCATCCGCGTCGGCGAACACGCTTGGGGAGTTCAGTTTCACCCTGAATACGACTCCGCCGTCATGCGTTCCTACATCGACGAACAGCGAACGGCGCTTGCCGAGCGTAAAATCGACGCCGATCGCGCGTGGACGGAGGTTTGTGAAACGCCGGAAGCGAATATACTTCTCAGACGGTTCGCCCGATACGTGGAAACAAGGCGAGGCCGCCGGGACACGTAACGATCCCTGTCAACAAAAAAAATGGAGCCGCCGGATGGCCGAAAACGAAACCTACCAAGCGCTTGATTTTATCCGTGAGATCGTCAAAGCCGATGTGGAATCGGGCAAAAACGACGGCCGCGTTCATACCCGCTTTCCGCCTGAACCCAACGGCTATCTGCACATCGGTCACGCCAAGGCCATCTGTCTCAATTTCGGCCTCGCGGAAGAATACAACGGCCTGACCAACCTGCGTTTCGACGATACCAACCCCACTAAAGAAAAAGATGAATACGTCGAGGCGATTCAGGACGACATCCATTGGCTGGGCTTTGACTGGGCCGGCCGCCTCTATTACGCCTCTGATTATTTCGACCAGTTGTACGAGTGGGCGGTCGAACTGATCAAAAAGGGCAAAGCCTACGTCTGCGACCTCACCGATGAGGAAATGAGCGAATACCGCGGCGCCAACGTCTTTAATGAAGAAGGCAAACGCATCACCCCCCCCGGTAAAAACAGCCCATACCGAGACCGCTCGGTTGAAGAAAATCTCGACCTGTTCGAGCGTATGAAAAACGGCGAGTTCCCCGACGGCGCACGCACCTTGCGCGCCAGGATCGACATGGCGCATCCTAACCTCATCATGCGCGATCCAGTGATGTACCGCATCATGCGCAAACATCACTTCCGCCAGGGCGATAAATGGCTGCTCTACCCCACCTACGACTGGACGCACGGGCAGTCGGACTCCATCGAAGGCATCACCCACTCAATCTGCGACGTCAGTTTCGAAATTCATCGTCCGCTGTACGACTGGTTTCTCGAAGCGCTCGAGATCTATCACCCGCGCCAGTACGAATTCGGCCGCCTGAACCTGACCTACACCGTCCTCAGCAAGCGCTATCTGCGCCAGTTGGTTGAAGACGGTCACGTCGCCGGTTGGGATGACCCGCGCCTGCCCACACTGCGTGGAATGCGGCGGCGCGGTTACACGCCGGAGGCGATCCGCGAATTCTGCCGGCGCATCGGCATCAGCAAAAGCGACGGCATCGTCGAGATTCAGAACCTTGAACACTGCGTGCGCGAACACCTCAATAAAACCGCGCCGCGCGTGATGGCGGTTCTCGATCCGATCAAGGTCGTCATCACCAACTACCCCGAAGGCCAGTCTGAAGAGCTTGATGCGATCAACAACCCCGAAGATCCTAACGCGGGAACACGGCAGGTTCCCTTCTCGCGCGAGTTATACATCGAGCGCGACGACTTCATGGAAGACCCGCCGAAAAAATTCTTCCGCCTCGCGCCGGGCCGCGAAGTCCGCCTGCGCTACGCCTATTTCATCACCTGTCACGAAGTCGTAAAGAATGAAAACGGCGAGATCGTCGAACTGCGCTGCACCTACGACCCCGCCACGCGCGGTGGTGACGCGCCGGACGGCCGCAAGGTCAAAGCGACGCTGCACTGGGTTTCCGCCCCGCACGCGGCGCGCGCCGAGGTTCGTCTGTACGATTATCTCTTCACCCGCGAAGACCCGATGAACGTTCCTGAAGGTGAAGACTGGAAGGCGAATCTCAATCCCCGGTCGGTTGTGATTAACCGCGAGGCCCGTCTCGAACCCATGCTGAAAGACGCAGAGCCCGGCTTCCGCTGCCAGTTCGAGCGGCTTGGATATTTCTGTAAGGACCCCGATTCGACGCCCGATACGCCCGTCTTCAATCGCACCGTCGCTCTGAAGGATTCCTGGAAAAAAGTACAGGACAAAGGATAACCAAAGATACAATTACTGACGATGAATCAATCCAACACTGTTCGTGTCCGTTTCGCCCCCAGCCCCACCGGCAATCCGCACGTGGGCAACTTTCGCACCGCGTTGTACAACTACCTGTTCGCGCGTCATCACGGTGGAGAATTTCTGCTGCGCGTCGAAGACACTGACCGTGAGCGTTCCAAGCCCGAGTATGAAGACGCCATTCTGGAAAGCCTGCGATGGCTTGGCCTTGAACTGGACGGCGATCCGGTTCGGCAGAGTGAACGCGCCGCGCGCCATCAGGCCGAGGCCAATCGCCTGCTGGCGGAAGGCAAAGCCTACCGTTGCCGTTGCACGGCCGAACGCCTCGACGCCTTGCGTGAACAACAGCGTGAAAAGGGCGAGACGCCCATGTACGACGGCCATTGCCGCGAGGCCAACCACCCTGATGACGGAACGCCGTTCTGCGTCCGGCTGAAGGCTCCTCGCGAGGGCGTCACCAGCATTCACGACCCGATTCGCGGCGCGGTCACCGTCCAGAACAACGAGCTCGACGATCTCGTCATCCTGCGCACCGACGGCTCGCCGACCTATAACTTCGCCGTGGTGGTCGACGACGGCGACATGAAGATCACTCACGTCATCCGAGGCGACGACCACCTGCGCAACACCTTGCGTCAGGTTGCGATCTTTGACGCCTTGGGGCTCGAGTTGCCGCGCTTCGCTCATCTGCCTCAAATTCTCGGTCAGGACCGCACCCGGCTCTCCAAGCGCCACGGCGCCGCCGGCGTCCTCGAATACCGCGATCAGGGCTACCTCGCCGAAGCGCTGGTCAATTACCTCGCGCGGCTGGGCTGGGGCCACGGCGATCAGGAAGTCTTCACAATAAGCGAACTGGCCGAACACTTCGCGCTGGAAAACGTAAACGCTTCCGCCGCCGTCTTCGATCCACAAAAACTCCTGTGGCTGGCGGGCGAACATATGCGCCGCCTGCCGGAAGACGATCTGGCCGCGCGATTCGTCGAGCACGTCCAGCGGAGAGGCCTGCTCACCGAACAGCGGATCGACAACGCTCCGCTGAAAAAGATCATCGCCTGCACGCGCGAGCGCTCCAAAACGCTCGAAGAAATGTTTGACTTCGTGCGCTTTGTCTTCGCTGATCGGCTCGAATTCGATCCGGACGAAGCGGCGAAAGCCTTCACTCCCGAGGCGATGGCCAGCCTCGCCGATCTCGCTGATTTCGCGGGAACTCAATCAGGCAAGTCGCCCTCGCACGAAGAATGGGAAAACGCCTTCAAGGCGATTCTTGAGAAGCACGCAATCAAGATGAAGGTCATGGCTCCCGCGGTGAGGTTGGCGTTGACCGGAACGAAAGTCAGCCCGCCCATTTTCGATGTGCTTGACTTACTGGGTACGGACGAAGTCCAGCGCCGCATCCAACAGGCGCTCGAATACAAATCCGCCTGAACGAATTGATGAGTGAAAGAACAACCGTCGGGGGCGGCGAAAGCCGCCCCCGCTTCTTTACCACTCAAACAAACTCCAGTCGTTCACGTCAGCCGGCAGAACGCTCTTGAGATACGCGCGACGCTCTTGAATGTAATCGCTGATAATCGCATATGAGGATTCGATCTGTGTTTTTCGCGTCGAAACGTTGCGTCCGGTCTGCGCCGCTATCTTGTCGAGATCGTCAAACAGCATCGCCTTCATCTCATCGATCTTGCTGAACATCGTTTCTTCGGAAAACTCCCTGTCGATCCGGTTCGCCATGCGCATGACGTATGCCTCGTAAAACATCCCGTCCCGATGCATGGGCGAAGTCACCGGCCCGGGCGCGCGCGATACCCGGTCCTCTCCGATCGCGACGCCGTCGATGGGGAACGAGAGCGGCATCCGCGCATAGATGATGTCCTGATTGGGCGGCGGAACCGCGCCCCACACCCAATCGAGATCCCAGGGGATGATTTCCCAGCGCCCGCTGTCCGGGTCCAGATACATCCAGTTGTTGTTCCAATACCCGTCCCAGTTGCTCACGAACATGCTGGCCGCGCTGTAATTCAAAAATTCATCCACCTCGATGTTTTCTTCAATCGTCCGCCGGCGCTGGGTAAGGTCGTTCGAGCGGATATTCGATAAGAGCGATTCGATGGAACCGGTCCCTTCATCCTTATTCGTGTGTTTTTCCCAATTGGGGTTTGAATACACGAGTTTATAGAGATCGGCGTCCGGGTCGCGGCCGTTCATTGCAAGAAAATTCTCATTGACCTGTTCGTTGATTAACCGCTGAGTCTGCGTACCGGCGGGCATCTCGATCACGCGGTAAAATCGCGACCAGGGCGTCAACACCCCCATCTGTTCAAATAACCAAAAGCCGAGATGTTCGCGGTAGGGCGAACTGATTCCCGCGTTGGTTCCTCCTGTCGGTATTTCAGGAATCACGTTAATGGTGCGGTCGCCATAAAATTCCGAGCCTTTCAGAAAACGCACTTTGAGACGCTGGCTGGCGGAAGGCAACACAATCGCGCCATCGTACACGATGGGGGCTCCATCGTCCGCCGACAGGCTCACCGCCGCGCTGTACTGCGCCGAGCCGCCGATTAACGGCGAGCGTTGCGTCTCAAACAGCCAGAGCAGCGGCAGGCTCGCCTCCACCTCGCCGTCGTATACGAAATACGAATAAAACGGCGCCGGTTCGGCGGAGTGAGGCAATAGGATCTCGTCTCCCTGAACCCGTTTGACTTTGATATTTGTCCGAATCAACGATTGCGTCGGCTGCGGAGGGATCTCCGCCTGAAAGGTGGCGGTCACCTCGTCTTCGCTCGTTAACGTCATGGGGAGCTCATGGGGCCAGACGCCGTCATCGGCTGAAAGCAGTGACGGCGCCAGCACAAAGTCAGAACTGTTCCCCAGCGAGACGTTGAAACCAACCAGAGCGATCACGTTTTCTCCGCTCTGTAATACGCCCTCGGTCGATAATGTAAACAACTCCGGCTCATCCGATTCATGCGACCCGCTTGACACCGATTCGTTGGTGTACGTTTGCGGCGCCTGCGCTCGCGCGGCTTCAACGCCGTTCAGATAACAGATAAATCCGTCGTCGTAATAGATGTTCAAACGGTAAGGCTTGTCCAGATCGTCTTCGCTGAGATAAAACGATTTCCGGATATAAAACGTCGAATACGCCCCCCGCATGTCGTTCAGCTCGGTCGACACCGGGCCGAGATCGCCGTATCCAAACCCGCCCAGCCCGGTCTCCCATGAGCGGTCGTTAAATTCGATTTGCGTCCATTCAAGTCCCGCCGAGGGCGCGAAGGTTCCCTTCCAGTATCGCCAGCGTTCGTCCGATCGCACGATGGCGGAATCATTCGTCTCGGCGCCCACGCGTTCATACCGCAACGTGACCGAATCGATGGGATGCGGCGAGTCCAGCGTCACGCGAACCTGAACCGTGTCGCCTGATGAAGGGTGCGATGGGGTAAACGATTGCGCGACGATGGCCGGACGATCCGGCGTCCCCGCGACGGAGTTCACCGCGCCGGGCGTCCCTCCGTCGGTCAGTGAAGCCCTCCACGTGTGATAGTCGCCCGGCGGCAGGTCCCACGCGATGCGTTCCAGCGACGAGCCATACCCGTCCGCGCCCAATGGCCAGGGCGGGCGATCGTCATAGGTCACGGTATCAACAATCTCGCCTTGCTGATTTCTCAACCGCAGCCGTTCCCCACCATCTGCCAGGCGGGATGGATAAGGGCCAATGATGCGAAAAGGTTTGTTGCTCCAATAGCGTGGTGATGTATTTTTGACGATGACTAAAAAGGAGTTCGCCTCAATGCGAGTCCCCGCCGGAATCGCATAGTCGATGCCCGAGTCGAAATAATACCCGCCAACATCGACGGCTTCGCCGCTGGAGTTATACAGCTCGATGAATTCTCTGAAGACGCCCGATTCGAGGTCCAGGTCGGGCGGATTGTAATGAATTTCGTTGATCACCACGGCGCCAAAAGCGGGCGTCGTACAAATGAATATCCCGAAATACCAGAACAACCATCGGCTTGATTTGGCCGGTGTACGCATGCGATCTCCCCTGTATTCACTCAATAAACTGAAAATCAGATTAAACCTGCTGAATTCTAATTCAAACAATATCACAACTAGATCGAATCAATTCATGAATTATGATTCGCGCTATCCAGTCTCTCACATTGCGTCTTGCATGTAACTGGTTGAACTACCAAGTCTCTCAAAATAACATTTACCAAATATGCTTATTATTTTCTTTACATCGACGATACCACATAATTATCTTAATTATATAGACTTAAGAAATCGGTCCGTTTAGCGATTTTTTTAACCGGCGCGGCATATTTATTGCTTGATAAAAAACATATAAATACCATCTTTTGAAAGAGCATCCACCATGAAACTCCAAATGAAGGTTCTTCTCTGGCTGGCTGGATTACTCGTGATTGTTTTCGTCGTCTCCCAACTGGGCGCGTATAACGTCTCAAAATCAAGCATCGGATCGCTACAGGGACATTTCGAAAATGTCCTGCAAGACCAAAACCACCGCGACTCTCTGCTCGTAAGCGATTTTATCGAAGAAGCGCTGGGGTTTTCAATCAAAAAAGGCGACATGGAAAGTTTTGAATCCCTGCTCGCCGATCTCAACAAGATCGAAGAACTCAAGGAGTTCACCCTGTTCAATGAAGAAGGCCGCGCGGCGTATTCAACCAGAGCTTCCATCGAAAACGAAAAACTCGACGGCGCCATCTGGACCCAGCTGAAAGAAACCAAAACGAGCCACGTCGCCGAAACGGCGGATTCAATCCTCATCTATCAGCCCCAGATCGCGCAGGAACAATGCATGCAATGCCACGACTGGAAGGTCGGCGACGTCATCGGTGCTTCCTACATCCAGCTCGATACCAGCGCCTTGCATACCGCCCTCACCACCGTGTCTGAAGCCGCGAACCGTTTCTGGTTTTACCTCTGGAGCGGATCGCTCGGCGCCATCGCCCTGATCATGGCGATCACTTTCGCGCTGGTGTACGGCGTGATCCGCGTCTTTATTCTCAAACCGCTGGGCGTGTGCCTGAACGCGGCGAACAAAATCAGCGATGGAAACCTGACGACCCGGCTCAACGCGCAAAGCCGCGATGAGATGGGCGAGCTCAGCCTGGCCCTGAATTCGATGGCGGAACGGCTCAACCAGATCGTCGCCTCCATCGCCGGGACGGCGCACGACGTCGCCGAGGGCGCCAATGAGATGGCCAACGCCTCTCTCTCCCTGTCAGAAAGCAACAACCTTCAGGCGTCGAGCCTGGGTGAAACCCGCGACGCCATCGGAGAACTGGCTGAATCGATCCAGCGAAACGCCCAGGACGCGGATCGTACGCGTGAGTCAGCCAATCGCGCCTCGCGCGAGATGGATGAGTGCGGCGCGGCGGTGTTGCAGACCGTCTCGGATATCAAAACCATCGCCGAACGCATCGGCGTCATCAACGATATCTCCGATCAGACCAACCTGCTGGCGCTAAACGCCGCCATCGAGGCGGCGCGGGCGGGCGAGTCGGGCAAGGGCTTTGCTGTGGTGGCCTCTGAAGTCCGTAAACTGGCTGAACGCAGCCGGACGGCGGCGATCGAAATCGACGAACTCGCCACGGGCGGCGTTCAGCGTGCTGAAAAAGCCGGCGCTTCGATCCGCGAAATCATCCCGCTGATTCAGGAAGCCGCCGGGCTGGTCGAAGGCATCGCCGCCGTATGCGGTGAACAGTCACACACCGCCGGTCAGATACAGACCATCATTAACCGGCTTGATGGCGCGACGCAGGAGAATTCACGCACCAGTGAACGCACCGCGGCAGCCAGTGAAGAATTCTCCGCTCAGGCCCAATCGCTGATCGGCATGATCAATGGCTTTACCTACTCGAACGAAAACACCTCTTCATCCTCCTCGACATCCGTGCATGGCGCCTCATCCGCCGTCATGAAACAAAACGCGGCCATCAAATCGTCGTCGCCGGTTAAACGGAAGACGCAGTTCTTTGAATGGGATGACTCGATGAGCGTGAAAAACAAAACGCTCGATGACCAGCACAAGCGCCTGATCGCACTGGTCAACAAGTTGTTCGACGCCCTGAAGCAGAACAAGGGGAAATCAATACTGGGCGGCATCATCGACGAACTGATCGACTACACCAGAACCCATTTCAAAAACGAGGAGCGCATCATGGCGCAAGGCGGCTACCCCAAATTGGAAAGCCACCAGAAACAGCATCACGCCTTCACCGAAAAAGCACTCGATCTGCAAACCCGCTTTCATCGGGGCGAACTGGTGCTCTCACAGGAAGTTCTCGATTTTCTCAAAGACTGGCTGATCAATCACATCATGAAACAAGACCAGCAATACGCGCCTTACCTGAAGGGAAACGGCGTCAATCATGAATTCACGGCCATTCGAAACTGATACTCTCTCTTTCCCCGAACCACTGTCGCGGCCGCCGATCGTTTGGCGGCCGCGTTTTTATTGAATGGATATTTCTCCCACGAAATAACGCCGGTGGCCGTCATCGCCTTCATGCGGCAAGGCGATGACCGGCGTCCCGTCGCCCATCCCCACCGAAACGAAAACCTGATACATCCCCGGCTTCATGTTACGGGCGAAGCGGCAGGTTAAAGCGACTTCCTGCTCCGGCGCCTCGTCAGGCGGCCCAACGGGAAACTCCCTGACATGAACGTCTTCATTCACGAATACGCCGCAAATCCCGCCGTGGTCATCCTTCAACGTCAGCGCGATAAAACCGTCCGGATAACACGGCGCGACGCCAGCGTTGGCCCATTTCATCGAAACGGTCATCGGTTCCGTGAGCGACGCGCTCTCGGGCGCGGTCAGTTCGCGCAGTTGCAGCCGATACCCCAGCCGCCGGTTGATGCGATCGATCAGACCGCGTTGTTCCTCAAGAAACTCGCGGGGCCACCAGTGGATCGATGCGTAACTGGCGTGATATTCTTCCACCGCGCGGATGTACATCGAGCCGTCGCCCCACGCGCCTGAATCTCTCGAAGGGCCGTAGTGTTGGCACTCCAATACCACAGGTTGGGCGGGCCAGAACCACTGCGCCATTTTCGCGTTGAAGAATGACTTGGGCGGAGGCTGAACCATGATGCTGTCATCGCGCAGCGTCATGCCCCGCTGGGCGGCGTCCTCAATGATTTCAAGACCGGGGTACTTGTTGATGTCATACTCCCCCGCTCCGCCCTGAAACGCAAAGTCGTCATTAACCGCCAGCAACGTCTTTTTGAAATGTCGAAGGTACAAATCGATATGCTTTTCAACCACTTCAGCGGGGTATTTCATCCGTGTACTGGAAAAAGTATGCCCTTCGCCCCAGACGCCGAACGACCCGACATCGATGAAATCAACGTTAGGATTCCCGTCATAGCGGGCCGCCGCCACGTCGAGAAACCGATCCTGTTTTTCAAGAAAAACCGGATCGTTGTAATCGGGTTCCCAATACGGACCGTCATCGCGGCGCTCTCCGGGTGAAAAGTTATATCCCTTCGCCCCGGCTTCTTCGACCCACTTCGGCGTGGCGTACCGCATCCACGATTCGCAGCATGAAAAACGGAACGCGACGCGCAGCCCCTTGTCGATCCAGCGCTGGGCGGGAGCGTCGACGATCGACCAGTGGAATTCGCCTTCACGGGGTTCGATGAACGCCCACGGCAGGCGCAGATAGATCACCGCCAGACCGGGAAAATCGTCCAGCGTGTCGGATGGCTCGAGTTTGCTTCCATAATTTTCGATAATGTTGCTGTAATAATGCAGCGTCCAGCCCATCGCGGGGTTTACCAGCGCTTCTCCCGAGTCAGCCGGGTGAACCGTCCATTGCCGCGCCGACGCATCCAATCCGCCGAACAGACAGAACATCCCGATCATCATCCATGAACAAACAAATTGAGATTTCATGACGGGTCCTTTTTACGATCGATAATCGCCGCACGCGTCGCGTTCCCGATTACGCGAAACGTAGAGAGGGCGGCTCAATGCGGATTGTCCCATATCCCGAATGAGGATTCAAACGGAACGGCCGCGCTTGTTTTCATTCACGGTTTGGAGATAGGCTAGCGGCGTCCAACGTTTGTCCACGCATCGCTGATCTCTGAAACCACGACCTCACTGAGGAGAGCGACATGATTCGTCTGACGATGATAGGCGCCGCCCTGGCGTTTTCCGTACTGACCGCCGCCGCCCAGAATCGGCCTGTTGGCATCGAGCACGACTGGTTGATTGATCCCGTTCAGAATGATGCGGCGATCCAGACCGATCGGGATACGCATCAGTTGATCCTGAACAATGGGTTGATCGAGCGCCGCTTTCTGACCTCGCCCAATCTGGCGTCGATTTCATTGAAAAACCTCTATACAGGCGAGGAATTGATCCGTGGCGTAAAACCCGAGGCGATCCTGAAACTGAATGGAACCGAGTACGCGATCGGCGGGCTCGACGGGCAGCCCAATTACGCGTATTTGAAAGAAGAATGGCTGGACGATCTGAAGACGAATCCCGCCGCGTTTCAGTTCAGCGGGAGCCGGGTTGACGCCATCGCCCCGCGCATGGAATGGAAACGCGCCCGCCCCGCCGGCGAAACCCAATGGCCGCCGCTCGGCAAGACCCTGACGCTGACCTTCACGCCGCCCGCCGCCCTTTCCGCTCTCCAGGGCGTCGAGGTCGAGGTTCACTACAACCTCTACCAGGGCATGCCCGTGCTGGCCAAATGGCTGACCGTCGTCAATCGTTCCCAAAGCGCGCTGACCATTGACGCCGCGACCACCGAAGTTCTCGCCGTGGTCGAACGCGTCAGCGACGTCGAACGCTCTCGCACCACCAAACCCCGCCGCACCGGCGGCGTGCTTGAATACAACGATCTCGCCGATATCAGCAACCCGCGCATTCACGTACAAAGCGATTATTCATTTTGCGGCATGAGTTATCAGTCGGCCGATCAGACCACCTTCTGGCTCCCCGACGATCAATACGCGACCCAGGTTAATTACGATCGCCAATGGCCGCACATGCTGACCTGCCGCTATCCCTATGGCCCCGCCATCACGCTGGAGCCGGGCGGACGCTTCGATTCATTCCGCGTGTTTGAGTTGCTCTTCGACAGCGATGACAAAGAGCGGCGCGGACTCGCGGTGCGGCGCATGCAGCGCGCCCTCGCGCCCTGGGCGACTGAAAACCCGACCATGCTCCACCTGCGTTATTCCGACTCCGAATCAATTCACCGGGCGGTCGATCAATGCGTCGCGACCGGCTTCGAAATGATCATTCTCAGCTTCGGCAGTGGAATTAATATGGAGAGCGACGATCCCGAATACATCGCGCGGATCAAAGCCGATTTCGATTACGCTCATTCGAAAGGAATCCAGATCGGCGGATACTCGCTGCTGTCGTCGCGCGACGCCGGCCCCGAGTACAACGTCATCGATCCCAAAACGGGCGAGCCTGGCGCGTACTTCGGCCAGGCGCCCTGTCTGATGAGCGAGTGGGGAGATCGTTATTTCGAGAATCTGAAAAACTTTATCGAACAAACCGGCTGTGACGTGCTCGAACACGACGGCTCATACCCCGGCGACCCGTGCGCCTCCACCACGCACAACGGTCACAAAGGACTGGAGGATTCGCAATACAAACAACACAAACGCATCGCCGATTTTTACGCGTGGTGCCGGGCTCGCGGCGTGTTTCTCAACGTGCCCGACTATTACATCCTCAGCGGTTCAAACAAAACCGGCATGGGCTATCGCGAAACCAACTGGAGCCTGCCTCGCGCCATGCAGCTGATGCACACCCGCCAGAACATCTTCGACGGGACGTGGTTCAAGTCGCCCAGCATGGGCTGGATGTTCGTACCTCTCGTCGAATATCACGGCGGCGGCGCGGCGGCCACCATCGAACCCTTGCGCGAACACCTCGATACCTACGAGCGCTTTCTCATTGAAAACCTGCTGTCCGGCGTACAGGCCTGCTATCGCGGGCCGCGCCTCTACGACGCCGATGAAACCCGTGACATGGTCAGAAAATGGGTTGATTTTTATAAGCGGGATCGAGAGGTGCTCGATTCGGAAATCATTCATTTGCGCCGTCCGGATGGCCGCGATTACGACGGCATCCTGCATGTGAACCCGCGCGGCGCCGTAAAAGGATTCGCGGCGTTCTTTAATCCGACGGAGCATCCCATCGATAAAACGATCGCCCTCCCGCTCTATTACACCGGCCTGAGCGGCGAAGCGCGCGTATCGGAACGCGGAGCCGCGGCGAAAACATATTCTCTCGCGTGCGACGCGTCAATCGAATTGCCGCTTTCCATCGAACCGAACGGCTGGACGTGGTTCCGCATCGAGTAAACCACGTTGGAACTGATCATCTTCGCCTTTGTCTATCTGGGGATGTTCCTCGGCGGCATACCCGGTCTGGCGCTGGACCGTACCGGCGTAGCGCTGCTTGGAGGAATCGCGGCGGTTGCGTTTGGTGCGCTCTCACCTGATGAAGCGTGGCGGGCGGTCGATGTATCGACTATGGGCCTGCTCTTTGGTTTGATGATCGTCTCGGCTCAGTTCAGGTTAGGCGGTTTTTACGGCTGGGTAACGCGTGGGGTGGCCTCCGCGCCTGGCTCGCCGCCACGCCTGCTGTTTGTTCTCTGTATGGTGGCGGGCGGCTTGTCAGCCCTGCTGGCCAATGACGTCGTCTGCCTCGCGATGGCTCCGCTGCTGGTGGAGGGGTGCGCACGACGTAAGATGAATCCTGCTCCGTTCCTGCTGGCGCTCGCCTGCGCGGCGAACGCCGGCTCGGCGGCCACCCTGATCGGCAATCCACAAAACATGCTCATTGGCCAGCGTCTCCATCTGTCGTTTCACCGTTACCTGATCGAGGCGGGAATCCCTTCCCTGCTGAGCCTCGCGGCGGTGTGGTTCATAATCGCGCGCCAATACCGCTCCCGATGGTCATGGGAAAAAGCCCCCGTGCAGGAGAACATGATCCCCTTCGATGTCTGGCAAACCGCTAAAGGAGCGGCGGTGTTGATCATGCTCATCGCCGTATTTCTGTTCAGCGCGATTCCCCGTGAAATCGCGGCGCTGGCGGCCGCTGGGTGGTTGTTACTGAGCCGCCGCATGGCGTCTAGACGCATGCTCGAGTATGTTGACTGGCATCTGCTCGTTTTGTTCATGGGCCTGTTTATCGTCAACCACGCACTCGAGGCATCGGGCCGGCTCGACTCCGCCATGAACGCTCTGGCGTTGGCCGGTGTAGACGCGCGGCGTCCTGCTGACCTGTTCATCATCACGGCGGTCTTGTCGAATCTCGTTTCCAACGTCCCCGCCGTGATGTTGCTGCTTCCCGCCGCGAAACATCCACTGGCTGGTTCGATTCTCGCGCTTTCCAGCACGCTGGCGGGCAATTTCATCATCGTGGGCAGCATCGCCAACATCATCGTGGTGGACAAAGCGCGCGACGCCGGAGTGGAGATCGGCTGGCGTGAACACGCACGCACGGGGGTTCCCGTAACGCTGGCGACGCTTGCCATCGCGGCGCTCTGGCTTATGATGCTTGCGCGGTGGTAATACGAGTCTCATATCAATCCATAGCGGTAAACACGTCATGAATCATCACGGCCATCATCATAGCCATGACCCCGGTCATCACCATCACGATCGTTCACATACCCACTCGCACGGCGGCGCGAGCCACTACGCGGAGGCCGCGCACAAACGATTCACCCGCGTGGAGTGCGGCGGCCTGCTTGAAACGCTCGCCGCGCGATTGTGTGAAATCGCGGCGTCTCATCATCCATCCGCCGAACCGCGCGCGCTGCTTCACTTCGCCGAGCCGGACGTACCCGCGGCGGAGCCTTGCATCATTAGCGCCCTGGCCGATCGGGCGCGCCTGCACAGGCAATCCATCCCCCTCGGCGCCTTTTCCACACAGGACGATGCTCCATCGCTGAAAGAAGTACGCGGCGTGATGCGCATCGGGGCGGATGCGGCGGCGGAAGCGATGCGAGGCGGATCGCGCCTTCTCATCGTCTCATGCTCCGGAAAAGAACTGGCGGAGCGGGCGCTGGAGGCCAGCGAGGCCACACTCGCCAACCAAACCGGCGGAGCGGCGATTCTCGCCCGGTCGCGCAGTACGGCGCTGACCGCCATGACGGGGGCGATCGTTCAGGCGGGATGTCATCACACCGCGATCCTGCTGGATGGAATCCCCGCGTTGACCGCGATGGCGCTCGCGGCCAGCCTTGACCCATCCACCGCCAACGCGGCGATATTAGCCTGCGTTGAAACAAATCCGTTAACCGAAGCCCTCGTACAACGATTAAATTTGACGCCGATCCTGCGCGCCGGCCATGCGGCGCCGGTCAATGCCATTCTCGCTCTGCCCATGATCGACGCGGCTATCCACGTTTACGAACAGCTGGCTTGACTGACGAACTCACTCACGGGAACACTCATGACCATGAAAATTCTTGATCGCATCCACGACGTCATACAAAAAGAAGCCCAGGCCGTCGCCTCGATTCAGATTACTTCCGAATTTGAAAAAGCCGTGCTCGCCATGCGCGATTGCGAGGGCAAAGTGTTGACCACCGGCATCGGCAAGGCGGGTTTCATCGCGCGCAAATTCGCCGCGACGCTCTGCTCGACCTGCACGCCGTCCGCCTTTATCCATCCCGGCGAAGCGGCCCACGGCGATCTGGGACTGATCGGCTCGCGCGATTGCATCGTAGCGTTTTCAACCAGCGGTAAATCCACCGAAGTCATCGAAATGCTCGATCTCTCCCGCCATCTGCACGTCAGCCGCATCATCGGAATCACCTCGCATCCCGATTCGGAACTGCGCACTCGCTGCGATGTCGTCATCGATATGGGCGTTCACGAAGAGGCCTGCCCGTTGGGGCTGACGCCCACCGCAAGCATCGCCGTCATGCTGAGCATCTCCGACGGGCTGGCCATCGCACTGATGGAACTCAAAGGCGTAACCGCGCGTGACTTTGGTCTTCGCCACCACGGCGGCTATCTCGGCCGCAGAGCCCGCACGGACAACGAATAACCGGTCTGTAAAAACAATCGAGTTGACGCCTCCTCACGTTCGTTCCGCATCGATTCCAATAAAAGAATAGTGTTATTGAAAAATATAATTCCACTCAAATACTCATAACCAATAAACTGCATTTTTTCCACAACTCCCAAAACAAGGCGCCATCTTTGCATAATAAAATCACAAGCCGTACACAAATTGTGATTTCCTCAGAGAAAACCACATTTTTTATCAAAAAATGATGGAAAAAGCACTATTTGTATGTTGAAATGCAAACATACGATTGTTTAATTATCAGCAAGCCGGACAATCTATTCTTTTATGCAAGGAGGGCCTGACTTTCTTCAATCGCATTTGTTCACCGCCGCATGATTTCACTGTAATACAACAACCTGCGCTCGCGGGGTGAATCTCGTCGTAAAACGTTCATTTTAATTCTCTGATCAGGAAAGGAAGAACCGATGAAGTGTAAAACGCTGATCGCGTCGGCTCTGATTCTCGCCGCGTCGGGAATCGCCAGCGCGCAAAACGTGCTGTTTTTTGATGATTTCAACACGCCTGATTCAAAAGCGAACTGGGAAATCAAAGAGAATATGCCAAGGCTTGATCCCGCCGGCGTGCGTCACGATTACGCCTTCGGCGTTGAGCCCACCGAAACCGGCATCGACGGCGAATACTCCTTTTTCGACATCCCCGAAGCCCCGCGCAGTTCCGACACGAACGGAACCGGTCTGTGGATGGCCGTGCAGTTGCTCGGGGGTGAAAACGACGGCCTCAACTTTTATACGAAAGATACCTTCACCGGCAACATCCGCGTAACCGTCGACGTCTTCATGCGCTGGGGCGGCAGTGGATCGACCGAGTACATGGGGCTGGGCATCTTCCACAGCGGTGACCAGTTCAATAATTTTGAACAGGCGCTCGACGGCGGCGATACGCTCGGCTCAGGCGGAGATGGGTACATCTTCTGGATGGACACCGACGGCGACTGCGGCGATTGCGACTACCTCTTCAGTAAATACGTGCCCGGCATCTCGATTCAGCCCGGCGACAGCGACGCCGACCCGCCTTCTCCTTTCGGATGGGGTTGCGGCGACTGGAACTTCTCCAACTCCGACTACAATGACATCTGCCTGATTGACAAAGACGCCGATCCGCTCTTCGCCGAAATCTTTCCCGCCGAAGGCCGGTTGGGTCACGCCAACGGCAACGTTGAAGGCGCCCCCGCCAACGACTGGGCCACGGTGATGATGGAGTACATCGACGGAACCATCACCGTGTATCTCAACGGCGTGCTGGTTCACACGTACAACGATCCCGACAAGACCTACACCTCGGGCAAGATCATGCTGGCGTGGGAAGACCCCTTCACTTCGCTGGGGTCTGAACAGATGGGCTGGTTTGATAATTTCGAAGTCGTTCAGCTCGAATCGTCCGCCATCACGGACTGGAGCGTACTGAAGTAATTTTCTTTCGCGAACAGGGTAAGTATAAAAACAAAACGCCGCGCGGGTTCATCCGGCGCGGCGTTTTTCATGATTTCCCTTGCCCGATCGATCTGATTCGATGTATCGCCATGATTGCTCATCGGCGTTGAGCCGAATGGATGCGCCGTGAACCAACGTCAGGTTCAGTTTCACATGGCCGAACGGAACGTTCGCCAGGATCGGGATTTTCAGGCGCTGGCGGAAGAGCTTCATCACATCCTCTAACAGCCCCGGCGCTTCTTCGTTCTGTTGACGTTCCCGTTTACGGAACCGCCCCAGCATCAATCCCTTCACTCGTTGAAAGGCGCCCGCCATCCAGAGTTGCAGCAGCATCAGATCGATCCGGTAGGCGAATTCGCCCACGTCTTCGATAAACAGAATCACGTCGCGATCGCGCGGAAACGCGTACGGCGTCCCCATCAATGCCGAAACCAGCGTCAGGTTGCCTCCCAGCAATACGCCTTCCGCCTCGCCGCCGCGCCAGGTTTCCATCGGCGAATCGTCGCACATACTGGCTACCAGTTCGGACGGCGCTTCTACCGGAAACCCGCGCAACGCGGCAAACCAGGCGCTTTCAGTCAACGGATGCAACGGAGCCGAATCGACGTTGGGCGAGTGCAGGCTGCTCATTCCGGTCTTCGCGTAAATCGCCGAATGCAGCGCGGTGATATCCGAAAAACCGCAGACGACTTTGGGATGTTTTTTCAGCGCGGCGAAATCGAGCCGGTCCAGAATCCGCATGACTCCATACCCGCCGGTCAGACAACAGATCGCCTCAACCGACGGATCGTTGAATAACCGGTTGGTCTCCTGTATGCGCCATTCATCGGGCCCGGCGAGTTTGTGCAGCACGTCGTCGTCTTCATCGTGAGTGGCGTTCTCGGCGGCGCGCACACGAAAGCCGTGCCCTTCAAACAGATCGCGCCCCAACCGCACCACAGCGGGCGGAACCGCGTGCGCGGGCGCGGCGAAGGCGATTTCAGCGCCGGGTTCCAGACCGGATAACATCTTCGCGCTCATGATTAAGCCTCCAGATAAACGAGGCTTTGTGCGTCGGCGTCGAGTCGAACCCGTGCGCCGTGGATCAGCGTCAGGTTGTAATGCTCGTGCCCGATGGGCGCGCCCGCCAGCACAGGGACGCCAAGACGAGACGCCTGATCGCGCAACACGTTCTGAATCAGGGGCGCCTCTTCGGGTTCGTCCTCATGCGGGGTGAACTGCCCCACAATCGCCCCCGCGACGCGATCCAGCAGACCGGCGAGTTTGAGCTGCATCAAAAAACGGTCGACCCGGTACGCCGCCTCATCCACCTCTTCCAGAAACAGGATGATCGGCTCATCGTCCGGCAGCGCATACTCCGTCCCCGCCAGCGACGCCAGCCGCGAGAGGTTGCCGCCCAGCAGAACGCCCTCCGCCGCGCCGCCGCGCCACGTTTGCGGAGGCGATACAGCCTTCCATTCGGCGGTCAGCGCTTCGGCGCCCGCGCGGCCTTCAACCAGGTCCCACCACGTTTTCGCGATGAGCGCCTCCGGCTCGCCATCGCCGAACGAATAACCAAACGCCAGCCCGTGCAGCGAGGGCAGTCCGGTTCGGCGGAAGATCGCGGCGTGCAGACTGGTGATGTCGGAAAATCCCGTGAGCCATTTGGGATCGGCGCGCAGGGCGCCGTAATCGAGCGAATCGAGAATGCGGTTGGCGCCGTATCCTCCCCGCAACGTGAACACGGCGCGGACTTTGGAATCGCGCCACATGCGGTTGAGATCGGCGGCGCGGGCCTCGTCTTCGCCCGACAGCCCGCAGAGATACTCGCGCGAAAGCGACTCGCCCAACACCGGGCGGTATCCACGCGCGGCAAGATGATCGGCGGCGCCTTTGACCAGTTCGGGCCGGATCGGGCTGCCGGGACACACCAGCCCGACGGCGTCACCGGATTTCAGCGGCGCGGGTTTATTCATGACGGTCCGTGAAGATAAGGCGTTGGATTCGCGGCCGCCGCGCGCGGCGAGCGCGCCCGTAATCGCGGCGGATTGCAGAAAATTTCGGCGGGTCAGGCTCATGCGCGTCATTAATCGGTTCATCAATCATACGGATTGCGGGGCTGCGCCGCGTTCCACTGAATCGAATAGCCCGGAAAACCGCGCACCGGGCCTGACTGTCCACGCGTGATGTCGCCGGGCGAGAGCAGCCCGTTCGACGCGTCGTAGGGCAGCCAGAACCAGTCGGTGGCGTTGGCGCCGTCGCCGAAATTCTTCGGCAGATCGAGCCAGCGGTTGGGGCCGTGTGAGACGATCATATATTCACCCAACACTTTTTTCGCCTCCCGCGCGCCGGCTGAATTCTTTCCGGGCAGGTTGTCGCGCGTCTGGGTTCCAAACACCTTGAAGCGGTATCGCGAAACCAGCCGGGGCAGGCCGTCCAGTGGACGCCCCAGCGGATCGTACAGCTTGGCGTCGCTGAGATACGCAATCGGCTTGACCAGTTTGTCGGGCACATAGTACGGCCAGGTCGTCAGGTTGCCCTGATCGTCGCTCGCCAGCTCCGGCGAGGGAAACGCCGAGTTATCGGTCATGTACATCTCGACCGCGGTCGCCACCGCCTGCTGGTCGCCCTGAATGCGGGCGATGGTGGCGCGCATGCGCGCGTTCATGAAGTTGGGTACGGCGATGGCCGCGAGGATGCCGATGATGGCGACCACGATGAGCAACTCAATCAGCGTGAAAGCATTCCGGTTCATCTTGCGTCCTTTTTCCGATGGGTTTCAGTCAGAATAGCATGGATGCCGCGCGATTTCGTCCGATTCAATCGAATTGATTCTGATTCGCATGCTGGCTTGATCCCGGCGCCTCGATTTGAACGCCGCTGTTCACGATTCAGCCTCCAAAACGGGCGGCCTCACCGGGAAAAATAACAAGACGCCTGAGAATCGGTCTTCGGGTTGGCGCTCGCCGCCTGTGGCATGTAAAGTGCAATATCCATGCCTCATTCCCCGTCTGGAGGACCGACATGAGACTGCGTCTGGCGATGTGCGCCCTTCTGATCGCGATGGCGAGCGCGATTTCCACCGCCGCTCCCTTCCCCAAAGCGAAACTCGATCGCCTGATCGCCGCCGAAATGAAACGCTGGGAGATTCCCGGCCTCGCCATCGCGGTGGTGAAGGATGGAAAAATCGTCCTCGAAAAAGGCTACGGCCTGCGTAACGTGCGGGGCGCCGAAACCGTCGACGAACACACCCTGTTCGGCATCGCCTCCAACAGCAAGACGTTCACCTGCGCGGCGATCTCCATGCTGGTGGATGAAGACAAACTGCACTGGGACGACCGCGTGGTCGATGTATTGCCCGGCTTCAAGCTGGCCGACCCCATCCGCGCCGGCGAACTGACCCTGCGCGACCTCGCCGCGCACCGCACCGGCGTCCAGACCGCCGACCGCGCCTGGTGGCTCTCTCAATTCACCCGCGCCGAAATGCTGCGCCGCATGCGTTATCTGGAAGACGCCGAGCCGGTGCGCACAACCCCCATCTACAACAACCTGATGCTCTTCGCCGCCGGCATGGCGCTCGAATCGTCCAGCGGGATGACGTGGGATGAATTCATCCAGTCGCGCATTTTCAAACCGCTCGGCATGAACGACAGCCTGACCAGCGTCGCCCAACTGACGCCCGGCAGCGATTTCGCCGCGCCGCACGCGCGCAACGACGCCGGCGCACTCGTCCCCACCGTGTGGTACAACTGCGACCACGTCGGCCCGGCGGCTTCGATCGTCTCCAGCGCGCACGACATGGCGCTATGGCTGAACTTTCTATTAGCGAAGGGCGTGGCGGCGGACGGCTCGCGCCAACTGAGTGAAAAGGGCGTCGCCGAGATGATGACGCCGCAGATGGTGATCCGCTCCGGCTTCGAGAGCATTGGCCGCAAGGTCCGCATGCACGCCTACGGGCTGGGCTTGCGGCTGCATGAATACGACGGAGACTTTTTCGCCGACCACGGCGGCCACATCGTGACCTTCCGTTCGTTCGTGTGCATGTTGCCAGACCGTGACGCGGGCGTGGTGGTATTGACCAATAGCGAAACCGATTTTCCCCACGCGCTGGGATACACCGTGGCCGACTGGCTGCGCGGCGCGAAGGCGGGCGATTGGATCGGCGCCTACTGGAAGAACACCCAGAGCGACCGTGAAGAGATCAAAAGCGCCGAGGTGAAGCGCGAGGCCGATCGCGTCCCCAACGCGCCGCCCAGCCATCCGCTGGAGGCGTACACTGGCGTGTATGAGAATCCGCTCTATGGAACCATCGCGGTGACGTTGAAGGATGGGCGTCTCTTTCATTGCTATAACGAGACGCCGCATTTCAGAGGCGAGTTGATCCCGTGGAATTACGACGTGTTTCTGCTCGATCCCGAGCTCGATTTCCGCGACAAAGAACTCGTCACGTTTCACGAAGACGCCTCCGGCGCCATCGCCAGCGTCCAAATCTCCGGAACGGAGTACAAAAAGAAAAAGGAATAGGGGTTTGCAGAATAGCCCCATAGGCGGGGCTAGCGCGACGTAACCCACCACTCCCCCGCCTGAACCAGGATGCCCAGGATGCGCGGGATACTCAGGATTTCACCGCCGTTGCGTTACGTTGCGTCAGCGCACTGGCGTACTTTCGAGAATCCGCAGCGAATAGTCGAACTCGTCGAAATAGAGGTTGCGTTCGGCGGTCTCCACTTCGCCGCGCTGAAAATCGACCGGATCCGACCGCCAGTGCGTCTTCCCCGGTTCGTGAGGCCGGCTGTGATCGGAATTGACGATCATGCGGTAGGTATCCATGCGCCCGAAGAAAAACTCGTGCAGCAGCAGCCGGTCCTCGTCCGACAGCCCCACCCAGCTGCTCATCGCCTCCATGCCGAAATTCGGATCGACCGGAACCCAGCCGTAGGGATGCAGGTATATCCTCACCCAGTCGTGCAGGTTCTTGCCCTCGGGGTAGATCATCCAGCCCGATTCCCAGCGCGCGGGCACGCCCTGAATGCGGCACAGCGTCATGAACAGCAGCGCGATCTCGCCGCAGTCGCCGTAGCGGTTCTGAAACACGTAGCGGCTGATGTTGGGGATGGTCGAATACTCGCGCGCGTAGCGGTAATGGGTGTTGGCCGCGATCCAGTCGTAGATGCGCCGCGCCTTATAGTACGGGTTGCTCTCGCCCGCGCAGAGGCGGTTCGACAGCTCGGCCAGTTCGGGGCGGAACTCGCAGTGCGGCGCGCGTTCGAGGGCGAACTCCGCCGCCTCGGCGGGAACCTCATCGGTCACGCGCGCGGGGTCGATGGTCTGGTAGCGCGGCTCGGCGATGAACTCATACTCGGCGGTGAACGCCAGCGCTCTCTTCTCCGGTGTGGCGGCCTCAAAATATAACGAGCGTTGCGGCGCGTCCTCGCGTCCGATCGCCTTCGGCTCCGGCTCGGCGGAAATCAGCCGCACGCTATGCTGGTAGGGCGTTTCCAGTGGATACGGCGCCCAGCAGCGCACCATCTCGCCGGGCTTTACGGTCCCCTCGGGCACGGTGATGGTGAAGCGAATGCGATAGCGCCTCGCCGAGGCGTAATCGCTCAGCGCGCCGCTCCCGTTAATGACCTCGCGCGCCACGCCCAGCCGCGCCTTCTCGAAGGCGTCGTCCGGCGGCGGAACCCGCCGCTCGCGAAACGCGGCTCCCTCAAAAAACAGGTTGCGCGCCGCCGCGTATAGAAAGCGCGGCTCTCCGTCGATGGTGCGAAAGTCAAAACGCCCTTCCATCAGCCATCGCGCGATCTCGCCAGGTTGTACGCCGCGGAACCGCCGCGTGACCTCGCTCCGCAGATCGTCCAGCGTGAGCGAATAATCGATCTGGATACGGCGCAAGCGTTCCGCCGTCCAGGCGAGGCGTTCGCGCGTCCCGGCGTCCGTTTCCGCCTCCCGCAACGCGCCCAGCCGCTCGCGCGCGGCGCTGTAGTTTCCATCGCGAATCATGCGCATGACGTCCGCCGGCGCCCAGGTCAGTTCATCGGCGAAATCAGCGGCGAACCACGCGGGCGTAAGGCTCTCCTGACAAACGGCGAAAGGTGAAAAGGCGCAGGTCAACGCCGCGAGCGCGAACAGTCGAAGCATCCAGCGTTTCATCATCCAACCTCGGCTAAATTGGTCCGGTTCTTACTATCCTACAGGGATGAGCAAAATCAATACTCATTTGCTCGCGGGTGGAGATTCAGATAACTGCCGCGAGCCACTCAACATAAATGGATGCGATCCAGCCGCGTCCCGTCCACCGGACGGCGAATCAGACATTTCTGTTGGATTTTGCTGTTTAAAAATCGTCAGGAATTCGGTTTAATGTCAATCAGTCATTCATTACACAGGTGATCATGAAACGGAACGGTCTGAAAAAACCAAACGCGTTTACCCTGATTGAACTGCTCATCGTCGTGGCGATCATCGGCATACTGGCGGCGATCGCCGTACCCAACTTTTTGAACGCGCAGATCAAAGCCAAGGTCTCTCGCGCCCGCGCCGACCTGCGCGCGCTCTCCACCGCCATCGAGATGTACACGCTCGACCACAACGCGCCGCCGCCCAGCACCAACCCCAACGTCACCCCGTCCGACACCAATTTCGGCTACGTGCGCTTCAACCTGACCACGCCGGTGAGTTACCTCAGCACCGGTCTCCTGCCCGATCCCTTCGTCAATCCGCAGGACCTCGAACGCAAGGCCAACGACGAGCTTTACTATACCTACCACAACCTCAAGATGCTGGTCGAACACAATCAGTTCCCCAAAGACCTTCAGGATTTTTACGGAAACTGGCGCGCCTGTTCCTACGGCCCCGATCAGACCTACTTCAACGGAACCTACGGCGTCTTCGTCTATGACTCGACCAATGGGCTGGTCAGCTCGGGCAACATCTGGGTCTGCCAGAAATCCCAGACCGTCACCGGCGTTCCGGAAGGCTACTGACCGCGGACCAGCGTTACCGAAATCATCCGGCATAAAAAAAAGCCCCGCGCGGTTGTCACGCGGGGCTTTGTGTTCAGTCCATCTGAGTGAGCCGGTCAGGCGTTAAGCGCGTTGGTCAACCGGTTTGACGCGTCGTCCACCTGCTCCGTACTGAGCATGCCGATGGTCATGGCGTCGACCAGTCCGCCGCCCGCCACGTACTTCATCGAAGCGTCTTTCTGTTCGGGCTTGGTCAGCGTTCCCTCACCGAAGATCTTCATGCCGATAATCGCCTTGCCGTTCTTGCGCGCGGTTTTCAGAACCTCGGTGACTTCCTCGACGGAGGCGTCCATTTTGTACTGCTTGCCGCCCATGTAATTGATGCGGGCCAGAATCACGTCCGTCCAGGGGTGCTCCGCCGCGACCTTGAGCGCGCCGAAATCGTGACACGATACGCCCACCGAGCGCAGTTTGCCTTCCTCTTTCAATTCGCTCATGTCTTTGCGCACGTGTTCGAGGTCGTCGACCCAGTTGGCGTCGGTCACGCAATGAATCAGGCACACGTCGATGTAGTCGGTGTTGAGTTCCTTCAAAAAGCGATGCACTTCTTCCTTGGCGCCGCCGGAGGGTTCGATCCAGCTGGCCTTGCGGAACCAGATTTTCGAAAGCAGCGCGTAATCCTTGCGCGGTAGATCGCTGATCGCGCGGCGCACGAAGGGATGAGAACCGTACAGGTCGGCCATATCGAAAAAATTCAGCCCCTTGTCGAAGCCATGACGAATCAGTTCTGTGAATTTTTCCTGTCCCAACCGGGTGTGATCCGATTCCTGATTGCCGCCGTGCATGCCGGTCCCCTGCGCGAGCCGCGAAACCTTGATCCCGGTGTGGCCCAGCTCGACCCGGTCGAACGCGGATCGCTTTTCAGCGGTTTGTGATTCAGCCGCGTGACTCACGAGCCCCGTCGCGCTTGAAAGCACGGCGGCGCTGGCGACGGAACGCTCGATGAACTGACGTCTGTTTAATTCACTCATCTATCGGCCTCCCCTTGGATTGGGTCTCTTTTCAACGATGAAACTTTCGCTTTTTTATGCACGGATAGAGGGTACCAAACTTATCGTTAAAAGAGAATGGCGAACTGAAAAAATTGAATGGCATTTCGTCCAACTATCCAACCGGGCCGCGCTGGAGTATGTTTATTTCGACTCATACAAAAGGAGCCATCATCTTATGAAAACTCTGATTCATGTTTCGCTGGCGGCGGCGCTCGTGCTCTCCGCTTCTTCCGCGTTCACCGAAGATTATTCGCTCGACCTGTTTAACGGAAAATCGCTGGAAGGCTGGAGCGAAGTCAACGACGCCGAGTTTGATGTGCATGACGGCGCCTTGCGCCTGGTTGACGGCATGGGCTGGCTGAGAAGCGATCAGCTCTACGGCGATTTCATCCTTGAGTTTGAAACACGCGCCCTGGTTGATGACTATGACAGCGGCTGGTTTTTCCACGCCGGGCTTGAGGGAAAACCCTGGCCCGACGCCGGTTGGCAGGTCAATCTCAAAACCGACGCCCTGGGCGCGCTGGTGCGTGGATATCGCGCCATGCTGAAACCGGAGACGGAAAAAGTTCCGGTCGGCGAATGGATGAAACTTCGCCTTGAAACGGAAGGCGAAAACGCGTCGCTTCAAATCAACGGAAAAGAAGTATGGCAAGCCGATTTCATCGAACCGGGGCTTGGCCTGTTTGGAATTCAGGCGGAAAACAAATCGTTCGAGTTTCGCAACATCCACGTCACCGAGCCCGGTTTTGAAAACCTGCTGGGCGGCGAGGGTCAGAACTTCGATTCGCTGCAAATTATGGCGGGCCCCAAAGTCTGGCGGCTCGAAGACGGCGTCCTGATCTGCAAGGGACAGGCGGGCGGCTGGATCGGAACCAAGACCGATGACTACGGCGATTTCATTCTCAAACTCGATTTCAACGTGCCCAAAGAAGGCAACAGCGGCGTCTACATCCGCACCCCGGCGAACGGTGACGGCGCCTACACCGGTATGGAAATTCAAGTCATCGACGACGACGCCAAACACTGGGGGCAGCTGCAGACCTGGCAGCACGCGGGTTCGATTTATCACGAGGTCGCCCCGTCGGTCCGCGCCACCCGCGAGGGCGGCGAGTGGCAGACGATGTGCATCGTCGCGCGCGGGCCGGAGATCGACATCTATATCAATGGAATCCAGATCATCGACGAAAATCTTGACGAACACACCACCTCGTCATCCAGCGCGCCCGCGCTGAAAGACCGTCCGCGCGTGGGTTACATCGGCTTTCAGAACCACGATGGCGACATCCGCTACCGCAACGTGCGCGTCAAACGGCTTGATTGATCGCGTATCGCCTCAAATCATCACATCGCCCCGGTGGACGCTCATCCACCGGGGCGTTTTACTTTTGATTGACGCCGGCGCCACAGGGGGTGAGTATCAAACCCACCACTGTTACCAAACGTTATTCATGCGTTTTTGAATCACGAAAATACGCAACAAATCAATGCCACGAAAATGGCCGTTATTCGTGAAATTCGTGTATTCGTCATTCATCGTGAAATAACAAGGGCGCGATGCAACACCCCCCCGTTTCTCTTGAATAGAACTTTCGAGATTAATCCGCCTTCTTCATTCACCAATATTCCGGAAACATATCTCTTTCCGATAACATCAGCGCCAACGAGCGCGTTTTGTTCGTACAACCCCAATACTGGGCAGCTGGCACTGCCGGCCCAACGGGAGCGCTAAGTTCGCACAACCCAAAGACGGGCAGCCGGCACTGCCGACCGCGAATTCTCCCCCCGAAGACCGGGGGGAGTTAGTGGGGGGTTGAGCGTATTTTTCTATTGACATTACGCCCATCGCCCCCCTCTTCGCCTGAACTTTGAGGGAGATAGCGAATCTCGATCGCGCTTTCCTCAGCAACCGACGGGAGCGCTAAGTTCGCACAACCCAAAGACGGGCAGCCGGCACTGCCGA
>WGLV01000004.1 GCA_016125385.1 bacterium
CGGTTGCGAGTCAAACGCCGACGCCGACGCCGCCGCCAACGGCGACGCTCACTCCCACGCCTGCGCCGACAATTACACAGACAATTACGCCGACATTCACTCGGACGCCGACGCCGTCAGCGACGATCACGCCGGCGGTTCCGCCGTCTGGCCCGTCGCCGCCGTCTGCGGTTCCAACGGCGTCGCCCACATGGACTCGGACGCCAACAGCGGTTGCGAGTCAAACGCCGACGCCAACGCCGACGGCGACGAAAACTCTCACACCCGCACCGACTGCTACAGCAACCTTTACGCCGACATTCACTCGGACGCCGACGCCAACGACGACGATTACGCCCACGCCCGCGCCGACCTCGACGCCGACGATCACGCCGACGTTGACTCAGACGCCGACGCCAACGGCGACGCTCACGCCGACGGATACACCGACGGATACACCGACGGATACACCGACTGGCACGTTGACAGCGACCGCGATTCCAACAGCGTCGCCTACATGGACTCGGACGCCGACAGCGGTTTCGAGTCAAACACCGACGCTGATGCCGACGGCGACGAATACTTTCACACCCGCACCGACTGCGACTTTTACGCCGACATCGACTCAGTCCCCGACGCCAGCAGCGACGGTTACGCCTACGCTCACGCCAACTTCGATGGTGACGATCACGCCCACGCCAGTGCCGACTTCTATGCCGACTGACACGCCGACTGGAACGTTGACGGCGACCGCGATTCCAACGGCGTCACCTGCATGGACTCGGACGCCGACAGCGGTTTCGAGTCAATCGCCAACGCCGACGCCGACGCCATCAGCGACGATCACGCCCACGCCGACTCCAATACATTCCGCGTTTATGGGATTACTTGATCTAAACCATAACAATCGAATCGAAATCGCTGACTTGCTGACGGTTCATTTTTATTGGTTTATCCAGAACAGGCAGGGAGATTTAAACGGAGACCAACAAATTGACGTCCTGGATCTTTTCATTTTTGCGGCGCATTGGGATCAACGGGTTGATGAACCGATGGATCGAGATGGAACCAGTGAGGAGGAAACAAATTGATCGTCAGGGATTTGTACATTTATGTTTATGGATGTTTGGATTCGAAGGAGAGAAGAGGATTTGCATGGTTAATGTTTTGATTTCAATGCGGTTAAGCCTATGGGCGGCGTAAGCGAGGTATAAATTCATCCATTATCAACCCTTTCTCTGAAAATTTTATAATGGGCTGTTTATTAATAGGTTATGGAAATTTTTACAAAATTTAGTTGATTCCTTTTGTATGATATGTCATTATGAATCGATTCAATTTTTTTTATTGTCAGGGAATGTGGAAAACCATTAAATCCGCTGCGAAAAAAGCCTGTTAAACGCCAGAAGAAATTGAAGCGGTCTGGCGCGCGAGACTGATTTCGTCACTTTATGGATGGCCTGTAAGGTGTTCATCCATTTATTTTTATCTTTTGGGGAGGATTGCATGATGAACGTTTTAAAAAGAGTATGCTTTTGGGTCTTGCTGGTTCTAACATCCTCTGGAGGCGCTTTTGCCCAGTATGGGGTGTTCGACAAAACCGTGGATTGGGGGCCTCTGGGGAACAACAAGGTTTCTGGAACCATTTCGGTGACGGGGACGGGCGCCAGCGCGAGTTATGAGTTTCAGGGGAACGGGAACGACATCTGGAACACGGAAGATGAGGGGTTTTACATTTATAAGGAAGTAGAAGGCAGCTGGATGTTGCAGGGCGCCTTGGCGTGGATCGATCCCGGCCCCGACGCCAACTCGAAAATCGGGCTGATGTTCCGGGAAAAACCGACCGCCGGTACGTCACGCTATTACTGGGTGGATTTGAGAGGAAACGGTCTGGGAGATGAAACGCACGCTCAATGGCGCCCTCTTGAAGGCGCCAACGCGCTGGATTCGACAATTTTTGAAGACATCAACAGCTTCGATCAACTCGAAGCCAATGCGGATGGGTTCCTGTGGCTGAGAGTGATTCGATTCGCGTCGTCAAACCGATTTGTTTCGCAGTGGTCGCGCGACGGCGTCACCTGGACGAACGGTCATAGTATTCAACTGGATAACTGGGCGGCGAAATCGGGCCTCGGCATCGCGATAACCAGTCATACCGATGACGATCTTCTCGTGTGGGCGGAAGCGAAGGACGTTCAGTTGACCAAAATTCCGTTTGAGGCGAGCCGCAGCATCGCGGCGGAGGATTTCAACCCGGGATCGCCGGTGAGTGGAGTCAAGGTCACTCTGAACGTGGCCGCGGGCTCGACGCCCAATGTAACCGTGAAAGAGAATCCACCAGCGGGATGGGCGATATCGAACATTCAGGCTTCGGCGGGTACGGCGCAAGTGAACGGCGGGAGCATCGTATGGACCATCAATGGCGCGAGCGGAAACCCGACATTGACCTATGACGTGACGCCGCCCGGGGATGCGTCGTCGGGCGAATGGACTGGATCCTTTTCGGGTGAAGGGATCGATTTTTCCATGCAGCCCAATATTCTCACCAGTTCGAATAAAATTTCCGTGTATTTCATCGGGAATACGGAAGCGAACGCGCAACGCAATACAATCTATCTCGATCTGTTGGGAGATGGCTTGAATATACCTGATGAGAACGGGAATCCGGTATTTATTCCCGGATTGAAGTATCAGGCTGAATTCATCAGTCACGACGTCGATGATCCCGCAGTTGCAGTGAATTTCGACCTGGTGATCACACACGAAGCGGTCAGTTCGAACGCGGCGGCGCGTTACGTTGATCTGCCTATTCCTTATCTGGTGATCGAGCAGGTGTTATATGCGGGCCGCTCCGACCGAGAGGGCAGTATCTGGTTCGCGCCCGCCAATCAGGTTTCCACATCCAACGATTTCGATTTCGTGGTCGATGACAATACGCACCCGATCACAAAGATTTATGAGCCCGATCAGATCGTGACCGTTACCCGGAACCCCGCCGGGCAGATCGGCGGGATCAATTATGACGCCCTGGCGCCGGCCGCCACGCCTCTCATGTTGAGCGCCGACTTCGCCCGCGTCACGCTGGCCGTGGCTGAAAAAGGCGCGACGGGTCTGGTGGGCGACGCCGGGTTGACGCCGCCTCCCGGTTCGGATCCGCTGCCTGAACGGCGCGCGATTCTCGGCATGCACGAAGCCTGCCAGGCGTTTGATCTGGGCATCGCGGGCGGACTCGACAACATCGCGTTGACCCCTGAAGGAGCGATCTTGTTTCAACGCGTGGTTCAGTGGATGGTTGGATTGGAGCCGACCGCGGATGGTACTGAAGCGGGAGTCGGCGTGATGGAGTGGGCGTTGTACTGACTCGGATGATGTACTCGACTTCGAAGAGAGAGCGGGGCGGTGGCGCCTCGCTCTTTTTTCTTTTTCATCGCCGCCGGTTATACCAGAGGTAGTACGAGTGGATTTCGGACAGACGATAAAAAACCCGTGTAATTATTTTGCATGCGGGGATCGCCCTGATATTCTGTACCCAGAAATTCGTTTTAATCTGATGTGGTTAATATAAATAATCAGGTTTGGATTGAACATGGTCAAAAATCATGCTCGTGGAGTAATTTTTTATTATTACAACAAGGTTCAACGCGATCATCTTTCCGAATATTGCTTTGACTGAAGAGTGATCCGCTGCTCGCCGCTGCGCATTCGCAACTCGCTCTCATTTCTTCAATTCAAACCCTGAAAGGGAGACAATTCATGAATATGAAACGGTGGTACGGCGTTATCTGCGGCATATTCGCCTGTGGAATGTTGACATTGGTTCCGATGGACGCACAGGCGCGGTTTTTCCGCGTCAGCATGGTTCCGAATGGATCGCAAATCGGCTGTATTCTCTGTCACCACAGCCCCGGCGGCGGCGACGCGCGAAACGCGTTCGGCAAGGAAGTGGAAAAACTGGTGACGCCCGGCGGGATGGAGGCCTTCTGGGGCCCTGAACTTGCCGCCAAGGATTCGGACGGCGACGATTTTACCAATGGACAGGAACTGGGCGATCCGGATGGAAACTGGCAGCCCGGCGATCCCGATCCGGACGTCGCGTTTACACTGCCCGGCGATGCGAGCAGCCATCCCGAAGGGACGCCGGCGGTGGATGACTCATTCGTAGCGATTCTTCTGGGTGAAAATGAAGCGCCCAACCCGGTTGACACAGGCGCATACGGCGTGGCGATTTTTAAGCTGCACGCGGATGGAACCACACTGGATTATATTCTGCAGGTGTTCAACATCGAGGGCGTCAGCGCCTCGCATATTCATACCGGCGCGGCGGGCGTGGCCGGAGGCGTGTTGTATCCGCTGGAAGCGCCCGTCACGGGGATGTCTTCAGGCAGCATCACTATCAACGCGGCCGACGCGGCGAAATTCAAGGACGGGTCGCTTTACGTGAACGTGCACACCTCGGCGCACGGCGGGGGCGAGATTCGCGGACAGATCGAAGACAAGGGCATTCAGTTCAAGGCTCATCTGACCGGCGATCAGGAAGCGCCCAATCCGGTTAACACAACCGCGACCGGCGACGCGCAGGTTTACGTCAGCGAAGACTGGTCAACGGTGGAATGGACGCTGAAGGTCTTTGGTTTCACCAACACCATTACGGCGGCGCATTTTCATAATGGAGCGCCTGGCGTGGCGGGCGGCGTCATCATCCCCATCGCGAGCGGAGCCTTCACGATCACTTCGGGTTCAGCCGCTCTGACGATGGATCAACTCAAACTCTTTCTGTCGGATAACGTGTACGTCAACGTTCACACCAACGTGAATGGAGGCGGCGAGATTCGCGGCCAAGTTATGTACGACGCGGAGTTTCCGGTTCCAAACCCGTCTTCGGCGGGAGACTGGACGCTGTATCGATAAGCGATTCATATCCTCTTGACGATGGGGAGAAGACGCGACGGAGGCGTTTTCTCCCTATTTTTGTTTTTCGATTGTATTTTGGGAGGGAATTCGTAATAATAACTTAATAAACCGGATGTTTTCTATTTTGTTAACAAAACGTTGGAAACCGGGGAGAGATGATGAAAGCCAGAGGATTTACCTTAATTGAACTGCTCATTGTCGTCGCCATTATCGGGATTCTCGCCGCCATCGCCGTTCCAAACTTTCTGAACGCGCAGATTCGGGCGAAAGTCGCACGGGTTGAATCGGATTTCAAGACGCTGGCCACCTCGCTTGAGATGTACCGGCTGGATAACAACGTGTATATCAGCCGAGCCAATAATATTTCTTGGCCGTATCGCTGGCGTCCGCTGACCACGCCGGTTTCATATTGCTCGAAAGGGATGTGGCCGGATCCGTTTTCACCGGACTGGTTTGAAACGCCGGACGGCGACCCGATGAACTACGTGTATGAATCGAAGGGGTGGAAAAACAAAGACACCGGTCAATACAACGGCTATGGCACCTTCGCCAAAAAGTTCAACAACTCGCCGCATGAATGGCTGCACGGCAAAGAGACCGCGTATGAATACGCGATTATCTCGTCAGGACCGGACACGGATCTGAACGCGGACGCTGGGGCGAAAACGCAACCGCAGGACGTGTTCTTTTTGTACGATGCGTCGAACGGCACGATCAGCGTGGGCGATATCATCCGCTTCGGGCCGTAAGCCGAGATCTATTTCACTTTGATTCCATTGAGCGGCGTTCCGCCATCCGGCGGGGCGCCGTTTGTTTATTCGATGAAATCCTCCGCTTTGACGCCGTGTTTGCTCATCAGAGCGTGGAAGTTGGTGCGCTGCATACCGACCAGTTCGGCGGCGCGGCTGACGTTTCCACCGGTGCGGACGAGGGCGTCTTCGAGAAAACGGCGTTCCAGCTCCTGGGTGGTGGCGTCGCGCACCGCTTTTTTGAAATCCTTGAACGCGTCCCAATCCTGTGGAACGGGGGGCGTCTCCGCCGTGGTCCAGCCCGGCGCGCCGCGCAGTTCGTCCGGCAGATGTTGCGGCTCAATCCGCTCGGAATCGCAGAGGATGGCGATTCGCTCGACGATATTGCGAAGTTCACGGACGTTCCCGGGCCAGGCGTACGACCGCATGAGACGGAGCGCCTCCGGCGAGAACGAGACGGGAGCGGAAGGATTGTCTTTGCGCAGCCGGTCGAGAAACGCCATCATGAGAATGGGGAGATCGTCGATCCGTTCGCGCAACGCGGGCAGGTGAATGGGAACCACGTTGAGGCGGAAGAAGAGATCCTGACGGAACTCGCCATCCTGAACCATTCGGCGAAGGTCCCGGTTGGCCGCGCCAACCAGGCGGATATCGACATCGCGTTCTTCGGCGTCGCCCACCCGTTTGATGCGGCGGGTTTCAAGCACGCGCAGTAATTTGCCCTGCGTCTCCAGCGAGAGGTTGGAGAGCTCATCAAGAAAGAGCGTTCCGCCGCCGGCGACCTCGAACAGGCCTTTTTTGGTGGCCACCGCGCCGGAGAACGAGCCTTTGACGTGGCCGAACAGCTCGCTTTCAAGCAGGGTGGGGGCGAGGGCGCTGCAATCGCAGGCGATGAACGCCTTGTCGCGCCGTTTGCTGAGGCGGTGAATCGCGCGGGCGGCCAGTTCTTTGCCAACTCCACTCTCGCCGGTGATCAGTACCACGCTATCGGTGGGCGCCACGCGCTGGATCAGTCCGAAAACTCGCGTCATCGCCGGACTCTGGCCGATCATTCCTTCAAAGCCCTGGTTGATCTCGACGCCGCGCCGCAGGGCGAGATTGCGGCGGATCACCGGCGACCCCTGCATCACCTTATCGACCACCAGCCGCAGTTCGTCGGGGGAAAAGGGTTTGCAGACGTAGTCAGCGGCGCCCAGCTTCATGACGTCGACCGCCGACTCGACGCTGGAGTATCCAGTAATGATGATAACGTCCGATTGAACGCCCGCCTCTTTAATCGCGCGCAGAATTTCGACGCCGTCGAGATCCGGCATCCGTACATCGAGCAGGATGAGGTCATAGCGGCCGGTGAGGGCTTCGCGCTGGCCTTCATGGGGATTGCTCCGGGTTTCGACTTCGCATCCGGAGGCGCTCAGGATGCGCCGGCAACTGAGACCGATGACGGCTTCGTCGTCGATTACCAGCGCCCGGATGCGCGTTTCATTCGCGGCGGCTTCATTCATCGGGATCGGGCTCCTTATGCTGATTCACAGGCGTTACTGGCTGGGGTGGAGGAAGAAACAGGGTAAAGGTTGAGCCGGCGCCAAGCTGGCTTTCCACCTCGATGCGGCCCTGGTGGGCGTGAGCGATGCCGTAACTGACACTGAGGCCCAGCCCCGTCCCTTTGCCCACGGGTTTGGTTGTGTAGAACGGATCGAAGATCGTTTCGAGCCGTTCGGGATCGATTCCACAGCCATCATCCCGAACGGAAACAAACGATTCGCCCGTCTCGGACCGGCCTGTTCGGATATATAACTCGCCGCCGGTTTCGGCCATCGCTTCGCAGGCGTTCATGCAGAGATTGAGGACGACCTGTTGTAACTGGTTCGCGTCGCCGCCGATTTCGGGAAGATTTTCATCAAGGCCGGTTTGAATGACGATGGAACTGAACTCACGATTGCCGCGTATCAGGCGGACGGTGCGCTCGACGATTTCGTTGAGCTGGAGCGGCGCCCGGCCGGCGGGAGCCTCACGGGCGAAATCAAGCAGGCCGCGCACGATGTCTTTCATGCGGGTGGTTTCGTGAATGATGACGCCGAGGTCCTCACGGTCGCGATCGGAGAGGTTGGGTTGTTCGCGCAGCAGGTGAGCGAAGGTCAATACGCCGGTGAGCGGATTGTTCAACTCGTGTGCGACGCCCGCCGCCAGACGGCCGATCGAGGCGAGTTTTTCGCTTTGGCCCAGCTGGCGCATGGCGTTCTCTTTCAATAACGTTTCACGTTCCTGAGCGGCCTGAGCCATGCGGTCGACCGCTTCACAGATCAACCCCATTTCATTGGCGGGGCGGAGGCCCACCCGCGCGCTGAGATCGCCTTCGACGATACGCTTTGAGGCGGCGATAACCGCTGCTATGGGGCCGAGCATGCGGTTAAGCAAGTAGGCGATCGACGCCAGCAGCGCCGAAGACGCAATGAACGCCATCAGTAAAAACGCCGCCATCAGGGCGCGGCGCGGCTGGACGATCGGCGCCTCAAGCAGACCGACGTAAAGCGCGCCAATAATCGCGCCGCGCGAATCGTGGATGGGTTCATAGGCGGAAACGTACCAGTCGTTGACCACGAACGCCTTGTCGGCGTATACCTCGCCGCGCTCGATGGTGCGGCGGTAGACCGCCTCGCTCATACGCGTGCCGGCGGCGCGTTCGCCCGATTGAGTGGGGACGTTTGTGGCAATGCGCACGTCATCCTGAAAGAGCGTCGCCATGCCGATGGGGCGCCCCCGGTCAGTTTCTTCATGAAACAGCAGGTTTCGGATGTCATCGACGACGTCATACCGGCGATTGAGCAATCGCAACGCGACCAGCACGCCGGCGGGACCGTCAGGCCCGAGCACCGGCAGTGCGGCGCCTTGCGCCATTCCATCGTCGAGCCGGGAGCGCCGGACGGGGCGCGCGGCAGGAGTATCAACGAGATCCATGCGTGCGCGTTCGGCAAGCGATTCGCCTTCGCGGGCGAGCGCTTCGGCTGGATAGATCAGCGAGCCGCGTTGCAGTTCGCCCGACTCCAGCGCCGTGGCGGCCAATGGATTCCATGCATAGGAGTCGCCCGACGAGTCGGGCTGATTGGCGCGGTAAATCACGCGGCCGTCCGCCGCAGCGATCAGCAGGACGTCGAATTGAAACGAGTCATGCAGCGATTGATAGAGGCGATCGAGATGATCGCGATAGGCGTCGAGGGAGGCGTGACCGCCGCACAGGATTTGAAGGCTCAACAGCATCCCGGCCAGGCGGTCGGTGTGGGCGTCGTACTGCCGCCTCGCCGCGTTCAGGTCGAGACGGACCCGCTTCTGGACTTCATGGAGAGAGGAGCGGCTGATATAGAGCACCGCGCCGGCGGACAGCGCGGCGTATGCGAGCATGGTCGCCGCGATCAGACCCAGCGTCAGCCGAAACCGGAACGTCATGGTACGCCTCGAGGATGCGATGTCATGGTTGCGAAACGTCATTGGGTATTGTACTCAAAATTAACAGCGAATACAGCGTGGCTCCGGAATGAAAAGCGCCGACGCCTCCCGCGTCGTTCCCATCGAACATCGGGTGTGATACATTCAGCACGTTGAGTTATCGAATGCACCGCCGGGGAGATCGATTGATGAAAAACGCCGTTCGCCGCATCTTAATCGTCATGCCAACGCTTGCCGGTTTATTGATATCCGCTTTTGTATCCGCCGAGAACGTCACGATTGAAAACGGGCGCTACCGGGCCGCGTACGATGCGCAAACACAGCGCTTCGCGTTATCCCGCGCGGGCGATGCGGCGCCGTTTCTGGATGATGGGCGATTGATCGAGCCAGGCGAACGCGCCGAATCGCTACAGATTGACGACCCGATATGGGGGCGAGGCCAAGCGCTGGTTGTATCAAGCGAGAAGGCCGAGACAAGCATTCTGCTTTTCGAATCGGCGCCATTCGTCATGCTGCAAACCACGTTGCATCAGACGGGAAACGGCGTCATCGATAGCGTTACTCCGTATCGGTATCGTCTGCGTTCGGACACGCCCGTCAGTCAACTACGTTCATACGGCACGGCCGGATTGAAAAACGTGGAGGCGTCATCCAACCCCGGTTCATACGCGTTTCTTGGGGTGGTGAATCCAAAAGACCGCTCGGGGGTGATTTCCGCCTGGTTGACGGGAGAACGCGGCAGCGGCCTGGTGTTTTCAGGCGTGGATGGAGACGGCGCGCTGATTCAGGCGCGGCTCGATTACGGTGGCGTGCAAAGCAAGACGGATGAGGAGCTGGAAACCTTTCTGATCGGCGATTTCGACGACGCCCGGCTTGGATTGGAAGCCTACGCGGACGCGATGGCGCGGCGGTTTGACATTCATCTGCCGCCCCAGCCCACCGTGTACTGCACCTGGTATCACGCGAGAGCGTCAAACCACGCCGACCTGCTGGACAACGCGCGCTTCGCGAAAGAAAACCTCGCGCCTTACGGATTCTCCGTCATCCAGATCGATGATGGCTGGCAGTTGGGGAAATCGGATAATGGTCCCGATAAAAACTTCACCGGTCATAATCCTGACGGGCCGTATCCCGATGGCATGCAGCCCACCGCCGAGGCGATTCATGACCTGGGATTGACGCCGGGATTGTGGTTCATGCCATTCGCGGGGACGGCTGACGATCCCTTCTTCGCCGGCAAGCAGAACTTTTTTGCGACCGAAGACGGCAAACCGTTTGAGGTGAACTGGGGCGGAACGTGTTTTGACCTGACGCGACCCGAAGTGCGCGAATACGTGGCCTCGACGACGCGGCGCATCACCCGCGAGTGGGGATTCAAGTATCTGAAACTCGACGGCCTGTGGACCGGCATGGCGGCGGATATCTGTTACGTCAACACGGGATTCAAGAACGATCGTTTTGGCGCGGCGAGGCTGCACGATGCCGCCATGTCGCGGGTGGAGGCCTATCGCGCCGGGATGAAAACGGTGCGTGACGCCGCCGGGCCGGATGTTTTTATATTGGGGTGTAACCTCGCGCAGAACATGCGTACGCTCAGCGCTTCGATCGGATTGTTTGACGCGATGCGCATCGGACCCGACAACGGGCGTAACTGGGATTCAATGAAACGGGGGCCGTTCAGCGGGAGCAATCTGTATTTTCTGCATGGCCGCGTCTGGTATAACGATCCCGATCCGATTTACGTGCGTGACAACGTGCCGCTCGATCACGCCCGCGCTCTAGCCTCGTGGGACGCGCTCACCGGTCAGCTGAACGCGAGCAGCACCCAATACGATGAATTATCGCCGGCGCGTCTCTCGCTGTTGCGCCGCACCATGCCCGCGCACGGTCTGCTGCCGCGTCCGGCCGATCTGTTCGACGAAACCATTCCTCGAATCTGGTTGTTGACCGATGAGAAAAATGGCGTGCGGCGAGACGTGGTTGGGTTGTTTAACTGGGATGAGAAAAAGTCCGTTACGATTCATGAAAGCGCAAGCCGCATCGGATTGCCCAAAGCGGATCGCTACGCCGCTTTCGACTACTGGGGCGATTGTTTTATCGATCCGTTTGGCGGCGAAGTCGGCGCCGATCTGCCGCCGGCCAGTTGCCGCATTCTTGCGATCAGACCCGTTTCGCCCGAGCCCGCCGTGTTGGGAACCTCGCGGCATATCACGCAGGGCGCGATCGATCTGATTGAAGAACGATGGGATGAGACGAAGAAGACGTTATCGGGCGTCAGCCGGGTGGTGGGCGGCGATCCGTATGAACTGCGCATCGCGGCGGGGGTGGAATCAGGCGGTTGGAAAGCGGTGGAGGCGAGCGCCGCGGACGATGAACGAGACGCGGGCGTTTTGATGAGAATCGTGTCTCAGAATGAATGGCGAGTGCGTGTTGCGATCGACTCGCCCGTGAACCGGGAAGTCCACTGGACGATCCGGTTTACAGCCGAGTAGTCTGTCTATAAATCAATCTTCGCCGCCAGAGGCAATTTCAACGCAACAGGAGGAATACAATCAGCAAGACGGCAAGTGAATAAGGGAGTTAAACCATGAGCGAACAAGTCCTGTCCAATCGGCGCTATTTTATTCATGCGAGCGCATCGACGGCCGCCGGTCTGATCCTAATCACGAAACCGCAAACCATACAGGCCCAGGATGAGCACAAGGAAGAAGACGTTTCACCCGCCGAAGACCTGATGCGTGAACATGGAGTCTTAAAGCGCGTCATGCTGATCTATGAAGAAATTATATCGCGGCTGGACGGCGGGAAGGATTTTTCCCCGGACAGTTTGCGCGAATCCGCTCACATCATTCGAACGTTCATCGAGGATTATCACGAGAAACTGGAGGAAGACTTTCTCTTTCCCCGGTTCCGCGATGCGAACGTGCTGGCCGATCTGTGCGACGTACTGGTGAAGCAGCACCAGGCCGGTCGAGTGCTGACCGACCGTACGCTTCAACTTTCGACGCTTTCATCCCTGAAAAACGAAGATGACCGGCGCGAACTGAGCCAGGCGCTGCGCCAGTTCATCCGTATGTACAGCCCGCATGAAGCTCGGGAGGATACCGTGCTGTTTCCCGCGTTTCGCGGCATCGTCAGCGAGAACGAATACGATTCACTGGGCGAGGATTTTGAAGACAAAGAACACGACCTGTTCGGCGAAGACGGTTTTGATGGGATGGTCGACAAAGTCGCTGAAATCGAAAAAACGATGGGTTTGTACGATCTGGCGCAGTTTACGCCATTGGTATAGGGAGCGATTCGATGGATTTAAAACGGCTTCAACAGACGAATGCTCCGGCGGCGGTTGTTCTGATCAGGATTATGGTAGGCGCGGTTTTTCTGTCGGAAGGCATCCAGAAATTCTTATTCGCGGCTGAGCGAGGCGCGGGGCGGTTCGCGAAAATCGGCATCCCCGCGCCGGAGGTCATGGGGCCGTTCGTCGGCGTGATCGAGGTCGTGTGCGGCGCGTTGCTGATCGTGGGGCTGCTTACACGCGTTGCGGGATTGCTGCTTTTGATCAATATGACCGTGGCGATCGTCTCCACCAAGATCCCCATTCTGCTGGGACATGGATTCTGGACGTTCACGGTGAAAAGCATGCCGCAATACGGCTTCTGGAGCATGGCGCACGAGGGCCGCACCGATTTCTGCATGTGGCTGGGTTCGCTCTACCTGATTCTCGTGGGAGCGGGCGTCTGGTCGATCGACGCGAAGATGATTTGCATTGAACAAAGCGCGGAACCGCAAGCCGATGGCGGCTGACGACGCCTGATATTGATGGGAGAACGCGATGGACAAGACCAACCGGAGGGATTTCGCCAAGTCAACCGCTGGCGCTCTGGCGCTATCCAGCGCGCCGCTGATTGTAACGCGCGGCGCACTGGCGGCGAACGACGCGCTTCAGCACGCCGTGATCGGCGTGGGTGGACAGGGAAGCAACCATGTGAAGCGATTCAGCCAGGCGGGCGCCGATTGCCGCGTCATGGCGGTGTGTGACGTCGACCCCGAACGGCGTGAAGCCGCCGCCGCCTTGACGCCCGAGCCCGGCGCGGTCAAGAAGGTGGGCGACTACCGCCGCATACTCGACGACCCCGGCGTGCATAGCGTGAGCATCGCCACGCCCGACCACTGGCACGCCAAAATCGCCATTGAGGCGCTTATGGCGGGTAAACACGTTTACGTCGAAAAACCCTGCTGCCACAACATCGCGGAGGGCGAACTGCTGGTGAAGGCCGCGAAACGATACGGGCGATGCGTTCAACACGGGACCCAGAGCCGTAGCGGCGATGGAATCATCAAAGCCATCGCGATGATGCGCGATGGTTTGATCGGTACGGTACGAGCCGCCAAGGCGATCAATCACCAGTTGCGTGAACTCATCGGCAAGGTCGAGCCGGAACCGGCGCCGGGAGGCGTGAATTACGATCTATGGCTGGGGCCCGCGCCGGAGCACCCCTTCACGCGCAATCGCTGGCGCTATAACTGGCACTGGTTCTGGGATTACGGGACCGGCGACGCGGGCAACGACGGCATTCACCAGATCGACGTGGCGCGCTGGGGGCTGGGCGTAACCACTCCGCGCGCTGCGCATGGCTGCGGCGCGCAGTTGTATTACGACGACGACCATCAGACGCCCGATACGCAGACCGTAGTATTTGATTTTGAAACCCGCCATCTGATTTACGAGATGCGGCTCTGGACCGATTATCCGCTGGAAGGACACGATAACGGAAATGTGTTTTACGGCGACGAGGGCGAACTGGAGATCGGACGCAAGGGATGCGTGGTGACGCGGATCGGAGAGGAACCCCGCAAACTCGGCGGGGGGAGCAACCTTGACGCGCACGTGAGAAACTTCATCGATTGCGCGCTGGCGGACGACCCCGGCGGCTTGAACGCGCCGATCGAGGAGGGTTTTCTCTCCGCATCGCTCAGCCACTTCGCCAACATCAACACGAGGGTGGGGCGCTCATTGTTCATCGAGCGAGACGGCGAAGGAATCCGCTTCAGAGACGATGACGAAGCGAACAAACTGCTGACCCGGGAATACCGCTCGGGTTATGAGTTGCCCCAGCTCGGCTGAACGTAAAACGGCCTCATGCGGCGGCCGCTTTCAGCGCGTGGTAGAGGTTGTGGACGAACGCGCGGTTGTCCATGCAATAGTAGGAAAGTTCACCGTCCATGCGGCTGAAACTTTTGCAGAAGCGCAGGTAATACGCGGGGTTGGTTTTGGGCGGTTCGCCCTTCGTCCAGTCCCAGCCCCCGCCGTCCTGCAGGTCGACCACGGCGATCTTGTGTCCGTGCAGGCGCTTGCCCTCGCGCAGCAGCACGTTATTTACGAGGCTGGCGCTCTTTTCAAACACCTGCGGCGCCATGATCGCCGAACCCACAGAAATAAAGGCTCCCTCGCTGAGATTCATCGTTGACTCGACGAAGACGCGGTAATCGACGCCCGCGCCGCGCCCGATGGCGGCGGGCGAAAACAGGGGATGATTCGAGATGATGTCATATCCCACGCCGGGGTGGACGGTGAACGGAACGCCCAGCCGAAAAGCGTTGGCGGAAGCGGAGTATTGTTTGTTGGGGTGGGTGACGCTAACCCGGCCGGACTCAAGACCTGCGGCGCCGAGCCACTGAAGCAGGTCGGCGCGGGCGGCGGTGAGCGGTCCGGCGGGCGCCATGCGGATGTCTTCTTCAAGTTGCTGGCGCGAGGGGAGCCTCACGCCGTCTTCATGGATGAAACGCCCGATCGATTCGCCCAGCCCCCGGCCTTCGGCCGCGCCCGCCGTGAAGGCGAGGTTGATGTTACGCCCGGTTTCCTCCCAGGTTCCAAACGTGCCGTTGTGCATATTTTCGCGGACGCTTTCCGTCGAACGCCCCAGAAAACTGTATTCCCAATCATGAATGATTCCGGCGCCGTTGGTGGCGAGGTGGGTCAACCAGCCCGCCTCCATCATACGGATCAGCGTCGGCCCCATGCCGTTGCGGATGAGATGGGCGCCGTAGGCAAGCATTATCGAGGCGCCGCGTTCGCGAGCGGCGATTACGTGCGCGGCGAGGCCGCCGATCGCCTCTCGCCATTCACCCGCCGGGGGCGGCGGGGAATCGGGATCAATGAGAATGTCGTCCAGCCGGGTCAGGTGTTTGCGCTGCTCAAGCGGAAGAACGTGGATGCGGTTGGGGTCGAACTGGGGATAGGGCATGAGCGGGTTGGCTCCCAATGTTCCGTTTCGGGTATCAAGGGGAGTATATTGCACCTTCACCCGGCGGCAACCAGCGGAGTGGGGATGGGCTAGCGCGTAGTGTGACCCACAAATATGGATGTTCGTGGCTACGCTTCGTTTTGAGCCTGCCCTACAAGGCCTTGATGGAGCGATCCCTAATATAAACGGAAAAATTGAGATTATTCAAATTTCTTTGGATTTGAATGATAAAGATCGAACGCAAGTTTTTTTATATAATCATTTGGATCTTGATTAATTTTCAATATGCGTAAGTGCCCGGAATCTTGCAGAAACAATTCCTTCTGGCGAGGATCAATGGCGGATTCCGAGAGAAAGAATAGCCAGAAGAATCCGCCGAGCAGGAGACGTGCGCATTCGACACTATCAACTTTCGACATTCCCATGCAATGAATCATATTTGATGTTATTTCAGTATTTACCGTTGAATAAAGAATGATGCAACCATACGACTCAGTACTGCCAGGTGTTTCATCAAACAGCATTCTCCTAAGTCCGTCCCCGTGTTCACCCAACTTCACAGAAGAAAAGCCGTCTTGATTGCTTATGCCAACACGCCAGAGTAAAGAAAGCTGGAAAAGTTTGAAAATTTTGTAGTCAATCGTGCATTCAATGACTTTCGGTTTGTTGGTTGTAATTCTGATAGATTCATCGCCATACAGGACACGCCGAGCATAGTTTTCCCACGCGCTTAGTTTTCCTTCACATTGCTTACAAAGAAGTCTTTCGCGTATACCCTTTTGCTCGGTAGGCCGATGTCTCGCTGGTTCGGTGGAAAGAACATTGAAGCGATGCTTATTGTCATATAGTTTCATCTGTTCATAGAAAAACTCAGGGATTATGTGGGAGTTACACAAGTTTTCCGATTTATGGCAAAGCTGACATTCGGCATTCTTCAGAGTCATGATAATCTTCCCAAAGTGATTTCACGATTTAAGTATTTCGTCCCGCGTCTTGCCGATGAAACTCTCGATGTATGCATTCTTACACGGGCTGCTCGGGTGAATATACAGCGTCTTGGATTGGTTCTTCGCCAGCCAGCCCCGTAGCGCTTTCGCCGTCCATTCCGACCCGTTATCGGAGTGGACCCAGACAGGCGCATTTTGAATCAAGACCAACCATTACAACGTTTAAAAACGCAATCTAAAAATTAGTCACCCGTCACTTTAATATAGCGCCCACTGAACCACGCTTGTTTCAATCTCATAGTGCAGGATGGCGCCTTCCTGTCCCACGGCGAATACGTCGTTTCCTGAACTCCCCCATACACCCCAAAGGGTATTTCCTTGCGGGAGAGGGTTTTGCCATTGCCAATGGTCAGCATGAGCGGGTGCCGGCGCAAGCACCATCAAAAACAAGGCAATCATTTCGAAGATCTCTTGGAAGGTGGCAAGCGTTAGCAAGCAGGCATGCAATGCGGTCTTGCGTGAAGGTGTGTGTGGCGAAACGAACAAGTGGAAAGGTTGTGCGTTCATCGAAGCCGAACTCCTTGATAAATGGTCTGTTTATTTCATGTATTGTGATAATGACTATGACATGCACGCATGAAGATTAATCCATAATTTTGGGATACGCGTTTTCTTTTATATGACTATTTGACCCTCCAATAGAGTATAGCAAGGCCGGGTGGGCTGGCGGCCCGCCCATGCGGATGTTCATGGCGGGATACGCTTCGATTTGAGCCAACTCTACGAGGGTGATCGTCTGAATCTGGATGGACAGGATGTAAAGGATATTCAGGATTCAATAGAGTTGCGATGACGGATTGAATCACGAAAACACGAAAACACGAAAACACGAAAAAGACGAAAAAGACGAAAGACACGAAAACAGCAAAAGGCGATATTTGCCCAGCGTTGCGCCCAGCCTTGAAAGGCTGGGCTATCAGCACTCACCCCTGACGGGGCGAACGGCCTACGCACGGTTCGCCCTCTCGCCCGGCTTGATTCGGGAGCGGGCGGAATGAAAAGATTGTGATATTGTTTTCAGTCGCAGGGGAGAAATCATGCTCTGGTATTGGTTCTGTCTATTCAGCCTGATGATGCTTCAGGCGTCTGGTCCGGCATGGGCCGCCGATTCGCCCGGCGTGGTGATCAATGAGATTCTCGCCGCCAACTCGTCCGTCAATTACGACACGCGTTTTTATCAGTTTTCAGACTGGATCGAACTGTATAACCCCAGTGCGGAAGACGTGAACCTGCGGGGATGGTATCTCAGCGACGACCTGAGCCGCCCGCGTCAATGGCGTATTCTGCGGGGCGAGATTCCCGCCGGCGGGCGCCTGCTGATCTGGGCAGACGGTCAGGGCGGAGCGTTCGATCATGCTTCGTTCAGTCTGTCGCGTTCAGGCGAGACGCTGGGGCTGTTTAATTCCGCCGCGGAGCTGGTCGACGTGCTGGTTTACCCTCGACAGATTCCCAACGTTTCGTATGGCCGCGCGCCGGACGGCGGTTCGTCATGGCGCTTTTTCGCCGACCCCAGCCCGGAGGCGGCGAATCCGGACGCGGGCGTGGAGAGCGGCGCGCAGTGCGAAGCGCCGGTGTTCACCGGGCTGACCGGGTTTCACAGCCAACCGTTTTCCGTCCGGATGAAAAGCGCTCTCGCGGGCGACGTGATCCGGTATACCGTGGATGGAAGCGAACCCACGGAGACGTCGGCGCGATTTGTTCCATTCACTATTTCAGAATCAACCGTCGTTCGAGCGCGAGCGTTTCGCGACGGCGTTTTGCCCAGCCCGGTAGCGACGCAGAGTTTTTTTATCGATGAGCCGGTTGAGTTGCCGGTGGTTTCGATCGCGGTGGATGAACGGTATCTATTCGACAACCGGATCGGCATCTATGTATCCGGCACGAACGGCAAGACAGGTTACTGTTCCGACGTCCCCCGCAATTACAATCAGGACTGGGAACGCGCCGCCAGCGTGGAGTTTTATGACGAGAACCATCAACTCGGATTTCAACTCGACGCGGGAATCTCTATTTTCGGCGGATGCAGCCGGGGCAACGAGCGCAAGTCGATCGCCGTAACCGCGCGCGATCAATACGGCGCCGACTCTTTTGAGTATCCCCTGTTTTCCGGACGGGAGGCGACTCGTTTTAAATCGTTTGTTCTACGCAATTCAGGAAACGACTGTAACCGCTCGCTGTTGCGCGACGCCTTCATGCAGGAACTGACGCGTGGTTTTCTGGATATCGACGTGCAGGATTACCGCCCCGCCGTGTTGTACGTCAACGGCGAGTATTGGGGGCTTTTTAATATCCGCGAAAAAATCAACGAGCATTACCTGACCTCAAACTACGGCTATGACAAAGACGAGGTCGATCTGTTGTTTAACCAGCAACAGGTGATGGCCGGCTCGGCGGACGACTATAAGGCGCTGGTTTCTCTGATCGACAGCCGGTCGTTGCGCGATGACGACGCGTGGAGAGAACTGAACGCGCGCATGGACGTGAACGAATATATCAACTACCAGATCGCGGAAATATATTACGGCAACACAGACTGGCCCAACAACAACATCAAATACTGGCGTCCGCATCGCGAATGGGGGCGCTGGCGCTGGATTCTGTTCGATACCGACTTCGGCTACAACCTGAACAGCGAAGGCGTCGGTCACAATACGCTGGCCTACGCCGCCGACGCCACGGGAAGCGGCCGCCATAACCCCGCCTGGTCGACGCTGCTGTTCAGAAAATGCCTGGAAAACGAAGAATTCAAGCGGCGATTCATTCAGCGTTTCTGCGCCGCGCTGGCGACCGCGTTTGATTCGGATCACGCGATCGCCACGCTGGAGGCGATGAGCGCGGAGATCGCGCCGGAGGTTTCCCGGCATATTCAACGATGGAAACGGCCCTCGTCATTCACCGCGTGGGAAAACGAACTGAGCGGAATGCGGACCTTTGCGCGCGGCCGGCCCCGCGTCATTCCACGTCAACTGAATGACTTCTTCGATCTGGGGGCGCAGCATGAACTTCGCCTGACGCGAATCGGTCAGGGGCGGGTGTACGCCGAAGGCGCGCTGGTGAAGCAGGAAGAATTCGCGGCGGATTTCTTTGAAGATTATCCCGTCGAACTGAAAGCCTCCGCTTCGCCGGGTTGGCGTTTCGTGCGATGGGAGGGCGCGGCGAGCGGGACGTCGGATACCGTTATGGTTCCAATGGGGGAGGACGCCGAAGTCACCGCCGTGTTTGAAGCGGGACCGGGACTGGTCATCAACGAGATTCAATATCATCCCTACGACGGCTCGGGCAACCAGCAATATGAATTTGTGGAACTGTATAACGCGGGCGGCACAACCATCGACCTCAGCGGGGCCCGGTTCAGCGAGGGGATCGAGTATCGCTTTGGCGAGGGCGTAACGATGGCGCCGGGTGCTTACCGGGTGATCGCTGCCGACGCCCGGCTCTACGCCGGACTCTCCGCGCCGGTGGATACGTGGTTTGAAGGAAAACTGGCCAATGAAGGCGAACGGCTGCGCCTGATCGACGCCCAGGGCGGCGAGATCGCGTCGGTTGAGTACGGCGTATCAGCGCCGTGGGACGACGCGGCGGACGGCTCGGGTCGTTCGCTGTCGCTGGTTGACCCCGCCGCCGGGCTTTCCGGCCCCGAGAACTGGAGAGCCAGCGACGTATACGGCGGTACGCCGGGAGAGGTCAACTTTACCATGGAGATCGGCGACTGGCGCGCGTATGACGAGTTACGGCCGTAAGGCGGCAGGCGGCGAGTATTTGGGGGTGTGCGAATTTATCGCTCCCGTTGGTCGCTGAGGAAAGTGAGATGGAGATCAGTCATCCGGTATTTTGTCTGAATCGGGATGAGATACGGGCGCCCAGCCTTGAAAGTCTGGGCTATCAGCACCCGCCCCTGACGGGGCGAACAGCCAACGCGCGGAGCCCCGGGTTCTTTTTCGTCTGAATCAGGATGGACAGGATTTACGGGATGAACAGGATTTTTGAAGCGAGTTGGCTGGAGCGGGGCGCAGCTCACCCATGCGGATGTTTCTGGTGATGAAGTGGCAGGCGCTTCGCTATAAGATTTTTCCCCTCTAAACATTCCTCTAAATCCATACAGTGTATAAGTCGTTCATACGGTTTGGGGCGGGGAAGGGGGGCGCGCCGGGCCGGAGGCGGCGTGGAGGAGCGTGCGTTGTATCATCTTGAAATGATTTGTGTTAGTGTCGATTGAGGCGTTTTGTTTCTTCTCTGCTGAAACCGGTTTTTTAAATTGGCGCCGTTTATGCACAAAGGATAAGCGACCGTAACAGCGCAACTCGATCCGGTATACGGACTCAACACAGAAAGCAGAGGAACGATCATGGTCGCACACGCCAGCTTCACTATCTCCGCCCCGGTTTATCCTGAAACGAATCCCGCCGAAAGCCTGCATCGCGCGTCTCGCCTGATGGGGACGGAAACCCTGTTTCATGGCTGCGCATGGGCGCGTCCCGGCGATGATTTCATCTGTCTGACGGGCGCGTTTCTGCCGCGCGCCGGCCGCCCCGCGATCGAGGCGATTCAGCTTCCGCGAGCTGGCGAGATGGTTTACCAGGGGCTGCCGATGGCTCGCTTCATCATCGCGGGCGGCCGTTCGGTCAGCGTTCCGGCGCCGGTTACGGGCGCGGTGCTTTCGGTGAATTCGAGCCTGTTGAACCGGCCTTCCGCCGCGTGGGACGCGCCGTTCGACGAGGGCTGGATCGCCCGCGTCATGCCCACCCGCTTTGAGGACGAGCGCGCGAATTGCGCGGTGCGCGAGGCGTTTATCGTTACGCGGGAGTGGCGCGAGATCAGCGAAGCCGCCCGCGCGCTGGAGTCGTTGGGATGTCACGTCACCAATGCCAGCCGCCCAGCCGATTTCACCGATTACGCCCGGACGCATCGCGGCTTTATCGTGGTGCTCGACGCAGAGTCGTTTGAGGACGAGGCACTCGATATGGCGGTCGCGCTGAAGTCGGTCATGCCGGAAGCGCGGCTGGTGGTGCGCAATCGGGAGAATGACCCCGGCGAAGACGCGTTCAGAGCACTCAACCTGTTTTACTATGGCGTTTCTCCGATGGATTCGGATGAATGGCGTGAAGTGATCGCCTCCGCGTTTCACGAAAAGAAGCCGTTTCCCGCGCGCCGTCCGCACGGCGACCCCGGCGGCCAGACGCTGAACAAGATCGACGTAGTGAATCGCGACGCGGAAAAATCGACGCTGATGGCGTCGGGTGAACTGCTCAAGCGTAATGAAGGCGTCGGCCGCGCGCTGCTGGAGACGATGCTGGCGCATTATCTGCCGATTCAGACCGCGTATGGCGCGCGGAACCACACGCCCGCCGACTGGCTGCGGGAGGCGAGCCGATGCCAGCGTCTGCTGGTGGTCGACGCCGAGTTCAGCGGGCGCATCCCCGGGCAGATTCGCTGTGAGCCGATCGGCGCGGGCGACCCGTGGTTCGCGGGATGCGGGCAGGCCTGGCGCGTGTTGATACAGCCCGAGGAAGGCGGTCGCCCCTTCGAGCCGGACGCCGCCGCCGCGTTGGCCGCTCATCTGTACCGCTTGATGATGGAAGGCGTCTCCACAACGGAACGGGTATAAACCTGCCCACTCAACCATTCGATGGATCTCCGCGTGGCGTACGCCAGACGGAGGTCCGTTCGCTCCATACTTGTTCCGGGGCGGCGTCTCAGCCGCCCTGTTTTTTTGTGACCGGTAAGAGATTGATATCAAACGAGTTGGTGGAATCGGCGGAGAGGCGGTTTCGGCAAGGGAAAAACGCGGGGAAAGCCGGTTTGGAGGCTTGACTATTTCAGGCCGCTGTTTATCCTGTCTAACGGAAATCAGACATTGTGATTTCAACCGGCGGCCAAGCGGATTATTGATTCGACGGAATCGCCGGAGCATAGCGTAGAAACTACTGTTCCCCTGTAGCTCAATGGTAGAGCATTCGGCTGTTAACCGAAGTGTTGTAGGTTCGAGTCCTACCGGGGGAGCATCCTCTCCTCTCCCATTGTCCGCATCCAACCCGTATTTTGTTTATGTTCTTTGTTCCACGACAACCGGCGAGACGTATGTCGGTCAAACCTCGGATGTGGAACGGCGTCTCGCGCAGCACAATGATCCCGATAATAAACTCACTCTGCACACTAAACGCCGAAAAGGGCCGTGGATTGTTGTCCACACGGAGGCGTATCCGACTCGTTCCGAAGCCATGAAACGCGAGAAGTATTTCAAAACCGGCCGGGGCCGCGAGGAGTTGAAACGCATTCTCAATGACGGCTGTTAATTCGCCGCGGCGAATTGTAGGTTCGAGTCCTACCGGGGGAGCATTTTTAATGCCTCTCGAACTCCTCTCCAAACTCGCTTCACTTTCCCACTGAAAAAACCGGATTCACAAGTCAAAAACCCTGCGCCTGATAGCCAATTGAATTTATCGTTTCGCTGTATCTCTGGTGTGCGCTATTCCAATAGCTTGTGAATAATGTGGTATGCTTATAACACGCACGTTATTTAAAGAGCGAAATACTATGGAAATCTCTCGTGGATTTACTCTAATCGAGCTGTTGATCGTGGTGGCGATTATCGGAATTCTGGCCGCGATCGCTGTGCCGAATTTCCTGGCCGCGCAGAACCGGGCCAAGGTATCGCGTGTATATGCGGATATGAAGAATCTCTCTACCGCGATCGGGATGTATACAGCGGACAATGGCCGCTCCCCAATCGGGTCGGGCGAGGGGATGCGATTGGGAATTTTCACCAATGATACCCGAATCGCCTGGACGTTGCTGACGACTCCAGTTTCCTATATCGGGTCGATACCCGTGGATCCATTTGGGCGATCTCCCAGCGGTATCAGCTCATTCGATAGTGAGATTATCGCTCACTACATATACAACTCCAATGACAATCCCAGTGAGCGATCAGGCACGATGGGGGCGATGCGTGATGCGGGTTTTGTTTGGTATATGTATTCACCGGGACCGGGAAAGACATCCCCTCAAGTTCCCTGGCCGGATCATATTCTGGCGTCGAACAATCCGAACTTCGGATCGTATACCCCGACAACCCGGGTTTATGACGCCAGCAATGGCGTCCAGTCGGAGGGTTGGATCATCTGGAGCAACAAGGGGCGGTACCCTAACTGATGTTACAGGATTCGTAATCTATGCAAAGGCGTGACTTTATCTCCACCAGCGCCGCCGCATTAAGCGGTCTGGCGTGCAGTTCATTCGCCTCAGAATCGGCTTCCACCGCCGTTACTGATTCACCCATTCCGAATGCAGCGCAACTGGCATGGCAACGGGCGGAGTTGGGCGTGGTCTTTCATTGGGACCTGCATGTATTCGACGGTGTGAATTACCGGCAAGGCTATAACCGGATCACCCCCATCGAAAACATCGATATGTTTCATCCAAGTGAATACGACATGAATCAGTGGTTTGAGTCGGTGAAAGGGATGGGGGCGCGATTTGCGATCCTCACCGCGTCGCACGAGACTGGATTCCGGTTGTGGCAGTCGGATGTGAATCCATACAGTATGAGGTCGCTGAAATGGCGGGAAGGAAAAGGGGATATCGTCAAAGATTTTGTCGAAACGGCGCGGCGGCATGGAATCAAACCGGGAATCTATCTCGGATTCCGTTGGAATTCAAATTTGGGTGTGTTTGATTTCCGGGTGACCGAGCGTTCGAAAATTACTCAAAAGGAGTACAACCGGCTATTGGAGCAAGAATTTGAAGAGATTTGCTCCAAGTACGGTCCGTTATTTGAAATCTGGTTCGATGGTGGCATTCTGGCTCATAAGGATGGCGGACCGAATCTGTTGCCGATTTTCGATCAATATCAACCGGATTGTCTTTTCTACCATAGCGATGAAAGACGTGAGGTGCGTTGGGGCGGTTCGGAGAACGGCACTGTTCCGTATCCGTGCTGGTCGACCGTGGACCTGGAGACAATTAAAACCGCGAGCGGTTCCGATTCGAAAACGCGGGAGCAATTTTACCAGATGCTTAAACATGGGGACCCGAACGGTCCTGACTGGTGCCCGGCAATGTCGGACGCCCCGCTCCGCGGATCGAGCGGCCGCCACGAATGGTTCTGGGAGCCAAACGATGAGAAGGCGATCTATTCGCTGGGGGATCTTGTGGATATGTACGATAAGTCAGTGGGGCATAATTCAACATTAATTATGGGATTAACGCCGGACGAGCGGGGATTGATGCCTGAAGCCGATACCCTGCGCTGTATCGAATGGGGAAAAGCGATTCAGGAACGCTACAGCCAACCGATTTCGAAGACTCAAGGAACCGGCGATGAGCTGATGCTGGAACTGCCCGAAGCCCAGAGAGTGAGCACGATTATTCTGGAGGAGGAGATCGAGTTCGGTCACCGGATCCGGGAGTATACAATCCATGCCATGACAGGTCCGAATGTATGGAATCCAGTCTGCTCGGGAACCTGTGTGGGGCAGAAACGAATCCAGCATTTTGATTCGATAATAGCTTCGAAATTAAAATTGATAATCACCAACTCCAAAGAACGTCCCCAGATACGGAATTTCGCCGCGTACAGTATTGGATAATCGAAGACACAACGAAAAAGGCGGCCGAAAATGCCACTCTGAAATCGAGGTATGATCGGAGAAATATGTAAAGAAGGGAGGGGGGGTGACACGTTGGCAATTCTGGAAGATTAGTCCGGCGCGGATTTTTGGAACACTTCGCGAATAACGGACCATAATTTAATAAGAGAAAAGGTTGTGAATGAATACAAACACAAATTACCTATTGCTGTATAGGGCGCGCGCCTGCTGGGAATAAACAATGAAAACGATTCGGCGTTGCGTTGAGCCGGTGGATTTAACGATCCATGAACGATTTTTCCATCCGCTTCAATAAACGCTCCGTACCCCATATTACATGATCGCACAATCGGGACGCGATGTTCGACCGCGCGCAATTTCACCATCGCCAAATCAAAACAGGCGATAACATCTGTTCCAAACGCTTGGAAATTACCCGTATGAATAATAATGTCTCCGCCTTTTAATACTCGATTGCGAATGAAACCCGGTGAATGAGCCTCGTAGCATACAGCAGGGATCAAATTTGCACCATTGAATTGAATTACCGTTTCTTCAACCCCCGGTTTATAATAAAACGTTCCTATCGGAAAAATGTTCTCGACCGGATTGTTCTCATAGACGGGAGTGAGAATGATTTTTCGATATTTTTCTCCTAACTTTCCATCCGGCATCATCAATTGGGACGTGTTGTAATATTTAGGCGGAGAAGCCCCCTCAATCTGTTCCGCATAATTGAAGTAGAGCGTTTTTTCATGTTTTTTTGCGAACTCAGATAATTTTTTCAAATATTCGTATCTTGAGGCTGTTTGTGTAAGATCAATTGGCGATTCGGGAAAAACAATCAAATTCGCTTTAGGATTGTTTTTTATCGCATACGCGGCCCATTCAAACGCGGAATATTTTTGATGAGTGTTCTGGCGAACCAGAGACTTTATGCCTTCTTTCGGTTGGATCTTGGTTTGTACGGCAATGACTTCGATAGATTCTCCGTCGTTTATTTCTTTTTGATGTTCGAACTGTTCGATGCGGTAATAGCCGTAAGCCACAACGAAGACCAGGAAGGCGATCAGAATGATCATCTGTTGAAGCATAAATCGCCTGTCTTTGTAATTGCTGATGATTTCAGCGATTGATATATTCACAAACAATACGGTGAATATTACAAATGTAAGTCCACCAAAATCCGCCGTTTGATAAAACAACGGTTGATCGTGAATCATGCATGCGGGAGTTACGGAAAAGTAGGTCGGGAACCAGGCGATCGCGCAAGTAAAAAAAACGCCTTGGTTCAAGACGCTGAAAACAGATTTACTTGTGAGAAATGGTTTTACTAAACTGAAGATAACGATCGGAATCACATAACAACTGAAAAATAATGCCATTAAAAGGCATGAGAATGTAAAAGACCAATGTTTATTTGTGACTGGAACCCAAATTGCCATCCATTGACTTGGCAAGCTGTATAGACAACCATACAACAACCCCAGGCAAAACCGCTCGGCAAGACTCGCCTTATGCAGCGAAAGAACAAACGGCGCCATACATATCCATGCCAAACAGGAAATGGCGCCATCGTGAGGTAAAGCTCGTATCGTTAAAGCGCCAGCAAGAAGGACAAAAACAAAACGGGACAGGATTGACCGATGCTTCCAATCAAACCAGTCCCGTATTTGCGGAGCGTTCAATGTCGATTCGTCTTATTTGGAATAAAGGAATTGCCAATCTGGCACGCCAGAAGAAACTTCATTATTCCATTTAAAACCAAGTTCTTTTTTGGCAGAGAAAAAGTATTCCGTCTCTCCGGTTTTTGCGTCGTCTTTGATCCCCAGGAGGGATATTTCAAGGTCCACGTTAGAAAAATCGATTTTGCCATCCGTATAGCCATTAGGAAAATCTATATTTGGCGTTAAATGGCTGTAATAAATCGATGGCTCTTTGGTAACTGTCCGAAACTGTTCTTCCATTGTCTGCAACCAGATTATATCGGGCGTATTAAAGTCGAAACTGGCTGTCCATGTTTGAATCTGGTCTCCGACCTGTAGTTTGGTTGTACCAATTTCTTCATCATTCTCATCAAAAAATACGATTTCATGATCGAGATAATTATTATCTGGATCAGTCACAATTTCCATGTAAATCCATTCACCGTTCAATTCGGAACCGCTGTAATCCTTCCCTTTTTGGCGATAAAGAACATTGAGGTTTTGATATACGAAAATTGTGTCGGTTTCTGTGTCATCCGTATAAAATTCCCCAACAAATTCCGCAGCTAAATGCATTGGAACGTTGTCGCCGACATCGATCCAAAATACCTTTTTGTCCCACTCGTCGGTGCTATAGACGCCATTGCCTTCTGGATAGGTTCCCAAGCCAATGACGGAAACAAAATAGTCGATCCCATCATCCGCTTTAAATGTGAAGCCAATATGAGCGATGACGTCATCCCATACGCCGTCAAGAGTATGTTCATAATTAGCTTTCGGTTTTACTCGCTTTAAATCGGGATGGCGACTTGAAAAACTCCGGAGGTAAACCTCGTCGCGAGGCGGACGGATGATGGTGAGAGAATTTTGAGATGTGGGATAATTTTGCCCGGGAGGAGGAGGGGGTTTGCCTGGACCTTCTACTGATGGACCTGCGCACCAAGCCAGATTGCCTGCTGGCAACAACGTCATGAGTACGGCAAGTAAAAGGACTCTTCTCATCATTCTCGTGAGACCTTTCTCGTATAAAGAATACAAATCGGATAAAAATAATCGATTAATTCGTTTGTGTCAATCCTTTTTTTATTGTATAGATATATAGAAGGACACCAGCGCGTCAGAATCCTCCCATGACCGCCTATACAATTCTCAGAGATGCCACGGCCTTCGCATTGGGCGCATCAAGCGTTTGTTCGCTTCCTGATTGCCGATGAAAGTCTCCCGCTCAGAATCGAACAGCAATTTTTCTTCACGTCGAATCGCGATGTCGCTGATATGACACAAGACGTCGCTTTTAACGGCTGTGCCGATCGGACAGACCGTTTCTTTCCGGCTGCGAACGCAATCCAGGAAGTTGTCGACGTGGTTATCACTCACGTAAAGGGGGCGTTGGATTTTGGCGTCTAACAGGCTTTTGGGGTTGGCGTCGATTTTTCCCCGGCGGACGTAAACCCACCCATCGGTTCCTTCAAAAGCGGTTCCATGATCGCTGTCGTCGTTGTATTTCTTTTTCCATTCTTCCGCGGATTCTGCTCCCCGGAAATCAACCGTCACGCCGCCTTGAACCTTGATCTTGACGTTCCAGGTTAAGGCGGTGTCACACACGCCCTGTGTGGGAAATTTTCCTGTGCCTTCCACTTCCCAGATACCCTGAAAATGGTCTTCGGCGCCCCATAGAGCGATATCAATCGGATGGATGCCCCACCCGGCGATAAAGCCCAATGCGTAATCGGATATAAACCACCATAATTGATTGGAACAACGATTATCGGTGTAGGGCGTGTATTTCGATGGTCCAAGCCAAAAATCGTAATCGAGCCACTCGGGAACCGGGACTTGAGCAGGATCGCCGCCCTGAGAACTGCCGGGAGACCAGACATTGATCGTGTGAAGATCGCCGATCAGGCCGGTTCGAGCGATCTCGCAAGCTTTTCTGAAATTGCTATCCGATCGTTGCTGCGTTCCGAATTGAAAGACACGATTATTCTGCAAAACAGCAGAGCGCATAGCCTGATCTTCTTCCAGAGTCAGCCCCATGGGTTTTTCCATGTAGACGTCTTTGCCGGAACGAACCGCGCTTAACGACGTCAGAACGTGCCAGTGATCGCATGTCGCCACAAGGCATGCGTCGATGTCTTCCCGCGCGGTTAAATCGCGAAAATCATGATAAGCCATGCAATCACTGCTTCCATAAAAATCGTTTACCTGGCTTTGTTTCTCTTCGAGATTGTTGCTCTTTAAATCACAGAGGGCGACGACCTGACAGCCTGGATTTCGTAAAAAGCCTCTCATGTCCCCTGTGCCCTGGGGGCCGATGCCGATGCATCCTACGTTTATCCGATCGTTCGCGGCGATATTCTTTACTCTTCCCAATACACTGGAAGGTATAAAAAGAAAGGAGACGGAAGCGAGCGATGAGGTTTTTAGAAAAGCGCGACGGTTGGAATTTTGTTTTTTCATCTCACTCTCCTGAGTTTGTCTTGCGTTTTAAACCTGGCAATAGTGGAGTCCCCCATGCGGGAGCATGGATTGAAACGAAGTAGCTTTTACGCAATTGTTATTGATAAAGCATATTCCATCTCGCTACGATCAAAGCAACATTGCATCCATTGTAAAAAAATCAAAAAGGACTTCTTTTTTAAACTTCGCAGGCCACGTACATCAAAGCAAGATAACCAATGTCAGCCAAAAAGTTAATCAAACTCTGAGTCTATTATTGAATCGCTGTCATTGTTTCCTGCCCAGACAGTAGAGGTTAAACTCACCTCGAACGACGATTTTTCCGTCGAGAAAGGCGGGAGAAGCAAGGAATCGATCGTCGAGAGAACCCGTATTGGTCACTTCAAATTCGCGGGACGCCTTAACCCGATACAGCTTGCCTGTTTCGCTGAAGAGATAAACCCATTCTCCAACCAGTGACGGCGAGGTCATAAAAGAGTCTTCGATGTCTTCTTCCCAAACAAACTCGCCTGTTTTCGCATCGAGGCACGTCATCGTGCCATAAGTGGAGAGCAGAAAAATCAACTCGCCATTGGTCAGCGGGCTGCAAATGTCAGGAATAAAACCGCTCGCCGTCCAGGCGACGTGCGTGCGGGTGACGTCGCCTTTTCCGTCGGTACGGATGGCGAACACTGAATCATTGGGTTGAATCACATACGCGATCCCATTGGCGTAAACGGGCGACGGCGCGAGGTCCGTCCCCATGAGTTTCGCTTTCCACAGTTCTTCACCGCTGGCGGGGTTGTAGGCGATGATCCACGGTTCGGAGACAGTAATGAGCTGTTCTCCCTCTCCGGTATCGACCACGATAGGAGAGGTCCATGAGTTGGCGACCGGGCGCGGAACCTGCCATGCCACTTCGCCGGTCTGACCCTGCAGCGCATACAGTACGGATTTCTGATCTTCTGCCTGAGCCTGATCGTATTGAATCAGCATCAAGTCGTGATACGCCGTGAGTGATGAGGCGTAACCATAACTGCTATCGGGTGCGCCGAGGTTTTTACTCCACAGTTTTTTTCCGGTCAAATCATAACCGGCGGCCATGCCGTTGGCGAATATGGCGTATACGCGATGTCCATCGCAGGCCATCGTCGACGTCGCCCAACCATTATCTTCAAAGACGCGAATTTCTTCTCCACCGGTGCTCGGCGGGTCATCCATGCGGTCTTGCCACAGGATTTCGCCGGTTTCGAGTGAAAAGCAGTAAACCACTTTCTCGGTATCGTCGCCGCCGGTCAAAAAGATGCGATCTCCCCAGACAATGGGTGAATTATGACCCGGCAGGGGAATCGGCGTTTTCCATAAAACGTTCTCTCCGCTCGCTTCATCCCATGAGTCTGGAACCGAGGTAAACGCGGAAACGCCCAAACCGCCTGGTCCACGAAACGTCGGCCAGTTTTTTCGAATCTCATCCCAGCTGGCGTAATCGGGTTCGGATGCGGTCGCGTTATCCGCCGACTCGGGTGGCGTGAGTGTTTGTGAGGCTAAATCATTCCGTGAGGTGGATGCCAGAACAAACAATCCCCCCAACAAAATGGCTCCCATCGCGCCAACCGCCGCGCCGGATCGCTTTCGCATCTGTGTTTCCAGAGCGGGATCGATGGGATGCCTCGGTTTACGCGGGGGGTTACGCAGCGCGGAGGCGATTTGCAGCGATACAAGGCTGATCAAAACGCCGCCCAACAAAAGATACTTTCCACGCTCTGAAAAAAACAGGCGATAAAAATACGTTTGTCTCAACTGCAAATCGAGGCGGCGAACTTCCTGAATTACCGCTTCGTCCTTTGGGTTTTGATCCAGCAGCGCTTTCTGCTCGGCCATTCTCTGCGAATAGAGCAGTTCTTTCTCCGGCAAACCTGTTTGAGCCGATATGTAATTGAAAACAAGAAAGCCGGCGACGATCAACGAAAAAACGCCGGATACCACTGACGCCTTTTGGGCCAGTGAGATCCAATATTCATTGCTGGATGTTTTTTTCATCGCTCGTTGGTTCATGATTCAACGGCTGCCTCGCTTCCAGCGGTTACGGGCGCGGTTCGGCTGATTCTACGTCTTTTGAGCTCTTGTGGACAGTATGAAAAACAGCGTGCGCAAGCGAGGCAATCGCCGCGATCCGCTTCGTAATCGTCACGCCGATCCGGCAGGCAAAGCCGAATCATCTTTCCTGATAATACCAGTCCGAAAAACGCTCCCAGAATCCATCCGGCCATAACATACCGGTCCATTATATTTTGAGCATCTTGAATGAGCGTTTCGCCGGGTTGTCCGCTATCCCGAAACGCCTTGGAAGCATCCGTCGTTCCATCCGCTTGTCCCGTATCTTCCAATACGATCCGTTCAGCCAGATGGACTGTATAATCCATTTTCGAAAATGAACTCCCCGCCATCGAAAATACCCAGCCACAAAAAGCGATGAGGATCGGTGTGAGAATCAATGCGGGAATCAGCCGTTTTTTATCAGGCGCCCAGTGTTGGCCGTTTTGTTCACCCGTGGGCGGAAGAATCGCTCCAAAGGGGCAGGCTTCTTCGCAGATCTGGCATTGGTGACAATCTTGTGGGGTAATGGTCACGCGCCAGTGAGAGAGGCGGGAGAAATGATGGAGGATCACCCCGTAAGGGCAAAGAAAGCGGCAATATGGGCGCCCTACGAACAGGCCGATAATGAGCAAAGATACCCCCAATATGATGATGTTCGGATTGCCGTTGAGGCGAAAGAAGGCAACAAAGGGGTCGTATTCACAGATGATAAAGGCGCTGCCCATCGCGGCGAATAGCACCGCCGCCCCAAGATAGAGATAAGCCAGAAGGCCGAGCGCCTGTTGAAGCCAGACCGGTATCGAAATGGGTTTGATCAGCATCAGGTCCTGCATCGCGCCCAGCGGGCATACCCCCGCGCAGAACACACGGCCAAAGAAAAGCGTAAATACCAGCGGGAGAAGAAAGAAAGCGACCACGGTGAGGGGGATGGCGTAGGATGGATTGGCGATCGCGAGCGAAACGTTCTGGATGGAACCGATCGCGCAGACGCATCCCAGCCGGTAAAAACCAAAGTAAATCAGCGAAAAGACCATGAGCAGAAAAACGCTCAAACGGCTCCGCTTTTTATGAACGAGATAGACTCCCACCGAAAGCGCGGCGAACAATACGATTACATCCACTCCTCCCAACCACGGCGCGCGCGGCGCAGGCGTGGCCGGAAGCGGCATCGTGTAGTCGCTCTCGAAGTCTGGCGGAGGAAATCGCTGAATATCGGATGCGATCAGAGCGACTCGCTGAAGAACGGATGCGAATTCGGTCATGCTTTGTTATCCATCCCTTTCAGCAGATACGGCTGATCCCGATGCACCCGCGTAAGCGCCTGGGTTGGGCAGGCGACGGCGATGGCGCACTGATTACAGTTCACGCAACGATCGTGGCGAACCTGAAGATATAAAGAACCGTTTCCGAACTCTTTGCATCCTTTGACGCATTTTCCGCATGCGATGCACAGCGACTCATCGATTTTGTATTCATAATAAGGCTCTTCGATAAAGGTGCGGAGAATGGCGCCGGTGGGGCAAAGCTGGTTTTCAGCCCCCGTGTTCAGGCTTTTGGGAGCCGGCTCGAAAAAGGCGGTGCATAAGTTACAGTAGCCGCACATGGCATAGGTGTTGACGCATTTCACCGCCGATTCTTCCAGCACGCAATACGTGGCGCAGTTGCCGCAGGCGATACATTTGGATGGATCGATCTGCCAGTGATATGAATTAGCCTGACTTCGTTCCGCGAGAAAACCGGAAACGCCGCCCGTTACGAGCAGGGCGAGACCATGCAGGCCCTTCTTTATCAGATCGCGGCGGTCGAGAGCGTTATCTTGATTGGGCACGGTTAGTCTCCTTCCCCCGGGCTTTCGCCGATAGCGCTTTCGGCAGCGAGCAATTGTCATAGATCTGGCACACCTTGCATGGATCAACCTTCAGACAGGATTCATCCCGCGGAGCGTTCTTCGTGCGAATCCAGGCGAATCCACCGAATACAGCCAGTCCTCCCAGAGCGAGATGGCGGCCCCAGGCGCGTAACAGCTCCCGCCGGTTTTTCTGATCGATCGATCCGTTCATGGTATAATTCCCTCGGCGTCAAATTCCCTGCGATCTGGATGAATTGTCAGTGTTGATGCGCTGATACACTCGTATTTCCGCCATCACTGGTTCCAATACCAACACCCGGCCTTGTGAATCGACGGCGACGTCTAATCCCATCCGGTTGTAGCAGTACTCCGGCGTCGCTGTGAGACCGTCGCGCTGATCGAATGATTCCGCTCCCGCGACGAAACCAACAAAACGGCCTTCTTTGTCGTATACCTTTACGCGGGTGAGGCCTTTCTCGCAGGTGACGATTCCGCTCTGGCCAGGCAACAACGCGAAACTGATGGGATTGCAGCATCCGCAGAACTTGTCAGGCTCTTGATTCGAAAATTCGCCCCACCATGACATCAGGTTTCCTTTGAGGTCATAGGTTTCAATTCGATGTTCTCCGGTATTGGCCGCGAGAAGCTGACCGTCGGATGTATAAGCCAGGTCGAAATAGTTGCTGGGTAGATTGAAGTCGCCGAACGAATCCAGTTTTTGACCGGAGGCGTCGTATCGAATCACCGAACGGCTTCCAAAATCGGCGGCGAAGACGATATCCGGCGTTACAACGATCGATGTGATTTCCGCGCCGGAACCGATGCTTTCCCACTGACTTTTTAGTTGGCCGGATGCATCGAATATTTCAATGTGATCCGTAACGCCGAGATAAATAGAGCCATCTTTCAAAACGGTTACAGCCGTGAGTTCCTTGTCGCGCTCGATCGTCAAAGGAAGACGCTTGCCTGTTGAATCGAATACGTGCAACTGCTGGCCGCCGAGGGTATAGATTTGATCCTCGGGTCCCACGGCGATCGCGCGTCCCCACGAATGGCCGGTGTTGATGCGGGGGGAGGCTTCTTTATACAGAATCATGGCTGGATCTGTTTTACGTAACTCGGAAAGATCGTATTGGTATTCCGGCCCCAGTCCGTTGCCCTTTTCTCCGAAGCGATCGGTTGACACGATCGACAAAACAACGCCTCCCAGGGCCACGGCGATCACAAGCCCTATCACCCACTGGTTATTTTTTTGTTTTGTTGATTTCATAATCCTGACACCGTCTTCGAATTTAATGAGCCGTCACGTCCAGGCAAACCATTCGGGTCATGTCTCGAACGATCATGCGGCCTGAGGCGAATGCGATCGGCCCCCATGAATCATGACCGTGAAGCACTTGAGTCTGGTCGATCAGCCGAAACTCGCTGGGCGTAACTTCCACGCGGCTTAACAATCCTGAGTCATTCATAACATAGAGAATCGAACCGGCGATCATATACGACCCCATGCCGAATCTGTTTGCGGCGCCGCTGGTCCATTTTTCATCACCGTCCAGATCCAGGCAAACCAGTTGACCGTCAGGGCGAACGCCGTAGAGATAACCATTGTACAAAATGGGGGTATGTTGAGTTGAACCGAATCGCTCGGGAGGAAGCCGGTAGAGTATTTCGGTTTCGATCTTTCCTTCGGTTTCTTTCAATTGCAGCATCATGCCGCCGGCATCGTAGCCCCCGCTGAAAAATATGCGGCCGTCTCCGACGATAAGCGGAGAAGGGACGTTCGCGATGCGGATTTTCCACTCATCGGTTTCCCACAGGATACGCCCATCGTCCGCGGAGACGCCGGTCACGCCGCCATCAGCGCAGTAGACGTACATCCTCTTTCCGTTGAACTCCATCGGGACCACGGAAGAATGGGTCATTTTCCAATCATGAGGGTTGGGCGACTCCCAAATGGTTTCACCGGTTTCCAGATTCAACGCGACGACGAGAGCGCTGCCTCCCGGCGCGAGAATGGCGCGTCCATTGTCGATCAATGGATTCTGTCCAGCGTACCACTCCGGCACTTTGGTTCCGTACGCCTGAACCAGATCAAGAGACCACTTCTTTTCACCCCCGATCGAATCGAGGCAGGTGACGTGACATTTCGGCCCCAGGGCCAGAACCACGGATTCAGTGACAAAAGGAACGGTACGGCTCATGCCGTGATTGCGCTTGATGGTTACAGGGTAGGTATAGCGCCAGATTTCTTTGCCATCATTGAGAGACAGACAACGAAGGGCGTCCGCTTTGTTGTCGCGATCGTAGTCCATGAGGTAAACCCGCCCGCCGCGGATGGCGGCGCCGGCGAATCCTTCGCCGACGTCCAGTCCCCAATACTCATTGAAACCGGCGTTTGGTGAAGCTGGTTGGTAACTCTCCTGGCTGATGTTGTCCAGACGCTCTCCGTGAAAACAGGGCCACGCGCCCTTCATGTCTCCCGGGACGCCGTCTGAGAGTATTAATCGCCCTTCGGGACCGGTACGGCTTCCGCTTCTGGATGTCATGGCGGGAGCTCCATCCATTCCGGGAACGCGTTCCTGCATTGTATAGGGAGAAGGGGAGGCGAACCAAAACCACAAGGCAAGGACGCCGAAGATCGAGAGAGAAGCGAGAATGAGGTTGCCAGACCGAGATGCGTTCACTTGAAACCTGATGCTAAAGCTGAAGATGAAGTTTTATTTTGATGCCGACAGAGCGTCCTCAATTTATGAAAATATACCAGTTATGTCATGAATTACAAAGAGAAAAATGAATAAAAGAGATTATTGTAGAGATGATTATCACTCGGGATTTTCTGATATATCTCGAACCAGCCGGAATCCGAACCCGCTGTAGCTGTGCGGGTTATCCGGGGCGTAACCGTAACGGAAGGCGGAGCGGCACCCCAATGCGTCAAAACTCCACCCCCCTCCGCGCAGAACTTTGTGTTCGCCGGTTTCGGGCCCTTGAGGGTCTACGACCGGTCCACTTTCGGATGGATTTGACCACCAGTCATGGCACCACTCGTAGATGTTGCCGTGCATGTCGTAAAGCCCCCATGGATTGGGCTTTTTCAAAGCAACTTCTTTGGCTCCTTGGGGATTATTGTTTCCACACCACCACATGTATTGGTCATGGATTTCACATTGTTCGCATACATCCCCGCAATTCAATACATCTCCATGTGAAAAGCGTGTCGTAGTTCCCGCCCGGCAGGCGTATTCCCACTCCGCCTCGGTCGGCAGGCGAAACGTGCCCAACCCCATTTCATTCAATTTTTGGATAAACTGCTGGCAATCGTTCCATGTCACATAATAAACCGGGAAGTCGGGACCGATGCCGTGGTCTTTCGCGGGATTGGAACCCATCACCGCCTGCCATTGCGCCTGCGTGACTTCATATTTCCCCAGATAGAAATCATGAGTAATCGTTACGGTATGCGGAGGCCATTCCCATTCATGCCGGGCGCGTTCATCCATCGGCGCCCCCATGGTGAATGATCCCGCCGGAATACGGATCATCTCCAGCGGTTTGGCTTCCTGAGACAAATTCGGAAGCGGCGCGATGATGACGCCGCTTCCGTCGTTAAGTTCCATTTCTTGCGCAAACGTTACTGAATGAATCCAGATGATGCCGATTACAATCCACCGTATGAAACGCCAAAAGTCGCTGTTTTTGCTACGGGTGAAACGATACATCATGCCTGGCTTCCCAATTTGGTTTACGGGTTAATCATTGAGTGGGTATCGAAATCTTTTCGAACCGGGCGCCAGCGCTATTTCACCGCCGCTTTCACGTCATAGCAGAACAGCACATCCTGATCGCGCAAGTACAGCTTGCCGTTTGCGATCACCGGATGAGGCCAGGCTGGAAGGTTGCTGCGGCCGGGCTGTTCGAAGCGGCCGCGCTCGATGTATTCTTCCCGGCTTGGTTCAAGCAGAAGCATGACGCCTTCTTCAGTGCGATAGTAAATCCGGTTATCCGCGAAGGCGATCGCGCCTTTGGATGCCCGGCGTTTATCCTGGTCGCGCTCGTTCCACAATATTTGACCGGTTTTGAAGTCGAGGCAGATGAGATATCCACCCGAATTGCCGCCATTGGCGCCATAGAGAGCGCCGTCAACCACGATCATGCCGCCGTGGTGGTTTTCCATATCCCGGGTGTGATAGACTTCTTCGGCTTTGATTCCTCCGTCCGCATCTTTGCTCAACTTCGCCAATCCACCACCCGCGCCATAGGCTGAGGCGGCGAAAACAAATCCATCCTGATAGATGGGCGTGGAACAATTGATCCCGTTTCGATTGGCGGGCCGGTCGTATTGCCAGAGAAATTTCCCATCCTCCGCCGAAACGCCCACGAGCGCCTTCGAGGTGAACTGCACGTATTGCCTCACCCCATCAAAATCGATGGCGATCGCTGAAGCGTAAGCCGCGCTGGAGCCGCCGCCACCGCCGCGACGGTTGGTTTGGCTGGCCTGAGCGGGAGGGGCAGGGTCAGGGACAACGCTCTTCCAGATCAATTCGCCGTTGAGCTTGTTCAACGCGATCAGGGTGGCGTCTGGAGCGCCGGGTGTGCAGATCAGCTTGCCGCCGTCGATCAGCGGCGATTCATTGTATCTCCAGGTGGGTAAGACTCCGCCAAAATCTTTAATGAGATTGCATCGCCAGACGATTTCTCCGTCTTTAACCTGAAGGCAAACCAGATCGCCGCCCAAACCCAGAACATAGAGGCGATCTCCATCGACTGTGGGGGTGCATCCCGGTCCTTCTTTACCCTGTGGCATTCCTTCCGTCAAAGCCGGCCCGAGCTTCGTCGCCCAGAGTTCAGAGCCATCCTTTTCGGAGAGGGCCCAAACCACCTCATCACCGCCGCGGCTGCTCATGCCGAAGATCCGTCCATCGGCAATGGAGGGAGCGCTGTAGCCTCCGCCAATTCCGTCGATCTTCCACGCGAGGGGCGGCCCATCCGCCGTCCATTCCTGCAACAGTCCCTGTTCTTTTGAAATGGCGTTTCGGTCGGGGCCTTGCCATTGCGGCCAGTCGAGGGCCTCCGATTGCATGATAAAGAACGGAACACTGAACATCACCAACATCAGAGTTAACACGGTGCGTTTCATCATAAGACCTCCATGCCGGAGAGGGTGACTTGCGGCTATATTTGTTGCCAAAGTTACGTTCAGATTAACCGTACCGAAAATCACGTTTCCTTGTGACTTTCGGCGATTGCACCAAGGTCCAATACGAACATAATTCTGACAACCGCTATAGTTCAAGGGAAATCGTACACAAAAAGCAGGCGAAAATATACTTGTTCATAAAAAATCAGGGAGCCATTGTATTAGTAATTTTTATTAATAATTTTGTTTATTTGCATATGGGTTATGGAAACGCGAAGGCCACAGGTACACGATACGGCCTTGGCGCATAAGCAAACGAACAGACAACTGCTATCGTCCGCATCGACAGCGGCGATGTTGCGCTCCTCTCTCAATTCATCATCGAATCTCTAATCGAATCGACGGTTTTCTCGATCACAGATCAATGATGACGACATCGTGAACATCATTGATCAAAAGGTCGATCTGATGGTCTGAGACCTTGTTTAATACAGTATTGTCGTTAGAGCAGAAGGCATCTTTGATTTTGTTTCTGATCTTGACCGATGCGCGATATAGGGGCTCATCTTCAACCAGCGTTGGCAGGCTATAGGGCCGGTTTTTTGAAGGCGTCCAACCCGGAGGAGTCTGGCGGCCCAGAAAGTGGACGCGGAAACGGTTTTCTTCTCTGGATATTACGGTTTCAACTATCGTTGGCGCGTCGATCGATATCTCTGGTTCCTGATTCAAATAACGGATTGCGTTGCGCAACAAATATCGGTCTTCAGTCATGCGGTGTTCGCTGGCGGACGCATAATCAGGCGAGCCGGCGATCGTGACGATTTTTCCCCGGCCGTATTGATTGAGCAGAATCGCCGGACCGACCGATTGATCCGGAGACATGGGCATATCCGTGCTCTCTTTGCCTTGTTTTTGACGAACGGTACGGGCGGGTTTCATCAGATCGCCGATGGCTTCAGCCGTCGTGGCTTTATAAACGACGCCCGGCCCTTCAACAAGAAAAGGCCAATCCAACGGAATTTGTTCATATAGAGCCATTCTGGGCTGATTCAGCTTGTGCAACTGGACATGATTATCCAGTGAAGGAAGAATCTCAAATGCGTTTGCGCCACTTAATTCTGATATGGCGCTATCATTTCGCGGGCGCCCCATCCAATCGTACATTCCGGTAACACCGGTAACAATCAGATTCCCGCCATTTTCAAGATAGGTTTTAAATAAATTGATTTCGCGATCCGAGAGAATTGCAATATTTGGAAGAATCAGAGTCTTCAGATGGGTGATTGAATTCAAAGAAACATTTTCATCCAGAACGATTTCATAGGGGATATGTTCGTAAACACAGGTTGCATGAGCGCCATTAAAACTTTGTTGATAGCGCCATGCTTCTTCTTTGGCGTACCAATCTCTTGTGCGTTGTGAATAATAAATTCCTACTTCCGCATAATTCGGTTGACCGAAATGGTCTTTCTTTTTGAGAACTTCTTTGAAGATTTTTCCGAATCGATCGTAAGCGACGCTGTCCAGCGAGCCATCGTATCGCGTTTTATCCACGATCGTGACTTGTCCGCCATGAGCGAGTAACGTAAACATTTCCCACCGCATGTCATTCAGCGGGCGGGTCGTCTGATCGTGATACATTCTTACTCCGCGCTGCATGACGACTTGATAGCGTCGCCCGGGCGTGGACGCGGCGAGAAAGCGAGCCGTTTGACCGACGCCCAGCGCGCTGAATCCCCACACGCCGGTTTCGCCGGTGACAAAGTCGCCGTTATCGGAATGTTGTACGGGACGCTGGCCGACTTCGAAGGAAAACGGTGGATAGCCATGATAGTTAAAATCCACGGTGATGCCGGGTTTGATTGACTTAACGTATTGGTATAATTCTTTTTCAAATCGATCGCTGGTGTTATAACGGAACTCCAGCATCTTGTCCCAATCCTCGTCCCATGTGACCCCAGCAGGCATCTCTTCGCCATATTCTTTTTTGAATAAAGATTGGCAGCGTTCACACCAGCAGCCATAGGGAGGCCCAAAACCCTGGTCGAGCATATCGATGTGTAATCCGCTGATGTCATATTGAAGCATTTCATCCAGCACGGCTTTGGCATGATCGATATAGCCGGAATTAAAACAGATACGCCCAAGACGTGCGCCGTCAGCGCCTCTCATTTCATACTCAGGATGATCGCGCAGCGGGTAACCGTTGCCTTGAACAACACAATAAATTATGACGGGCAGGTTGTGCGGTTTCGCCGCATCAATGGTCTCCTGGATGACGTCGCGGCCGTTTAAGCCGGGGCACTGTGGAGCGGCGTTCGAATTGTAATAGGCGTATTCACTGTCTTTTCCCCATATCACAATATATTGCGACCCAGTTTGCAGTTGCGCCGCAACAATATCTTTTCCAGAAAATTTGGCGGCATACTCAATATCGCTGGTATCGCCGCCGAATTGCGCTCCGGTGGGGCCCACTTCCATTCCGACAAGTAAACGCTCATACCAGGGTAGTTGCTCTTCAGAGTATGAATAGAAGGTCAGGAGACTTGTAACCATAAAAACTGGAAGGAGTTTTCTGGATAACATCGCGATGCACCTGAAACTGGATTGTGTAATTTTCTGATGAAAAGTCTATGAAGGTATCATGAATCAGGCTCGGTCGCAATCGATTTGCAACCAGCAAAACGCCTTTATCCCGCGCGTCTCTTATGGGCGTTTTTTGATGCGTCGTACAACCTTGTCCATTTGGACGTTACACAACCCGCTATCGGGAGCAATGCAACACTGATCTGCAAAAAGAAAGCGGGGATGAAATCACCCCCGCTTTCAGTTCAGCGTACGCGAATTCGCGTGTTATTGATTGTCATCGGTAATGCGATCGATCTTCAAACTATTGGGGCCGATCAGCGTGCCCGCAGTCAACGGGATCACATTGACGTTGTCCACGTAAACCGTTACCGGTCCGGGCGCGTTTGCTTCAACCTCCAGCTGAAGCACGACGGACAGCGTGTCGGACGTGGTCGGCTGATAGATCAGCGAAACCCGGCGATACCCTTCGGCGAGGTGTTTGTTGTTGGCCGGGATGAGTGCGTTAATCGAGCCGTCGAAACTGCCGTCGAGCGCCGCTAGAGCGAACTTGCCCTCCGGCCCGCTGGTCATGACGGCGGCGGAGACCACCACCGGAAGCCGTCCCACCGTGATTCCCCGGGCGAAGATCGTGATGACTTCTCCCGGCTGGCAGGTCAACGAGACGCCACGCCCGTCCGTCGCCCGGCTTCCCTCTTCCGTGGGGATGGGGCCGATGGCGGCGAGACCCGATTTCGCGTTGATGAAGCCGCCTGGCTGAACCAAAAAGCCTTCGGCGTCGAGCGTGTCAGCGTTGAATGTGAATACTTTGATCGCCTTGGGGGCGGTCGAACCGGCTTGCGGGGTGGGCGTAGGTTGAACCGTGGGCCGAGGCGTCGCGGTGGGGCGAGGCGTTGGCGTAGCGCCCGAGGCGTCGCCGATCAGGACGGGAATCAACGCCACGTTGTCGTCTTCATCCGATTCCGCGATCTTACGGGTTTCATCGACAAGAACGCCGAGATAATACCAACCCGGAACGACGCTGGGGGGAATCGACATGACGGATGCAGTGGAAACGAGCGTGTCTTCACCCGCGTTTAGCCCTGAAACTTGCTCGCGGCCTCCCACCAGCAAGCGGTCAGTCACGTCGACATGTTCATCTTCGGAAAGATAGAACGCCACGTTGAACGAATCGCACGGCGCATCGCCCGTGTTCGCAACGCGGGCGATAATGCGGTCGCTGATCGCCTCTCCCGCGAGCAGGGTGGAGTAATCAGAAAGACGGAACTCGACCGGTTTCAGGTTGGTCAATCTGACGCCGATCCCCACGCAGAACGATGCCGTGTTATTGGTTTCGTCCCGTTCGCTTACCGCGCCGGTTTCATCGACGATCACGCCGAGGAAATACACGCCCGGCATCAGATCGTCGGGAATCGCCGCGACGGACGCGATTGAAACAGACTTACTTGCGCCCTGAGTGAGTTCGGCGACCGATTCGCGTCCTCCAACGATCAGCCGGTCGGAAGTCGTGATGGTTTCGTCTTCGGAAAGATACACGCCAATGGTAAAGCGGCCCGCGCCGGCGTTGCCTTTATTTCCGACCAGCATACGCAGACGGTTTCCGATGGTTTCGCCCGCGTAGAGCTCGTGCTCGCCGTCGATGCGGAAAGAAAGCGGCACGAGGTCGGGCTGGGCGGTCTCAATTGAGACGGGAATCACCGCTGAATTGTTGGTCTCGTTGCTTTCGGCGTTTGTATTGGTTTCATCCGCCAGGGCGCCGAGGAAATAAACGCCGGGGGCGACATCAGCTGGGATCGCCATCTCTTCTGCGATGGAGACGCCGAGCGATTGCCCCGCCGTCAGAGCGCTAACCGATTCCCGGCCACCGATCAGTAAGCGATCGCTCGTTGTGATCTGCGCGTCGGTGGAGAGATAAAAGCCCACCGTGAAGTCCGCGCTATCAGCTGAACCGTTGTTAGAGGCGATGGCTTCGAGTCGTGAGCCGATGACTTCGCCTGTTAAGAGGCGTTTATCGCCGCTCAACATAAAGCGTGAAACGATCAGATCTGGTTTTGGCGTGGTGGAGGACGTCACACGTTCAACGGCGAACACATGGATAGCGGGAGGAATCTTGCCATCGCCCCGCGAAGCCGCGTACAGGAATTTGCCATCATCAGACAGGAGGATCGCGGTCAGGTTGGCGAAGGAGGCGCCCAATTCCTGCGAGCCCAGTTTGCCCGCGAGCGACAGCCCGTTCTTCCCCTGGGTTAAAACGCTGATTCCGTCGGGATTCACCACAAGCAAGGCGCTTTCACCACGCAGCCACAGGGTTTGAGACGCCGTGGTCAGCGATGCGTCACGAGCCGATGAGCCGATTGAAAAAACACCGGCGTCATCGCGCTTGAGTAAGGCCACCGCGCCGCCTTGCGCCGACAGCAGGCTGATTCGATTGCTCGACGGATCAATGTCAATTTCAGTATAGTCAATCGCTTTGCCATCCGCGGTTTTGTTCAGATCGAGGCGATTATTCAAAACGAGATTGCCGCTGTCGGGATTGATGGCGAACGAGGCTAATGAGCGGTCGCCGCTGGTGAGCACGAGCAGAGTGCGGCCGCCGTCGGTGAAGCCCATGTCTTGAATCGCGGGGGGATTGGTGACGTCAACGCCGCCGACGCGGAATAATTTAACGAATACGAGCGCGCCGGTCTTTTCATCTCTCTTGAAGGCGACGATCCGCTCGCTCCCTTTTTGCGCCGCGTACAGGTAGCGTCCATCGGGAGACAACGCCAGCTTGAACGACGCCCCCGCCTGGGTGGCCGCCAGTTCGGTGAGCGTTGAGACGGGTTTCAGCTCACCGGAATCGGGATTGCGTTGAAACGTGGTAAGGACGCCCTTGCCGTTGACGGCATATAGCAATGCACCGTCGGGGGAGAGGACGAAATCGCCGGGTTGGTTGACGTCGTCCTGCTGCTGACGGGCGCCGGCGTATGTCAACAGACCATTCTCCCGATCACGCTTGAAGTAAGCCAGCGAGTTGTCATCAACGCTGGATGCGTAGATAAAGCGGCCGTCGGGCGTGATGTTGATCCGTTTGACGCCTCCCAGGCCAGACACACCGTCTTGTTTGTTGGCGTAGGTTTTCAGATGGTTGAAGATGAAAGGAAAATCAATCAGTCCACCGCCGGTGCGAGGAGTCGGAGTCACCGTCGGGGTTGGAACCGGCGTAGGCGTCGGAGCGCCGGGATATGACGCCGGGTTGAGCGGATCGGTGGAGGCGGATATTTCGGCGCCGTCGCTGAAGCCATCGCCGTCCGAATCGGCCACGAGTGGATTGGTGTGATTGCTTTCTTCCTGAGCGTTCGTGAGTCCGTCGCCGTCGGGGTCTTCCGCCGAGTCGGAGGTTCCATTGCTGTTGGAGTCCGCCGCGAAGGGGTTCGTCAACGATCGGTTCAGTTCAAAATCATCCGACAATCCGTCGCCGTCGTCATCGGGGTCGATCGCGTTGGGAGTTCCATCGCCGTCGAAGTCCCCATCGGGATCGTACACGATGGCTTCGCTCCATACGCCGGAGTTGTTGCCCGCCGCGTCGCGCAGTTCCATAAAGACCACAGCGAGGTTGTTCCATGAATGGGGCGTGATGGCGTAGCCACTGACCGTGCGCCGGAAGGCGCGCCAGGGAACCGAACTGAAATCGGCGGAATCAGATACGCGCATGCTGGCGGTGTCCGTGGATGCAACGACTCGAATGTTGACGGCGAGACGGTCGGTATATTTGGCGCCATTGTTGAGCAGGATGTAGCCCAGAGGCGGAGTGGGGTCGCTGACCGCGACGCCGCTGACAACGGATGAGGGCGCACTCGTCGAGCCGCCGTCTCCCACGCCCATGACGCGGTAAAAGTATTGCTTGCCCGGGGTGACGCTGGCATCGTAGTACACGCCTTCCGCATCGGCTTTCGCGATCTCGGTCACGTCGCTGAATGGGCCGCCGGCCGACGTGGAGCGCTGGATTTTCACGCTTTTATAGAACTTGCTGAATGGATACTGGATGCCGATTTCATTTGCGCGAGGAACGGCGGACTCTCCGTCGTCGATGATCTCTTTAATGATGGAGACCGCGGAGGGGCGAGGCAGCATGTCGTCTTCACTCACCCAGGCGTTGGCGCCGCGCTTGACTTCAGAGCCGTCGCCCTCGCCGCCGTTGTCAGTGTCGGCGTCGACGGGAATGAGGCCTCTCCTATATTCTTCGAGATTGTTCAAACCGTCATCGTCAAGATCGTCGGTTTCAATCAGGTTTCCACCCCACAGTTTCTCCCAACGATCGGGAATGCCATCGAGATCGTCGTCGACGTGGTAGGTTTTCCAGAAATTATTTGGATATTCATACACATGAAACGCGCCCAACAGTTCGCGGGTAAATGTGGCGCCTGAATTGGAGACGCCATCGACGTTGATGCTGACGCTATAGGCCCCGCCAGCATGAGTTCCGCCCGATTCCGATGTGGGCATCTCGCTGGCGTTGGAGGCGATGGTGGTTCGGCGGAAGGTGATGGCGTAAAGACCGTCGTTTTTCTGACCATCGTCATGCGCGCCGTCATCATAAAGAGTCAACGCGTCTTTTGAACCATCCGGCAGGCTGACGATCGCTTGAACTTTCGCGCCTTTGACCGGGCCGTCATCGTCGGTGAGGACGACGTTGATCGGCATGGGCAGGCCACGCAAAAAGCGGCTCGCGCCCACGTCGTCACGCGGCCGAGTGCGCTCGCCCTGCAGAATCAGCTGAGCCTCGACGCCGGTGACGTTTTTGGCGGACAGGATGGAAAGAAACTGAACGGTCCTCCCGGATGAAGTCAGAGTCAGCGTCCAATCGCCTTGAGGCACGTCATCAAGACGGATTACCGTGACGGTGGTGGCTGTTTCGATCGAATCGCCCGCCACACCGTCCTGAATCGCCACGCCGCTGGGATCAGTCAACTTTACGGTGACGGTTTCAGATACGTCGTTCCAGTTAACGATAAGAATCCCATCGGTCAGGTCAGGCTCGGTAACGGGGATCTTCATGGTGACGCCGGTGGAATCGGCCTCGCCGTATTGAGACCAGAGGCGTGATTGACCGAGCGCGTCCTGTTCGATATAGGAGTACACATTCGCGAGGCGGTTAGGCAGTTCGAGGACGGATGCGTCGGTGACGGCGCTGGGTTTGGCCAGCGTCCTGCTCGATCTAGCGCGCTTGGCGGAAACCACCGTTCCGGTATCAACGTAATAGAAATCGCCATCGGTTTGCCACGCGATTTCTGAAAGCGTGTCGGTGTCGGCGTCGGGGCCGAAACCGATGGTATTGACACGAGTGGCTTCACCGGTCAGCGAGGCTTTGACGTTGTTCCAATAGAGCGATTCGTTCTCCTTGCCATCGCTCAGCAGCGTAATGTAGTGGAGATTGGAAGAGACGCCTTTGTTTTTGAGTTCATCGATGGCGGCGCCGAGACCGTCGCCGATCGAGGTTGTGCCGTCCGCTTCGAGCGAGTTGACGGCGAGGCCGGCGAGTATGCGGGTCAGCAGGTTGGAGGTTGAAAGCGGTAGCAGTACGTCCGCGTCGGCGGAGAAGCCCGCCACGCCGATCTGATCGTCGTCAGGCACGACGCTGGTCAACATGAGGCCCGCGTTAATGGCGGCGACCAGTTTATCATCAGAAGCCATGCTGCCCGACTCATCGACGACCAGCATCTGTGAACGGCGCACGACGGTGTAATCGACCGCAAGGGTCTGGGTCGCGCTGGGACCGGATGAACCGAGTTGAACGCGCAGATCGTAACGCCCGCCCGCGGTTTGAACCGGAGCGCGAACGCTCAGCCAGTATTCACCCTGCACGTCGAGACCGTAGATCACCGAGGCGGTTTCTGTTCCCACTGTGACGATGAAATCCTCATAATTCAGCCCTTCAACGGAGGGAGAACCCAGAATGCTGGGGCCGGTCACCACCAGCCGGATCAAAAAGCGCTCGGGGTTGGTTTCTTCACCGACATAGGCCGGGTCGTCGAAGTCGGGGCTGCGGAGTTCAATTTTGGCTTCACCCGCCGCGAAGACGGCTTCGACGTCCGTTTCATCGTCGAGCCCCCCCGCAGTGAACGCGATGGTTTTTACGGGATGATCGCGGTCGTTGTAATAAGCGCGCTTGAGTTCGTCGCCGAACGTTTTATATACGCTGATCGCCTGGTTTGAGTCGTTGACGCGCATGACGGCGAGCGACATGTCTTCATCGCTCCATGCCTGTACGCCGTAAATCTGAGCGTTGGTTGGAATGGAGCCTTCGGCGTAGACCGCGCCCCATTCCGTGACGCTTTTGACGAAGGAATATCCGGTTGAATTCAGCGTTCCCACGTTGGTTGTGTTGACCTTGCGGTACGCTTGGCCCGCGTCGTCGTCATCGGAATAGCCGTACCATTGGGGCGACACCGGCGCGCCCGGCACAGCGTTGGCGTAATCTTTCAGATAATTGGCGATGGTGAAATCCTGCCACGATTCTTTGAACGATGAGTCGGAATCAATATCGCGCACCAGATCGTCGACCAGCTCTTTCGTATCGGGGTCGGCGCTGGAGGCGCGATTGATGAGCCGCTTCATGAAGTCGGCGCCGCCGTAGACATCCAGATCGGTGCGCTGAAAAGCGTTGGGGCTGACGCCGAATCGTTCGCTGAGGTAGTTCCAGTACAGAGCGCTGGAATAACTTAAATCCATCAGGCGGCGGTTAGGATTGCTGAGATAGCCGTCGACTTCCTGGTAATACCGCAAGGTTACGTCATTATCGATGTCATCATAAAGTTTGTCTTCCATGAACTTGGCGCCGCCTTCGATGAGCCAGGTTCCCCAATCGGAGGTGGAATCGACATTGGCGTATTGAACGTGATGGAACATTTCATGCGTTACAAGCCGCCGGTGTTCGATCTCATAAGGCTGGTTGTTCGAGCGCGAGGTGTTGTACCAGATTCGGGCGCGGATGGCTTCGGCGTAGCCGTAGTCCATCTTTTCAAACCAGTTATAGCGGTCGTCGTATTTCCAATAGGGCTCGTCGAAATCGAGGTCGAGATAAAGATCTTGCGTCGGGCTGAGTGCGTCGTACACCCATTGAGCGTGAGATGACGATACGTAATCGTCGCTGGATGAATCCATATCCCGGTAGACCACATGGCCGTCGGCGTCGGGGCCGAATTCGAGGTCCATGTTGCTCGGCGGTTTTTCATCCGAGGCGTAAACGCACATTGTCAGGAGGCACAACAACAGGGTGATCAGGATGGATTTCGTTTTCATTTCACACACTCCACGCAGGAAAAAATAGAAATTGCACCGGCGTTGCTCGTTCGCTGGAAATCAACAGATGGAGTCAACGGGATCGATGAACAGACCGCCGCGGTCCGACGAATATCAGGATGGGAAAGACGAGGTGACGTCGATCATTATACGCCGGTGTTAGATGATAAAACGTAAAGAAAAATAAATTATTCGATCCACATTGATATATTTTTTTCAGGAATTCTCATTTAAACGAAGAGATTTTTTCTTTATCGATCGATTTTCTCGGTTTGAGGCGAAGTTTACGGATGTACTGCTGGATGCGGCGGGGTTCACAAGCATAAGGCCATCAGATGATTATTGCTTCAATTGAATTTAAACAGGATGAGCAACCGAGCGTCCGCTTCAGTCTCAGGATAACAGATTGCTGAGCCAATTCCCCAATCATCGTTTTTGGAGAATGCGAGGGATCCTCTGTATTCGAAGAATTCAATCGTTTGGTAACATTGAAAAATCAAATAAGGGAGCCCTAGCGTGCGGTCCAGTCCTGAATCTTCGTCAATGCTGAGACCGTCACAGTCACGGAGCTCTCTTCCCGATTTCCATCCGAGTCTCGAATGGTATACTTGATATGGTCGTCGCCAGTGAAATCCGCTCGGGATCGATAAAAGACAGTCCCATCGGAATTCACCCCTGCGACGCCATGTTCAGGCTGGGTGACCCCGATCAGTGTTATTTTATCAGAATCCGGATCGGAATCGTTGCTTAAAACGTCTATATGAATCGCAACGCCGCTTTCCGTCGATGCCCGATCCTCTACAGCGTTTGGATGAGCATTGGCGGGATTGGAATTCTGTTCGTCACCTACTGTCACGAGAATTGTTCGACGATCTTTTACGAAGCCAAAACGGTTAACGACTTGAATCTTGGTTTCTGTATTGATTCCTGATCGAAAATCATAAAAAGTGGGCGCGGCGATAATCAGAAAATCCGACTCTCCGCCGTCGTTTGGCCAATTCGGCGATGATACGCAGATAGATTCATTCTCAGAAAAAGCCGACCAGATAAGCCGTTGACCCCCAGCGTTGATAATCGGGATTACCGCATCCGGATTTTTTTCCGTTAAATGGATTTCCGTCCATCCCAGCCCGATCTGTGGCTCTTCGCGCACAATGCTACTGATCGCCGTGCTTCCGTCATACGGTTCGCCGTCTACCGAATCCGACACGCCATCCAAATCCGAATCGGATTCCAATGGATTCGAAGGGGCGCCATTTCTACCGAACACTTCATCGCCATCGCTTCGTCCATCTTGATCGGTATCGGCGATTGTGGGATTCGTTCCAAGCCGCATTTCCTCCAGATTACTCAATCCATCCTGATCAGCGTCTTCAGACGCGTCATTTTGCGTTATTTTGAATCCGTACTCCGCTTCATAAGCGTTCGGCATTCCATCCAGATCGGAGTCCCGAACGATCGGATCGATGAACAGAGTTGTTTGCGCTGTATTTGTAAGATAGGGAACTGTCATCTCATTACTTTCCGTGGAAGACACAATGAGTGCGACCGCGGATTCGGAAAAATCGCCGTCATATTGAAGGGTCCAAGTGATATCCGTTTCATCATCCCCAACCAGAGGAGCGCCATCATCACCAGTCAATCCATCAATTAAGTGAATCTCTTCATCTTGATTCAAGAGAGAGCCGTGTGGCGATAGTATCCGCAAGCGCAGCGTGATGTTTTTAACGGGCGACGCATTCAGGTTTGAAACGTGCGCCTTCAAAACAAAACGTTCTCCCGAATGTTGAATGAGCGAATCTCCTGTCTCCACCGACCGTGGATTATCCAGGCGAATAAACACCGACGGAGTCAGTTGGATATTACGCAACGCGAACGATCCGATGAAGATATCATCTGTATAAGTTTGCATCATGCTTCTTACACTTTGAATTAAATACTTCACTTGATTCTTTTTCGCCAGATAGGCTGGATCGTCAGGCCCCGTGTAATCTGGAGCAATGACGGACGCGATCAAATCGCGTAGTGCGAAAAACATGTCTGATTCATGCTGCTCGAATCGGAGCCGAATGAATGGAACCTGGCTGAAACTTGTTTGATCGGGAATATCTGGAGAATTGGGATCCGCCGAAGCCATCAGCGTATCGATTTCGTCCAGAACGGTTCGATAATCCGCCACAACGTTTCGATACGATCCCGGCTGATCCGCGCGGATTTCCTCCAATAAACCTCCAAAATCGTTATTGTTTACCAACGTATACAACTGACCCAATTTCGTCACGAGTTGTTGAGATTTGAGAGTTAAACGAGAGAAAAAATCAGGATGAATCGATCCGGTTTGCTGGGTTGGAACCGCTGCAAGGGAGTTTATCGGCGCAGGCCTGACGGTTCGAACCTCGGACCAGTCCGGCGGCGTTTTACCAAAGGCAAGACGCGACGCATTATCGGCGTAATCAGGTGCGCGGCCATAAATGAATTTAAAACTCTGAAAAGTTGAAGCTCCGTTGGAAAGATACTTCAATAATTTTGTAAGTTTGCGGAAGAATTCCGTGTAAGTATTTGGTGCGACGGAGCCTATGAATTTCAGTAAATCGCTGGCCGAACCAAATGAATTCGCCAACGCCAATTCCGTGCGAACCTGATTGTCTGTTTCGACAGCATCTCGATTCAGTTCATCAATGACGGCGCTGGTTCGGGTTTTGTCGGTGAAATAACGTTGAATATCGTTTTCACTCCATGAAACGGCTTGATCCACCGATCTCTCCAGGGCTTCATTCGTCAGCGAACAATAGGATATATCGAAATTCAAAAATGGATCGACATCTTCTCCACCCACAGATTGATTCTGATCCAGCAACGAACTCACAACATCCCATTGTTCGAGATCCAGATTATTGTCGAATAGAATGGGATGAGGGAATTTGACGAGTTCTCTGATAAGCTGTTGCACATACGCCTGTGTCGCTCCGCTTAGTGTGCGGGTTTGGAACGCGCGTAAGATCAATTCAAGGCTCAATCGAACGTGCCGGCAAATTTTTTGCGCATCGCCGGAATCGACTCCCGCCAGGCGCAGCTCGGTATTTAATATCGTGCAAAAAGAAGATAACGCCGATCGAATTATGCCTGCGTCATTGCTTTGAAACACAGGTTCGGCCATGTCGCGCAGCGTTGGAGTGGGAGCGTCACCGGGAATCCGAAAACTCTCAGAATAGCCCGAAACGAGCGTTCTGTTCTCCAATCCAGAACGGTTCAATCTCGCGCGCATTGCGGATATGTCGCTTCGCGTGAAATCCAGTTCTCCATATAGATCGGCGGCCAGATTGCTGAATCCTGTGAGTAAAAATGTAAGCATGTTATCTGACCAGTAAGCCGCGTCATTGATGGCGCGCTCGGCGTCGATGGATCGTTTGACGCCTTCGATTTTTTCCGGCGTTTGCAGCGAAACATCGCTTTCCATGCTGGATAAATGATCCATTATACGATCTTCAATCGGCTTGTAATGAACCTTGCTTGATTCGCTCAACGCGGTAGCCACTTCCCGCTTGATTCCAATTTCCTCCAGAGCCTCCAGCGGAATGTTCACAGAAGTAAGTTGATTGGGTAGCAGGGAATGATTCAATGAGCGATTCTCAAGCAAATGCGTTTCGCCGACTCCCGCAATCGTCGTTGAGGGCGACAAGACTTTAATGTAATAATAGCCCGGCGCCAACGATGAGCCTCCAGCCGTATCGATGAGAGAAAACACATTCAATCCATCAATCCGTATTTCGCTCAAGCCATCGTGAATGGATTCGGGAGTCAACGCTTGACAGGCGACCGGGGTGGAATGAGCGTCCGCGAAGGCGACATAATCTCGCATGGATTCATCCGGCCCGCGTTCACGCAATCCGAAATCCTGCAATCTTACTTCAATGGACGCGTGTTCTACTGGAACAGGATTAACGGTATTTAAAAACACGTTGACCGATAGCGAGCCTTTTTCATTTAACTCATCGACCGAATCGCTTTGTTTGACGAACCGGAGGGGATAACGGCTGAGGACGCCGCATCCTGAAGCGCTGATTGCGGAGGGGCGGCCCTCGCCAAGCTCGACGTCGGCGCCTTCAGGAAAACCGAACACCGGATATTGCGGATCAGAGAACGAAATATTTAAATTAACGGCGTCGCCTTGATAAGAATCAAACAAGAGATTGGAGATGGACGTGACGCCTTCCACGTATTGCCGGATGTGGAGTGAAACGCCATGTTCGTATATTGGTGTTTGGGGCGAGACGCCTTGCATATCCAATAAAAAACTGTTGACAAGCCAGTTATATTCCACGTAGCCTTCGATGTTGTACAGAATGGTTTCAATATGTTTATTATAATTATAATTCCAGTGGTCAATTTGATTGGATGCATTTAAAACGGCTTCCCGGCTGGCGTAGCCATGATGATGAATGTATACCCCGTTATAATAAAACCGCCAATAATTGTTTTGAGAATTACGAACACGCTCGCTGCTCAAAAAATTAAGCCGTATGAGATCCTTTCCATACATTGGGAAATTCGCGTGTGCAAAAAGGCTTTTACATCGGTCCAGTTCCTCCGGCTTCCATTGTTCCTTCACAAAAATGGATTCCAACCGCCAGGTTCCGCTGAGGTCGAAGATAATGGGATTGATTTGCGCATGAGTAGGCGCCGCACAAAACAAAACAGCTAAAAGCGTGATTGCGTGTTGAAACGTTGAGATCAATCGTCGATTCATCAATCGCCTCCCTGTTTCCATATCATGATTTCATCTGCATTAAGTCTTGTTATTCAGAATCTTTTATACGCATTTGCTGTTCAGAAGAATCACGCGGGTATCTATAAATTTACGGCGACATTCGGTTAGGTATGAATATTGATATAGCATAGTTTATATACGAGATCAACAAAACATTTGCCCATTCCAATGTACTCCTCCTCTGCGGATATCGAATCCTATCTCGAATCGGAGAAGCGGCTTCGATCGTTTTTCCTGTTTTATTCCGCCGATTGTCTCTAAAATGAAAGGGATTTAGGGCTTACTGCGAGAAGACTTCCATCCTGCAACTAGGGCCCGGATTTACGCATTTACACGACTCATTTTGGCAGGGGAAAGAGAAAGACTATTGATTCAGGGGGGTATCTTTTGTTTGCGACGTTTCTCCTGCAACGAGATCTGCGGTTAATGGCGCGGATCCTGTATCTGAAAAAGGGCAATTAGATTCTTTCCATTTGTTCGATCATCACTTAAATGCGTATTGAATTCAAATAGTCCACGTCATCGCTCGCCTGTCTGATCGTCGAAATCAATAATTCACGGGTAAATGGTTTTGACACGAAATGCTTTATCCCCTGCCGGGCCGATTCGATCACATTGGTTTCGGTACCCTGGCCGCTGATCATGATGATCCGGGTATGAGGGGAAGCCTGCCGTACATCAGACAGAGTTTGCAACCCATTTTTCATCGGCATGTTGATATCCAGCGTAAGAACATCCGGCTTGATGTCCATGCAGGCGTTGGTCGCTTCAACTCCGTTGGAGGCTTCAGCGACCAGACTGTACTTCATGATTAAAATCGCCATTTTTAGCTGTGAGCGAATCACGAACAGATCGTCGGCGATCGCGATGCGAACCAGGTCAGGACGCCCCGTTCGAATGGCGCGAATCACATGCGATAAATTGTGATTCGTACTGTTAAAAAACATCGAATGGGTTTCTTTCTCTTTCAGAAAATCAAATAAATCACGCCCTCCATTGATACAAACAACCGATACGCCTCCCCATTTGCCGGTATATTTCAGACCTTCAATCAGTTTCTGAAATTCAGCGAGTTCGTTCACCCGGGTATAGAGGACATGCGGGGCGGATGAAAGAAACGACTGTACGCACTCTTCCACGGAAGCCGCCTGGCCGGCGACCCAGTTCATTTCTTCAAAGATGAATTTGACTTCGGAAAACAGGTTCGGTTGAGCATCCCAGAACAGAATTCGGGGACGTAATTGAATGATCTGGGCTTCTCTCAGACTTCGGGCGCTGGGTGGCACGGAATGCATCCTCTCTCAGATTTCATGGCTCGAACAGCATTGGTCGATTTTTCCTAACAATTCGCTTTTCTGAACCGGCTTGGAAAGATAATCCGTCGCTCCGGCGGCCAGCGCTTCCTCGACCACGGTCGACTCCATGAAACCGCTCAGCATGACGACGGGAACGCGTGGATTGATTTGACGGATGAGTTTAACGAGCTCGATTCCGTTCAAGCGGGGCATTCGGATATCGCACAGAACCAGATCGAAAACGCTATTTTGAAATTCAGACCAGCCATCCTGGCCGTTATCGGCTTCATGAAGAACATGCCCGGCCTTGGTGATATGAATCCGAAGCGTTTTTCGAACTCTCTCGTCATCGTCAACCAACAGGATTTTCATCGTTCAGCTCCTTTTGCGCCGGCAGATCGATGAAGAAGGTGGAGCCTGAGCCGACCTGGCTATCGACGTGAATACGGCCGTGATATTTCTCAATAATTCGATACACGACGTTCAAGCCGAGGCCGGTTCCCTTGCCGGGAGGCTTCGTCGTGAAAAACGGTTCGAATATCTGAGTCAGATTTTCAGATGGAATTCCACAACCGGTATCGGTGATGGAGGCGTGAACCGTCGTATTCTCATGCCAGGTTTTGATGGTAAGGTCGCCTTTTTCTTCCATCGCGTGAACCGCATTGTTAAACAGGTTCACGAAAACCTGCTGTAGTTCTCCCGCATTGGCGATGACTTCGGGTATATCATTCAGTTCTTTTCTTACGTTGATATCGGCGTAATTGTTGGCGTGTTGTGACATGCGCAATGCGCTCTTAATCACAGTGACCAGATTAATGGGCATGGAGGCGTCGCTGCGAGCGGCGCGGGAATAGGTGGAGAGTTCTTTGACGATCTCGCCCGCCTGCTGTGCGTAAACGACGATATCCTGCGTATATTCCTTGATCAGGTCGATTTCTTCTTCATCCAGGGCCGCTTCGGCCATTCCTAAAATTCCCTGTAGCGGATTATTGATTTCATGAGCGACTCCTGAAGCGAGGGTTCCGATGCCCGCGAGTTTTTCCGCTTGAGTGAGCTGGCGTTGTAATTGTCTTTCTTCAGTCACGTCAACAATCACGACGCCGGTTTGCAGTTCATCGCCCGTCTGGACGCGGAAAAGACGGTAAAAATAAATTTTATTATTCGCATGGAACTCGGCGCCTTGAGAAAAATTGTCGCGATTCAACTCGTCCAGTTGTTCTCTGAAGGCGTCGTCATGGACAATATGAATGCGATCGTCCAGAGAGTTTTGTGAGGATGCCCCCCGGCCGGGATCGAATGTTTTGTTGAATTCGAGATTCGAGTAACGGATTAAAAACTTCTGGCTGAAGATCGCGACGGCGCTGGGGATGCTGTCGAGGATGTTCTGCAAAAAAGCCTGAAGGCGGGAGATCTCCTGAGTCCGGCGCTCGACCAGACTCTCGAGTCCTTTATTGTATTCTTCGATGCTCTGACGCGCGTCGCTCAGGTGGGAGACCATTTGATTGAACGAATCGCCCAGCTCGCTCAATTCATCCTTGAAAACGTGTTGTGTCGGGACGCGAATGGCGAGATCGCCTTCCGCGATGGTTTTGGTGGCGTTGCGCAACACAGCGAGCGGGCTTAATAGAAAGCGCACGATCAGCAGCATGAAGGCGATGCCGACCGCGACCGTGAACGATCCGATCCAGAAAGTGTTTTTCGTGAACTGGCTCGTCATCTCGTCGACCGGTGACAGATCGAGGCCAATATGCACGCGCCCGGCGAATTCGGCTGCGTCACCTTCATCGCCGCCGGGGGCGCTCGACATGCTGTCAAGAAGCAGCGCTTCTTCAGCGCTGCGCCCACTGGTCGTGAAAAAGATCGGGCATGAGATATCCAGCACGCGACGGCCCGAACCGGGAAGAGAATAGACGATGTGTATCACGTCGTCCGTCTTCTCATGGATTGAAGGCCCGGCGGCCAGCGTATACGCACTCAGATCAAAATCACCTTGGCGGGTCAGTGTGTTCCCTTTTGAATCAATGACGCTCAGATAAAGAAAATCACTCCAACTCTGCGCGTTTTTCGCTGTACTCTCAATCTCGCTTTCCGGCGCGAGGGCCGTGCCCCACCAGACATCGTGCGCGATGAATTTAACCAGCGAACCGCCGCGTTCCTTGGTCAGGTTGAGATACTCCTGAGACTGGCGTTCGATCAGCAACCAGCCTAACAGCGCGGCGGCCGCCGCGATCCACGCGCAGACCGGAAGTAAAAATTTCGCCGCGAGCCCCAGACGCATGTTTGATTACCGTTGTACGATTTCGACGCCGTCCGGCGGCGCCGACGAAGCGACGCCGATGCGGTCAGCGGTTCGTTTGTTCAACAAAAGCAATGCGGTTTTTGGCGATTCAACCGGAAGGTCGCTGGTTTTGGCGCCGTTTAATACTTTAATCGCCATCGCCGCGATCTGATCTCCCAGATCGTTGAAATCCCACGAGACCGCCAGCAATGCACCCGCCTCTGTGTAGGATCGGGATAACGCCATGACGGGTAAACGCGATTTCACGCAGAATGGAATGAGATATCGGACGGTCTGAATGTTGTATACATTGGCGTCGGGTATCATCCAAAGCAGATCGATGCGGCCGGCGATTTCCTGCAACTTTCGCGGGACGTCCTGGGGGCCGGCCGTCGGCTCTTCAATCACGGTATATCCCAATGCCTGCAATTCACGCCGAGTCGTTTCGGAGACGATGGATTTTTTTCCGGAACTGACCAGAATGCCGATGGTTTTCACGTTCGGCAGAATACCCTGAATCCGGTCGATTTTGGTTTGAATGGGAATGTCGAGGCTCACGCCGGTGACCTCGACGGAACCGTTTGTGGAATTCAGGAGGCCGCTCTGTTCGGGATTCAAAACCAGACCAAAGACAATAGGCAGATCGGGCCGGTTGATTTTCGCCCAACTGGTCATGGTCGTCCCCAACGGAATCAGGAGCGATGCGTCCGATGGCGGAGGCGATTGTGTGGGATCGATCGTAATGACGTTGATTCCCGGCTTCGCCTGCTGGATGCTTTTTTGAATGGAGCCGATCGTTACATCAAAATTTTCATGATCTTTATTCGATAAAATACAGACGGAATCCGCGAAACAGGCGCAAGAAAACATCAGAATGGCGCATGCGCTTACGCCATACCGGAAAATACCATTAGACAAGCGTGACTCCGACGTTAATTGCATTTTGGTTTATAGCCACCGCCGCGCTGATTCATCAGCCTGATGAGCCGGCGGAAAATATTCGGGCTCAATGAATGAAACTAGAAGCGATACGTTAATCCAAACAGGAATTGCCTGGCGATCGGTTCCCCCGGAAATTCACGGTGGCCGTCATCGATCAGGTTCAGCCCGCGGATATCAAATTCCAGATTCCGCTCGGTCAGGCGATACGACAGTTTGAGGTTCAACAGACTGTAATTGTCGATCGGGATCAGATTGCGCCCGCCGAGATCCGAAGTTTCCTCAATAAATTCGCTGTCGGTCTGGTAATACATCCAGGCGTCGAACGACCAGTGCTGGTTGAAATCAAATCCGCCTCCCATGGATACCTTATGTTGCGCGGGTGAAGCGAGACCGATACCGTCCTTTTCAAAATCAACATCCTGAAATGAATAACTCGCCCACAGGCGCGTCGAAGAAGTCGGATTGCCCAGAGCGCTCAGTTCAAAACCATACGCATCTGAATTGCCCAGGTTATCGATGAAATTCTCTAAATAATCGCCATTTTCCGGCTCGATACGGTCGTTGAGATCGATATGCCGCGCGATCCGGTGCGCGAACAGGTCCGCCATCAACTGGAGCCGGTTGGAAAATCGGAACGCCTGATACCCCAAATCGACTGATTGAATGAATTCGGGCCGGGCGGACTGGTTCCCATCAAAATGCCGTCCCGGCAGTTCAGGCGCGTGGATGTTGGCGTATGATTCGAAAAAACTGGGCGATCGATGAGCCGTACTGTACGACAAGCGCCAGACATCGTTATCAGTGGGGTGATAAACCAGGCTGGCCATTGGGCTGGCGTTCACGCCCGTGATGTCATGGTCTTCGAACCGGCCGCCCAGGTAAAAAAGCCATTTTTCCGATAACCTGATTTTGTCAAGAAAATGAGCGGCGTAAAAATCGGTGGTGTTGGGCGCGTACAGTTCAAGCGCATCCTCATCTTGAGTGAAGAGCGCTTCGGTCTCGAGCCCCCATACGATCTGGTTCCAGTCATTTAGCTGGAATGCATGTTGAAATTCGGCGGAGAGCCGATCGTGTTGCAAGGTCGGCGCATCGGCCAAAGTCGGCAGGGTTACATCGATGTGATCGAGTGAAACGCGCGCCATCCATGAAGAGGCGTCGCTGAGATCCTGATCGAACTGGAGAGAGACAAAGCCCAACAGCCCTTCAAGAAAAGTGCGTTTGGGGCCAAGCGGAACGTCGGCGACTCCTTCAAATTCATTCCAGCCGGTTGACAGCGATAGACGGGATTTTTCGGCATTGAGCAGCTCCGCCGTACCAAGCGCCTGGGTATATCGCGTAATACTATCGTTGGAATACGCGTGGCTCTCGTAGCGATTGGCGGATATCCGCGCGCTTTGTTCAAGACCTAAAAACCCGTATGAAGCGTGAGCGTCCCAAACGTCATTGGTTCCGCCGAACGATGAGACCGTTCCGCCCGGGTCGGTGTGACTGTCTTTGGTGATGATGTTTACTACGCCCGATAGCGCGTTCGCTCCGTAAGTGGTGCCCGGACCGCGTAGAACTTCGATTCTTTCAATGTCTTCAATCGCCACGGGGAGCAGGTTCCAAAACGTTACGCCGAAGATATCCACGCCGACGCGGCGTCCGTTTAATAGAATTAACGCTTTGGTCGAGTTGAACGAATTGGAGCCGCGCATGCCGACCTGTGACTGAAAACCATCAATCACGCCAACATCCACGCCTGGTACTCGCCGTAAAACATCAGTGATGTTTTGCGCCCCCATTCGGCGAATGTCGTCGGAGGTGATTACATAAATATTAAAAGGAGATTCAGTGGATTTTTGTGAAATCCTCGTTACGGTCGAGACGGTGGGAACTTCAGTAAAAAGCAACTCCTCATCTTTGGTGATATCGGCGTCGAATAGCTGATCTTCTCCGTCCTGCGAAAAAGCGAGCAACGGAATCAGAATGCATCCAAGCAGACATAGTATTCGGCAGTGTTTCGCTTTCATGAGATCCCATCCATATTCAATAAACAGACACAACATTCTGGATAATATACACGATTTGAAGGATTGATAAACCTTTTATATTGCTTGGTTTATAAACATTTATGTTTACTAATTAATAATGGACCAAGAGCCTGTTGTTATGAAGTGAGGATCCCGTTAGAGTTGTGTTACACTCGGAATAATCTAGAGTTGAGGGGCTCCAATGAGTTATCAAACCGATCTGACGGATCGGGAGTGGAACCTGATTCGGCATCACTTCGAGTATGAAAATGGCTACGGCAACCGGCGAAAACACCCGATCCGAACCATGTTGAACGCGATTTTTTACGTCGCGAAAACCGGTTGCCAATGGCGAATGCTTCCCAAGGATTTCCCGCCCTGGACCAGCGTGTACACCTACTACAGACGCTTGTGCCAACGAGGGACTTGGGAACAAGTTCTGGATGAACTGAACCGGCTCCACCGGGTTCAACAGGGGCTTTCTGAATCTCCATCGTTCGCCATCGTTGATTCCCAGTCCGTGAAAAGTGCGGGCAAAGGTTCGAAGCGCGGCTTCGATGGGGGAAAAAAGTGAAAGGCCGTAAACGTCACAATGGCGCTGACAGTCAGGGACATCTGCTCGATGTGGAGGTCACGGCGGCGAATGTTCATGACACGAACGCCGGAGTCTGTTTGCTTGATGGCGTCAAAATGAAACACGATCGGATCCAAGCCTTTTGCGGCGATGCGGCGTATCGGGGAAACGCCAGCTGGTATTCTGAAATTCTTCTTGAGACGCTGCTCCAAATATGCCGGAAAGTGGCTGGAGAGTTTCAAGTCATTCCTCAACGGTGGATTGTCGAACGAACCTTGGCCTGGCTTTCCAATTCGCGAAGGCTTTCGAAAGATTATGAAGTCAATCCTGACTATTCCGAAAACATCGTGCGCATTGCCATGGTGAGACTTACGTTGAAACGAATTCAGGCGGAGCCATGACGACACCTTCTTAAATGATGAGAAATATCCGCAAAAAAAGAAGAATCAGAGAGGTACAGGGGGAAAAACGAAACAGGCGGCCGAGGCCGCCTGTTCAAATTAGAGATCGATTCGGGCGCCCGCGTCGAAGCGAGCGCCCAAGGTTGATTGGAATCGATTTTGTCTACTTGAGTTCTTTGATTTTGATGTTGCGATACCACACGGGGGCCTGAGCCTCGCCGTGCAGGCCCTGGAACCCGATCGGACCGCTGCGAGAGAAATCTTTCAGCGCTTTGTCGAACTTGTTTTTCGTACCGTCCGGATTTTTGTGCGGTTCATTCCAGTCATCCAGATCGATATTCCATACTTCTTCGCCGTTGAAGATCAGAGACGCGTGGCTGCCCTTGCAGGTGATCGTGAAGTGGTTCCATTCGCCTGTGGGCTTTTGCATCTTTTTGCTCGGCGGCTGGGCGTTGTAGATCGCTCCAACCATGCCGTAGAGCGCGCCGTCCTGGGAGTCGTGAACCTGTACTTCAAGCGCCGAGAGCACGTTATTCGGATCGCCCGCGCGCAAAAATACGCCGCTGTTCGAATCTTTGGCTACTTTGAACTCCAGGTCGAGAATGAAATCGCCGTATGACTTTTTAGTCCAGATGGTGTCGTGGGTTTTAGCCACCAATACGCCGTCTTTCATCTCCCAGCTTCCATCCGGCATGTTCACATTCGACAGGTCGGGAGCGATCAGGTCGTCCCAATCCGACGTGTCCGGATGCGAGGCCGGTTTAGCCAACGCAGTACCGCAAAGAACCGCGCCGGCGCCGCATAAAGCGGCGGCTTTGAGCGCCTGACGCCGGGTAATGAACTGACCTTTTGTTTCTGAAATTTCCACGTTCATGAACGTCTCCTCTCACAGAGTTCCAAATCCTTGATTCCGGGTGATTTCAAGGAACCGCTTATGAAGGTATCAGAAATTCAGTCTGATTTCAATCTGACGGAATGGCGGGGCAAGCAGGATCGCCTCGTTCCACGCGAGCAGAACTTGTGGAGTCAATTCGAATCGCGAGTTTCCGCTTCAGGAGACGAGCGATAAGCGGGCGCTTTTCAACGCGGCTTCCACGCGATCTTCCGTTAACGGAGATTCCTTTTTTTTCATGCCGAGCGTTTCGAGTTGAAGGTGTTTTACGTTTGAAAAACCGGCTTTATCCAGAACGATTTTCGTGCAATCTTTTGAACAGCCGTCAATGGCGAGTATCTTTTCCGCGTTTCGCGCGATGTCCAGAATTTCTTCATCGCCCGCCCCAATCGCGGCGACGCAACACATGGAAGCGGTTTTTTCGTGAGAAAGTCTTCGCGCCGTCTGGTCGGCGATTGCGCCCACGTCCGCCGCTCCTGAACAAGAAAACACCAGGTTATATTTCATCCGGCCACAACCACAATCTGATGCGCTCATGATGGTCTCCTGTTCTTCACAGAGGGATTCAAAATGTTGTTGCGTTGAAGCCAAACTCTATCATCGTTGACGATATCAAAAAAATGCGGTCAAAGCAACTGAATAAGGAAGTGGATACGCAGAATTAATTCTATGTACGCGTATTATTGCTGCATTGATATGGGGTGAATTCTAACTCTGCTGATGAGTGGTTATGAGATGGCTGGAAAACAACCGCCCCATTCGTGATGAATGGGGCGGTTTGGTAATTCGAACCGTATGAGTTCGGACGATACAGCCGCTTAGATCGAGAAGCCGTTGTAGTATTCGGGTTTGAGGAACGGATCGGCTTTGTCGGTGTTGGTGGCTTTCATGTTGACGCCGTCCCAATAGAGGATCTCGCCGGCGCCGATCGCCGCGTTGCCCAACATCGCCATTTCGGTCAGGTAAGCGCCATACTCGAAATTGGAGCTGGCGGGTTCGCCGCCCTTGCTGGCGTCGATCCAGTCGCGCATGTGGCCGTTGGAACGCTTGATGGTTTTGGGCGGCCGTTTGTAATTTTCATTGAGCGAATGGGGCAGCAGAACCGGATCGCCCGCCCAACCGGGGCACATGATTTTGCCCTTGCTTCCGCAGAACAGAATGCCTTGTCCGCCGCCGACCAGTTCTTCATCCGGGCCGAGCTCTTCCGGCTTGGGCGGATCCATTTCGGTATACCACGTAAGTTTGACGGGAGGCATACTTCCGCGTGCCGGGAAATGGTAATAGATCATGTAAGCCAGCGGGAAGGTGAATTTCGTGTTGCCGTATTGCGTCGCCTGCACGGTAGTGGGTTGTCCGAGGTCGAGCGAATAAAAGGCGGGGTCGGCGTTGTGGCAGAAGAAATCGCCCATCGAACCGGTGCCGAAATCCCACCAGCCGCGCCAGGTGTAGGGGGTATAGTCGATGTTATAGGGGCGTTTCTTCGCCGGTCCGAGCCAGAGGTCCCAGTCGAGGCCATCGGGAACCGGCATCGCATCGGGATAACCTTCACGGCGGCCGACGCGCGCGCGGCTTTTGGTCCAGGCGTGTACTTCGGTGACGTCGCCGATCGCTCCGTCGAGAATCCATTCTCTGGTGGCGCGGATGCCCTCGCCGCTGTGGCCCTGGTTGCCTAACTGGGTCGCGACCTTGTTCTTTTTGGCGCATTCAGCCATCTTGCGGCATTCGTATACCGAGCGCGCGAGCGGTTTTTCGCAGTAAACGTGTTTGCCGTTATTCATGGCGTCGATCGCGACGACCGGGTGCTGGTGATCCGGCGTGGCGACGACGCAGGCGTCGATTTCCTTCATCTCATCGAGCATCTTGCGGTAGTCGACGTATTCCTTGCACTTGGGGTATCCCATCGAATCGTAGCGCGTGTTGACCATCTCGACCGCCGGGCCGCGCCCCGCCTTGCCGCCGTAATAGAAGCGGCTGTAGTCGTTTTCGACGGAGACGTCGCAGATGGCGAGAATGCGGCAATCATCCTGCCGAGTGATATCGCGCGTATGTTGCAGGCCGCGGCCTCCGGTTCCGATCATGGCGACATTTAATATGTCGCTGGGGGCCGTCTGGCCTTCACCGCCCAGTACATGCCTGGGTACAAACGCGATCGATGAAAGCAACGCCGCGTCGATCATCGCTTTACGGCGTGTAATCTTATTGCCTGATTCTTTTTTCATGTTTGAATCCATCTTTTTTATCTCCCCTGACTTTTTGTAGATAAAAGGAGTGTTTGATGCGAATTTGTTCTACATTCTCATGTTTCGCCAGAACTTTGATTTTGTGGAATCGCCGGGATTCCGATAATGACGATATCAGAAAAAAAACCTTATTTCAATCTAGTTGAAAGCCGAATCGTTCAGGTTTTTCGCGGGCATCCAACCCGCTTGCACACGCAACAACGACCCATGTGAACTGTCTCTTCAAAACGAGAGAGGCGGCCGAGGCCGCCTGTTTCGTTTCAGAAAGTAAACTGATATGGTTCGCGATTCATTCTTTCATCAGCTGGTAATGGACATCGGCGAACAGCTGGTGGCCGATCGATTCTTCATGGCATGAAGTGCATTCCATTTTGCCTTTGATATTCGCGATCTTGCCTGTTTTGCCGTGACAGGTGACGCACGTCGCCACCGTGTCGCTCTCCGACTCCGAGGTGATGAATCCACCATCAAAATAGGCGTTCAATGCGCGGACCGTCTTTTGGGCGACGTCGGCGGACAGCCGGCTGCATCGCTCGGAGCGCTCTTTACTATCGATGCGGCAGCCCGAGGCTTTCGTCCAATTCGCGGTGGAGGCGTGACAGAGCACTGAATGAGAAACGGAAGCGGCAATGGCAGGGGCGCTCTCGCCTGGAGTGAATTTGGGGAACGATTCTTTTTCATACCAGTAGAACAGGTCGTGGACGATCGCTTCCTGATGAGATTTGTTTTCAATGAATAAACCCAACGCCGCCGCCGCTCCATTCAAGGCTCCGCAGACGGAACCGTACCCGCCGATGCCCGACGCGCCGTATTTCATCATATGGACTGGAAATGAGGCGTATGGCTCGCCGTGAAGGCTGGCGAGAGATTTGATCATACTGCCAAATACGCTGTACATGCAGCCGCCATCTGGATATAACTGGTGAGCCAACGCGGCGACGGCGTCTTCATCCAGCTTCGAGTAAGGCCATGCCGCTGATCCGCTCGCCGCATTTTCGGGTTGAACTTTTTTGGGGTTCCGATCCAGAGTCACATTCGGGGCGAAGGCGGTGGTTAACACCCAAGTTCCCGAGACTCCCGCCGCCAAACCAGTCGCCGCGCCAATGAAGAGCGTCCTTCGATCCATAACAAGCATCTCCCTGCAAGCGCCGCGCGATGCGACTCTCGCCCGTAAAATTTTGAAACGTATTGTGTGTTGGAATTAATCTTCAGGCATATTTCCATTTAATTGTATCGTACTCAAATGCGGAACGTCTAAAATCCGTTCCATAAAACGCCTGTTTTTTTATACGTGGAATTCAATCAATAAAATATCCCGAACCAACATGACGAAATATTATGATTCCATAGAAATATCAGATAACTTATCAGAATGTAATTTGATTATCAAATGATGGAATCGGTCGTATTCGAGAAAATTTCTCGATATACGAAATAACAGTTTTTGTATAGATTATTGATAATTTTATTTGTAAAGTCCGGGGTTCTTATTAATAATCGTGACAATAAGGATTGATGTGGTTTTTGGAGGCATTGATTTGCCTTTGGTCTGGCGCTTGTGACTTAATGGAAACCGCCAAGCCAAATTCATGTGTCAGAATGGATAGAGATAAAAAAAAGAAGGCGGCCGAAGCCGCCGTCTGAATTGAATTCACATTCGATGATTGGATGTAATGGAGATGCTGAAAAATGGCGCCGTCTTATTCCGCGAAGATTTCTATGCCGTTAATCGCGGGGTTTTCCACTTTTGGCGTGAACGTGATTCTCAGTTTGCCATCGGTGACCTTAACGCCTTTGTACTCACGTTGAATCGCCTTATACGGACCGCCGGCTTCTTTATACAGATCAAAATCCTTCTCCGGTTTCTGACCTTGAACGGCGAATGAATACACCCGCTGGTCGACGCCGGTGATGCCCGCGAACGTTTCAGCGAAGTGCAGGCGAACGGTGTATTCGCCGTTGGGTAGATTGAACTCGTACGCGCTCATGCTGTAGCGTTCGGTTCGGAATATTTGAGGAAAGGCGACACCGGGAACTTCGTACTGCTCGTACCGTTCAATGGTCATACCATCCGGCGGGTTCAGAGACGCACCCGGAGCCTTGACCTCATCGGGCAGCCAGAGATTGCCGTCCTTGTCGGTGTAAGGCCGATCGGCGCCACAGGCGACCCGGATTACCAGTTTGGAATCCGGCGGAGCGGTAGTGGCGCTGGTGAAGATGTGCTGCGCGAAAAGATAGAGGTTGTTAGCCCATTCCGTGTCATCGTGGGCGTTGCCATCCACGTGCCATACATGGGGAACATTCTTTTCTTTCAGATAATTGTGGACGCCCTGACTGACGCGGATCAGACCGTCTTTGGAACCGCACCCCAACCATAGCAGCTTCAATTGATCCCTGGCGGCCGCCGGATCGGGCAAAAATTCGACATCAGTGTACATGCCGCCGAACTGATTCGTATTCGGGGCGGAGGAGAATCCGCCGATGTATGCGAAATCGTCGATGTGGTACATGCCGATGTTCAAAGACTGGCCGCCGCCCATCGACAGGCCGGCCAGAGCGCGATGTTCGCGGTCGGAATAGGCGGAATAGTGCGACTCGACATAGGGGATGATGTCTTGAAGCAAGTCGTTTTCGAAAAGTTTTCCATAGCCTTCGAATCGGCTTCTTCCACCCCCAGGTCCGCCGTTTCCAAGGCCTTCCGATTTGGGATTGTCAACCGTTCTGTTGGCGTCGCAGTTGGGGAACACCATGATCATCGGCTGAATGACGCCATCCGCCAGCAGGTTGTCGATGATGGTATTCGCTCCGCACCACTGGGGCCATTGCTGATCGTCGGCGCCGATGCCGTGAAGCAGGTAAAGAACGGGATATTTTTGATTGGAAGAATATCCGGGCGGGGTATAGACAAGCATCTCGCGGCGCTTTCCAACCGTCTTGGAATCATACTCAATCGACGTCAACTCTCCGTGAGGGACGTCATCACGACGCGTTCTGAATCCTTCAGGCGGGTCGGCGAAGGCAGGCTTGTCGTCCGGTCCCAGCTCGATCGGTCCACCGAATCCACCGGGGCGTCCCGCTCGCGGCGCTTCGGATGTATTGGACTCGGAAGATTGCGCGGAAGTCTGGTTTTGAGAGCCATCGGCGCCATCCTTGAACGCCAGTTGAGCGAACTCATGCAGGCTGCGGCGCCAGCTCTGAAACTCGTGGGCGGTGTTGGGTGAAACGTAAAAGTGACTGTTGATTCCGGCCTCTTTCAACGCTTCGGCGTTCGCCTTCGGGTCTCCGCCAAAGCCGCGTCGCCCGCCTTCCAGTTCACGGCTGCCGTAACTGACGAATACCAGTTTGACTTGTTCCTTGAAGTCCGGCGTATTGTTGACGTCGTCCATCGAGATCGTTCCACCGCTGAAAAGACCGATGTGGGAGAACTTGTCGAGGTTTTTCAAAGTGATCGTTTTCGTTTCCATCCCACCCATGGATAGACCCGCCATCCCGCGATGAGGCTGGTCGGCGAGCGTGCGGAAGTGAGAGTCAACGTAGGGGATCAATTCGTCGACGAGTACGGTTTGAAATGGATCGATGCTGAAATTTCTGAGGCCGCCGAACCGGACGTCATTCGTCATGCCGTAAGTCATGACGATGAGGAAGGGATTGATCTTTCCTTCGGCGATCAGGTTATCCATGATGAGATTGGCGCGGCCCTGATTGCTCCATGCGGTTTCATCTTCGCCCCAGCCGTGTTGCAGATAGAGCACCGGATAGCGCCTGGCCGGGTCTTTTTCGTAATCGGGCGGTGTATAGACGAACGCCCGGCGCGAGGTATTGGTGCTTTTTGAGGGGAAGAGAATCTGTTGAACCCGGCCATGAGGAACATCCTTCAAGGCGTAGAAATCCTGATCGTGGGCGGGGATTTCAATACCGCTTTCCCAGCGAATCGAACCGTAGAAGTTCAAGGCGCCGGGGTCGTTGAACGTCCCGCCGTCAATCGTGAGATGGTAATAATGGAAGCCTTCATCAAGCGGTTCGGTCGTGCCGGTCCATACGCCGTCATCGCCTTTGGTCAGAGCCGTGTTGCGAAGGCTGACCACTACGCTCCTGGCGTCTGGAGCGTTTACGCGAAATCTCGCTCGTCTTTCAGAATTGACTTGCGGGTATTCCTGGCCGGGTTGATTCAACGTCGAGGGTTTGAAGCCGTCGTCGCCTGTTGGCGACGAATCCTGCGCCAGACACAGCGGCCCCATTAGAAAAACAAGAATCGACATCATGGCATAAAGCGTTTTCTTCATGAGGATATCCCCTTATGAAAATAAGATGATCCGCAGGTAGAAACGCAATCCATGAATAACTCATCCTCTTGACCATCGCCGATCGATGTGCCAAGAATAGGAACGGTCAATAGACTATCATATCGATTGCACTGAATGCGAGGGAGATATCAAGTTTTTTTCAGGTTCGTTCAAAAGACGATCTTCTCCAGAATGATCAGGAAAAGCATGAGAATCTATTCTGAGAAGGACGCTTGGATCGAACAACGGATGTATCGACCTGCTGAAGTTATTTATTTAACCTGTCTTGTCATGTAACCCTTCTAATTCACCTGCGGAAACGTTGAGTACGCGGCGCTGTCAGCCGATCGTGCGGCGAAAGTTCTATCTTCCTGACTTTGGCCGGTGTGTGTACTCTCCATCGGCGTCATTGTTATGGATGAGAAATTCAATCTTCAACGGCTTCAACCGAATAGCAGGAGTATCGGCATGCAACGCTTCAAGTCAATTGCGCGATTCATCAGCCTGCTGGCGCTGATCGTCAGCGGTATTTCAACGATGCCGGCGGCTTACGCTGAAACCAGCTCACTGGTGGAACAACACTGGACATCCGACAACGGGAACGGTACCTATTCCAACCCCTTGTTTTACGAAGAATTTGAAGACTCGGATATCATCCGCGTCGGTGAAGATTATTACCTCGCCGGTACGACCATGCACATGAACCCGGCGGTTCAGATCATGCATTCGAAAGATCTGGTGAACTGGGAACTGGCAGGATACTGCATGGACCGGCTCGATCTTGGCCCCGCATTCCGATTGGAAGGTGGCAATATATATGGTCAGGGGATATGGGCGCCCTGCATTCGCTATCACAACGGCACGTTTTATATCATTTCGAATGTGAACGGCGCCGGTTTGCAGGTTTTTCGTTCGAAGTCTATCAAGGGCCCCTGGGAGCGCAACCAACTGCCCGGAAGGCACGACCTGTCGGTTCTCTTCGATGACGACGGCAAGGTCTACATCATCTCCGGCAACAGGAACCCTTATCCCATCGAAGAACTGACTCCAGACCTCAGAGCTTTCGTTCCCGGCTCCAAGCGAATGATGGACGCTCCCGGCATGGGAGAAGGGCATCACCTCTACAAGATCAATGGAAAGTATTTCGACGTCTCGGCCGTACCTGGCGCAACCACCGATCAGATGGTCGCCCGCGCCGATTCCATTGACGGCCCCTGGACGGTGGAACGTATGGTTCAGGGAGAGTCGCTCGGTGTTACGATCGCGCCGCTCGATCGCGCAACCGCCGATGATCGCGGCCTGACCCTGCACCAGGGCGGGATGTGCGACACGCCATCCGGCGAGTGGTGGAGCGTCATCATGTCAGATCACGGCAGCGCGGGCCGTATGGTATCACTGGTCCCCATCACCTGGGACGGCGGTTTTCCGATCATCGGTCTGCCCGGGAACCTGCGCAAAGCGCCGAACACCTGGATCAAGCCGGATACTGGTTATTCACAAGAACCCAGACCGGCGTTCATTCATGACGATAATTTCAACGGCGGCGAACTGAATCCTGAATGGCAGTGGAATCATGTTCCCGATGATGGCAAGTGGTCTTTAACCGAAAAACCCGGTGTGCTTCGCCTGCATTCACTACCGGCTGACAACTTCTATGCGGCTCGCAACAGTCTCTGTCAGCGTCCGCCCGGGCCTGAATCGATCATGACCGTCGAGTTGGACACGAGAGGAATGTCCGAGGGAGACACGGCGGGGCTGGCGTTGTTGAGTTCGCCTTACGCCTGGATCGGCGTGGTGAAATCCGCCGATGGAATGAGGCTGCAAATGGTCGATGGAAGCGGCGGAGGTGGACGCCGGGGCGCCCCCGTGACCCCGCCGAAGCCTCCCGTCATCGGGGCCGCCAATCCGCCCGAGCATCTGTGGCTGCGCGTTGCGTGTAACTTCGACAACGATCGGGCGGTATTCAGCTGGAGTGTGGATGGCGAGAACTTCACACCGCTGGGCGATCCATTCACGATGATCTTTCAACTTCGAACGTTTCAGGGCGTTCGGCCCTCTCTGTTTCACTACAACACTTCTGGACAGCCCGGTGGATACGCCGACTTTGACAATTACATTGTGGACGAACCTCGCGCGCGTGGCGTTGAGCGCGAGGTTCCCATCGGCAAAACCATTGTTCTGACCAGCGGAGCGGATGGTTCATTTCTGGCCGCCGATTCTGATACATCGACTCTGACGAACATCGCTGCTGACCATGCTCTCCCCAGCGCCGAGTTTCAGGTCGTCGACCTCGGCTTGGGCCGGGTGATGCTCAAGACCGGTGATGGCAAAGCAGTGTCCGTTCTGAATGACAGGGTTGTTCTGAAAACTCCTGGCGATGCAAAGCCCGGCGACGCCGAATCGTTCCAATGGGTCAATCTCATGCATGGCGACTTTATGCTGATGTCTCTTACGAATCACCGCTATCTCGCCATCACGCCCAACTCTCCGGGCGCTGTTTCCGTCTCCGCGACGGGGCCCAATCCGGCGCGAAAAGGCGGCGCCTGTTTTAAATGGAGAGAGGCGAGCGGAAAGAAGACATCCATCCGGATACAGACGTCTGAACCGGGAAAATCAATCAGTCCCGATCTCTTCGGCGTTTTTTTTGAGGATCTGAATTACGCCGCCGATGGCGGTCTTTACGCCGAGTTGATTCAGAACCGGTCTTTCGAATACAGCCCAACCGAGCAACCGGATTGGCATCCGCTGAAGTTCTGGGAACTCCAGAAGTACGGCGGAGGCGATGGTACGGTCACTGTCGCTGAGATGCGGCCCATCTGCGAAAATAATCCACAATACGTCCTGCTTACCGTTCTGTCGCCGGGGGATGGCGTAGGGATCGCCAACAGCGGATACGATGGCATTCCCCTCAAGGCGGGAGAATCGTACGAAGCTTCATTCTGGGCGTATCAGGCTTTCATGGGACGAATGTGGGGGCGAGGCGATAACAGCAAGCCCATGCCCGTGACTGTGCGTCTTGAGAGCAAAAATGGAGAGATTGTGGCTGAAGCCTCCATGCAGGTTCAGGGCCGTGAGTGGAGAAGAGTGAGCACAACGCTCAGACCAGCCCGCACGGTCGATGACGCCCGGCTGGTCTTGCTTGCGCATGAAACGGGCGGGATCGCTCTGGACATGATTTCGTTGTTTCCGGAAAAGACTTTTCACAATCACCCGAACGGATTACGCGCCGACCTGGCGCAAACCATCGCCGATCTGAAGCCGAAATTCATGCGTTTCCCCGGCGGTTGTCTGGTTCACGGCCCGGGCGTTCATCGTTACTACGACTGGAAGGAATCGGTGGGGCCGGTGGAAACACGCAAGGCCCAGCGAAATTCATGGGGCTATCACCAGACTCGGGGATTAGGTTATTTCGAATTCTTCCAGTTTTGCGAAGACATCGGGGCCAAGCCATTGCCCGTCGTGACCGCTGGGGTTTGTTGCCAGCATGCGGGCAGTTCACCGGGCCGAGGACAGGAAGGCCTGACTCTTGAAGAAATGCCTGGCTACATTCAGGACGTTCTGGACCTGATTGAATGGGCCAATGGAACAGCGGATTCAACGTGGGGCAAGGTTCGGGCCGAGGCGGGGCATCCCGAACCTTTCGGTCTGGAATACATCGGAGTCGGTAATGAAGACGCCATCACGCCGATCTTCGAACAACGTTTCAAGATGATCAATAAGGCGCTTAAAGAGAAGCATCCCGAGATCACCGTGATTGGCACGGTTGGACCTTTCGCCGATGGGGAAGATTACGACAACGGCTGGGCTTTGGCGAATGAATTGAATCTAAAAATGGTGGATGAGCATTACTATGTTTCTCCACAGTGGTTCTGGAAGAACCTGAATCGTTACGACTCTTACAGCCGCGAAGGCGCCAAAGTCTATGTCGGAGAGTACGCCGCACACGATCGGGACCGCCGCAAGAACTCTCTGCGTTCCGCCATCGCCGAAGCAGCCGGAATGACCGGCTTCGAACGCAATGGAGATGTGGTTCATCTCTCCTCATACGCTCCGTTGCTTGCTCGCCGGAATCACACTCAGTGGCATCCCGACCTGATCTATTTTAACGCGGCGGAGGTTTTTCCAACCGCCAACTACTATGTTCAACAACTCTTCAGTCAAAACAGCGGCGACGCGTATCTTGAAACGGAGATTCAACCTTCTTCCGATTCGCCGAAGCTCGCCGCTTCCACGGTTCGCGATTCAATAACGAGCGACGTGATCGTCAAAATCGTCAATGGAGACGAGACGCCCGCAGCCCTGGAGATCGAACTCGCCGGAGAAAGTGATAACGCCCGGCGCGCGGTTCGAACCGTTCTCACAGGGCCATCCGCGGAAGCCTTTAATGAAGATGGCCGGGCTCCCGTTGTAAAACCCATTGTAAGCGAGGTAATAATTGCACCGGTTTTCGATTATGAAGCGCCCGCCAATTCGCTTACCGTGTTTCGGTTTATGAAATAACAGGATTTTCAAAATTTTTTAATTTGAAAGGAAGACTGATGTACAAATTAAACCTGGCCTTCTTCAACGCCGCGATACTGCTGGTTGGCAGCGTTCTTTTCGCCTCGGCGGCCGAGCCCGTTCAACCAATTTCCACTCCGTTGCAATGGACGTCTTCGGACGTTCTGGTCAAGCCGGTCACCGATGAGACGCACAGCATCGTATCCATCAAAGACCCAACGGTCGTTCATTACGATGGTCTGTGGCATATCTATGCGACCGCCTACTCGACGTCAGCCAGAACTTGGAACATGGTCTACCTGAATTTTAAGGATTGGTCAGAAGCCGCCAACGCCAATTTGTACTATATGGATCAGAACCCGAATCTGAGAGGATATCACTGCGCGCCGAATTTGTTCTATTTTCGTCCGCACAAGAAGTGGTATCTGGTTTTTCAATCTCAGCAGCCTCAGTTTTCGACCACCGATGACATATCAAAACCGGAAACCTGGAGCAAGCCGGAAGATTTTTTTGAAACCAGGCCAACCAGTGCGCCGCGCCTATGGATCGACTACTGGGTGATCTGCGACGACACGCACGCGTACCTTTTTTTTACCGGCGATAATGGGCGGATGTATCGCAGCCGGACGACGATCGAAGATTTTCCCAGAGGCATGAGCGACCCGGAAGTGGTGATCGAGGGAGCGAGATTCGATGTTTTTGAAGGCGGAATGACGTACAAGATCAAAGGGGCCAACGCGTATCTTACGCTGGTTGAAGCCATCGGCCCGGCGCGCTATTACCGAGCGTGGATATCCGACAAACTGGACGGAGAATGGACGCCCCTTACCGGCGCCGACACGTGGGACTCTCCATTCGCCGGGATCAACAACGTGGACTTCGCGGAAGGGGTGACGCCCTGGACGCGAGACATCAGTCACGGAGAACTGATTCGTGACGGATATGATGAAACGATGACGATCGACCCCGATCATCTCCAACTGCTCTTTCAGGGACGAGACCCCGAGAGCGGCGGGCGATACGAATTATTGCCATACAAACTCGGTCTCCTGACGCAAAAACACTGAGCGATTCACGCCGAACAAGGTGCTATTTGAGCGGCGAACAGGCTGAGGCTGTTTACGGCCATTGTACGTTGGTTCTCCTGAAATTCCGGGGATGAAATTTTGAGCGTGTGCTCAATACAAATTCGTGTAGAATGGTTTATCCGTAATCAGGGGGGGAAGCATCATGAATCAGCTGAAGTCACAGTCGTTTTGCGTGAATTGCCGGATGAACCGCAGAAATTTTATCAAGACGGGGTGTATCGCGAGCGCCGCGGTTTCAGGTCTTGCAACCGGTGCGGGATCTCTGTACGCCGGTGAAAACGATGAGCCGACCAAAATCCACGTGATTTATTCATTGCATGACGTGGTCCAGCCCGGCCCTGACTGGCCCAACGTGGGGTATGACTTCGGGCCGGTGATGGCCAAATTTAACTCGGAGTTGAAAGCCCGTTGCGCCGGATTTCAGTTCATCGATTCGATGGCCAAAGGCCCGGAAGACGCCTCCGCGATTCTGAAAGCCGACGAAACGGGGGACGTTGACGGCTACCTTGTGTTTCAGATGAACTGCTGGAACCGGGTGGTGCAGACCATCGCCGAATCGGGCAAGCCTGTTCTGTACGCGGACTATCCGTTCGCGGGAAGCGGCGGTTTTCTGACTTACAGCGCGGGGTTTATTCGGCAGAACAAGAAAAACGCCGGATTCGTTTCTTCGTCTAAAATCGAAGACCTGACTGAAGCCGTCCAATGTTTTGCGAAGGCGAAAAAGGCGGGGCCGTCATTCGATTTCGCCGCGGCGGTGCAACAAACGCGCGTCGCTGGTACGCCGAAAGCCGGCGGCCTTTCGTGTCTTGAGGATCATCTGAAAACCGCCTCCATCGATGAGTGCGTCAAGCGCCTGAAAGAATCGAAGATCCTGGCGGTCCGCGATCAGAACTCCGGCCCGGCGGAGCCGATCTTCGGCATCCCGATGGAGAACGTTTCCTTCGCGGAAGTCAATCAAGCCTGGGAGCGCGCCGACAAGGACGAAAGCCGTGAAATCGCCGCGCGCTGGCGCAAGAACGCAACCGAAGTCATCGACGTTTCCGACGAGACGCTTGTCACTTCCGCCGCTATGTATCTGGGGATGAAGGACGTCCTCAAAAAACATGGAGCCAACGCCATAACCATCAACTGCCTGGGCGGTTTTTACGGCGGGCACATTCACGCCTACCCATGTCTTGGGTTTCACGAACTGAATAACGAGGCGCTGGTTGGGGCTTGCGAGTGCGATCTCCGTTCCACCGCGTCGATGCTTACGGCGAATATGTTGACGAAAGGGCGGCCCGGGTATATTTCCGATCCGGTGATTGATACGTCGAAACGCCAGATCATCTATGCGCATTGCGTGGCGTCAAACAAGGCGTTTGGGCCGGAAGGAAAGACGAATCCGTTTACGATCATGACCCACTCAGAAGACCGGCAGGGCGCGTCGGTGCGATCGATTCTGCCTCTGGGATACCTGACCACGTCAATCCAGATCAATCAGCCAACAAAAGAAATTCTCTTTCATCAGGGCAAAGCGGCCGCGAACGATCCCGACGATCGCGCCTGCCGCACGAAACTGGCGGTTGAGCCGCTGGGCGACATCGAAAAATTGTTCACCGAGTGGGATCAATGGGGATGGCATCGGGTTACGGTTTATGGTGATTTGAAGGAACCGATCTTCGCTCTCGCCGATCGAATGGGATATACAATCGTCGAAGAAGCGTAAGAGGTTTCACCCTCGGCGAATTGATATCACGCGACAATCATCATCAGGGAGCCTTCGGCATTGCCGGGGGCTCTCTGCCGTTTGGCCGAACTTGCAGCCGCGGGCAATCTCTTGCGGATGAACAGGTTTGTGTATAATCGAAAGCGATAATTTCTAAACAAACAGGTGAAATATGAATCAACGGTTTCAGACGATTAGAGGATTATTCGTATTTTTATTCATAGGATTCATTTCGCTGTCGCATGCGGCCTCGCAGAATGATGAAAGTAAACAGGAACGCTCGGGTAATCCGGTATTTTCAGGATGGTACGCCGATCCTGAGGCGGTTATTTTTGAAAATAAATACTGGATTTATCCAACTACCTCAGCCCGGTATCAAAAACAGTTGTATTTCGATTGTTTTTCATCGCCCGACCTGGTTCGCTGGACAAAACATGAACACGTCTTGACCAGCGACTCGATTCAGTGGGCGAAAAAGGCGATGTGGGCGCCATCGGTCGTCGAAAATGACGGCAAATATTACTTTTTCTTCGCGGCGAATGACATTCAAAATAATGATGAAATCGGCGGAATCGGCGTCGCGGTTTCCAGCAAGCCGGATGGCCCCTTCACCGACTATCTGGGGAAGCCGCTGATCGACCGGTTTTATAACGGCGCGCAGCCAATCGATCAATTTGTGTTTCAGGATGAAGGACAATTTTATATTGTGTATGGCGGATGGAGACATTGCAACATCGCCAAATTGAAAGATGACTTTACCGGCATGATTCCTTTTGATGACGGTGAGATCTTTCACGAGATCACGCCCGAAGGGTATGTCGAAGGGCCGATTATGTTCAGGCGAAACGGAAAACTCTATTTTATGTGGTCTGAAGGCGGCTGGACGGGGCCGGATTACAGCGTCGCGTACGCCATGAGCGATTCACCACAGGGCCCATTCAAGCGCATCGGAAAGATACTCCAACAGGATCCGGATATCGCGACCGGCGCGGGGCACCACTCGATCATCAATGTTCCGAAAATGGATGACTGGTTTATCGTCTACCATCGCCGCCCGCTCGGTCATACGGACCGCGATCATCGAGTGACGTGCATCGATCGTATGGAATTCAACAGCGATGGAACCATAAAGCCGGTAGTGATTACAAACGAAGGCGTCTTGCCTCGCCCCATTGAGTGAGGTCTGACTGTGTGAGATTGCGATAAAATGAATTGAGGTTGCTTAGTTATTCAAAACCGCTTTGATGTCGGACGCCAGGTGGTCGACGTCTTCCTCTGTGGTGTCCCAACTGCACATCAGGCGGCAGCCGTTCGTGCCGATGAACGTATAAAAATACCAACCTCTTTCACGCAGTTTTCGGGCGTGTTCTTCAGACAGGCGAATAAATACCGAATTCGCCTGAACGGTGTTCAGAATTTCAATGCCATCGATTTTTTTCAGGCGACTTTCAAGGAGTTTTGCGCACTGATTGGATTTTTGAGCGTATTTTAAAAAGGCACGATCTTTCAGCATGCCTACCCACGGCGCGGATAGATAGCGCATTTTGGAAGCCAGTTGCCCCGCCTGTTTGCAGCGGTAATCGAACTCTTTCGACAGTTCAGTGTTGAAGAAGATCACCGCCTCGCCCAGAGCCATTCCGTTTTTAGTTCCGCCAAAACAAAGTACGTCCACGCCGCGCTTCCAGGTGATTTCTTTGGGAGGCAGATTCAGAAACGCCAATGCGTTGGCGAAGCGCGCCCCATCCATGTGGATGGACAGTTTGTATTTCATCGCCAGCTCATGGAACTCGCTCAGTTCATCGGGCGTGTACACCGTGCCCAGTTCCGTCGCCTGAGTCAGGCTGATCACCTTGGGTTTGGGATAATGGATATCGCTGCGGCGCAGGATGCAATGCTCCAGCTCTTTGGGTGATGCTTTCCCGTTGGCGCCGCCCACCAGGAGCACCTTGGTTCCATTGGAAAAGAACTCCGGCGCGCCGCATTCGTCAGTTTCGATGTGGGAAGCGTTGTGGCACAGGATGCTGTGATATGACGAGCACAAAGAGGACAGGGCCAGTGAGTTGGCGGCTGTTCCATTGAATACGAAATAAACCTCACAGTCGCATTCAAACAGTTCGCGTAACGCATCCGCCGCCTGCCGGGTCCAACAGTCCATGCCATACGATGCAACATGGCCGCTGTTGGCTTCGACCAATGCCTGCCACGCTTCCGGACAGATTCCTGAATAGTTATCGCTCGCGAACTGCCGCCGATCGAATTCAATCACATCATCATACCGTTTATCCATTGCGCCGCCTCGGTGAGTTTTGTCTGGTTTTCTACCATCATAATCCAATTCGCCTGCTTGCAGCAGATCGCCATGAATCCAAAGTCGATCGAACCGGCAGGATGAGGAAGCTGGTTATTGCGTTTTCCGCGCCACCGAGGCGAGTAATGATTCCATCTAGCCAGGGCATTTCGAGATAGGACCGTGAAAAATCGGCAAAGTGAGAAAAGCTTGATATTCCTATGCGATTGCTGGTAGCATAAATCTTGTGGCATCGCTGGGGGAACTATTTCGCAGATGTGATGAATGAATTTCGCCCGGCTCTATGGATTTGATTTATAGTTCCGGTAAGAGAAATCACTGAAAATTGCTGTCTTTGATTTATTGCCGGGAGAGTTTTTCTTTGTATCACACGGCTTTTAAAAGGTTTTGCGTTTTTCTGGATGGGACGCCATGTATGCAAGTCGTTCTAATTTTGAGGCTGATACACGACAATTATATCAATTAGAGATGAATTGTAATTGGGGTAAATTATTTCATTTTCTTTTTTTTTTGAAGATTTTGTCTATGCAAAACTCGACGAGGAAAACAACATGACTGAGATATCAACGCGCAGATTTTCTTTTCTTTTTTTTATTTATTCCTTCGTAATGATATGCGACGTCAACGCGGCGTCGGTTTTCTATGAGACGCAAAGCCGGCAGGCTGGTTTCGCGGTGGATGAAATAGAAAAAGCGTTACTCAAATCTGAACCCGGCTTCAAACGCTTCAATATACCCGAAGCGCTCAACATAAGAGATGATATCAAGATAATACTCACTTCATTGACTGATACGGAAATGGTTGATCGGATGATGGAAGCCGGGGCGTCTAAACCGGGCGAATTGATGCATGAAGGGTATTGCATCCGAAAAACTGAAAATGATTCAGGAATCACTCTGTGGGTGATCGGCGGTGACGAGTCGGGGACGCTTTATGGCGGGCTGGAAGTGGCTGAATTGATCAAAATTGGCGGTATCGATTCCGTGAAAGATTCGGAATGTAATCCTTACATGAGTATGCGAGGGGTGAAATTCAATATCCCGCTAGACGTCAGAACGCCAAGTTACACGGATGTTTGTGACGCCGCACAGAAAAATATAATCGAAATGTGGAATTATGATTTTTGGACGGAATATATCGATGAATTAGTGAGAGATCGATATAACTTCATATCCTTCTGGAATCTGCATCCATTCCCTTCGCTTGTGAGAGTCCCTGAATATCCGGATATCGCGTTGGATGACGTAAAACGTTCGACCGTCAAATGGAAAGAAAATTACGATCTGGAAGCGACGGGATTTGATGATCCTGAAATTTTGAATCATGTTGAAACCATCAAAAAGATTTCCATCGATGAAAAGATGGAATTCTGGCGCAAAGTCATGCGGTATGCAAAAGAACGCAATATTGATATTTACTTTGTTACCTGGAATATTTTTACGTATGGTACAGATGGGAAATATGGAATTACGGATGACATTGCCAACGAAATCACGCTGGATTATTTTCGCAAAAGCGTTGAGCAGATGTTTCTCACGTATCCCGATCTCGCTGGAATCGGCTTGACCACCGGTGAAAATATGCGAAACGCCAGTTTCGATCAAAAAGAGGATTGGGCTTTTAATACCTATGGGCTGGGGCTGATGGACGCGTCGATAAAACAACCTGAACGTAGATTCACACTGATTCATCGGCAACATATGGCCGGCGCCAAGGATATTTTGAATAAATTTGCGTCTGTGACCGATCGAGAGAACATAAATTTTTTATTCAGTTTCAAATATGCCAAAGCGCATGTTTTCAGTTCGACGACGCAAACCTTTCATCACGAATTCGTCAAAGATATCGGGGATATGAAAACGCTCTGGACGCTACGGAATGATGACATCTATCATTTTCGTTGGGGGGCGCCTGATTTCATCCGTGATTTTATTAAGCAAATTCCTCATCAGGTGACTATGGGTTTTTATTACGGATCAGATCAGTATGTCTGGGGCCGTGAATTTCTCAGTAAATATCCAGAATCGCCCCGGCAACTTGAAATCAGCAAACATTGGTATCATTGGATGTTATGGGGACGTCTGGGATTTGATCCCGATCTCGGAGACGATCGCTTTGTTGGAATGATTCAGGATCGGTTTCCTGAAGTGAGCGGGAAAGAGATATTCGAGGCATGGCAGGCCGCTTCCATGACGTATCCGCTGACTACGGGGTTCCATTGGGGCGCGCTGGATTTTCAGTGGTATATCGAAGCGTGCAAAAGCCGCCCCGGCCCGGCGGAAACAGAGACTGGATTCCATGACGTCAATCGGTTTATTACTCTGAAACCTCACCCAGGATCAGGAAATTTATCCATTCCCGATTATGTCAGAGGATATGTCACGAAAGATATGCCGAATAAAATTACTCCTGTAGAAGTTTCTCAAAAACTGACCGCTAACGCGGACAAGGCTCTTGCTATTGTTTCCAATCTTGATTCGGTCGAAAACAGAGAACTGGCAAAAACAATTGAAGATATTCGCGCTATGGCCAATTTAGGGAAGTACTATGCGCATAAAATACATGGCGCCGTCGAGCTCGCTCTGTATCGAGAAACCGGAGAGAAAAACCATCAAATTGCTTCTGTAACGGAATTGATCGAAGCACTTCAATTCTGGCGAACTTATACTGAGATCGCCAGCAAACAATATCACAATCCACTCTGGACGAACCGTGTCGGTTATTGCGATTGGGATGAATTGACTCTAGAAGTCGAAAACGATATAGCTATAGCCCGCAAATGAAAAAAATGGAGACGTTCAACGTGAAACGATTTACTTATTTCCTGTGGATTAGCGGTCTGATCGTTTCCTGTTTAAATGGGCGTTCCGCTGAATTGGAGCATGGCGCGCTAGCCGGCGAGCGATACCGGGTGATCGTGTCGTCGGATATCGGTGGAAGCGACCCGGACGATTTTCAGTCCATGATCCATTTTCTCCTGTACGCCGATCTGTTCGACGTTGAAGGAATCGTCGCCTCGCCCTGGGGAGAAGGCCGCAAGGAACACATCCTGCAAGTAATCGACCGGTATGACATAGACTATCCCCGGCTGAAACAACATTCAGAACGTTTTCCAACCCCCGATTATCTGCGTTCGATTTCAAAACAGGGAGCGATCGGAATCGCTCCTGAAAAGGGATATCGTACGCCCACTGAAGGTTCGGACTGGATCGTCTCGTGTGCGAAAAAAGACGACCCGCGGCCCTTGTATATCCTCGCGTGGGCGTTGCCTGAAGACGTCGCGCAGGCGTTGCATGACGCGCCGGAGATTCTGCCGAAATTGCGCGTGATTTTCATCGGCGGACCCAATAAAAAGTGGGGCGTCAACGCCTTCGACTATCTGGAACGCAATTTCCCTGATTTGTGGATGATCGAAAACAACTCAACCTATCGAGGTTTTTTTAACGGCGGCGATCAAAGCGAAGGGTGGGGAAACCTCTCGTTTTATGAGCGGCATATTCAAGGGAATGGAGCGCTGGGAGAATATTTTGGACGCTTTCGTGACGGCGATATCAAGATGGGTGACACGCCGACGGTGACTTATCTGATGCGCGGCGACCCTGAAGACCCGGAATCCCAAAGTTGGGGAGGGCGGTTCTATCGCGTTCAGTATCGTCCCAAGTTTATTTTTGATCGTCTCACAACCGTCAGCGATCAGGTTGAAGTTTTTTCGGTGATTGAGTTTAACCTGAAAGGTCCCGCTCCCGATTCTATTCATGACGACGAGGTTCAGTTCAAAGTTCATATCAATAATCAGGAAGTAGAGGGGTATTACGCGGGCGAGGAGATATACCGTTTCCGTTTGTGCCCGAAAAATACCGGTGTGGAATCTTTCTTGATCGAGAGCGAACATCCGTGGTTGAATGGAAAAACGGGGCAGTATACCGTCGTGAGCGAAGGGACGCTCGGTCATCGTCCGTATGAAGTGGCACACCGCTTCTGGTGGACCGACATGCTCGATTCAGAATATCAAGAGGGCGATTATTGCGGCGCGAAAACTGTCAATCGATGGCGAATAGACATTCTCAGCGATTGGAAACAACGGATGGACTGGCTGCGGTGAATCTTATTCACAGACGACAGAGCGCGTCACGCAATAAATATGTTTGAACGCCGGCTTCCTCCTATTCAATAAGATTTTTATCTCAATCGAAGCGCTATTCAGCGCCAGCATTCAATTCAGGATGTTTGAGGTGGAAGTCCGTTGACTGTTGATACGCTCTGGCGGCTTCGAGCAGTTCCGCCTCGCCAAACAAGCGTCCAATCAGTGTGATTCCCGTGGGTGTTCCGTCTTCCTTGAATCCATTGGGAAATACGACGCAGGGATGACCGGTCAGATTGGTCAGCAACAGACTGTTTCCATTGAAGGGGGGCGCGATCACCACGTCAAAATTCTTCATGATGACGTCCATTTCTTCAATCAGTTGCGTTCGGATACGATTCGCCTGAATGTATTCAACGGCGGGGATGAACCGAGCCTTGCGGAATGTATTGGGCCACGCCCAGACGCTTTGATTCACCAGCAGGTCGTCTTGCCCTGAGCGAGTCAATTCATCAAACGCCGCCGCCGCTTCCGCTGAAAGTATCAAACCCAGCGAACTGTATTCAAAATCGGGAAATTCAACCGGCGTGAGCGACACGCCGAGCGATTTGAATTGTTCAATCGTATTGCGATCGAATTTCTCATTGTCGTATTCGTCTTCCATTTTGGTTTTGAGGTATCCGAAGCGCAGATTTTTCACATCAACGTCAGCGTCATAATTGAACGGCGCCTCGATCTGGGATGGGTCTGAGTCATCAGGACCGATGATCGCGTTGAAAACGATCGCGCAATCTTCGGCTGTGCGGCAAATGGGGCCGAGTTTATCCATCGACCATGAAAGAGCCATGGCGCCGCTACGGCTGACGCGGCCAAAAGTTGGCCGCAAACCGGTTGCGCCGCAACGAATGCAGGGCGAGACGATCGACCCGTTGGTTTCCGATCCGATCGCAAATGGAACCAAACCCGCCGCCACCGCCGATGCCGGTCCCGCCGATGATCCGCTCGATCCTTGCTCAATGTTCCACGGATTTCGCGTTTTGCCGCCAAACCAGATATCGCCCATCGCCAGCGCGCCCAGCGTTAATTTGGCGATCAGCACCGCCCCCGCTTCACCAAGTTCGCGAATGACTTCGGCGTCTTCATCGATTACCTGGTTTTCATAAGGTTTCGCTCCCCAGGTTGTTTTATATCCTTTCACTGCCAGCAGGTCTTTTACGCCGTAGGGGATTCCATGCAACAGGCCCCGATAGGTTCCCGCCGCGATTTCCGCGTCGGCTTTGGCGGCCTGGCGCAGGGCGCGCTCTTCGGTCAGAGTGACAACGCATTGCAGTTTGGACCCGTATTTCTTGAGGCGTGCCAGATACATCCGGGTTAATTCGGTGGATGTGATTTTGTGGTTCTCGATCAGGTACGCCAGATCGCGGACGGATCGATAAGCGAGATCATCCGGATTCTTGGGGAGATCGGTCAGTTGAGGATCGCTGACTTGAAAGGGTTCTTGCCGCGTTTCGATATGAAAACTATTCGGCAACGGATTGAAGATCAACGCGGGAGCGGTTGAATTGCCGATCTTTCGTTCCCGAATCGGTTTGTAATCTTCCGCGTTCCACACATCGCCTTTCAGCATCAGGTCCAGTTCGCTTTCAGTAAAATCGAAACCGAACAAAGCCGCGGCGCTTTTCAATTGCTGGCGTATCACGTCCTGATTTTCATCGCTTTGAGCGGGTGTGGCGTATATGGAAAACAAAGAGATCAACAATGTGAAAAGCAGAAAGCGCATCATTCTGAAACTCCTTCAGGGAATCTTTGTATAACCATACCAACCAATATGAAATCAGCAAAATACTATTTACTTCCGGTGTATATATTGAAAACCAGCCTGTTCGGCGTTTCTCCAGCAGAACTTTGCTCTCCGCCAAGGGCTAAACATTCCCAATATTCATGAGAAAATGATTCCGGTTTGAAGTGAACGCCCGTGAGGAGTTTGAAAGTAGCGCCCGTGCCATGATAGTGCGCCGGCGTTGAATAACCATGAAAATTTTAGAAAAAATCGTATTTCGATTGAATCGTTCGTTGATTCTGCTTTTCGTATTATTCGCCGCGTTAAGCGCGGTCTCATCAAAAATCGCATCGGCTTTCGATGAGGTGAGCGGCGTCCAAGCCATCAAGGCGAGTGAGTTTCTAGATTCCATCGGAGTCAATTCGTCGATTTCGCGGCGAGGCGAGACTCTCACGGATACGATCGACGCCGTGACGTATCTGGGCATGCGATGGATTCGCACCGGCTATGAAGGCCGCATCCCCATCGCCGATCTGATCGAGTTGCACAAGCGCACCGGCGTCCGGTTCAGTTACGGTCTGCTGAGCGGTGGCGCCGATCTCGATAGGCTTTTATCGGGCGCCCGTGAACTGGCCGCGGCCGGCGCGCTGATCGCGCTTGAGGGCAATAACGAACCCAATAACTGGGGCATTGAATACCTGGGTGAAAAAGGCGGTGGAAAACGATCGTGGCTGCCGGTCGCGAAGTTACAGCGTGATTTATACGACGCCGTCAAGAACGATCACGTACTGAAAGAGTATCCGGTATGGAGTCTTTCGGAAAACGGCGCCGAGACGGATAACGCCGGTTTACAGTTTTTAACCATCCCGGATGACGCCGATTGTCTGATGTCCGGTGGAACCCGGTTCGCCGATTTCGCGAATTGCCACAACTATATGACGCATCCGAGCTGGCCCGGTCTGCATGACAATCAGACATGGATCGCGGCCGATCCAACGGCGGCGTGCAAGGTCGATGGCTTGTATGGGAACTATGGCAGGACATGGCGGATTCACGCGCCGGGATACGCGGAAAGCGATCTGCTGAACCTTCCGCGTGTCACCACCGAAACCGGCATTACGCTTGATGACGAAATTACTGAACGAATACAGGCGCTGCTTTATATGAGCGTGTATCTGGATCAGTGTAAGCGGGGCTGGAAGCATACGGCGATCTACCTGTTAAGAGACCGATCCGATGAAAGCGGAAATCAGACTTTTGGATTCTATCGACCCGATTATTCTCGCCGGCTGGCGGCGGACTATCTGCATAACCTGACCCGTATTCTCGCGGATTCAGGAGCGGCTGATTCGCCGGAACGCTTGAACTATTCCATTGAAGGCCAAACCGATATGGTTCACGATCTGCTGATACAGAAAAGCAATGGCCGCTTGTATCTGACCGTGTGGGGTGAGCGTTTTACCGGCGGCTCGGATGAAGTCAGGGTGAAGCTGGGTAAAACGTTCGCTTTGGTAAACGTGTTCGATCCGACGACGGGCGATACTCCCATGCAGCGGCTGACCAGCGTAGATTCAGTCCGATTAACCGTAAGCGATCATCCATTCATTCTGGAGCTCTATTAAAATGGCTATGAAACCTTCGAAACAGAATTGGATCACCGTCTCTTTCCTGCTGGTTCTCGCGTTCGGCGTACTGGCTCCTCTGACAGTACGCGCCGCAGATGACGCCATCATCCGGGCGACGCCTGAACAGATCGATCATTGGCGCGATTTGCGATTCGGCATGTTCATTCATTGGGGGCCGGTAAGCCTGACGGGGAAGGAGATTGGCTGGTCGCGCACGATGGAAACCACCGATCGGACCACCGCGTGGAAAGAGTATGACCAACTGTACAAACGGTTTAATCCAGAGCAATTCAACGCGGATGAATGGGTGAGCGTCGCCAGAGACGCAGGGATGAAATACATCGTTTTCACCTCCAAACATCACGACGGATTCGTGAACTGGGATTCAGACACCACGGACCATGACGTCATGTCTTCGCCTTTCCACCGGGATATCATGAAAGAACTGAGCGAAACGTGTAAGAAGCAAGGAATGGCGTTTGGCCCTTATTATTCAATCTGCGACTGGTATCAGCCCGATTACGGATATTCTCATCAGGCACAACCCGGCTATACGCTCGATCGCGAACCGGATTTCGACCGTTATTTCACCTACCTGAAGGATCAGCTGACTGAACTGCAGCGTCGCTATGGACCGTTCCTGGTATTCTGGTTCGACGGAGAATGGGAAAAGCCGTGGGACCACGAACACGGCGTTGAACTGAACAATTTCTGTAAACAACTGCAACCGGACGTGTTGGTGAACAACCGCGTCGACAAAGGGCGGGAGGGTATGGAAGGAACCATGAAAGGCGCCGGTTTCGCGGGCGACTTCATGACGCCCGAGCAACGGGTGGGCGCATTTAATCGCGAGGCGCCGTGGGAAACCTGCATGACGATCTGCAACCAGTGGGCTTGGAAACCGAACGACCCCATGAAGCCGCTGGAAGAATGTCTGAGGAATTTGATCTATACCGCTGGAGGAGACGGCAACCTGTTGTTTAACGTCGGCCCCATGCCGAACGGTCGAATCGAAGAGCGGCAGGTCGAACGTCTGCATGAAATGGGTGAATGGATGAAGCAGTATGGCGAGGCCATCTATGGTACGAGAGGGGGGCCATATAAACCGGGTGAGTGGGGCGCCTCGACCTGTAAAAACAATCACATTTATCTGTTTGTGATGAAACACGCCGATGGAAAAATCACGCTGCCCGGAATGAAGAATAAAATCATCAGCGTTGGCCGATTCGGCGGAAAAGCAATGCCGTATACTCAAAGTGATGGCGAAATCGTAATATCAATTCCGGATAATGAACCAAGCCGTATCGCAACGGTGATTGACATGATCGTTGAGGGGGATGCGGTTGACATCGCTCCGATGGATGTCAGTCAATAATGGATTGCGCCCTGAAAAGCGTATTAATGGCAGGATGATTCCGGCGCGCTCACTTGACTTGTTATTCAGGTCCATGAAAAGATGAGTTCCGCAGCAAAATCCAACCAAACAGCCGATCCGGAATCAGGATCGGTTGCCGGGAGAATCCGTATGAACGAACCATTCAATTCGAACCTGACTCGGCGCGGTTTTATTCAAGCCGGCGCGGCCGCGGCCGCGACCACCCTGTTCGCCGGGAAATCATTCGCTCAATCCAAACCCGATTCCAACTTTGGCGGCGTACAGATCGGTACGATTACTTACAGTTTCCGCAGCATGCCGAGTACGGCGGAAGATATATTGAAATACACGGTGGAATGCGGCATCAGTTCGGTGGAACTGATGGGCGAGCCCGCCGAACAATTCGCGGGGATTCCTCCCGCCGGACCGCGTCCACGCCGCGGTCAACAACCGACCGATGAAGAGCGCAAGGCCATGGAAAAACAGCGGGACGCCATTCGGGAATGGCGCCTTTCGGTTCCAATGTCGAAATATGAAGCGTTGCGCAAGATGTACAATGACGCCGGCGTCGCGATCGACGTGGTGAAATTCGGCAGCATCGGCGACGCCAACATGCCGGATGACGAAATTGAATATTATTTCAAAGTCGCCAGGGCGCTGGGCTCGAAAGGGATTACGCGTGAATTGTCGGAAGACGCCGCCAAGCGGCTGGGCCCCATCGCCGACCAGCACAAGATCATGATTGGTTTTCATAACCACACTCAGATCAAACCGGACACTTATGACGGCCCCATTCTGTCGTATGGAAAGTATCTCGGCATCAATCTCGATGTGGGGCATTACCTCGCGGGTACGAACGAATCGCCGATTCCCATATTGGAAAAATTCCACGACCGGATTCTCAATCTTCATTTGAAGGATCGCAAACTGGACAACGGCGCGAATCTGCCGTGGGGCGAAGGTGACACGCCGCTGGTGGAGATTCTTCAGCTGATGAAAAAAGAGAAATGGACTTTCCCGGCGGAAATCGAACTGGAATATGCGATTCCAGAAGGATCGGACGCCGTCAAAGAAGTCGCCAAGTGCGTTCAGTATTGCAAGAAGGCGCTGGCGTAACTCGTTAAACGCAGGTTGAAAAGCAGCCGACGCCAGAGCGAGGGAGATTCTCTCCGCTCTGGCGTTTTTCTTTTTCAGCGCTCTGGTTAGATTCGTCTCGTGAGAGGATTCACACGCGCGTGAAAATTCTGATAGCATAATCAAGCCGTTTTTTTATCTTTTGACATACGGGGATGGATATGGAAAGCGATCCCATTACCGGGGTGTTGCTGCATGCGGTTGGAGGATTCGCCGCCGCCAGTTTTTATATTCCATTCAAAAAAATTCGAAACTGGTCGTGGGAGAGCTACTGGCTGATCGGCGGCGTGTTCAGCTGGGTGCTTGCGCCGTGGGCCGCTGGAGCGCTGGCCGTTCCATCTCTCTGGAAGACGCTCTCTCAATCGCCGCCTCAAGCGCTCGGACTTTGTTTTCTGTTTGGCGTATTGTGGGGCGTCGGTGGGTTAACCTTTGGACTTTCGATGCGCTACCTCGGCATGTCGCTGGGGTACGCGATCGCGCTGGGCTTTTGCGCCGCGTTCGGCACGATCGTACCGCCCCTGTTTCAGAATCAGTTTATGGACCTGACGATGACGCTGTCGGGACGGGTTACGCTGGGTGGCGTGGCGATCTGTCTGGCCGGCATCGGATTTTGCGGCGCAGCGGGAATGCGCAAGGAAAGCGAACTGCCCGCCGAAGAAAAGCAATCCATCATTCAGGAATTCGATTTGTGGAAGGGGGCGTGGGTTGCTCTGTTCGCGGGCGTGATGAGCGCGTGCATGGCGTTCGGTATCGCGGCGGGCAAGCCGATCGCCGAGCTGGCGGAAACAAACGGAGTACAAAGTCTGTGGCGAAATACGCCGGTATTCATCGTGATCTTCGCTGGCGGATTCTGCACCAATCTGGTCTGGTGTCTGGCTCTGAACCGGCGCAATCGTTCATGGGGCGATTACGTCCGTGCGGAGCGGACTCCCCTGTTGATGAATTATCTTTTCGCCGCGCTGGCCGGCGTCACGTGGTATTTTCAATTTATGTTTTATGGAATGGGCACTACGCGGATGGGCAAGTACGATTTTTCGAGCTGGACCATCCACATGGCGTTCATCATCGTGTTTTCGAATTTGTGGGGATGGTGGTTTCATGAATGGCGCGGCGTCAGCGCAAAGACAAAGGCGCTGGTCTGGACGGGCGTTATGATTCTTCTGCTTTCCACCATCGTCGTTGGACTTGGCAACTACATCGCGGGATTGAACGGCGGATGAGCTTCGCGGCGTTCATGTAAATTCACTCGGATCGGCGGGTAACACTCATGCGGATTTTTCCACCTATCAAAGCGCCTCGCAAACCTCGCATCGGATTGTATTCGATCGGGCATACGCATTACTGGAACCAGTTCGACGGATTGCTGAACCGGTTGACCGGGTATGGAGAATTCATCGAAAAGCGGTTATCGCAGTGGGGCGAAGTGCATAACGCCGGCATGATCGACGAAGAAGAAAAAGCACGCAACGCCGCCGAGTGGTTTCAGACGAAAAACGTCGATCTGATTTTCTGTCACGCCGCGACCTACGCCATGAGCGCGTCGCACCTCGCGATCGCGCGAATCACCGGGCGGCCTGTGGTGGTGTTGAATCTTCAGCCGGCCGAACAGATCAATTATGAAAAAACAACCACGGGCGAATGGCTGGCGCATTGCGTGGCCTGCACCGTGCCGGAGATCGCCAACGCCTATTCGCGCGCCGGAGTGCGGTTTCGCGTGGTCAGCGGGCTGCTGGGGCTGGACCGGACGCCTGAGATTTCGATGACGGATGAAAACACCGCTCAGCATCCCGAAGCGATCGCGGCGTGGAAGGAGATCGAAGACTGGACGCGCGCCGCCGGCGTGGCGAGGACGCTGCGAAGCGGACGCATGGGATTTCTCGGACATACCTACCCCGGCATGCTGGATATGTACAGCGACTTCACCATGATTCAGGCGCAGAGCGGTATGCACGTCGAGTTGCTGGAGATGTGCGACCTGGCGCGCATCGTCAAGACGGTCAGCGACGAAGAAAAACTGAAGAAACTCGATGAAATTAAAACCATGTTCGTCATCAGCGAAGATTCACCCGCCGATCCGCTCGCGCGCAAACCCAGCGATGAACAGCTGGACTGGGCCTGCGCCATCGCGGTGGCGCAGGAAAAACTGGTGCGCGAATTCGATCTGGACGCGCTGACGTATTACTATCGCGGCGACGCGGGCAATGAATACGAACGCATGCAGGAGGCGTTCATTCTGGGGCATTCGCTGTTGACCGCGCAAGGGATTCCCTGTTCCGGCGAGGGCGATATGAAAACCGCGCTGGCGATGAAGATCAACGACATTCTGGGCGTGGGGGGAAGTTACAGCGAGATCGTCGTTTGCGACTACCGGGAAAAAACCATTCTGCTCGGGCACGACGGGCCGTTTCATCTGGGCATCGCGGCCGGGAAACCCGTGTTGCGCGGCATGGGGTTATATCACGGAAAATGGGGCAGCGGCGTCTCGGTGGAAGCGCGCGTGCGGAGCGGACCGGTCACATTACAGAACGTGACGCAGGATCAGGGCCAGCTGAAGACGATCGTGAATCACGGCGAGGCGACGGATGGCCCGGTTTTGAGAATCGGCAATACCATGACGCAGGTGCGATTTCCACTGCCGGTCAGCGAGTTTATGAATCGCTGGTTCGCGCTGGGGCCGACTCACCACTGCGCGATGTCGGTTGGCCATAACGCGGGCGTCATCAGCAAGGTCGCGGACCTGATGGGCTGGCCCTGCGATTCGGTTTGCGTTTGAGGGCGCCCGGAACATGGCGGAATAATACGCTGAGGAGATGGATGATGCGTCAGAGGCGATTGAGGACCTGTTTCATGTTGATCGTGCTGTTCATCGCGCTGGGAGGGCGCGCGTTCGCGGATATCATGGCCGATCTCGCCGCGCCGCATGATGGACGCAGCATGCGCGAAACCTCGACGCATCGCGACGCCAACGGAGAATTCGACCCAGACAGCAATCGTGACAACGTTACCGTTCCGCCCGGCGAGACCCATGTCCTGATGGATCGCGAGGGACCGGGCGTGGTCACCCACATCTGGCTGACTTTTCTCGGGCCGGAGCCGCATCCCTGGGCGAAAAACGGCTCGGCCAATCATCAGGAAATGTTGCTACGTATTTATTACGACGGCGCCGAACGGCCCGGAGTAGAAGCACCGGTCGGCGATTTTTTCGCCAACGCCTTCGGCAAGCGGAGCGAAGTTATCAGTCTGCCGGTGATCGTCGAAGACGCTGATTCATACAACTGTTTCTGGCGGATGCCTTTTCGTAAATCGATTCGGATCGAGATTGTAAACCAGAGCGAAAAAAACATCAGCCTGCTGTATTACAACATCGACTGGATCAAGAAGCAGCGGTTGCCCGATGACGCACCGTATTTTTATGCGCAATACCGCCAGGAGTATCCCGCCGTACACGGCAAGGACTACGTGATTCTGGATACGAAGGGCAAAGGGCATTACGTGGGGACGGTGTTAAGCGTACGAACGCGCAGCCCGAGCTGGTTTGGCGAAGGGGATGAAAAGATTTATATCGATGGAGAAGAAAAGCCCTCGATCTGGGGAACCGGCACGGAGGATTATTTTCTTTCCGCCTGGGGGCTCCAGACCACCAGCACGCCGTACTTCGGTACGCCTTATTTCGATCAATGGGGAATCGTGGGCGGTCATACCAGCGCTTACCGGTGGCATCTGAACGATCCGCTGGTGTTCAACACCGGCATCCGGGTGACGATCGAGCATTTCGGCTGGATATCGCCGGATGAAAATCCCGAGCAGAAGAGCAACAGCTGGAACGAACGCGAAGACGATTACTCCAGCGTGGCGTACTGGTATCAGACTGGAACGCCGACCTTCACCGCGCGGGCGCCCCGCGCGAGTGAACGCCGCCTGCCGAATCTCGATACGATTTTTTACGCGACGCCGTCAACCGATGCGTCGCTGCATGGAGAGGGTAGCGCGCACATTCAACAACTGTTCGATTACACCGAGGGACAGTTGCTGTATCAGCCTGAAAACGCGGATGGCGCCTGGGTGGAGATTCCTTTCGAAGTCAATGAGAAAGAACCGGTGCGTCTGCTGCTCAACATGACGCGCTCATACGATTTCGGCAAGTATAAAGTTTCATTGAACGGCGTCACGTTGGCGGACGAGCTGGATTTTTATCATGAAACGACGGACAACCGAGAGTATCACCTGCTCGATTTCTGGCCCGAATCAGGGCAATATCGCTTGCGGCTTGAATGCGTGGGGAAGAACGACCGATCGAGTGGGTACTATCTTGGAATCGAATCGGTTCGCCTGCGAGAGAGGCGCCCACGGGTGAAGGAATGGGCGTTCGATCGAGACAAAGACTGGAAGAAAAATCCGATTCTATATAATTGATCAAACTTACTTGTATTTATATATTTTGTTGATCTTGACTGACATATTGGTTGAGAAATTCGGTCATGATTTCACGATCAAATGCCTGTATTGCCGCAATATTAATAGATTGTTAATAACAAACTGACAATAAAGATTGATTGTATTCTAACCGCCTCCTAATTGTCCTCTAACATAAATCCATACCATTTCCTACGAGATATACACGTGTGCAAACTCCCTTGTTTCAGGGAGTTTTTCTTCACATGGGGCGAATGTTCTGCATACGTAACTCCATGATCACACTCACAGAAAAGGAACCAGTTATGAAAAGCATGAGGGGACTTCGAATGCTGGCGGCTGCTTTGAGTCTGGCCGTCATCGGCGCGGCGAACTCGGCGGAAGTGATGGTAAACAACAACATCACCACTTCCACCACGTGGACCGCGGACAATGTGTACAACCTCCAGAAACAGATTTACGTTGAGCCCGGCGCCACGCTGACGGTTGAAGCGGGCACGCTGGTGAAAAGCACCGCCGGTCTGGGCGGCAGCCTCGCGGTTTGCCGCGGCGCGCGTATTTACGTGAACGGCACGAAAGACAAGCCGGTCATCATGACCTCGACCAACGACGACATGGTTACCTGGCGCGAAGCCTCCAACGAGTGGGGCAACCTGACTCTGATGGGCAAGGGCCTGATCTCCGCTTCGCACTACAAAGGTCAGCCGGTGGGTAACAACACCAAAACCCCGACGGGCCTGAATGAAAAGCAGATGGAAGGTCTGACCGCCGATACGCCTGGCGACACCAAGGTCATGTACGGCGGCAATGACGATAACGATAACAGCGGCGCCATCCATTACCTGTCGCTTCGCTACGGCGGCAAAGTGGTCGGCCTGGCCAATGAACTCAACGGTCTGGCGCTGGGCGCCATCGGCCGCGGTACCGAGATCGATCACGTCGACATCATGAACAACGTCGACGACGGCATCGAAATCTGGGGCGGTACGGTGACTCTGAAGTACATCAATATCTGGAACATCGGAGACGACAGCTTTGACATCGATGAAGGCTGGCGCGGCAAGGCTCAATTCGGCCTGATCGTTCAGGGGTACAGCGTTGACGCCGATCAGGGTTCCGGCGTGGGCGATAACTGCTTCGAAACGGACGGCGCGGAAGATTCAGACGCGCAGCCCATCACCACCGCGGCGATTTATAACTTCACCGTTGTCGGTCAGCCCATCGACGGCGATCAGGGTACCGCGTGGCGTGACAATGCTCACATTCAGTATCACAACTGCATCTTCATGGATCTGGGCGAACAGCTGGTGAAGAACGACAACGTCGACGGCGACGGCGCCAATGGTTACGGCTATAACGGCACCCTGCCGTGGGAAGATTGCTGGACCACCGATTATACCTATATGTCGCCGGTCAACGCGGGAACCTTCACCGCAGGCGCGTTCAACGACCCCGCGAAGATGTACACCTCGCAGACCTCCGGCAAGCTGTGCGAAATCGTTGACAGCGTGTTCTACAACAACCTGTTCGCGAACGCTTACACCGAAGCGGAAGCGCGTGGCGTCATGGCGGCGGCCAACAATAACGTGAAGGCGACCGCCAGCCCGATCACCGAAGTGAAACGGGTTTCCTCGGTGGTGGTGCGCGGCGGAAAGAATATGCTTCCTGTGACCGACATCAACCCGCTGCCGGCCAACGACGCGCTGACCAGTGTGGCAATGGCTCCGGCGGACGGCTTCTTCACCCCGGCCAAGTATCGCGGCGGCTTCGCCCCCAACGACAACTGGCTCGCGGGTTGGTCGACCCCGGTCAAGTACGGAATGATGACCGGCGCGGCGGCCGCTGAAGCCAGCGACTGGTCTGAATTGAAATAACTGAACAAATCGTCTATCCGATGGCGGGGCCTTGCGCCCCGCCATCGAGTTGTTCGCCGAACGAATAGATGATCAGGAATTCAGAGCTCCTCTCCGCTTTTTTTTGAATCCCGGCCGCGAGATGAGGTGTCGGGTGTAGGGAAGTAATTCATTTTTTTTCTGGAAAAGCGAATGAAACAATCGGCTGAAGAAATTCAGCCAACGGCCGGAGCTTGAATTCAAAAACAAACGTCCCCAAAACACGCACGAAGTAAGTGGACGGTGGAAAAGCCGTGAAGCGGAAAAGAGAGTTCTCAATGCGTTGGTCCCTGTTTCGGATGATCACACTGATCATCGTTTTGGCTGGATGCGTTTTATGCGCCGGCGCGGAAGAAATTCAATGCAAGGCGTACGAATTGGCGTTGAAGGATTCACCCATCGCCGATTATCAGATCAGGTTGCTGGACGCGGCGATCGGCGCCGCGACGGTGATTCCCGCCACTCCTCATATCAAAGACCGCTCACGCGCCCAGGAAGCTGTGGTTGAAGCCTGTCTGGAACTCGGTCAGCCGCTGCGCGCATATCAGTATCTCGAAAAGATCGATAACTGGCGGAAAGGCTCGTGTTACGCGGACCTTGCTTATTACTGCGCGAGTCATGGCGCGATCGCCGAAGCGTCGGTGTCTATAGACCGCGCGGAGGCGATCTCTGAAACCACCGACGATTGGCGGCGCGACACGATTCGGGTCAAGATCGCGCGGACGCATTTTCTACTGGGTCAAATCGAAGAGGCTAAGCAGTTTGCATCAGGCGTCGTGGATTCGGAAACGGGAAAGTTGGAGACGACCGAGGCGGCGTCATTGGATGAAGAATCATTCGATGAGCAGGTAAAAAAACTCGACGCGCTGATCGAGCCCGGCCAGTTCGACGTGTTGAAAAACGCGCTTGACGCGTACGCCCAATTGTTCGATCGCTTCTATGAGGATGAAGCCAAACGCGCCCTGACAGAGGAAAAGATCAAATCGTCGTGGAAAACGCTTCCCATCTTTTTGCGTATCGAACTGCTGAACCGTCTGGCCGAATCGGCATTGAGCCGATCCGACGATCAAAACGCGCTGCGGCTGATCGATGAATCTCTGCAATATCTGGATGATTATTCGTGGAAGCCTGAAGATTACATTCCTCAAATCTCCGCGTTGCTGATTCTGCGGTATCGGGCTGGCGGAGTTGAAACCGCCCGCGAACAGGCCGGCGCCGCGCTGGCGTTGTTTAACGATAACCGTGAAAAAATCGTCAACATCTGGCGCGCGGGCGCGTTGCGCCCGCTGGCGGAGGCGTATCAGGCGATCGGCGACCACCGCATGGCGCTTTCGGTTTACCGGCAGGCTCTTGATGAAGGGGTGGAGAATCCCAATTCAAGACCGCGCGCTGAAGATCTTTCAGCGACCTGCGTCTCGATGGCGTTGCATTCGGTCGAGCCTGACGAAGCGACCTGGAATCGAATCGATGAAATCAGAGAGGGGTTGGGCCAGCCGTGGTGATCCTTCGCCCGATCGCTCTGATCGTTGTCATCGCCGCGTTCGCGCATCTCGCGTCAGCGCAAAACGGCGGAGTACGCGGCATGGTATACGACCGGGATTTTGACGCGCCGCTGGGCGCCGCGCAGGTGATGATCGCTGAGACGGGCGCGAAAGCGGAAACGTCTGAAGAAGGAAACTACGTCATCAGCGAACTTCCGGCGGGAACGTACACGCTGGTGTTTTCAAAAGAGGGATTCACCCGGCAGGTGAAAGCAGACGTGGTGGTTTCGCCCGGTCAACTGACCGAAGTGGACGCGTGGCTGACCGGCGATTTCACCGAGATGGAGGAATTCATCGTTCAGGATATTCAGTTCAGCGCGGGTACCGAGGCGGCGCTGTTGGAGCTTCGATTGGAAAGCCCTTCGCTGATGGATTCAATCAGCGCTGACCTGATGAGCCAGGCGGGCGCAGGCGACGCCGCCAGCGCGCTTCGGCTTGTATCGGGCGCATCGATTCAGGATGGGAAATACGCGGTGATTCGCGGATTACCGGACCGCTACGTCAACTCGCAAATGAACGGCGTTCGGCTCCCCACCGCCGACGCCGACAAGCGCGCCGTGCAGCTGGATCAGTTTCCTTCGGCGGCGATCGAGAGCATTCAGGTCAGCAAGACTTTTACCCCCGATCAACAGGGCGACGCATCCGGCGGCGCCGTGAACGTGGTGCTGAAAAAAATTCCCGAAGAGACCATGTTTAAATTCAGCGCCCAGACCGGCTATAACTCGCTGGTGACGGGGAATAACGACTTTATCTCCTACAAAGGCGGCGGAGTGAATTTTTGGGGGATCAGCGATCTCGATATTCCTTCCTCGTTTGACAGTACGGTCGGCGTTTCGGGCGCGGACGCGCCGATCGATTCAAAATGGTCGCTGTCGGCGGGTGGCAAGCAGGAACTCGATTATGGTTGGAAGATCGGGGGATTCGCCAGCCTGTTTTACGAACGCGACAGTTCGTTTTATGACGATGGGATCGACGATAATTATTGGGTCGACCAGCCCGGCGATCCCATGTCGCCGCAATACATCCAAGGCGCGCCGAGTCAGGATTCATTCAAAACGCAATTGTTTGACGTGACGCAGGGCAGTGAAGAAGTGAAATGGGGAGCGCTGGGCTCGACCGGCATCGAGAATGAATTCAACACGCTGACGCTGCTCTATATGTATACCCGCGCGACGGAAGACGTGGCCACATTGGCGGAGGATACGCGCGGCAAATATTATTACTTTCCTGATTACGCTCCCGGCGATCCCACGAGCCCGGGCAACCAGTTTCGCGACGCCGCGCCGTTCATCCGGACGCAGACGCTGGAATATACCGAGCGCTCGACTCAGACGGTTCAGCTGAACGGGACTCACCAGCTGCCCATCCCCGAGTTTGGCTTTAAGGATACGTTTATGTTTAAGCCTCCCGAGTTTGACTGGGGGCTTTCGCACAGTTCCGCCGATCTGTTTCAGCCTGACAAACGGCAGTTCGGTGAAATCTATTGGGCTGATTCGTACCAGCCGGGATTTCCGCCGTATATTCCGCCCTCCATCAATCCTGAGGTTCACCGCCCGTTTAAACCCGCGGCGAACTTCACGCTGGGCAACCTGCAACGCATCTGGAAGGATATCGAAGAAAACAGCGATCAGTATTTCTTCGATCTCAAGTTTTCCTTCGAGCAGTGGAGCGGCGACGAAGGCTATCTCAAGTTCGGCGTGTTCGGCGATACGGTGAACCGCCATTACAATCAGGATTCATTCAGCAATTTCAACGACAACAGCGCGCAGTATTTCGCTCCGTGGGAAGACATGTGGAGCGATGAGTTCTTTAACGAAGGACACCCCGTCACGGAAGGGAAGATCGACGTCGATTACGATGGCGAACAGAAGATCGACGCCTGGTATTCAATGATCGACCTCCCTCTCGCTTCCTACGTAAAGATCGTGGGCGGCGCGCGTTTTGAAGACACGCAGATCAGCATTATTAATTATCCCGAATCGGAAGTGAACTGGATTCCACCCGGTTCATCGTCGACGGTCGAACTGAATCCAGGCGACGCCGACGTGACCTTCAAGCAATCGGACGTACTGCCGTCGATCGGATTGCAGGTCGATCCGATTGAAACGGTGACGCTGCGCGCTTCGTACAGCCAGACCGTCGCACGGCAGACGTTTAAGGAACTGTCTCCCATTCAGCAGCAGGAATACCTGGGCGGCGACGTGTTCATCGGCAACCCCACGCTGCAGATGAGCGCACTGCAGAACTATGACCTGCGGGTGGATTACAGGCCTTATGAAGGCAGCCTGATCTCGGCGTCTTATTTCTATAAAGACATTCAGGACCCGATTGAATACGTTCAGCGCATCGTCGATTTCGCTTATACCACGCCGGTCAACTACCCTGAAGGCACGTTGAGCGGGTATGAGTTTGAAGTACGTCAGCAGATGGGCCACTTCTGGGATGAACTCGAAGGGCTGATGATCGGCGGCAACGTGACCCTGATCGACTCGGAAGTCACGCTGCCTCCCGAAGAAGCGGCGTTATTTGAAACGCCCAATATCAATGCGCCCATGCCCTCACGCGACATGACCAACGCGCCAGATTATCTCTACAACATCTTCTTTACCTACGATCTCGACCGGCTGGGACTGACCGGCACGCAGGTCGGGCTTTTTTATTCCGTACGTGGCGACGCGTTGAAAGCCGGCGCCGGTCAGTCGCAAGGCAAGTTCGTGCCCAATATATACGAAAAGGAATACGGCACGCTCAACATGAGCCTGACACAGAAGATCGGAGATAGCTGGTCTGTCAAGTTTCAGGCGAAAAACCTGCTCGATCCCGCAATCGAAACCGCGTATCGCTCGAAATATATTGGCGACGACGTAACGAAAACTTCATATCACAAAGGAATGGAATTCACCATCGCCGTCAGCGCTCAGTTTTGAGCGAACGAACGTCGGGTGAACTCAGGGTGACGCTATGACACAACATGTATCAAAGCCTCCACGGTGGAACGATCGGCTCGCCTGGACCCGGTCGCCGATCGCGTCGGGCTCGCTCGCGCTGCTCTGCGCCGTGTGCTTTATCGCGACGGGGGCGATCTCGGCCGACAAGACGACCGCCGACATCGAAGCGACGCGAACCGCGCTGGAAAAATGGGTGGAGAACCAGCGCATCATTTCAAAGGAAAAGCGCGATCTCGCGCTTTCAAAAGAAATGCTGAACGAGCGCATCGGTCTGATTCAACGGGAAATCGATTCTCTGCGCGAAAAGATCGGCGACGCCAAAAAGAGCATCGAAGAGACCGACAAGAAAAAAGGCGAACTGATCGAGCAGAACGACAAACTCAAACAGGCTTCGAGCTCGCTTGAATCGACGCTGGTTTCGCTGGAAGACCGGACGAAGGACCTGTTGAAACGCCTCCCCGCTCCCATCCGCGAACGCGTAAAACCGCTGAGCCAGCGTCTGCCCGATGGGTCCGAAGAGAAAAAAGCATCCATCGCGGAACGTTTTCAGAACGTGGTGGGCATTCTGAACGAAGTCGACAAGTTCAACCTCGATATCACGGTCAACAGCGAAGTGCGGGACGTGGAAGACGGCGGTTCAGTAGAAGTGACCGCGTTATACATCGGCGTCAGCCAGGGCTATTACGTGAGCGCCAACGGCAAGTACGCGGGCGTGGGCGCATCATCGGACGACGGCTGGGCATGGAAGCCGTCTAACGACGCGGCGCCGGCCATCGCGGACGCCATCGCCATACTCAAAAACGAAAAAGTCGCCTCCTTCGTGCAATTGCCGATTGAGATCAAGTAACCATGGAATCCCTGGACAGGAACATGAAACCAATTTTCGTCATTTCGCTTCTTCTGTTTTTCTCCATCACGCCGTTCGCGCAAAACGATGCGTCCGGTGTGGATGATGCGACCGGCGTCAGTTTCGGCCAGGCGTCGGCGTCGGTTCAGAAACAGTTGGAGGACAGCGTCGCCGAACTGAATCAGCTGCGTCAAAAGGTCGCCGATGAAACCGTACCGCTCAGCCGGAAACTGAGCGATCTGGAAAGTCAGCTGACCAACGTCCGGCTCGAATATCAGCAGACCTCGCGCCTGCTCGACAGCGGAACGCTCGATCTGGCGAACTTGCGCAACGAGATCAAGTCGCGGCAGGAAGAAGCGACCTACCTCTCCAACCTGTTGAGCGAGTACATCCGCAACTTTGAATCACGGCTGCATATCTCGGAGATTCAGCGTTACCGCGACGCCCTCGACGCCGCCAAACTCGCGTTGGAGAACAACCAACTTTCAGAAGAAGACGTGTACAAGGCGCAAGCGACGCTGCTGTCGACCTCGCTCGACCGCTTGCGGGACGCGCTGGGCGGCGCACGATTCAACGGAACCGCCGTCGATCCGAGCGGGATGGTCAAACAGGGCGAGTTTATTCTGGCGGGACCTGTGGGGATGTTCCGTTCGCTGCAGGGTGACGTGATCGGTACGATTGAGCAGCGGTTGGGTTCGCTGGAACCGGCGATCGTTGAGTTCGCGGCGATCGAAGACGCCAGCGCGGCGGTGCAGGTGTTTGAGAACGGGTCGGGCCGGATCCCCATCGATCCAACTCTGGGCAACGCGCACAAGATCGAACAGACCGAAGACACACTGCTCGAACACATCCAAAAGGGTGGTCCGGTCATGTACCCGATCTTCGCACTGGCGGGCGCGGCTTTGTTGGTTGCGCTCTACAAGTGGCTGAGCATGCTCCTGATTCGCAAACCGTCGCGCAAGCGTATCGGCGCGCTGTTAAACGCGGTCGCGGAGCATGATGTACAGGCCGCCATGCAAAAAGCGAAAGCCATCGGCGGTCCAGTAGGCCGCATGCTGGCTGCGGGCGTGGAGCATCTCAAGGAACCGCGTGAACTGATCGAAGAAGTCATGTATGAAAAAATGCTGGCCGCGCGCTTGAAGCTGGAAGGTCTGTTGCCCTTTATCGCGATCGCCGCGGCGTCGGCGCCGTTACTCGGGCTGCTGGGTACCGTCACCGGCATTATCAACACATTCAAATTGATCACCGTATTCGGTTCGGGCGACGTCAAGACACTGTCGGGCGGCATCTCGGAAGCATTGATCACCACTGAATACGGCCTCATCGTCGCGATTCCCTCGCTGTTGATTCACGCATTTCTTTCGCGCAAGGCGCGCGGCGTGGTGAGCGAGATGGAAAAAGCGGCGGTGGCGTTCGTTAACCAGGTGAGCAAGACGCCGTTTAAGAACACCAACTTTTCAGCGGGAAGCATCGAATAATGGACGCGGCGAGCATCGAACAGATTAAAACGCTCTGGTCGCAGGCGGTTGAAATCTGGCTGTCGGGCGGCTGGGCGATGATCGCCATCGCGATTACGGCGCTGGTGATGTTCGCGCTGGGGATGCACGTATATTTCCGGCTGAGCGAAAAAGGTTTCAATTCCGTGCCGGAAAAAAAGTGGCGTCATTGGATCAACCATCCCGAGGAGCGCAAAGGCCCGATCGGCGAATTGCTCGATTTCGTAACCGGGGGATCATCCATCGAAGATACCTCGGTTTTTTTCGAAGAATTACGCGTGACGGAAGTCGCTCCGTTCGAGCGCGATCTGCGCGTGATGAAAATCTGCGTCAGCACGGCGCCGCTGCTGGGTCTGCTGGGAACCGTGACGGGTATGCTCTCCACCTTTGCCGCGCTGGCTTCGGGCGCGGGCGGAGACAAGACGATGGCGATGGTGGCGAAGGGCATCTCGGAAGCGCTGATCACCACCGAAACCGGATTGGTGATCGCGTTGCCGGGGCTTTTCTTTCAATACCAACTCACGCGAAAACACGAGCGCTATAAGGCTTTTCTCGCCCATCTTGAGACGGTCTGTACGCAGAAACTGTATAAGAAGCTGCACAAACTGGAAAAACAGAAAAAGAAATTGGACCGAACCGATTCAGGGCAAGAAGAATTGCCTGAACTCGATATGGAATAAAACCGTTTGGTTTTTACGAGGTAATCATGGGACGTTTCCGCAACCTGTCATTGGATGAGGGCGGCGAAGCCGGCATCGATATGTCGCCGCTGATCGACTGCGTATTCATCCTGCTGATCTTTTTTATCGTAACCACGACCTTCGTCGAAGAAACCGGCGTCGAGGTCGACAAGCCGCAAGCCGCATCCTCGGTTCGGCTTGAGAAAACCAGCATCCTCATCGCGGTCACCGAGAAAGGCGAAGTGGTATACGGGGGGCGTGAGATCGGTATCAGCGGGGTGCAGCCTCTGGTCAAACGCATGCTGCAGAAAGAGGAGGTCCCCGTCATCATTCAAGCCGCCGCCGCCGCGCAGTCGGGCATGCTGGTACGGGTGATCGATGAGGCGAAGCTGGCGGGCGCCGTCAAAGTCAGCATCGCGACGCGAAAGAATAAAGGATAAGACGATGAGACAACGCAAGCGAAAACCGTTCAGAATGATCCGCCAATTCATCCATCGCGTCTTCGTCGCCGTGGGCGCGTTGGGACTGACGCTGGCGTTCTTCCTTGTTTTGCCGTTGATGCAGACGCTAGCCAAACCGCCGGCGACGGACATGATCGTACAATCGATCGATACCGCCGAACTGGAGGCGCCGCCGCCTCCGCCGGAAGAGCAGAAGGAAGAAGAACCCGAAGAGGAGGAAGCGCCGCCCGAACTCTCGGAGGAAGCGCCTCCGCTCGATCTTTCGCAGCTCGAACTGGCGTTGAATCCCGGTTTTAGCGATGGATGGCTGGGAGGCGACTTCGCCGTCAAGCTGAACACCGTAACGTCTGAGAGCGACGACGTCGACGCGCTGTTTTCATTATCGGATCTCGATCAGAAGCCGCGCGTCATTTATCAGCCCGGGCCGGTGTTGACCAATGAACTGCGCCAGAAGGCGCCCGGCACGGTATATATCATTTTTATCGTCGATCAGAACGGGAGGGTTGAGAATCCAATCGTTCAGAAATCGACCGATCCTATATTTGAAAAGCCCGCCATGAACGCCGTCAAGCAATGGAAATTCGAACCGGGCAAGAGAAACGGTAAACCGGTGCGGTTCCGCATGCGGGCGCCGATCAGTTTTCCTAAAGGGTAATCATTATGAACGACCGACGGGTTCCTGTTTTCAATAGCCTCATACTGTTCTGCGCCTGCCTGACCATTTTGACGGTGTTTCAGTGGGAAGCGGCCGCGCAGGATGGGAATCACGCCGCGCTGAAGCCCAACAGCCACCTGAGCGCAATGGAATTGAAAATCTGGAACGATCCTGCGTTTAAAAAACAATTCGCCGAAAGTTACTTGGCCGAAATCGAGATCGAGCCGCGCGTTACGGTGGAAGAACGCGACCAGATGCAGAAGGTTCTCGAACTGATCTCGTCTGATCAGATGGGTGAAGCGGCGAAGTTGCTCGAAGCGTCGCGCAATGACGCCTCCAGCGCGGTTTTTGACTTCACCCTGGCGAATATTTATTTTCAGCAGGACAAACTCGATCAGGCGGTGACCGTCTATCAGGCGGCCGTTCAGAAATATCCTAAATTCCGGCGCGCATGGAAAAACCTGGGCGTGATCTACATTCGGCTGGGTGATTTCGTCAAAGCGGCGCCCGCGCTGACGAAAGTGATCGAGCTGGGTGGAGGCGACGCGGTGACCTACGGTCTGCTTGGGTATGCTTACTCATCCATTGAAAATTATATTTCCGCCGAGTCGGCATACCGCATGGCGATACTGCTCGATCCACCCACGATGGATTGGAAGATGGGGCTGGCGCGCAGTTTCTTCAAGCAGGAACGTTACGCCGAGGCGGCGGCGTTGTGTGGTCAGTTGTTGAAAGGCAAGCCCGAACGCGCCGATCTGTGGCTGTTGCAGGCCAACGCGTACATCGGACTCAATCAGCCGATGAAGGCCGCCGAAAATTACGAACTGGTCGACCGGTTGGGCGAGTCGACGTCGGACAGCCTGAACATGCTGGGCGACATTTATATCAACGAAGAACTGTTCGATCTCGCGGTGGATACATATATCCGCGCGATGGACCTCAACAGGAACGGGAAACCCGACCGGGCCATCCGTTCCGCGAAGGTGCTGGCCGCGCGCGGGGCGATGGAGGAGACAAAACGGCTGATTGAAAGAATCGAAAGCCAATACGGCGACCAGATCGAGACGGACGCCCGCAAAGATCTGCTTAAACTGCGCGCGCGTCTCGCCGTGGCCTCCGGCGCCAGTGGAGAAGAAGTGAAGGTGCTCGAACAGATCGTCGAGCTCGATCCTCTCGACGGCGAAGCGCTGATTCTGCTCGGGCAGAACAGCAGCCGCAATGGAGACGTTGAAAAAGCAATCTATTACTACGAGCGCGCCGCCAACATCGAGGGATACGAAGCCGACGCGAAAGTGCGCCAGGCTCAGTTGCTGGTGGGGCAGGGCAAGTACGACGAAGCGTTACCGCTGCTCCGCCGCGCGCAACAGGTGAATCCGCGAGATAACGTGCAGACCTACCTCGAAGAAGTTGAACGAGTCGCCAAAACGCGCTCGTGAATCCGGTTTAAAAATCAGGCGTGGTCAGCCCTTCGCGAATGGCATACTTGATGAGCTCGACCGTGCTGTCCACGCCCAGTTTAAAGCGAATATTGCGCCGATGCGCCTCGACCGTTTTGAGGCTGATATTAAGCAGGTCGGCGATTTCTTTCATGGTTTTATTTTCCGCGAACAGTTGCAGCACCTCGCGTTCGCGTGAAGACAACTGGCCGTCTTCGGGCTGTGGGCCCGCCGCCTTGAGATAATCATCAGCCGACCCGGCGATTTCCGAACTGAGAAACACGCCGCCCGCCATCACCTCGCGAACCGCCGCCGCCAGTTCGCGGAACGCGCTGTTTTTCAACAGGTAGCCCGAGGCGCCCGCGCGGAACGTCTGGGTGACGAAGCCTTTTTCGAGATGCATCGAGAGAATGATGATCTTGCAATCCGGCGCGATTTCGTGAATGCGGCGAGCCGCGTCGACGCCGTTCAACCCCGGCATGGTTATATCGAGAATGATGGCGTCGGGGCGTAAGGCGTTTACCTGCCGAATGGCCTCGCGCCCATCGCGCGCCTCGCCGATGAGTTCCATGTCTTCTTCCTGTTCGAAAAGCAGGCGAAGTCCTTCCAAAACGATTTCATGATCGTCCGCGATCAGGATGGTTGTTTTATTCATTGTGATGTTCCCGTTTGCGCGCGCCGGTGCGAACAAGCGGCGCGATGATGGTTACGCAGGTTTTCCGGTGCGGCTCTGATTCGATCTCAAGCCGTCCTCCAATTTGATGCAAGCGCTCCTGAATACTGTATAACCCAAACCCGTCTCCACGTGTTTCCCGAGGCGGCAGGCCGACGCCGTCGTCGATGACCGATACGGAGATGGAATCTCCATCGGCCGCGACGCTGACTTTAGCGTGGCGGGCTTTGGAATGTTTGATGACGTTGGTGACCAGTTCGCGCGCGGCGCGGTAGATAAGGTAACGCACGTCGCCTTCGAGAGGCTTGTCGCTTCCTTCGTCTTCAAACTCGAAATGAATCTCCGGATATTGCCGCTCCATCTGAACCGTCAATTGTTCGAGCGCCGATTCAAGATTGAGTTCATACAGGCTGGGCGGACTGATTTCGAATACCAGGGACCGTGTGGCTTGATTGGTGTTCTCGATCAAGGCGCAGATATCGCTTAATGGCTTTTTCAGCCCCTCCGGCGCGATGCGTGACAGAATCAGGTCCAGCCGCAGCTGGCACATGGCCAGCGCCTGACCGATGCGGTCATGCAGATCGGTGGCGATCAGGCGGCGTTCGCGTTCTTCGGCGAGGCTGACATCGGCGGCGAGCTTCCGCAACTCAACGGCGTTCGCTTCAAGGCGGCGATTAGCCTGGCTGAGTTCGAGGGTGCGGCTATCCACCAGTTCCGCCATCCATAAATGACGCCGGATCAGCAGCACGGCGAGCGCAAGCGCCAACAGCGACGATAACGCCGTCATGGCGAGAAAGACGGGACTTTGATGCCAGGGGGGCAAAACTGAAAAACGGAATTCGGCTGGAGACGAATCGACATTGCCGTTTCGGTCCATCGCACGGACGTTCAACACGTGTTCGCCGGAGCGCAAGCCCCGGTATTCGACGGCGCTTTGTGCTGAATAGGGAGTCCAGTCTTCTCCATCGAGACGATGGGAAAAATATAAGCGGTCGGGCGGCGTCGCGTCCCAGAAGTCGCGGCCTGTGAACACGAGGCGGACGTCTCCCTCTGGAGAAACCACCGATGGATTATCGCTGGCGTTCACCATCGTTTCCGGCGCGCGGACGTCGGTTTCGGGATAGTAAAGGCTGACGCCATTGGCGGCGCCGCACCAGATACGCCCCTCGCGATCTTCGAACACTTTATACGTCACCGCGCTGGGCAGGCCTTCCATCCGGGAATGAACCGCCCAGCAGTTATTCTGAAACCGCTGCAGACCGGCGCCGGAAGCCGTCCAGATGACGCCGTCATGATCGATGAGCATGGATCGCGCCCGGTCCACGTGCGACAACACCCGGCTCCAGACTCCTTTGCGCCACTGATAGACGTGTTGACGTCCGCCGAACCAGACCGTGTCCGGGCTGATTTCAAGAATCGTCAGTGCTCCCTGTTCGCCCGATTCATCCATGACGCTGTTGCGTTGAATTGTTCCATCACGGATCACTAAAAAGCCTTCAAGCCCCGTAATCCAGATAGAGCCGTCGCTGGCTTTGTATAGAGATCGCAATTCACCCAGGTCGGGAATCCGTTCCATTCCCTTGAGAGGCGTGAAACGGTCTCCGTCGTATTGAACGAATTCGCCGCCGTTTTCTCCCAGCAGATAGATCCAATACAGGCCGCCGCCCTGGTAGAAGAGGTGGCCGATGCTTTTCTCCGAGGGGGGAATAATGAAACTGTACGTCTCTGTTTGAGGATCGAAGCGGAGTATGCGGGATGTATCGAGCGTCTGCAAAACAACACTGCCGTCACGCAATGTCCCCAAGGTATCAGGGTAGGTGTGGCGCGGGACGGTTCCCGAAGGATAGGGAAAGTAGGACCATTTGCCGTCTTCGAGGCTGGCGAGCCCTTTCATCCCCGCGAACCATAAGCGACCCGCATCATCCTGATGGATGTCGAATACCAGCGAATTCTGGAACGGCGATTCTTTCGGCGTCCGCCAGATCGAGCTCGACCAGCGCGCCAGCCCTTGCGACATCGCCAGCCAGAACGATCCGTCGGGCGCGTGGACTGTATCCATCACGTCTCCAGTCAGTACGCTGTCGCTGTCGAAGGTCATGGAGAGTTCGCCGCGCTCTGAATGAACGGCGCGTTCATGCAGAATGGCGTGAAACGCCCACACATCGCGCCCTTCGCCGCCGGGCCAGAGCGCTTCAAGCGGATCGGCCCGATAATCCAGCGATTCAAAGCGTTCTCCATCGTAATACGCCAGTTGATCGCCGGGTGCGCCGGGCGAGGCGACGACGCAGATTACGCCGCCGTCGGATTGCGGGTACGCGTTTTTGAGGCCGCTCCAGTTTTCCGGCAAGGGCACGCCGGAGATCCCAGTCTCGCTATTTTCATCGAGCATCACGCGGTAAAATCCGTGCTGCGCTCCAAATATGAATTCGCGAGTGGAGACGGGGTTCATTGAGCGGATCGGGCCGAGCGCCGCGCGGTTGCTGGTCAGGAGCGGAGCCGAGGCGGCGCTGTTCGTATTATATTCATATATATTGTTCTGATACGCGTATAGAACCCGATCCCTTGAAAGAGGGGCGAACCACCGGTTCGAATCAAGTGGTTCCACGCTGAACAGCGTCCAGGTTTCGTCATCTTTGCGCCATAATCCTTCAGACGATTTCAGCCATAGGGTCTCATCCGGCGATTCGCTGATGGAAACCAGTTGAGTTTCTTCAGGAATCTGAATATGAGTCACGCGGTATCCATCCAGGCGGCTGATCCAGGGAATTTCCCAGTACCGGACGAAGATCACCCCGCTGGGGGCCATGAAGACCTGCTGACAATAACTTTCTTTCAAGCCGTTTTCTTCACGCCAGAAACGCCAGTTCTCCAACCCCATGCCGTGCGCGTACAGCGCCGTCAGCAGGATGAATCCCGCGAGGCGCGACGCATGAATCAAGGCTATGTATACGGACCATCCGGAATTCACGGGTTCGCTCCATGAGGCATGGATGCATCCAGTTTACCGCTATACAGGCGGCGCGACGAAGCCGTGGATTACTCCGCCGCGCGTAGCGGGTTGTCGACCGCTGAGCGAATCGCTTTCGCCGCTTCGCGCGCCAGTTCTCCACGCGTGACGGCATGAAAACTCATATCGCCGTCACTGGGCCAGCCAGGTCTCGCGCCCCTGATTTTGAGCGAACGCAAGTTGGTTTTGATTCGTTCGACTTCATCCTGGCTTACTTTGGCGTTCGGTTTGAATTCATCGCCTTCGATCTCCATCACTTGATACGCCAACACGAGTTGAATCGCCTTCCATGTTTCAAGACCATGTACGACGTCGTTGAACCGCCGTGGCGCGACATCGCTTTTGGCGTCGAGCAGAATTTCCTGTACGGTCAGCGGCGGAACGTCGCGCGGCGCTCGATTCATCGTGATCGCGAGCCCGGCGATGGCGCCGGCCGCCTGGCCGGTCAGCATGGTGCTGGGCTGGAGGCGCGTCGCTCCATTAGCCATTCGGGATTGAGAGAGATTTTTTTCCGCGGGCAACAGCCCGTCGATTTCTTCTGGAATAAAGCATTCGAATGGAACCTGAAACGCTCCGTGACCCCATTGATCGAATTTGACGGGGAAATCCTCCGGGGAGTCGAGGTCCGTTTCCAGAAAGTGAACTTGATCGGGACCGCCGTGGACGTCGACCGGATAATCGTTTAACGCCAGCGCGGTTTGGAACCATTTCGGCGACCATGATTTCGCACGGCGCAGTTCTTTCGCGCTCAGGGTATGTTCGCCCATGATGCGGCGGCTTTCTCGAACGTACGCGATCGGCGGCATGTGAATCAGAATCGCCTCGAAGGGCGCCATCTCGGGATGGCGTTGAATAAGTTTTTTTACGCGAGCGCGGTTATAGGCTGAGTCATAACCAAGGTCGTTCGCCACAGACCAGTCCGTCCGGTTTAAGCGCGTCTGGATGTAATAGAGTACACGCAGCGTTTTCAGGATCGCCTGATACTCGGCTTCTTCGCGATGCGTGGGATCTTCGACGTCGAGCATGTCGAAGGCCTGATCGTTGGGGCCGAAGTTGATGCACGATCGGGTGTGAATCAGCCCGTTGCCATTCTGGACGCGCACCGCGCTGGATGAATCAGGCATGCCCCGGTATTTGAGGAAACGCTCGAACGACCAGGGGAAGCGATGCGACATGTTATCCACGTTGTCGAGTTGAGGCGAGATCGCCGCCGGGTTGTAGCCGGGCGGCTCCAGCGTCATTCGCAGTTCGGATGGAGCGCCGCCTTCGTATTTTCGAATGCTCATCGTCCATGTGTTATGTTGAACGAGCGGCGTTTCACCTTTCCGGTTTTCGATCTGATCGCTGGTGATATTGCTGATTCTGTACCGGGCGCCGGTGAGAGGGATCACGTCTCCATACTCGGTGGCGTCGATCAACACCTTGCATCGCAGCGTCCTGGGAGAGGCGGAGGCGCTTTGATCTTCGAGAGTGATGGAGACGATCTTGCCGTCTTCGCGCTGGACCGCGGTTGTTCTGGCTCTGAGCAGCACATCAAGCACCGCCCGTTCACCGGTGGGGGTAACGTCGCCGCGCACATCTTCGATCATGTCATATAGAATCCGTTGCGCGATATGAGGTTCTACGGCGAAGTGGTCTTCCGATACGGCGCAGGTATCGTTCGATTGGCCCACCGCCATGTAAAAAGCCTCGGCGCGGGACGTGAATTCATGATACACGCCTCGCGAGCGCACCCAATCGCGGGGCGGATAGCCTTCATCCATACTGGTGACGCTGGCGGCGCTCATCTGCCCGCCGATCCAGTCGGTCTCTTCGACGAGCAGGGTTCGTGCGCCCAGCCGCGCCGACTGTAACGCGGCAGCCACGCCGCCCGTGCCCGCGCCCGCCACGATGACGTCGTACTGATCGGGAAGCGAGCCGAATGCAAGCGTCTGTGCGGACCCGGCATACGATGGGGCCGCCGCTTCGAAAATCGCGATAGTCAGAGCGATTAGAAAAGTATGAAGGCGGAATATTCTTGAATTCATTGTCCGTTCCGGTTCGTTGGTTTCAAAAAAAAGACCTGGCCGGTGAATGGGCCAGGCCTTGTCAAGAAACGAGCGTATGACGATTTTGTGAATTGTTTCGCTGATGTCAGTTTCCGAACCGCATAATGTCGCCGTTCGAAACCAGACCGTTTGAAACTTCATACGGCGCCAGATCGCCTCCCCCCGCCGCTTCGAAGTCGCCGTCGGGGCCATAACTCATCAGAGCCCACTGCTTGTTGGGGTGGCCCTGATCGCGGAAATGACGGCCCAGCCCGGTGGGCGTGCGGTAATTGTCGGCGAAGACAGGCTCCCAATAGGGGTAGGTATTCGTCGGTTCAGACGACTCCAACCGAAGTTGTTCTGTGTTGAATTTGTCTTCCGGTACGGATGACATGTACGAGATGGGCGTCGTCAATTTAGAGAGCCGGGTAAAACGCGATAATTGCGAACCCTGACAGGTCCCCGTGTAGCAGCCATCGGTTGTGGTGCGCGGGGGCTTGTTGTAGTCGAGCGTGTACATGCCGATAGCAGTCCCGAGATTGCGCATGTCGGCCTCGGCTCCGGCGATTTTGGCCCTGACCTGAGCGTTGAGGAAATTCGGCACCGCGATGGCGGCGAGTATACCAATGATGGCGACGACGATCAGCAATTCAATCAAAGTAAATGCACGTGCGTTGGTTGTTGGTTTCATTTCGGTTCACCCAAGTTCGCTGGTTGAAGCCGGGGCGTTCTCCTTTTTCAACGTATTTCGCTCAGTCAGTTGTACAGGTCCCAGGCTTTCGCCGATGACGACCCCGTCATCATTTTATAAACAAGAATGCGTTTTACATTGTCGTCGCGGCGCGAGTCGGAAATAAAGACGTAGGTTTCGCCGTCAATCTGGGCTGATTCCACGTCGCCGGTCTCAAGCAAGGGGCCGTTGGGCGAGTCGGAGGCGTCGATCCTCGCGACTGGAGTCGAAGTGTCGGAGGGATGATAAAACGCGACGTTGAGCTGGTAGGTTTCGCCCTCTCCCGGCGCTGCTTCGCCCGTATACGTGGGTACCATGATCAGGTCGTTCACCGGATCGTATCCCAGTTTCTGATGCTTGGTTCCATACTGACCGCCCTGCCCGCCCTGGGGAATAAAGCCGGGCTGGATCGAAGCGTAACCGGCCAGATTATCCGGCGATCCGCCTGAAAGCAGGTTGGCCGCGCTGATGGGGTATCCGGCCACGTCGCGGTTTTTGGCAAGGTAGATGTCATTCGTCGCGGGGTTATACGCGGCGTCACGCTGATAGGTTTCGCCACCGCCCACAGTGTGAAGCAACTCGCCGGTGTGAGAGTCGTAGAAATTGACCGTATCGAACAAGACGCCCATGACGATGTCGGCGTTGAGCATTGAGGCGGCCTCAAAACGTTGACCAAACACGCCATCGACTCCGAAATCGCTGACGAGAGCAAAATCAGGCGCGGGTCCGCGCTTGCGCAGACTGGAGGATGACGCCGTGCCCGTGTCGAACGACATGTAGACGTTCCCCTGGCTATCCACGTCGACGCCGGTAATGCCGCGGCCGTTGGGCATGTTGAAATCGAGGCCGTCATCCACGTAGACGTGTTCGCTGGCGGGCGGTGCGCTCAGTGGATCGGCGACGTACAGGCAGCCGGACAGGTTACTGCCGATTGACAGGATGGTGTAATACAAGCCCCCATTGGCGTCGACGGCCACGCCGAGCGGGATGCCCAGTTCGGGCGGCGTGGGCACTTCAGTAACGTACTGGAATGACACGGATTGCGCGAACGCGCTGGAACAGAGCAGAAAAATACACAGAGTGAAATTGAATTTCTTCATCTTGAACCTCCCAAAGAAAAAATGGAAATCGTCAATAGAATTTTGAATCAAGTTACTCACCAATCTTGAACAATTCTTTCGTTTGAATCAATTCACCATTTCCTGATTTTGTTTTTGAGGAAATGTCCATGCAATTCGCATGTAATATTTACGCCGCCGTGGAACATGGATGAGAAAATAAAATGTGGAGCTATTGCTTTCCCCGCGCGGATATTGAAGAATAATCGGCGTTGAAGCATGGAACCGCATCTCGGCTCCTGCTGTTTGCTGACGCACGATTCAACCAATCGTTATTGTGAAAACGTGGAGACGATCAATCATGAAAAACGCAATTCGTACCCTTTCCGGCGTCCGCGCCGGACTCGCCGCGCCGTTGTTCGTATTGATGCTTATTTGTCTTTCCATTACCTCGATCACCATGACGGCTTCATCCGCTGAAATCGAGACGCAGGTCGGAGTCGGCGTTCCCGCGCCTCAAGGGGCGGACGTATTGATCGACGGGTCGCGCGAGTTGCTCGATGAGAAGTGGACGTACTGGGAAGGCCCGCGCTTCAGTTCATCGTTGCCCATTAAGTGGAAGATCGTAGACGATCCGGTCGACGCCGGTACGGTGTTGATGTCGTATGACCCCGCCGCCGATGGAGGATTGTATGGCGCGGCCGATATCGTGACGAAAAAGGAATACCGTGACTTTCGCCTTCATATCGAGTTTCTGATTCCTCACAAGAGCGGCAACAGCGGCGTCTATCTTCAAAACCGTTACGAAATTCAGATTTTCGACGGCGCCACCGGACCGCACGGTATGGCCGCGGTGATTAATGAAGCGGCCGGCCCTTACGAGGCGTACAAGGGATTGGGTAAGTGGAACGCTTACGACATCGTCTTTCGCGCCGCGCGCTTTCAGGATGGAAAGTTGACGGAACACGCACTGGTGACGATTTATTTCAACGGCGTTAAAGCCCATGAAAACCGCTTCATTCAGAAAGTGTGGGGAGGGGCGAATTCTGGGATCGACGGCGGCAATGACGACGGCGCGGGGATTACCGATACGCCCGGCGGTCTGAAATTACAATGCGAAGGGCATGACGTGCTTTTCCGCAACGCGTGGCTGCAGGAACTCGATCTGGAAAAACCCGACACGCAACTGATCGAACCCGCGAAATAGTTATAACGCTGTGTTTTAAGCGTATCAGATCTGATACAAAGCGATGGCGCGATCTCTTCTGGGGATCGCGCCATTTTTTCATATTCCTGTGAAAATTGCATTCAAGCGAATGAATAATAAATTGATTGCTGACCGTATTTTCTTAAAAAAAAGTTTATCAACCTTTTTTTATGTTATCGTGGCGTCTGGATGACTTTTGGATTCAGGAGAGAGTCAGCATGTTTGCGATGATGGATAGCCGAAGAGGCTTTACCTTAATTGAATTACTCATCGTGGTGGCGATTATCGGGATTCTGGCGGCGATCGCCGTGCCTAACTTTCTCAACGCTCAACTCAAAGCGCGCATCGCGGCCACCGAAGGCAACATGAAAGCCATCGGGACCGCGTTGGAAATGTATTCCATCGACCACGGCAACTATCCCAACACCTATTTCCCGGGGACGGTTACTTTTATCAATCCACGGCTTTTCCGTTTTCGGCGATTGACCACGCCGGTGTCATATATGTCCGCCAGTGTTCGCGACGTGTTTAACACCGTGGATGTGGAGGCCGACGCGGTCTACCCCTTCTGGGGGCCCGACACTATGGATCATCGCCGAACGGGAACCTGGTTCGACGATCCTTCGATGTCGATGTACAAGCATCAGAAGGGGGGCTGGGCGATCATGAGTTTCGGCCCCGATCTCGATTTTGAGTCGACCGAAAAACAGTATCTGTTGTGGTATAACCTATCGAATGGATTGAACAGCGATGGAGACATCTATCGCGTGGGACCTTGAATGGATCATTGATTGATAAGGAGGAGAATTGTGATGAGAAATCGAATTTACACCGCGCTTGTCGTGTTGCTGTTGGCTCTCGTGGCGTTTCCCGCCTGGGCGCAGCTCGATGAATCGAAACTGACTTGGAAACCCGACCGGGGCGTCTCTCTCAATGGGTATTCTGATTATTACGAGGCGGCTTCGAGCACCGACTTCGATGTGTTTCAGATCACTGTGGAAGCATGGGTGAAGTTCCGGGATAACGGCGGTCAGCAGCAAATCATCGGACGCGGACCCGCCGCCCAGTTTTTTACTCACTACGCCAACAATGGGAACTATCGTTTTCTGATTGAAAACGCCGGGGTTGATTACGGAGTTGCGGAGACGCCGGTTCCGCCGGCGGATGAATGGGTTCACATCGCGGGGAGCTACGATGAAAGCACGATCCGGCTTTATTACAATGGCGTGCTCGTCGCTGAAACCGAGTATCCCGGCGTGATGAACGCGGGCGACGCCTCCATCATCATTGGCGCGCTGGCGCCCGGTCAACGTCATCTCAATGGGCTTTTTGAAAACGTCCGTATCTGGAACAAAAGCCTGTCGCAGGAAGAGATCGATCAACTTCTGGCCACAAGCCCCGATCAGGAAAACATTACGGAGATGAAAAATAACGGATTGGTCGCCTATTGGAGCTCGCGCGCGATGTCTAACGGCGTATTGACCGATCTGGCGGGCGATCATAACGCCACGCTGAAGGAATTTACCCTGGATGAAAGCGAATTGACCTTTAAACCTCAGGGCGGCATCTCGTTCGATGGAAAAAGCACCTATATCAAGATCGAAGACGTAACCGATTTTAACGTGCCTGCGTTTTCCACCGAGGTGTGGGTCTATTTCGACGATACGCATCAGAACCAGGTGTTCATGAATCGCGGTGGAGCGCCCGCCGATTTTACGTTTTATCTCTATGACCGTGTACGATTTCTAACTCAGGATCAAAGCAGTTACAGCCACGCCAACGGGATCGTTCCCCCGGCGAAAAGCTGGGTTCATATCGTGGGGACGCTGTCTGAAGATGGAACCAAGCGGCTGTATTATAACGGGGTCCTGCAGCATGAAATTCAAAGCGCGCCCAACCCGCCCAACAACAATGACACGCTTTATCTGGGCGCGTTGGAACCGGGCAGCCGCCATCTCGACGGACAGATGGAAAACATGCGTTTCTGGGGCAAGGCCCTGAGCCAGGAGGAAATTCTTGCACTGCTTCAAACGCCGCCCGATCAGGAAGACGTCTCCGCGATGGTGAACAACGGATTGATCGCCTACTGGGCGTTGCGCTCGGTGGATGGAACCACGGTAAAAGACCTCAGCGGCAACGGTCATGACGGCGAGATGAGCGCGTTTGAAATCGATAAAAGCCATATCACTTTTACGCCGGACGCCGGTATTCATTTTGATGGCGACAACATCTATGCGTACCATGAAGACTCGGCGCCTTTCGAGAACGATTTCGTCACGGTCGAAGCCTGGGTGAAACTCGCTCCCATTTTTCAACTGGTCGATCTCGGGAACCGAAGCATCGTGAGCTGGGGCGCCTTGGGCGACAGTTTTTCTCTCTATGGCAGTAACAATTACGGCAACCGTCTCCATTTCCAGATCGGCCCCTTTGGCGACGCCGCCGCGCCCATACCGCCTTCGGATGAATGGATTCACGTTGCCGGCACATATGACGAAAACACGCTGAACCTGTACTACAACGGCGTTCTGGTCGATAGCGTGAACGCGCCCGGTATTATCGACTGGCCCGTCTCGCCTCTGTTCATCGGTTCGTTCTCGCCCGATTCCGGATACTTTGAGGGATCGATGGATTACGTTCGCGTCTGGAATCGAGCTTTGACGGAAAGTGAGATACAGCAGATGCTTTCTGTGGCGCCCGCCGATGAAAACATCGCGGAGATGGCGCAAAACGGCTTGATTGCCTACTACGCCTCCAGCGCGGCGACGACCGATCTATTGACGGACCTCAGCGGTAACGGGGTCGACGCGATTCTGAGCGGCTATTCGCCGGTCGCGAACTGGAGTCTCTATTAAACGATCGTTGAAGCGGGCCGGCGTTTCGATACGCCGGCCCGCCGCTTTATCTTGAGGAGGCTCGCCGGCCTTTTCCCTTTTATTCCACTGAGTCACGGCTTTTGAAGGAGAATCGTAGTGAAGCGTCTGTTTAAACCACCATTGTGCTTATTCGCGACCATTTTTCTGGCGGCTTCCGCCGCGATCGCACAAAACGCCTGGACACCTTCGGATGGAATCGAGTTCGACGGCGCGACGCAATACATCCAGGTCGACACGCTGGAAGGATTTCATGGGGACGAATTTACATTGGAAGCCTGGATATGGCTTGAAAATCTCGATGGCGCCCAGGTATTTATGAATCGAGGCGCCGCCAGCGAAGACTTTACCTTTTATCTGTACAACGGGCGAATCCGCATGCTTGTGCAGGACCAGTCCGGTTATTCTCATGCCAACGCCGAACCTCCCGAGGCCGGTGAATGGTTTCATTGCGCGGGCGTATTCCAGAAAGATGGCGGCAAGCGGTTGTACTACAACGGCGAACTGGTTGCGACGGCGCCGGGCGCTCATCGCGCCGTTTCGAATGAGAATCCTCTTACCATCGGCGCCCTGTTGAATGGTTTCAGCGCGGAACGGTATCTGAAGGGAAAGATGGAGAATATCCGCATCTGGGATCACGCCCTTTCACATGACGAGGTCGTAACGCTGATGAAAACGCGGCCCGGAGATGAAAACCTGCAACAGATGCGGGAAAACGGGTTGGTTGGATACTGGGCGGCGCGAACCCGCCAAGGAGACGTGGTGCAGGACCTTAGCGGAAACGGAAATCATGGCGAATGGGTTGAAAGCGCGCCGGAGCATATCGTTGTCGACGCGACGCCCGCCGGGGGATTCGAAGGCATCTGGTACAGCAACCAGCCATCGGGAGATGAATACGTTTATAAATACAGCGGCGGGCTGGGGACATATTGCGCCAAACATCGACATCAGGCACAGTACGTCGCATCTCAAAACAAAACCTTTTTCGTCTATGGCGGAACCAAAGGATTTCGAGAAGATAACGCGCTGCTCATCATGGCGGCGTATTACGATCACGCTCGCAATCAATTCGCCCGCCCCGTCATCGTGCAGGAAAAAGGGACCTCGGACGCTCATCACAACCCCGTTCTCGATATCGACTCCGAAGGCCATTTATGGATATTCGCCAGCGCGCACGGCGGCAAGGACGGCTTTATCTGGCGTAGCGTGGATCCGTATTCCATCGACCGCTTTGAACTGATTCAGCAAAAGGAATTCACCTATCCACAACCGCGATACATCCCCGGATTCGGCTTTTTGTTTTTGTTTACGAAGTATACCGGTGGGCGGGAAATGTACGTGAACACCAGCCCGGATGGAATCCATTGGGGCGAAGACAAAAAAATCTGCGGATTCAGCGGACATTACCAGGTCAGCGAACAGCACGGCGATTTGCGCGGTACGGCTTTTAACTGGCACCCGCCGGTCGGCGGCCTGAACGCGCGTACTAACCTTTACTACATGCAGAGCGCCGACTTCGGCGACACATGGACGAACGTTGAGGGCGATGTGTTGAAAACGCCGTTGGATAACCCGGAGAACGGCGCGATGGTGCATAACTACCAGGCGGAAGGCAAACTGGTCTATCTCAAAGACCTGATCTACGATCCTGATGGGAACCCGGTGATTCTCTATACGCTGAGCGACGGCTATGAATCAGGTCCGGAGAACGGTGACCGGGTTTTGACCACCGCTCATTGGACGGGAGACGAATGGCGCTTCAGTTCAGTGACGTCGACCGATCACAACTACGACATGGGCCCGCTCTGGATCGAGCCCGGCGGAGTCTGGAAGATCATCGCTCCCACCGAGCCCGGGCCGCAAGCGTATTGTACCGGCGGCGAAATCGTCTTGTGGGAAAGCAACGACAATGGCGTAACCTGGCGCAAGATTCGCCAGTTAACTGAAAACAGCCCGCGCAATCATACCTACGTGCGCCGCGTGTTGAACGCCCATCCTGATTTTTACGCATTCTGGGCGGATGGGGATGCGCTCAAGCCCTCGATCTCTCACCTGTACTTCTGCAACCGGGATGGAGACAAGGTCTGGATGATGCCTCCGGAGATGACCGGAGATTTTCAGGTCGCCGAACCCGCGCCGATGGGCGTGTCTGGTATCCACTAAGTCAATTGCGCTCTCGAATATAAGCCCCCCGTTTCATGCATCATGAGCGGGGGGCTTTTTGTGAGAATATGATTGGAAACGATCTGTATAGAGGCGGCTCCAAGTTGATGATGGGTCAATCGTGCGCCTTTTTCTGGAATAGCTTCGTTTTTCATTTGGCGAAAGTACTTGAATACGGTATGATTCGGTGAATTTGAAGCGTATCACGATGTTATGCTCGCTGACGTTCATCTTTGATTGATTTGCGATAGTAATAGGCGCTCCTTCGGTTTCCATCTCGATTTCCCGCAACTCGACGTAATCGAATCGTTTTTGAGGCGAAAACGGATGCCCTCTCATTCGCGATATAAGGTATGAAATAATGAATAAATGGTTATATCCGCGAAATTTGATTTTTCTATTGGCTGGCGTTCACCTTTGTTTCATTACGTTTTTGTATTATCCGGTTGTGTCAGGACCTGACGCGAACGGGTATGCGATTCAAGCGCGGTTGATCGCGGATGAAGGCCGAACCTGGTTTACAAGAGAGTCCTCCCTGCAATTTATCTCCCCTCATTGGTTGGAAACATATCCTGATCAGTATTTCAGCCGTTATCCGATTGGATATTCGTTGCTGCAGGCTGTTGTGTATTCGGTTGCTGGAATTCATGCGATGCTTTATTTAAATGTTCTGTTAACTTCAGCGAATTTGTTTTTACTTTATCTGGTTGGAAGAAACTTGATTGGCGAATGGTGGAGCTTGATCGCGGCTTTGATTATGGCTGCTAATCCAGTGACGAATGGATGGGCGTTTATGGGAGATACCCATCCGGCCATCGCTTTTTTTCTCCTGGCTGGTTTGTTTTTTCTGTTGCGCTGGAAAAGGACGAGAACGATAAGTGACATCGTGATCGCTGGATTGATTTTGGGCTATATCCCCATTATGCACTATGCGGAAGCGGTTTATTCAATCGGAGTTATTTTATATTTATTCACGGTTGTGTTGCGAGATCGTACACGTTGGAAAAGCGCCGCCATTGGCGCCGCGGCATCCGCTCTTCCCCTTGTTGGGTTGATTGCGTATAACAAAATTGTGGCTCCTCACAAGAATTTGTGCACGAGTTTTGGTTCGGGAAGGTTTCCGAGTCCATGGTATAGAGCCAGGATGTAAGTTTTCGCCGTCCTGAATCCATAGCAACGATGACTGATGACTTTGGCCTTATTGTTCATTC
>WGLV01000052.1 GCA_016125385.1 bacterium
GGCGACTCCTATGCTGATTTCGTGGGTGTTTGGTTTTCAAACTTGAGTAAATCGAACTTGTATAATCTGTTAAAACACCCGAACTACTTGAATTTTTCCAGCGATTCCCGTTATTTTGCGGCGCAAAGCGATAACAATGTGTTTGTTTATGATGCGGCGACGGGCGAGTTGGTTAAAAATTTTGATATTTCTGAAAGAGTTAGTGAAGATTTGAAAAAAAGCGAAATGATTAAATTCGCGAATAATGATCGATCGCTCTGGGTATTCTCTTTTTATGGGGATTATATTTTGACGATTGATCTGGCGTCCGGCGGCATGTCTGAAATCGGCCTCGATACTTTTGCGACATCACCGGTGGAATCGATTCATGGTGGAGAATATTACCTTCGTGTTGATGGAGGGTTGTCTACACAGATTGGAGGTAGGTTGACTACAAGTGTTTTAGACAAAAACGGCAATGGAATTAAACAACTCGCGAATGATACTTCTGGACCTTGGTATTTTGTCGATGCGGTTAGATTTGGTATTGCCTCTGATAATACATTGATCGTCAACTCTGAAAAAGTAAATCGGAAATTTTCCATCGGTGATTTCGAATTGCTGGAAGAGCATTCCGCCCCGCCCGCGAGATTTGGCTCACCATTCAATCAAACGGGAGACAAATTTCTATATCCAAGTGGAAACAGCGTGATTGAACGAGAGTCTTTCGGGGAAAAAAACAACACGGTTTTTTCGAATTTTTTTTATGGTATATCCAGAATACAGAGTTCAAATCCGATCGTAGTTAGTGTACTGGATTCTGGGCATTTATCGTTGTTGGATTTAAACTTGGGTACAATTATCGCGTCTTTGCCAGTCGAAAATGTGGGGAAATATGCCGTGACCAGTGACTCTCAAACCTTGGTTATTCGAGATGGACGCATATTCAACCTGTCTACAAATGAACAGATTGCTAAATTTCAACTGCCCGAGCCTACCTGGACGCCAATTAGATTGATCGACAATGATCGCCAGATGCTCGCGGCTTCGCAACATTATGTATACGCTATTGATATCGTTTCAAACGCGACCACGTGGCAGGTTTCAACTCCTTCTGATTTATACCGAGTCTACAACTCTATAGCGCTGAATCCTTCCAAGACAAAAGTGATGTTTCTCTACCAGGAAACGGTTGGCGATCCAACGCCGAAAAAAATGCTCGAGTACACCATCGGCTCATCCGACCCGCCGAAAATCTTGGATCTTGACATACTTCCGATCTTCGCCGATTACCTGAATGAACATGAAATGTTATTTTTGTATCAATCCGGTGAAGTTAAAAAACTGGCGCAAGACGGATTCGAGAATTTATTCACGGTGGCGGTCAATCAAAAAGATCCCAACGTCACCGAAATATCAAGCGACGGACTGTACTTGCTGCATGGTTATGAACTCTGGTCGATTGCGGCCGGCGAAAAGGTTATGGATTTGAAAGGAGTGACTGGATCGTATCGCCTGGCGGGCTTTACATCGGACGGCTCTAAGATATTTTTCGTCCATGCAGACGATACGATTTCCGTCTGGGACGTCGATCGCCTGATCGGCGTGACCTCGGCTGTAAAAAATTCCATCAAGTATAAATAAACGGGGGAATCATCCATCAAACATCCGCGCCAACGATCGTGCTAAACACGCACGACCCGAAGACGTGACGGCGGACGCCGATCGCAAAAAAAAATCTCCCCCACGCCTTGCGGCGCGGGGGAGGTTGTGTTTTCAGCCAAACGCGGACGGGCCGCGAATATCAGTAGCGGTAATGATCGGGCTTGTAGGGGCCTTCGACCGGAACGCCGATGTAATCGGCCTGCTCCTGCGTCAGCTTGGTCATCTTCACGCCCAGTTTGCCCAGGTGAAGCCGCGCGACTTCTTCGTCGAGCTGCTTGGGCAGCACATACACGCCGATTTCCTTCTTTTCCTGCCAGAGGTCGATCTGCGCCAGCACCTGATTGGTGAACGAGTTCGACATGACGAACGAGGGGTGGCCGGTGGCGCAGCCCAGGTTGACCAGGCGGCCTTCGGCGAGCATGTAAATGCTGTTGCCAGCCGGGAAGGTATACATATCGACCTGCGGCTTGATGTTAGTCTTTTTGATTCCGGGGAACTTGTTGAGCTTGTCGACCTGAATCTCGTTGTCGAAGTGGCCGATGTTGCAGACGATGGCCTGATCCTTCATCTTTTCCATGTGGTCGATGCGGATGATGTCGCGGTTGCCGGTGGTGGTGACGAAGATGTTGGTTTCGCTGAGGGCGTCTTCGACGGTGGTGACTTCAAATCCTTCCATCGCGGCCTGAAGCGCGCAGATGGGGTCGATTTCGGTCACCAGTACGCGCGCGCCGAAACCACGCATCGACTGGGCGCAGCCCTTGCCCACGTCGCCGTAACCGCACACGCAAACCACCTTGCCCGCCACCATGACGTCGGTGGCGCGCTTGATGCCGTCAGCCAGCGATTCGCGGCAGCCGTACAGGTTGTCGAATTTCGACTTGGTCACCGAGTCGTTGACGTTGATCGCGGGGAAGAGCAGCGTGCCCTTGCGCTGCATTTCATAGAGGCGATGCACGCCGGTGGTGGTTTCTTCTGAAACGCCGACGATGTTCTTCGCCATCTTGTGCCACTTCTGATTGTCTTTTTTCAGCTCGCGCTTGAGCAGGGCGTTGATAACCGCCATCTCGTGAACGTCGGTGGGGACGTCGAGGATGGAGGGATCGTCTTCCGCCAGGCAGCCGCGGTGAATCAGCAGGGTGGCGTCGCCGCCGTCGTCGACGATCAGCGTGGGGCCGCCCTCGGGGAACGACAGCGCCTGCAGCGTGCATTCCCAGTATTCCTCAAGGCTCTCGCCCTTCCATGCGTAGACCGGAATGCCCGCTTCGGCGATGGCCGCGGCGGCGTGGTCCTGCGTCGAAAAGATGTTGCATGACGCCCAGCGCACGTCGGCGCCGAGGCCTTTCAGGGTTTCGATCAACACCGCCGTCTGAATGGTCATGTGCAGCGAGCCGGTGATGCGCGCGCCTTTCAGCGGCTGTTTGGGGCCATACTTTTTCAGCGTGGCCACCAGGCCGGGCATTTCATCTTCGGCGATGGTGATTTCACGGCGGCCGAAGCCGGCCTGCGTCATGTCGGCGACCTTGTACTTCTCGCCGGAATAATCGGGAAGTTGAATCGTCGAAAGATCGATTCCGTTTTTGTCGAGTACCGCTTCACTCATGTCTGGCTCCTTATCGTGGAATTTCGCTTGATTTCGAATTGTGGTTCAGATTGCTCCCCTCAAAACCGGAGAGTTGAAGAGACGCTGAAAACCACAGCCTTCAACGTCCGTTCAACCTCCCCCGTCCGGTGAGAACGGGGGAGGAGCAGGGCGGTTGAATTACTTTTTCAACGCGTCGACGTGGCTGAGCGCTTCCCACGGAAACTCGTCGCGGCCAAAGTGGCCATAGGCGGCCGAGTTGCGGTAGATCGGGCGGCGCAGATTGAGCCGGTCGATGATGGCGCGGGGGCGCAGGTCGAAGTTTTCACGGACCATTGTGGCGATCTTGTCTTCGTCGATCTTGTTGGTGCCGAAGGTTTCGACGTCGATCGAGACCGGCTGCGCGACGCCGATGGCGTAGGCGATGGCGACTTCGCACTTGTCGGCGAGGCCCGCCGCCACCACGTTTTTGGCGACGTGACGCGCGGCGTACGCGGCGCTGCGGTCGACCTTGGAGGGGTCTTTACCCGAGAAGGCGCCGCCGCCGTGACGGCCCACGCCGCCGTAGGTGTCGACGATGATCTTGCGGCCGGTCAGGCCGCAGTCGCCCATCGGGCCGCCCACCACGAACTTGCCGGTCGGGTTGACGTGATAATTCGTTTTTTCATGAAGCAGGCTGGTGGGGATCACTTTTTTACTGACCTCTTCCATCACCGCTTCCTTGATGTCTTTCTGGGTGATCTCGGGGGCGTGCTGGGTTGAGATGACCACCGCGTCGATGCGCTTCACCTTGCCGCCGTCGTAGATCACGCTCACCTGCGACTTGCCGTCCGAGCGCAGCCAGGGCAGCGTGCCGTTCTTGCGGACCTCGGCCAGACGGCGGGTCAGCTTGTGGGCGTACATGATCGGGGTGGGCATGTACTCGGCGGTTTCGTTGCTGGCGTAACCGTACATCATGCCCTGGTCGCCGGCGCCCTGTTCGTGGCTGTCGCTTTCATCCACGCCCATCGAGATGTCGGGCGACTGGCGGTCGAGCGTGACCATCACGCCGCAGGTGTTGCAGTCGAAGCCGTACTCGGCCTTGTTGTAGCCGATTTCATCGACCACCTTGCGCGCCACTTCCTGATAGTTGATCTGGGCTTTGGTGGTGATTTCGCCGGCGATGACGATCAGGCCCGTGGTGATCAGCGTTTCACACGCCACGCGGCTCATCGGATCCTGCGCGAACAGCGCGTCGAGGACGCCGTCTGAAATCTGATCGGCGATTTTATCGGGATGACCTTCCGTGACGGATTCGGACGTAATGATGCGTTCTGACATTACCGTACCTCATTTCTCAGAATGGATTGTTGTTTTGGATTGGCTGAACCGCCCGGGATGCGTGTGTCTCTTGCTCTCCGCGCGTTTCAGAATCATACTATATCCGTTTATCCGGATATATGCAAGTAATCATGAACGCACACGCCGATCCCGTTAAAGTCAGCAAGGCGCTCTCCGACGAGACGCGCCTTCGCCTGTTGTGGCTGCTCGACGAACACGAGCTGTCCGTCAACGACATGGTCGAGATTCTCGGCTCCACCCAGTCGCGCGTGTCGCGCCATCTCAATACGCTGAAAGAAGCCGGATTTCTCGAATGGCGCCGCGAAGGCACGTGGTCGTTCTACCGCAAGGCTGAAGAAGCCGCCATGCCGGCCGAGGTGGCGCGCGCGTGGGAGATGGTCCGCGCCTGGGGCGTCGGCGCCAGAACCGCCGAGGCCGATCATGCCAAACTGCACGAGGCGCTCGAGAGAAAACGGTCTCAAAGCCGCCGCTTTTTTGGCCAGCACGCCGAACAGTGGGATGAAATCCGTTCGCGAATCTGCGGTGAAATCGTTACCCTTCAAGCCTTTGAGTCGCTCATTCCCCCCCGCCTGGTCATCGCCGACGTCGGAACGGGGACCGGGCACATCCTGCTCAAACTCGCGCCGCTGGTGGCGCGCGCCATCGGCGTCGATAACTCCCGCAAAATGATTGCATTAGCGAAGAAAAACGCGAAAGAAACGGGGCTTGATAACGTCGAGCTCCGCTTTGGCGAGATGGATTCTCTGCCGCTGGACGATGGCGAGGTTGACGCCGTGTTCGCCGGGCTGGTGCTGCACCACGCGCCCGACCCCGCCCACGCCATCGCTGAAATGGCCCGCGTGGTCAAACCCGGCGGGGTGGTCACGATCATCGATCTGCAACGTCATTCAGAAGACTGGATGCGCGAAGAACTCGCGCACAACTGGCTGGGCTTCGAGCGCGCCGACCTCATGCGCTGGCAGCAACGCGCCGGGCTGAAGGACGGCCGCTGGATCGAAGGCGTGGCCTCGCCCGAACCTTCCGAAAAGTCGAACGGGAAACTCCCCAACCTCAAAAGTTTCGTTTTTTACGGGCGAAAATAGCCGGTAATCCGAACATGATTCACAATAAGCGCTCTAATACATTGGATCGTTTTGCAGGTGGTCTCGATGGAGAATCGCGAGTTCCTGATTGAGGGGCTTGTTCGCCGCGCTGTCACGTAGATAGATGACGTATCCCTGCCGGTCGTACAGCAGAAACCATCCATAAAAATCGCCTTTTAACACCTGGTCGATGGGGTAGCCTTCATAACTGATGATGAAATTCGCCTTGTATTGATCGAGCACCCACTCCCAATAGGGCTTTCCGCTCTTGTACCACGCGGCGAATTCGGGAAACTCGTCCGGGTTCAAGAGCGGGCGCCATTCCGGCTTTGTTTCAAAATCCGTCCGTTTGCGGATGTCTTTGACCGGAACCCAGTAACCATTCACCGAATAGGCGCCCATTGGCCAGGGATGCGCGCCGTAGACCGCCATTTCCTCCTTGGCGTAACGGCTGCCCCACAGGTCGTACCGGCTGTCGGTGAACAGTTTATATTTTTCAGGCGCCAGGCGATAAATCAGGTATCCCGCGAAATTATCGTGATTGAACATCGGGCCGGGCAGTTCGTGGCGCTCAATGAAATTCACCGCGCCCGCCGGATAGGCTTTTTTCTCGTATCCGGTGGAAAACAAGACGCCGATATCATCGATGTTGCGCCGCCAGATCAGCCCCGGCTCCATGCCGTAACTCCATGAAAACACGAGACACACGATCAGCGCGTCGGCGCCGCTTCGCAACGCGCCGTATAGTGAACGGCGTATAACACCGCTGTCTGAATCAGACGCCAGCGATTCGAGCAGCCGCGACCGGGCGTCGCTCAATATCACCGCCACCGGCGGCGCGGCCGCCATCGCGAACAGGGGGACGTGCCGGGTATGGCTCAGCGCCTGCAGAGCGAAAAACAGCGCCGTCAGCCCGCCAAAGATCGAGACGGGCTTCGTCCGCAAAAACGGCGCGGCCAGCATCGCCAGCAGAAACCACATGAACGGAGGGTGAATCTGCAGATTAGGAGGCTGCATCTCGCCGATATTATTGACGAGCCAGGGGTCGCCGGTGACGTGAAACGGCAGCAGGTGAATATGATAAGTGAACGGATTCACGAACGACGCCGCGAACACCGCGAAAAACGCGAGCGTGGCGAAAGTCAGGCGGCCGGGCCGCCCGGCGTCGCGCTTCGACCACGCGCTGAATACGCTCCAGGCTTCATCGATCCACCAGAAAAAGAACAGAATGACGCCGATGATCGCTCCGCCATGCAGGTTGATCCAGACGATTTCCGCCGTCACCGCCGCCGCGATCCACCATTTGAGATGTTTTTTTTGCTGAAAACCAAGAAGAATATGGAAAAAGAGGACGATAAATAAGTAGGTGAACACCGGAGGACGCAGAAACAGCGTTCCCTGCGCCGACAACAGCGCCGCGATTGACGCCGCGCAGGCGATGCTCCATTCAGCCCCCAGACGGCGGATGTAGATCGCCAGCAGGGTGTACGTCGCCATTAACACCAGCGATTTCAAGAGGATGGCGGCTTGAAGACCACCCAGCGCATATACGCTGTACAGAATGACCTGCGCGAGCCATTCATGGTTGACCCACGGCGTATTCGCCCCGGTATAGGTAAAAACATCATACGGAGGAAAGGTGAATCCATGTTGCGCGAAATACTCGCACAACACCTGTCCGGTCTTGATGTGCCACCAGTCGTCATTGCTGCCTCGGATGGGGAAAAAACCCGCCCAGAACGAACCCGCCAGCAGTATGACGGTCATGACGGCGTTAACCATGCGGGTGGAACGAGGGGTGGATGAAGAAAAACTCGATTCAGACGGATTCATGGACAGAATTGAAACCCAAGAGGGCGAGATTGGCAATCCCTTGTAACAACATCATAAGAATCAATGGATTAAATTGAATCACCTTTCGCCATATAACACCTGATGTAATTATCAATCGGCGTACTTGAATACTAATTGATTCGCGAATAGGAAAATAATTGTTAAATAACTTGCCTTTTTGTTATAAAATGTGCTATAATTATGACTGAGTTGAACATGGAGGTGGATATCATGAAAACTCAAACCGAAGTCACAAAAATGGAATGCGCCGAGGAAGTGGACGAGTATACCGCGAAAATGGATCGCATGGTCAGCGGTCTCAAAAATCGCAGCAAAGTGAAACGCGCCGAACAGACTCGGCTGACGATTATATGGTTGGGGGTGGGTGTTCTGGTGACGGCCGCCATGATCTTTCTAGCCTTGAACGTAACGTCAAATGGTTTTGAAGACATGGCCCACTTATTAAGCCGTTAACCGGTTTTCGTTTTCGTATCACCATCCGGGCCGGAAGGGTTTTTCTCTTCCGGCTCGCCGCTTCTTGGGGGTTTACCTTTCTCAACCAATCGCAACACGCCCATCGTCCAATGGTCGAACACGGGCGTCTGAACCATCAGGTCGTTTCGGAAGAGCGTAAATTGTTTACTCTTGCCTTCCGTCAGGCTCCGCAGGTCAAACCACTGAAATTCGTAGACGCCTTCCACAGTTCTTAACTTCAGAACCGCCTTACTTTCGCCGGGATTACGCCGCATCAACCAGAAATAACGATTCATGCCTACGATGTTGTCGATCAGCAGAAATTCGTCTTTCGGGATGATCTCGGGCGGAACCTCGGAGGCCGGGCGCGGCTGCCCGCTGAAATCGAGCATGGGCAGAAAGCGATTCTGCGCGTCGATGATTACGAGGTCCGAGCCGGCGAAATCGATGAATTTCGACTCGCGGGTGGGAGAGATAAAGGTTGAGCTATTATAGGCGAGCGACGCCCAGAAGACGGTCTGCATCGTCTCGTCACGCGACGAACCACGTCCGCTCCATTCAAATTCGCTGATATATACAGGCCGCCCCAAGGTTCGGCTTTCTCTCAAAAACCGGGGCATGCTCTGTCCCACCAGCAGCGCCGCGTGAGACCGGATATGAAGAAACAGCACGTCGGCCGCGCTGGCGATGTCGCCGGGCAGCGTGTTCGGCAGGCATGTCGCCGCCGAAAGGTGTTTCTGCTGATTCAACCGGCGAAAGCGATCGAACAGCAGCGAATACCAGAAAAGGCCGCGTTTCCGGTCTTCGGGATCGGCGGGCAGTTCGTGTTCCCACGAGTTGAGGCCGCGCACGATCTCGAAGGCGAATATGTTTTTACCCTGAAATGGAGTGACGATCGATTCAAGCCGTTTCAACGCCTTGCGTTGCTGATCGACATCTTCAAAAAACGCGGCGATCGACTGACAGGGGCCGCCGTTGGCGGCGTTGTAGCGCGATTGCTTCCAGTCTTCGAGCATCGCGGTCAGGTCGAACAGGACGGGGATGACCGATATGTTTCTTTGAGCGGCGTCCGCCGCCAGTTCGCTGAAGCGGGCGATGATTTCAGGCAAAAACGCGCCTGACTCGTCGATCAGCCGCGAGAGCGGGGCGTCGGAGGGGACGGCGCTCTCCAGATTGACTCTCAGCACGTTGACGCCCGCCTTTTTGAGGCGGTCCAGCGCGGCGGCGCGTTGCGCCGGAGCGGCGTGTTCAGCGATCAAGCCGCCCGCGTTGGCTCCGGCGGGGTACAGCATCTCGCCGTTCTGGCGAAAAGTGAAAAAATTGGGGTGATTGATCTCGATCGGCGACGGCGCCGCATGCCCGGGAAGAGAAGACAGCCCGGCGCCCGAGATGAGCCCGAGTGCGCTCAATTGTGAAAAACGGCGTCGCGTGATGATCAATGACATCGATTTCCTTACTGGTTTCCCCCGTTGGGGTTGTCTGAATGATATTCGGCGCGGGTGCGGGTGCGGACGCTGATGCTCTGTTCGTTGTCGAACGAGCTGTCGCCCAGCTGAGACTGGGCGCTCATCACCTGCCTGATCTTCATGTCGTCTTCGTATGATTTGACGTGGCCGTTGGTCATGTCGAACAGAATCACGCCCTTGCCCGCGATGTTCATCTCGGCGTAGTGCATCTTGAAGGCGATGCCGGTTCCGGATGAATTCATCGGCTCAAAGTCGACGTCTTTCGCATCGATCAGGGTATCGCTTGAAATGACCGCCGTTTCAACGCCATCCTGTTGTTCTACCTTGTCGAGGGTATAGGTCGCGTGGGCGATCACGGGTTTGGAGGCCCCGGTGAAGGGCATGACCCAGCTTTCATGCCACACGTGGCCCGGGTTGACCTCTCCTTTGGGCAGTCTGGGGTAGGGGCGCATCTGGATGGGCGACTGGCTGACGTTGCCTGGCAGGCTGGTCGATAATGCGACCGGCTTGTCGCTCTCAACGACTTCGCCCTGCTGATTGATCGAAATTTCGAACGAGGCGTCGTCCGGATTCAGAATCTTCATCATGTCGACCGGTTCACGGATGCCCAGCGTGGGGATCACCGCCGTCATGGATTCAAGTTTCACTTTCAGTGATGCGGGTTCGCCCGCCTTGACGGTGGTATAGCCGATGACGCTTTCGCTTGTGGCTTCGACCGGATTATTCGCCGCGCCCGCCTGAATAGAACCCTGCTGATAAATCGTCAGCTTCATGTACGCCTGCTGGCCGTCGTGATACTGGTTGGTCAGCGTGTAAGGCTGGGCCTGAAGGCCCGCCGCGAACAGCGTGGCGCTCAGAACGACAAAGGCCGTCCGGAAAAGCAAATGGCCGGTCATGTTGAATTTCGTCTCCTTGCGGAATATGGCCGCCCACCGGCGGCGGATATAGTGTATCAAAGCCTACGGATTTCGTCCGCGATAAGTAACTGACGCCCAGTTCAGTCTTGGGGTTCGAGAACCTCAAGCCCGCCCATGTATTTGCGCAACGCCTCGGGAATCACCACCGAGCCGTCGGCCTGCTGGTTATTTTCGAGAATGGCGATCATCAGGCGAGGCGTCGCCAGGCCTGAACCGTTCAGCGTGTGGAGAAATCGCGGCTTGCCGCCGTCTTTCGGGCGGTAGCGGATGTTGCCTCGGCGCGCCTGGTAATCGACGCAGTTGCTGCACGATGAAACTTCATAATACGAGTTCTGCCCCGGCAGCCAGACTTCAAGGTCGTACGTTTTCGCCGACTGGTTGCCGATATCGCCGGTGACGAGCAAAACCGTCTGGTGATGCAGCCCCAGCGTTTCGAGAATGTGTTCGGCGTCTTTCACCAGTTTTTCCAGCTCGTCGAACGAGGTTTCGGGCGTGGCGTATTTATACATCTCGCACTTGTTGAACTGGTGCATGCGAACCAGGCCGCGTTCTTCGGCGCCGTGCGCGCCCGCCTCGCGGCGAAAACAGGGGGTCACCGCCGTGTAATACAACGGCAGGTCGGCCTCATCCAGAATTTCATCGCGATACATGCTGGTCAGAGGGACCTCGCTGGTGGGCAGCAGATAAAACGGGTCTTCCTTACACTTGTACAGCTGATCTTCAAACTTGGGCAGGTTGCCCGACGCGAAGGTCGTCTGGCGGTTGAGCAGCAGCGGCGGGACCACCGGCGTATACCCCCGGCTCTGGTTATGCTCGCGGAAAAAGTTGAGCAGCGCCCATTCCAGTTCGGCGCCCCGGCCCCAATAAAGAGGAAAGTTCGATCCGGTGATTTTGGCGCCGCGTTCGAAATCAAACAGTTTCAATGCTTTGCCCAGATCGAGATGATGTTTGGGTTTGAAGCCGAAGTCGGGCTTTTCGCCAAAGCGCCTGACCACCTGATTGTTGGCCTTATTCATGTCGGTCGGCACTGACTCATCCGGCAGGTTGGGCAGTTCAGAGACCAGCCGATCGAGTTCTTCTTCCAGCTCGCGCAGCATGGCGATCTTGTTTTTCAGGTCGTCCGACAGCGTCTTCATGCTCGCCAGTTCGGCGGAGGCGTCCTGCTTGTTGCGTTTCAGTTCGGCGATTTTGTCGCTGACTTTATTCTGTTCGGCGCGCATCTCGTCGGTTTCAAGCTGCTGAGCGCGCCGTTTGGCGTCGATCTCGACAATGGCGTCGAGGGAGATTTCGGGTTCGCGGCGGCGTAATTGCGCTTCCACCCAGTCTTTCTTTTCACGAATCAGTTTAATATCCAGCACGTCGGTTCCTCCGCTTGGGCGGTCGGTTCACGGGGGGAGTCGCGGTATAGCGATCGGCCCGGGGCGTTTCGGGATTTCGAGGGAATGAAAATCGGCCCGGGCCATTATATTGCCGAGAGGCCCGCTTCCAAACCTGCATCGGCGGCTTGTTTTTACGGCGCTGGATCGGGCTCGCCCGCCGCTTTCCCGAATCCACACTATACTTTACGATGAGTCATCACAACCGATCGAGAGACGAACGAAATGGCCCTACTCCGGCGAGGCGCCGTGCTGGTGGTCGACGACGAGCGCGGCATGTGTCATATCCTCAAGCGGATGCTGACCGATGAGGGGTATCAGGTCGAAACCGCCGCCAGCGGCGAAGAGGCCCTGCCGCTGATCGATAAACATGTCTTTGACGTGGCGATGGTCGACGTGCGCATGCCCGGCATGGACGGCCTGCAACTTCTCGATGAGTTCCGCCAGCGATCGCCTCAAACCTCCGTCATCATGATGACCGCCTTCGGCGCGGTAGAGACGGCGGTCAACGCCATGAAGCGCGGCGCGTATGAATATATCAGCAAGCCCTTCAATAACGATGAGATCATTCACATCGTTCATAACGCTTTCGAGCGCAAAAGGCTGCTCGACCGCAACCAGTATTTAACGTCCGTTCTCGAAGAACGCGAAAGCATGGGCGGCATGATCGGCCAGAGCCGCCCCATGCAACAGCTCTACCGCCTGATCGAAAAAGCCGCTCCCACCGACGGAACCGTGTTGATATTGGGCGAGAGCGGAACCGGTAAGGAACTGGTGGCCAACGCGATCCACCAGCATTCAGACCGCGCCAAGGGGCCGTTCGTCGCGGTGAACTGCGGCGCGCTGCCGCGCGAGCTGATCGAGAGCGAGCTGTTCGGCCATGAGAAGGGCTCGTTTTCAGGCGCGCATCAGTCGAAGATCGGCCTGATCGAATCGGCGGACGGCGGCACGCTGTTTCTCGATGAAATCGGCGACCTCCCCATGGACCTGCAAGTCAAGATTCTGCGCGTGCTCGAACAGAAGGAGGTGAGGCGCATCGGCAGCGTTTCGCCCAAGTCGGTCGACGTGCGCGTCGTCGCCGCCACCAACCGCGACCTGAAAAAAGAAGCGGAAAAAAAGACGTTCCGCGAAGACCTGTACTTTCGTCTTTCCATCGTCGAGATGCGCCTGCCGCCGCTGCGCGAGCGCGAGGGCGACGCGCCGCTGCTCGTTGAGCATTTCATCCGGCGCTTCAATCAGAAGATGAACCGCTCGGTCGAAGGCGTCTCGCCCGAGGCGATGCGCGCGTTGCTTCAATACCGCTGGCCGGGCAATGTGCGTGAACTGGAAAACCTCATTCAGCGTTGCATGATTCTGCGGGAGACCGGCCTGATCGAGTTGAGCGACTTGCCTGACTACCTCTCCGCGAACGAAATCTCCGCGCCGATGGCGGCGCTGTTCGACCCCAACCAGTTGTCGTTTCAGAAGGCGCGCGAGGCGTTTGAGCGCCGTTATCTGGAAGAACTGCTCAAGATCAATGACGACAACGTCACCAAGTCGGCGTTGCAGGCAGGCATCAGCCGCCGCCACCTTCAGGACCTCATCAAAAAACACGGCCTCAAGGGCGATGGCGCCGATGGCGAAAACGAGTGAATAATTCGCCGCTCATACCATTCTCGCGAATCCCGATTACAATCTTTATTAGATAACGCGCACCGCATCCCGGCTGTATTGACGCGGCCGAGGCGGTTTTTCTGCTCGTGAAACGACCCGCGCGGTCCGTACGGCATCCTTGCGGTCTCACCTCCCGCCGCGCCGAAGGTGGATGACTGTATATGGAATCGAACGCTTTTCTGCATTTGGAACCCGCGGACTATAACCTGACCCCTGAACACTGCGCCGATATCGAATTGCTGGACCGGCTGCTTGGCGAAATTCTCGCCGAACACGCGGGGCGGCCGCTGATCGATCTGGCGCGCCGCATGTTCGCATGGGCCTCGACCTCGAAACCTGGCGAAGGCGGCGACCCCTTCGCCTCGCTTGATGATCCCGCCGCCGCGAGATCGTTGCTCCGCGCCTACACCGTTCTGTTTCAGTTGATGAACCTGATCGAACAGAAAGAGATCGTGCGCGTCAATCTCGAACGCCAGCGCGCCGCTGGTTCCGCGCCGCGCAACGAGTCGCTGCTCGATGTGATCACGCGGCTCAAAAAATCGGGCGTCACCGCCGATCAGATGCAGGCGCTGTTCAACCGGCTCGATATCGTCCCCACCCTGACCGCACACCCCACCGAATCGCGCCGCCGCGCCATTCTCGACAAGCTGGAGGCCGTCGCCAACCTGCTGGTCGAGCGCAGCCACCCCGACGGACTGATCAACATGGACCAGCCGCTCACCCGCAAAGATCACATCGAAAGCGAACTGATGCGCTATCTGGGCGCGTTATGGCTGACGGAGGAATTCGGCCGTGATGAGGTCACCGTGAGCGATGAGGTGCGTAATGCGGTCTACTTCATCGAACACACCATCTTCGATCTCGTCCCCTGTCTGTATCGCGATCTGTACGACGCGCTGGCGCGCGAGTATCCCGGCGTGGAGTTCAACATCCCCGCGTTCTGGCAATACCGCTCCTGGGTGGGCGGCGACCGCGACGGCAATCCCAATGTGACTCCTGAACGGACCTGGGAGGCGCTGGTCTATCACAAAAAAGTCGCGATCCGGTTGTATATCCGCCGCATCGGCGAACTGCTGAAAGAACTGACGCAGAGCGCCAGCCTCTCGCCCGCCGGCGAGGAGTTGATGGAGTCGCTGCGGGACGATTACGAACACTTGAAACTGCCGCGCGTCTCGCGTGAAAAGATCGAGAGCGAACCCTACGCCTGCAAGTTGCGTTTTATCCGCGCACGGCTTTACGCCACGCTGCGGCACATGCGGCATTGCCAGCGCTTCGCCTGCCGCAACGCCGATCCCGAGCCGCCCGGCGTAGCCTACACCGACTCGCGCGCCCTGTTGGGCGATCTTGAACTGGTGCGCCGGGGGCTGCTGTGCGGTGAAGCCAGCGCGGTGCGTGACGCGGGTTCACTGGGCGATCTGATCGTCCAGGTGAAGACGTTTGGGTTCCATCTCTGTACGCTTGACATGCGCCAGCACAGCGAGGCGCATGAGAGCGCGCTGGATGAGATTTTCGCGCAGGCGCGGCTGATTTCCGATGGGAAGGCTTACTCCGATCTGAGCGAGGATGAGAAAGTCGAACTGCTCACCAACGAGTTTTATAATCCCCGCCCGCTGCTGATGCGCGAAGCGCCGTTGTCTGACCAGACGCGCCGCGTGCTCGACGTGTTCGAGGTGATGCGGCGCGCCAAGGCGCTGCTTTCGACGCGCGCGGTTTCGTCATACGTCATCAGTATGACCCACACCGTCAGCGACGTGCTGGAGGTGCTGGTGCTGGCGAAGGAGGCGGGGTTGATTCGCTGGCGGGTGATCGACGGTGAATACCAGTTTGTCAGCGGGCTCGACGTTTCTCCGCTGTTTGAAACCATTGACGACCTCGAACGCGCCGACGGCTACATGAAAACGCTGTTCGCCAACCGCGCCTACGAGTTGCAGTTGAAGGCGCGCGGTTGGTTTCAGGAGATCATGCTGGGCTATTCAGACAGCAGCAAAGACGGCGGCTACATGGCCGCGAACTGGTACCTGTACAGCGCGCAGGAACGCCTCGCCGACGCCTGCCGTCAGGCGGGCGTCGAGATGCGCCTGTTTCACGGGCGCGGCGGAACGGTGGGACGCGGCGGAGGACGCGCCTACATGGCGATTCGCTCTCAGCCCTCCAACAGCCTTCAGGGGCGTATCCGCTTTACCGAACAGGGCGAGGTGATCTCGTTCCGTTACAGCTTTTTCTCGATCGCTCATCGCCACCTCGAACAGATCGCGGGCGCGGTGCTGATGGCGGCCTCCGATTGCGAGTCGTTCGTCGATCCGCCCGCCGAGTGGAAAGACGCCATGGCCGCGATGGCCGAGCATTCGCGCCATGAGTATCGGGACCTGATATACGACGACCCCGAGTTCTGGCCGTTTTTTACCCAGGCGACGCCGATCGAGTTTATCCGTCATCTGTCGATCGCCTCGCGTCCGGTGTCGCGCAAGGGCGGTTCATCCATGAAGATGGATGACCTGCGCGCGATTCCGTGGGTATTTTCATGGATGCAGAGCCGCTATCTCGTCCCCGGATGGTACGGTCTCGGAACGGCGCTGGAATGGTTCGCGGGGCAGGGCGAAAATCAGCGCCGCATGCTGGACGACATGTACAGGCAATGGCCGTTTTTCGCATTGATACTCAACAACGCCCACGTCGAGTTGTTGCGCGCTCATCTGCCCACCGCCTCGTGGTACGCCGCGAAGGTCGCGCCCGGCGATCTGGGAGAGCGCGTGCATCAGCGTATTCAGGCTGAATATGACCGCACCGATCGCTGGATCGCGGAGGTGTCGGGAAGCGAATCGATGTACCGCCACCGCAACGCCGTGCAACGAACGATTCGCTTCCGCAACCCCATCGTTGCGCCGATCAATCAGATGCAGGTTGAGCTGATGCGACGCTGCCGCGAGCTGGAGGAGAATGATCCCGAATCGGGCGCATGGACGGAGGCCCTGTTGCTCAGCATCGCCGGCATCGCCGCCGCCATGCAGAGCACGGGCTGAGCGAGCTGCAAGGCAACGATTCATCTGAGCGATTATCGGACGGAATCGATAATACATACGAAAAAAGGCGGCCTTGCGCCGCCTTTTTTATGAATGAAAACGATAGCGTTATGGTCATCCTATGGGGTGAAGGTGAATGGTTCGTTTTCCGCCCCGCCCGGGTTAATGACCCGGATGTCGAAAGGCTTTGTGTACAATTCGCCATCCGGCGCCTGGAACAATATCTGTTTTGAAGTTATCACGCCCCATAGCACATCGTCCCGGGTGCTCAGCGATACACCATTCACCACCACGTCGGCGTCCCATGAGAATCCGGAACCGAGTACGGCATAGCCGTCGCGGGCGTCTTCTTCGGTATAGCCTACCCGGGTGACGACGCATCGCCGGATCGCCGGTGTGGAAGGCTCGGGCGCGAAAACGAACGACGCAACACCGTTTAACGAGGGAAACGCCACTCCCAGCAGCCGATCCAGCCCGTCATAAAATCGGACTCGATTCGGCATCCCCGCCACCGCGCCGTTTCCATCCACCATAGACGCCGTGATCGATGCGGCTTCACCCGGAGGGACGCTCTCCACTCCTGAAATAATGGCTTCAACCGGTTCTTGTGAAACGACGGTGACCGCTCTGCGCGCCAGTTCGATCGTTTTGTTTCCAGTGAGATTTGACGCCGGAACCTGAACGCCGATTAACCAGGCCCTCTTTTCAGCAGGGGTAAAGCGCACTTCAGCCTTCCCGTTCTTGATGGTGCGGTTGACTGGATTCGCGCCCGGGTTGAATGGATCGAAAATCACCGTTGATCCTTCGAATTGAGCGGCGTTCGAACCGGGAAGCAGGTCTGATATTTCCTGGGCGGTGACGGTCAGGGCGGTCTCTACGCCGAGTAAGGCCGTGACCGAAACGATTTCATCCGAGTAGATCACGTTATCCCGTCCTGAAGCGTCATAGCCATGTTTGTACCCCAACTCAAACCCCATGTCCGTGCCAGCCTGAATGGTGTTCATGGTCTGGTAACTGTCGATCAGGTTGGGCAAAGCGCGAATAATCGCCGTCGTGAGTTCGGTCGGCGGCGGGGCGTCATCGCCGTCGCCGAGCCACTTTTTGGCTTTTTGCCGCATGTCGTCAATCGTTGTTCCGCCGGCGTTTCCGCCCTGAATCCGGCTGTCTATAAATTCATTGAAGTAGTATGAAAAACTCGACGCGGCCGGTTTGCCTTTCCAGTTCGCCGCTTTGGGGCCCTGAATGGTTTTGATTACCGGCAACATCAATCGGGCGAACTGAGCGCTCCCGTTCCCAAGAAAATCGCCGCCCGATTCATCAATCAGGCTTTCCAACTCATCGATCACCGCTGGAATGGGGTTCCCTTCGCCGATTTCTTCATCGGTGATGTTCCATTTGATGATCGGGTAAAATCCGTTGGTGATCTCCGACTTCGTCGCGATCGAAACCGTGAGAAAGGTGGGGATGGGCAACCAGGCGAAGTTGACGCTTTTGCCGAAATCGTATTGCAGCGCGGTTTCGATATTGGAACCGATCCTGAAAAACGTTACGCCCGCGCTCATGACTTTAAAATCGAAACTCAGGCTGACCGGCATCAGATCGCCCAGGTATTGACGGGTTACTTCATCTCCATCCGGAGAGTACGCCACGCCCACGAACGCGCCGATTCCGGCGAAAAGATCCACGTTGGAATAAACCGCCTCCACGTGTTGCAGCGAAACATAACAGGCCTCGGGCGCGAGATGGATCACCCAGGCGAATGATTCCATCTCGGGTGTGTAATTCTCTGAAAAACTGCCCGCCCAGCCCAGCCAGAACGTCCATCCGTTAAAAGTCCCCATACGGTCGTTTTGTTTCCCGAACTGGATTTCATCCTGATTGATCTGAAGGTAAGACCGCAGCGCGGCGAGGTTGGGCGCCAGCGATTCCAATTGCCGGGCGTTTTGTTTGAAATCGGTGAGCAAACCTTGCCGATCGCGCGGCGCCGCGTGTTGTGGGGATGGAATCGCGGCGAACGAGCGCCGGGCTGACCGCATCCCCGACCAGCCGCCTGACGCACCATCTTCGATTTTGATTTCGAGTTCGGGGGTGGTGAATTCCTCACCGTCCATTTCAATAACGGCGTACACGCCCGCCGCCCGGCCCACTGTAAGGCTGTTGGCCGCCGGTGTGGCGAGTCTGGCCGATTCGCAAAACATGAGCGCGTCCAAACCATCCACCGAACGATCCTGAATCAGGTCGACGCTTAATTCAGATTGCGACCAGTATTTCTGTAACAGCGCGAGATCGTACAGATTGATCCGCCCGTCACGGTTGAAATCAGCCGCGTGAGCTGGGGCGATCGACAGGCAGACAACGAAAATGAACCTGAAAAAGCATGCCATTCGAAGTTGAAATGAACCGTTCATCGACACCGCACCTGATGATAAATTGAAAGCGCCGATGGAGAGTATATGCGAATTTGTAATGCACGTATACACAAAAAAGCAGCCAAGCGAGGCCCGGCTGCTTTTTCATTTCTTATGGATTATCAGAAGCCCTGTTCCGTGACGTGAGCGAGTGTGAACGGGCGCGATTGAATCAGGCCAGCATGTCCATGATGGCTTGGCCCTTGCCGTTTTTGGTGACGTAAAACGGGCGCTCTTCAACGGTGTAATAGGTGTCGGCGGGGATGCCCAGCGCGCGGTAAATCGTCGCGTATACGTCGATCAGGTGTACCGGGTTCTCGACGGGAAGCATAGGATGCCGGTCGGCCGTCTTGCCATAGACGAATCCCTTTTTGAATCCGCCGCCGAAGAACAGCATGTTGCTCGCCGAGCTGAAATGGCCGTGGTGGCCGTAAAGGCGCTCATCGTCGATGACCAGGCTGGAGCCGGTCTGGCTTTCGTCGAAGCCGAACGCCTCCGTGCCCGCCTTGGGCTGGTCGGCGATGGTGCGGCCAAACTCGGTCATGACGACCACCAGCGTGCGTTCCAGCAGGCCGCGCTCGTCCAGCTCGCGCACCAGATTGGCGATGGGGCGGTCGATTTGCGCTTTCATATCCCGCATGCGGGTGTGTCCGTTTTCGTGGGTGTCGAAGCCTTTGAACGGCGCGTACTGATATTCGACCTCGACGAAACGCGCGCCCACTTCAATCAGGCGGCGCGCCAGCAGACAGCCTTCGCCGAAGCGATGGCCGACGTCGTAGGCCGACCGGATCGATTCGGGTTCCTGACTGAGGTCGAAGGCCTGTTTGATCGGCGAATCCATCATGGCGCGCGCGTCGGCCATGACCTGCATGTACTCGCTGGTCTTGTTCGATTCTCGGATCGATTCGGTGGAGAGCCCGGTGATCATTTCAAGATATTTCTGGCGCTTGTCGAGCCGTTCGGGCGTCATGCCCGCCACCGCCTCCAGCGTGGGCATGCCCTTTTCGGGAAACGGAACCATGAACGGCGCGTATTTGACGCCGAGAAAACCGGGCCCCTGATACTGGCTGATAAAGAGCATCTCCTCATCGGCGGTGGTGACGTCGCGTCCGATGTCAATGTAGGCCGGGACGTTCGGATCGCGGCGGTCCAGCGTACGCGCCACCATCGAACCCATCGAGGGAACCTGAACCCCCGCCGGAAACTCGTAGCTGGTCATCTGGTAGTACTGGGCCTTGAGATGAATCGCGCCGAACTTGGTGTCGGAGGTCAGGCTGCGAAGAATCGTCCCCTTGTCCATGACCTTGGCGATGTTCTCAAGCCCTTCGCTCAAAAAGATGCCATCGGCGCTGGTGGGGATGCTGGGAAAGGTCGAATACAGATCGCTGCCCTTCATCCCCTTCTGATAGGGCGTGTGCTCTTTGGGGTCGAAGGTATCCCATTGATCGACGCCGCCCGGCATCCAGATGAGGATGATCGAATCGGCGGTGGGGGTGATCTTTTCATCGGACGCGCTTTCGGCGCGGGCGTACTTGCTGGTTCCAAACATCGTGGCGCCCGCCGCCAGGGCGGACTGTTTTAAAAAATCGCGTCGGGTTCGTACGGTAACAGACATGGTATTCTCCCCTGTCAAACTTCGTTCGCGCGGGTATTCGCGTTTCAGTGGATGTACTGAAACTGCGGCGATACGGTCAGCGCCCAGAGCAGATCGCCCCATTCATCGGGGGTGGGCGCGTCGCCCAGCATGGCGATCAACTGTTCGCTCTCTTCGCCGCGCGGTTCGCGGTTAAGAACGCGCAGATAGGCTTCGCGCAACGCCTCTTTCGGTTCGTCCTGCCTGGCCAGCTCTTTCGGCAACGGCGAATCGTAAATCATCTTGTGAAAGTCGGGGCTGTTCATCAGTTGCAGCGACTGAATCACCGCGACGTCTTCGGGCCGGGTGGTGATGACTTCGTTGCGCGTCTCGGGCCGGCCCAGCGAGCGGGTGAGTTCGTTGGAGGTTTCGTCGAACGACACGCGCTTGCGGTCGAGGCCCATCGCCACCGCCACCGAATCGAGCGCCTGTTCGCAGGTCAGGCGGCGATGGCTGGGCGAGCGGTACAGCCGCGCCAGCTCAAGCCCTTTCATATAGCGGTCGGCGAGTTCGGGGTCGAAGCGCAGCTGATACGTCCGCGAGTTGAGTATGAGCCGCATCATGTGTTTGACATCGTACCCGCTGGCCGCGAATTCATACGACAGCCACTGCAACAGTTCGGGATTAGACGGTGGGGTGTCTTCGCGGAAATCGTCGACCGGCTCGACCAGGCCGAGGCCCAGCGAGCGCTTCCACAGGCGGTTGACGAACGACGCCGCGAAGCGCGGGTTTTCAGGATCGGTGATGAGCCCGGCCACGTCATGCAGCCGGTCTTCCAGCGTTTCCTTCTCGGCGCCGGCGGCCTTGCCGTTATCGAAGATAAAGGCGGGCTTGATAAATTCGCCCTTCTTTACCTCACAACGGATGACCTCCAGGTCATGGTCGGAGAAGAAACTGGCGAAGCCGAGAAAGCGCTTCTGCGGCCATTCGAAATTGATAAAGTTATCGTGGCAGCTGGCGCATTTCATGCGCGTGCCGAGAAAAACCTGACCGACGTTGGCGGCGGTTTGCAGCGAGTCGAGATGCGTCTCCGACTTCACGTATCCGCCTGAGTAACCAAACGCCTTGGGGTCGAGAATCTGCTGGACGAAGACGTCGTACGGTTTGTTCGTTTTAAAACTCTCGATGATAAAGGGCTGAAAGTTCGCCCGCGTGCCGACGCCGCCCTGATGGTTGCCGTTGCTGCAGAGCGCGTCTTCCCAGAATTGCGTCCAGTTGGCGGCGTAGTCGTCGTCGCGCGCCAGCAGCGAGTCGATCCATTTCGACCGCTTGGCGGGGTCGGGGTCGCTCACGAACGCCTCGACCTCCGACGGTTTGGGGATATACCCCACCACGTCGAGAAACGCGCGGCGCAGAAAGGTTTCGTCATCGCATAACTCGGGGGCGTCGTCTTTGGACCATTTTGAAACGATGAACCGGTCGATATCGTTATTGACCGGACGATCGGTCTCGGGGGGCTGAGGCGGAGCGGGCATTTCCGCGACGCGCGCCTTGCGCTTTTCGGCCTGAATGGCGAGATAAGCCTGCCGGGCGAGTTCGTTGGCTTGATTGGCGGCCGAGCGGGCCGCGTCGACCGCCTGATTGACGGCCTGTTGCGCGGCTTCGGCCTGTTTCACCGCTTGTTGCGCGACTTTGGCGGCTTCGAGCGCGCGCTGGTTGGCGCTGAGCTCATCCGCGAACGCGCTGACGATCCATACGGAGACGAGCGATACGGCTATCCCGCCGATCCACTTCATGCGAGTCATAAAACATCCTCCCCAGGCACTATGATTCTAATGGAAGTTAAGTTAATCGATGCGATTTGTCAAGATTATGTTTTTTAGAGGCGCGCCGGGGCGGGGGGCAAAGCGGTCTTCGGTTTCTACGAAATGGGGCGGGTTCAAACCCGCCCCAACGTGCTTTCGGATGGATAGAAGGATTCAATTACCTGTTTTGGGCTTGTTTTTCGACTCTAGCCATCGAGCCACGCCCTCCACCCGGTCGGGAAGGTTCCAGAAATCATCCACCGGGTTGGTCATAAAGCGCTCGTACCACCCCTGTTCCTGTTCGGCGATTTTCTTCATCAGGGCGGGGTATTTCGAAACCGTCTCTTCGCGATCGATCGCGCAGGCCGCCGCGAAAACCTTGATGTGCAAGCGCGGGTTCAACTTCATGTCGTTGAACATCTTCGTAGACGTCTCCCACGTAGCCGCCCTTTGATGGGTCGACCTTTTCCGGTTCGACCGTGGCGCACAGCGAAACAGCGCAAATCAAAAGAACAAGTAACAATGCCGTTTTCATTAAATCGTCTCCCTGTCGCGTAGGCGCTTTTCGCCTGAAAATGCTCTTGCGCGCGCCGAATCCCTCTATAAAGTAGTAGCGGGCGATGTAAGGAACGTTCTGAAGATAACGTAGCCTTGGCACGCTCCGTATGAAAATTGCGTTAATTCAATAACGGTTGAGGATAATCGATTGGTTCGTAAAGCCGCTCTCTGTCTGTTCGTATTTCTCTCGATCTTCGCGATGCAGGCCCAGGCCGGGCGCCGCGCGCTGTGGGTGACGCGGTGGGATTTCCACGCCGAGCCCGACGTCGCGATCATTATGGAAAACGCCAAATCCCTCCACGTCACCGACGTGCTGTTTCAGGTCAGGGGCAACGCCACCGCGTTTTACCCGTCGAAGCTCGAACCCTGGGCGTGGGAGATGACCGGCAAGACGCCCGCCACCACCGGCGTCGACCCCGGCTGGGACCCGCTGGCCGCCGCGCTGCGCGAAGGCCACGCCCGGGGGATGCGCGTTCACGCGTGGTTTAACGCGTTCCCCGGATGGCGCGGAACCGAAGGCCCGCCCAAAAGCGCGCATCAACTCTGGACCACTCACCGGAGCTGGTTCATGATCGATCACGCCGGCGGCTTCATGTGGCCGACCGCGACTTGGTATTCGTTCATCTCGCCGGGGATTCCCGAAGCGCGCGAACACGTCGCCGCCGTGGCGGGCGAGATCGCGAAGATGTACCCCGAAATCGATGGAATCCATCTCGATTACATCCGTTATCCGGGCAATACCGAGCTGGGCCGCTACCGCAATTTTTCATTCGACAAGGTCAGCGTAAACGCTTTCACCAGAGAATACGGTCACAAACCGCGTCATGAATCGGACGAATGGAGCCAGTTCAAGTGCGAACAGGTCAAGACCGCGATTCAACTGATCCGAGACGCCATCCATAAAACGGACGACAAAATCGAACTCTCCGCGACGTTTTTCGCCGATATCGACCGCGCCACGTCGGAAAAAGGCCAGGACCCGAAAGAATGGTTAAGCGGCGGTCTGATCGATTTCGGCGTCCCGATGGCGTATCAGCGCAGCGTCTCGCGTTTTGAAGAACTGATGACCGACATGCACGCGCGGCTTGGGCATGAGTTCGACGATAAGCTGGTGGTGGGGTTGCTCTGTACCGACGTCAGCGGCTCGATCATCGCCGATCAGATGAAAGAGATCGCCAAAGGCGATTACATGGGCGAAGCGCTGTTCGCGTATTCCGCCCTGTTCAATGACCACGTGATGCTCAAAAAAACGGCGCCGATCCAGTCGCTGTGGCAGGAAGACGCGGTGAAAGACCTGCTGGGCGGCATCTCCGGGCCTTAACTAGCGCCGGATTTCAATGAGGGTGTATGATGGAGAAAATTCGATCCGAGGTGAAACCGAATGTATTTTCTCCAAATCGCTCTCGCCCTGTTTCTGATCGCGTCGTCCGCGCCCCTGCTTCACGCGGAGACGGTGAGCGCGCGGCTGCTTGACGACCGTGTACAGGTATCGGCGCCCGAGGGCGTGTTTACCGAATACAGCTTTCTCGATTCTGAAAAATATCCATATTTCTTCCCCGTCAACGGTCCGCAAAGCGGCGAAAGCGTCACCACGCAGACCTCTGAGCCCTACCCTCATCATCACTCGCTCTTTTTCGGCTGCGATCGGGTGAGCGGCGGCAATTACTGGCAGGATAGTCTCGAACGAGGCCGTATCGATTCAGAATGGGTCACCATCATCGAGAGCGGTGGCCCACGCGTGGTGTTTACTCAATCGTGCCTCTGGGTTCGGCCTGACGCCCCCTCGCCGTTTCGCGATTCGCGCCGCGTCACCATCACCGCGCCCAGCCCCGCGCTGCGGCTGATCGATTTTGACGTCACACTGATTCCTCTGATCGACGTGACGATTGAAAAAACCAATCACTCGCTGTTTTCGGCGCGGGTGGTTCCCGAGTTGTCGGTTGAGCGGGGCGGTCTGATGATCAACCGCGAAGGGCTGAAAGGCGAAAAGGAAACCTTCGGCCAACCCTCGGGCTGGATCGCCTACGGTGGGAAACGCGATGGCGCCTTCGAGGGAATCGCGATTCTCGACAACCCCGCCAACATCTGGCATCCATCCAAATGGTTCACGCGCGACTACGGATTCTTTTCACCCACCAACATGAACTGGATCGATGAACCCTGGCATATCGAACGAGGTCATTGCCTGCGTTTTCAGTATCGCGTCGTGGTCTTCACCGGTTCGCCGGACGAGGTGAATATCGAAAAACTGTACGAAGCGTATTCCGGCGATACGAAGTAACAACGTGAATACGCAGTAAAAAAAACATCGACAAAACTTCGCAAATATGCGAAAATATCTTTATGCCGAAGATCGTCTTTTTTCAGGAAGAAGATGGGCGTGTTCCGATACTGGATTGGATGGACGCGTTGCCTTTGAAAGTGTTGGACAAATGTACGATCCGGCTGGAACGGCTTGAGCAGCAGGGGCATGAGCTCCACCGGCCTGAAGCGGATTACTTGAGAGACGGCATTTATGAACTTCGGGTTCGGCATCAAAGCGTTAATTACAGAATGTTATATTTTTTCTTTGGCAGAACGATTATTGTGGTTTCGCATGGATTCACGAAAGAGCGGGCCGTCCCGCCTGCTGAAATTGAACGGGCTCTCGATCGGAAACGGAAGTTTGAGCTCGCCCCTCACAAATATGGCTATGAGGAGTAATCGGCATGCCCTCTCAAAAAAAACGATCCAAAACCAGCGATGGTCTGGAGATTCTGCGGCGGCGATACTACGAAGGCAAGCCAGAGCGGATCGCAAGTCTTCAGACCGAGCGCGATAACGCCGAAATCGCCCGTAAAATATACGATTTGCGCAAAGAAGCCGGTCTCACCCAGAAACAACTCGCGGACCGGATCGGAACCACTCCGTCCGTCATATCGCGCCTGGAATCTTCTGACTACGAGGGGCATTCATTCGCCATGCTGCGCAAAATCGCTTGCGGTCTGAATCGAAGAATCCGAATCGAGTTCGATCCGATTGATGGAAAGCTGGTTGAAAATCATTCCAGGTGATCGATTCCATTGATTCAGCGGTAACCGAAAAACTGTACGAAGCCTATTCCGGCGAATTGAAGTAACAACGTTACGGATCGCGTTATTCTTTCGTGTAAGCACCTATCGTCCCCATTCGCTCTTTTGGCGGGTGGGGACGCTTAACAGGTACATAAACCCTAACTCAAACTGGAGAGATGCCATGTTGAACCCGATTCCGATGACCTTGCTGCTGGTTTGCGCGGCGGCGCTGCCGGTCTGGGCGGCCAATGACGCGCCCAGACTGATTCCCCGCGAAACGCTGTTCGGGAACCCCGAAAAGGCCTCTCCCGCCATTTCGCCCGACGGCAAGCGCATCGCCTATCTCGCTCCCGTCGACGGCGTGCTGAACGTGTGGGTGCAAACCATTGGCGAAGACGACGCCAAGGTAGTGACTCAAGATAAAAAGCGCGGCATCCGGATCTTTTTCTGGGCGGAAGACAACCAGCGCGTTCTCTATCTGCAAGACTCGGACGGCGACGAAAACTGGCACGTCTACGCGGTCGACCTGAGCAATAACGTCACCCGCGACATGACGCCTTTTCTGGGGGTGAAGGCGGGCGTGACGGCGATCGACCGCGACTTCCCCAATGAGCTGTTGGTCGAGATGAACTTGCGTAACCCCAGCCTGTTCGACGTGTACCGCCTCAACCTGAGCAACGGCGCGCTTGAGCTCGATACCGAAAACCCAGGCGACGTGGCCGGGTGGGTGGTGGATGGAAAATTTCAGGTGCGGGGCGCGCAGGCGATGACGCCCGATGGCGGCTCTGAGCTGCGCGTGCGAAAAACCGTGAACGATGAGTGGACGCCGTTCATCAAGTGGACGGCTGAAGATAACCTGAGCGGCGCGGCGGGCTTCACCCCCGATGGAAACGGGCTGTACCTGCAAGACAGCCGCGACTACAACGCGCTGCGGCTGATCGAAATCGACCTCGATTCAAAGAAGACGAAGGTGCTGGCGCAGGACCCGCAATACGACGTCAGCAGCCTGATCGTGAATCCCGACACGGAGGCGATTCAGGCGGTCAGTTTTGAAAAAGACCGCGAAGAATGGACGGTGCTCGACAAATCGATCGCCAAAGACGTAAAGGCGATCCAGAAGATCCATCGCGGCGATTTCATGCTGCTCAGCCGCGACCACGCCGATCAGAACTGGGTGGTCGCTTTCACGACGGACGACGGACCTGTTCCTTATTACGTGTATCACCGCGAGACCGGCGAGGCCGATTTTCTGTTCACCAGCCGCCCCAAACTTGAAGAGTACACGCTGGCCCGCATGGAGCCGATATCGTTCAAAGCGCGCGACGGACTGACGATTCACGGTTACCTGACGCTGCCGCCCAACGCGAAAGCGAAAGGCCTGCCGATGGTGCTCGACGTGCATGGCGGGCCGTGGGCGCGCGACAGCTGGGGCTATAACCCCGAGGCGCAATGGCTGGCCAATCGCGGCTACGCCTGCCTGCAGGTCAACTTTCGCGGCTCGACCGGCTACGGCAAAGACTTCATCAACGCCGGTAACAAGGAATGGGGCCGTAAAATGCAGGACGACCTGACCGACGCGGTCAACTGGGCCGTGAAAAAAGGCTACGCCGATCCGGAAAAAGTCGCCATCTACGGCGGCTCATACGGCGGCTACGCCGCGCTGGCCGGCGCCGCGTTCACTCCGGATGTGTACGCCTGCGCCATCAGCATGGTTGGGCCCAGCAACCTGATTACCCTGCTTGAATCGATTCCGCCCTACTGGGAGCCGGTGCGCAAGATGTTCGACGAACGCGTGGGCAGCCTGGAGACCGAACGCGAATTGCTGGAAGAACGCTCGCCGCTTACCCGGGCCGACCAGATTCACATCCCCATGCTGATCGCGCAGGGCGCCAACGATCCGCGCGTCAAACAGGCCGAAAGCGAACAGATCGTCAATGCGTTGCGCGATAAAGGCAAGAAGGTCGAGTATCTGTTGTTTGAAGACGAAGGGCATGGATTCGCGCGGCCCGAAAACCGGCTCAAGTTTTACGCCGCCGCCGAAAAGTTTCTCGCCGAAATTCTCGGCGGGCGGTATGAGGAGTAGCGGCCAGGGTAGATTTTTATGTTTAAAAAAGAAGTCATCGAAAATAAAACGGATTGACGTTTGTATCTTATAAACTACACTTTGATATGTACAGCGTTCAAGTTTTCAGCGATGAAAGAGGCAAGGAACCATTCATGGAATGGGTGCGATCTCTGTCGTCGAAGACCAGAAACCGTGTTTTGAACCGGGTGTACAGGATTCAAACGGGAAATTTGGGAGATTACAAACGAATCGGGCAGGGGTTTTTTGAATTACGATTGTTTTTTGACGGAGGTTTCCGAATTTATTTCGGACGGGATGGAGACCTCATCATTGTGCTGCTGTGTGCGGGTGATAAAAAAACGCAAAAGCGTGACATAGAAAAAGCAAAAGAATACTGGAGTCAGTATCGTGAGTGGAAAAAAGAACCGGATCAGGGCGTTTGATGAATGCGTCGAAGAGCATTTGAAAGAAAATCCCGGGGAAATCGGCGAATTCATTGAAACCGCGCTGGAAGAATATGAAAAAGACAGGGATGAAACCGCGCTTCTCATGGCGTTGCGTCAGGCGGCGAAAGCGAACGGAGGGATGACGGCGCTGGCCAGAAAAACCAATCTGTCTCGGGAAAGCCTGTACAAAACGTTATCGCCTTCGGGCAATCCCCGGCTGAAAAACCTGCTTCTCATTCTTGAATCGTTTGGGTACTCCCTGAGCTTCAAGCCGATCAAATCAGCGCGATAAAGGGCGATTAAACCTTCCCCTTCAAAAATAACCGGGTGACGTTCGTATAAGCGTCACCCGGTTTTTCTTTGTGGAAGTCTGGTTTGATGACGCGGCGGTTAATCCTCCAGCGCGCGTTCGAGAATCCGGTAATTGCGTTGAAGCATCAGGCGCGGGTCGGCTTCAAGCCCCGCCGCGATCAGCGCGCCGTCCAGAATCTGTTCGGCGGCGGTTTTGAGAAAATCTTCATCCGCGCCCTGCTCGCGCAGCCGGGCGAGCTTGACCATGATGGGGTGGCGCGGGTTGATCTCGAGGTCTTTGCCTTCCTTGATGCCTTCGCCCTGATTGAGCGATTTCATGATGCGCTGCATGCCGGTCGAAAAATACGCGTCGGGGTTCACCAGCAGCGCCGGGCTGTCGACCAGGCGCTTCGATTCGCGCACCGCGCCCACCCGGTCGCCCAATACCTCTTTAAACCAGCCCGCCAGCGTCTGCGCTTCGTCTTTATTGAGACCGGCGTCTTCGCTTTCGGGTTCGTCTTCTTTTTTGTCTTCGGGCAGGTCGAGATCGGCGCGATCGACCGGAACGATGTCTTTGCCGTCGAATTCGCGCAACGCGCTGAGTACGAATTCATCGACCGGTTCATAGGTGAACAGCACCTCGATTCCATGCTTGCGGAAGGTTTCCATGTAGGGGCTGTTTTCGACGACGGCGCGGTTGGGGCCGTAGGCGTAATAGATTTTGTTCTGCCCGGCGGCGGTTCGCGCGGCGTAATCGGCCAGCGAAACCAGATCGCCCGCCGCGCCGTTCGACGACTCGAAACGCAACAGCGGGGCGAGGTCGCCGCGATACTCATGATCGGTGGCTACGCCCTCCTTGATGAAGATGCCGAAGGTCTTCCAGAACGCGGCGTATTTCTCAGGCTCTTTCTCGGCGGTTTCGGCGAAAAATTTGATCAGACGCGCCGTGACGACCTTTTTCAGTTTCATCACCAACGCGTTGTTCTGCATGGTCTCGCGCGAGATGTTGAGCGGCAGATCTTCGCTGTCGACCACGCCTTTTACGAAGCGCATCCATTCAGGCAGGATGGCCTTGCAGTGCTCCTGAATCAGCACCTTGCGGCAATAGAGGCTTACGCCGGGGTCCATCTTGCCGAAGCCCATGCGCTCGAAATTGTCTTGCGGTACGAACAACAGCGCGTGAATCATCAGCGGCGCGTCGGCGCTGAAATGCAGCCGCAGGCTGGGGTTTTGAAACTCGTTGGCGATGAATTTGAAAAATTCGTTGTATTCCTCGTCTTTGACGTCGCTTTTGTTGCGCGTCCAGATCGCCTGCACGGTGTTGACCTTGTCGCCGTTCACCAGAATGGGGAACGGGACGAAGTTGGAATACTGGCGGATGATGGTTTTGATCCGGTCTTTCGAGGCGAATTCGTGGGCGTCTTCACGCAGGTGAAGCGTGATGCGCGTCCCGCGCGAGAGGGCGGGAGCGGGCGCGAGGGTATATTCGCCGGCGCCGTCCGAGCGCCATTCGACGCCGCGCGCTTCGGGGCGCAGCGAGCGCGTCTGAACCGTCACTTCGTCAGCCGCCATAAACGCCGAATAAAAACCCACGCCGAACTGGCCGATCAGCTGCACGTCGTTCGCCGCGTTTTCGCGCAGCTTCTGAATAAACTCGCGCGAGCCGGAATGGGCGATGGAGCCGAGGTTTTCGACGATTTCGTCTTCGGTCATGCCGATGCCCGCGTCGGAGATGGTGACGGTTTTGGCGTCTTCATCGACGTCGACGCGAATCTCCAGCGGAAGATCGGGGTCGGCGATCTCGGCGTTGTTCAGCTTTTCATAGCGCAGCTTTTCGAGCGCGTCAGCCGCGTTGGAGATCAACTCGCGCACGAAGATCTCGCGGTGCGTGTAAAGCGAGTGAATAACGATATCGAGAACGTGTTTGACGTCGGCCTGAAACGCTTTGCGTTGTACGGACTGGTTTTCAGTCGATTGGGTCATGACGAGGCCCTCCTGACGATGGTGGATAGGTTCAACAGCGGTAAGTATTGTAGCCAGCCAGTCGTGAGAGTGAATCTCTTTTAACCACTGGTATGGCCAGGGTCAATTCAAAAGAAAGCGTAAAAGAGCGTTTCTCAGTTCGACAGCGCGAAGAGCATGACGTCGATGCCCATTTTCATCGCGGTTTCGCGGATCTCGGGGCCGTCGGCGGGGTGAACGCCCGCGCTCTCCATGCCGTCGCCGATGTTGCTCTCATACGAATAGATCACGGCGAGGCGGCCATTCAGATAGAGGCCGAACAGCTGAGGCGGCTTGCCGTCGTGTTCGTGAATCTTGGGCAGACCGGCGGGAAACTGGTAATACTGGTGAAAGATCGGGTGATCGGCGGGCAGCGGCGTTAACTCCTGACCGGGAAAGACGCGGCTCATCTCTTTCATGAATGAATCGTGCAGACCGTAATCGTCGTCCGCCCACAAAAAACCGCCGCGCTCGAAATATTGGCGCAACAGCCTGACTTCCTGTTCGGTGAAGCGCACCGTGCCGTGTCCCGTCATGTAGAGCATGGGGAAGTTGAAGATGTCGGGATCGCCAGGCTCGATGACGGTCTCTTTGTCCGCCGTGGGGATCCCCAGCCGGGTGCGCAGCTCGCGCAGCAGGTTGGAGAGCGAGGTCTTGTCGCTGTACCAGTCGCCTCCGCCGCCATATTTGAGCATGCCGATGGTGACCAGCGAATCGGGCTGGGCGTGAGCGCCGGGGGTGAAGCACGCCAGCAGAAGCGCGGCGGCGAGAGTTCGTACAATCCAATTCATAGCCTGATTTATCCTGTCAGTGAAAATTTCGCCCGTTCCGTATAGATTGCGCCGGTGGGGTCGAGCCGGCTTTCCATCAGATAAAACGCATCGGCGGTCATGCGGGTGACGGATACGCTGTGGCTCTCTTTGCGCCGCAAATAGGCGTTGCGCCCGCGTTGTCCGCGTCCGATGGTGAGATGCGGCGTGAACGGCTTCTTACCATCGTATGACACGCCGGCCGCGTCAAGCGCCTCACGGATGGCGGATTCCAGCGCGGTCAGCGCTGCGGCGCCGCGTTCCACGCCTACCCACAACACCGCCAGCGGTCCACGCGGCGGAAACTGGCCCACGCCCTTCAACTCTATCTCAAACGGCGAAAACGCCGCCGCCACGGCGGGCAGCGTTTTCACCAGCGCGGCTTCGGTCTCCGGTTCGATCTCGCCGAGAAACTTCAGCGTGAGGTGGCAGCTCTCGGGCCGGGTGAACCGAACGCCCTCCGCGTCGGCGCGCAGGCTTTGTTGCAGCGCGCCGATCGCGCCGCGGCCTTCCGGCGTCAGGTTGATGGAAAGAAACGCTCGCATGCTGATAATCGCCGCTAATCTTATGTATGATGAACGCTATAGCTCATTGTATCGAGTGTGACGGTTGATGACGAGGCGAAGCGATTCCTTTTTGCCGGACGGCCCCGCGTCCGCCATCGCGGCGGGTGCGCTCTTGTGCGCCGCGCTCTCCGCCGCCGCGTGCGGCTGGGCGGCGGCGTATTCATCCCGCGCGGGTTATTGGGCGGCGTTCATTTTCTGGATTCTGTTTTTCGTTCTGACCGCGCTGGCGAGCCGCCGCTGGCTCGCCAGCCTGCTGATCCGCGCGCGCGAGGCGAACTGGCTGCCGCTGGCGGGCTTGATCGTCCTGTCGCTGGGTACAAGCCTCTATCGATTAAGCGCGATTCCTTACAGCGTACATGGCGACGAGGGCATGGTTGGGTTGGCGGCGCGGCGTCTGTTGCATGGCGGCGCCGAAACGTTTTTTTCGTCGTCGTGGTATTTTCTCCCCCAATTCTTTTTTTCGATTCCAGCGATGTCGATGGCGCTGTTCGGCGATTCGCTTTTCGGGCTGCGCTTGAGCGCGGCGGTGACGGGTGCGCTCAGCGTGGTCCCCGTTTACCTGCTGGCCCGGCGCTGGTGGAGCGAATGGCCCGCGCTGGCGGCCTGCGTGCTGATGGTCTCCAATCCGTGGTTTCAGTTTCTCTCACGTTTCGGCGGTCAGTATGTACAGGCGGCTTTTTTTACCGTATGGCTGCTCTGGTTGTGGGAGGAGAACCGCGAGCGCCCTTCGATGGCGGCCCGAGCCTGGGCGGGTGCGTGGATGGGCCTCGCCATGCAGTCGTATCAGGCGTGTCACCTGCTGCCGTTGCTGTGGATCGCCTCGGCGCTGGGGCTGGCGGCGGCGCGTCGCAACGCGTATGAACTCGCGGCGAACGTACTGATCCCGCTGGTGTTTATGATCGCCTGCCTGGGGCCGCTGATGGCGCATGACTGGATGAAGAACGGCAAGATGGAATTTCTGTTTTCACGCGCCGATTCAGTCAGTCTGTTCAGCCAGTCTGGTTGGAACCGCATGAAAGATGAATACGGCGCTGAACGCGGCGCGGCCGCCATCCTCATGAATCAGGCCGAACGCGCCTGGCTGGCCCCGCTGGCGTTTCTCGACCGCAGCGGCCAATATGGCGCGCGAACGCCCATGCTGGGCTGGCTCGCGGGCGTTCCGTTTGTATTAGGCGCGGCGGCGGCGTTGACGCGCGGGCGTGGGGCGCGGGGGCTCGCCGCTTTTCTCTGGCTGGCGGCGATTCTGACGGCGGGCGGCGCGCTCACCATCGACGATCCGTTTTACCCAAGGTTGGCGGGCGGGGCGGGATTGCTTTTTCTCACCATCGCGGGCGGGTTCGCCGCGCTGGAGCGGTTCTCGGGGGCGCGGATCAGAGCCGCGCGTTGGCTGATCGCCGCGATGACGCTGGCGGCTACGGTGATGCAGCTGCACGCGTTCTTTTACGGCTACGCCCGGCGAGACGCGCCGCTGATGGTTCACTATCCCCAGACCCGGTTGGCGTACTGGATCGCCGCGCAACCCGCCGGGACGAGCGTCTTCGTGATCGCGGGGCCGCACGGCTCGTTTCAGAGCGGCACGGTCCGCTTCCTCGCACCGGACGCGCGGGGGCGCGACGTGGCGAGCGCGGCGGAGATTCCCATGCCGCCCGGACCGGCGGCGGCCATCGTCGACCCCACCCGCAAGAGCGAGCTGCCCGCATTGCTCGATCGCTTCCCCGATGCGAAGGTCGATCTGCATCGTAACCCGCGCGGCGATCTGTTATTTTATAGTGTGGAATTAAAGTGATGGGTCTACGATTCTTCTTTGGTGAGTTCGTCTATGGCTTCGCGCAGCGCCTCGACCACGTCGGGGTCGTAACTTTTATTCGCCAGGCGGGCCAAAACGCGAAACGCGTGTCCCAACGTGGCGGGGCTCTCGTCGGCGACGTTCCCCGAGCGGTTCAGCAGCGTGGAAAACGCGTTCGCCACCGCCACTACCCGCGAACCGAGCGGAATCTCGCGCCCCTTTAACTGGTCGGGGTAGCCCTCGCCGTTCCATAATTCATTCACGTGATACACGATTCGGCCCACGTCGTCTGACAGCCCGAGGCTTTCGACCACGCGCAGGCTGAGCCGCGGCCCCTTGCGGCGCTGTTCTTCATACGAGCCGTTTTCACTGTTGAAGGTGCGCAACATACCGGTTTCGTGCAACAGCGCCGCGTAGACGACGTACTGCGCCTCGCTTTCGCCCATCTGCAACCGGCGGCTGATGCGTTCGGCCCAGCGGCAGGCGATTTCGGTGACGCCCGCGCGCGCCGGGTCCTGGGTTTCGATCAGGTTGGCGATGCTTTTAAGCGCCTTGATGGTGAAGACGCGCTCGCCCTCATGGATGCGCGCGTTCTGAATCGCCAACACCGCCTGCTCGGCGAAGGTGACCAGAATTTCGCGGTCGCCCGGGGTAAAGTCGCCCCGCTTGCCCGTCACCATGATGACGCCCTCGATGTCGGTGTCGAACAGCGCCACCGCCAGGTACGACTCAGAGGGGTAGGTCTCGCCGTTTTCGCCCCAGGGACGCGAATCGACCTCGGGATGAAAGAGCACCGGGTTAAAGTTTTCAGCGACCCATCCCGCCAGGCCTTCGCCCACCCGGGTGGGGCGTGCGCCCGCTTCGTCCTGATCCAGCCCCAGCGCCACTTTGGGAATCAGCGTCTCTCTTTCATCGTCGCACAGCAGAATCGCGCATTTTTTCGCTTGCAGCAGTTGCAGCGTCAATTGGCCGATCTTGGGCAGGATCTCGCTGGTGGTGAAGGTCGACGAAATCAGCCGGTGGACGAGGTGAATGGTGGAAAGCGCCTTGTGACGCTTTTTCATACGTTCGAGCGTAAGGGCGTAATCGAGCGCCGCCGCGCCGCCCACCGCCAGCAGGCGGATCAGGTTCTGTTTGACCAGCGACATCGACTCAAGCATTTCGTCGCAGGTAATGAACAACCCGATCACCGAGGCGTTGCGGATGAATGGAATCGACCAGCACGGTGCGCCGGCCGCGACCGGGTGATGAAGTTCGTTCAAGGCGGTGATGATCCAGCGGCGCAACGGATCGTCTTCCGGCAGAGCGCATAATCCCGGCGAGTCGGCGGAGTGAGGCAACGAGTAATCGTAACGGCTGATCTTGAGGTCGCGCCGCCTGATCAATCCGGCGGGGTAGTTTTTCACGTGCGCGGGGAAGAAGTCTCCGTCTTCGTCGACCAGGAGAATCACGCTGCGGGTGACGCCGAGCGAGCGGCATAACGTATCGGTCTGGCGTTGTAACAGATGATCGAGCTCAACCAGCGTGATGGTTTCAGCGAGGATCGAATGAACCAGTTCGAGATCGTCGTGATCTTCAAGCGCGCCCGCCAGCAGGGCGAAATACCCTTCGATCATAATCAGAATTTTGGTCAGCACCGGGCGCTGCCTGGTTGAGAGGTTGCTTACGCCAAGCCCGCCCAACAGCCGCCCGCGCAGACGGAAGCCGACGAAGCCCTCCAGAACGCCCTTCGACGCGCGGGTGACGACCGCCTGGTTCGCGGCCTTTTTCAACAGGGGGTCGGCTTTGAGGTCGGCGGGGGCGCCGTCATCTTCTCCGTTGCGGCGGCGGGGCGCGGCGCCTTCAGCGGGAAAGGGCAGGCGGCGCATGCGTTCGTTCGCGATCCACCACGCCGCTTCGGGCAACAGCGCGCTCATGGCCTGTTGCAGCGCGACGATGTACGGATTCGACGCGACGTCGGCGAAGCGAAGCAGATGGGAGAGATCGTGATCGGTCATGACGGATTGTCTGAATTCAACATTGCTTCCAGCGAGCTCTTGAGCGAATCAAGCGCTTCGGAACCGGAGATTTTATCGCCCGCGCTGTCGGTGATGTAAAACACGTCGATGACGCGGTTGCCCTGGGTGACGATGCGGGCGAAGTCGATGTTCATATTCATGCTGGAGATCACCGAGGTGGTCTTCTGTAACAGCCCGCGCTGATCGACGCAGTGCATTTCGAGAATGGTGAAGCGGGCGGAGGCATCGTTGAGAATTTTGACGCGGTTCTTGAAACTGCTGCGGCCCAGCACCGTCTTTTTCGATGAAGCCGGCAACTTGGGCAACTCGCCTTCTTTGACGATCAGCGCGGCGACGCGGTCGGTCAGCAGCTTTTCGCGCATTTCGGCGATCTCGCCGCCGATCTCGTCCGATACCACGATATTGTTGGCCACCAGGCCGTCGGTGCGGGTGTTGAGATTGGCCTCGATGATGCTGAAGTTTTCAAGCATGATCGCCGTGCAGATGCGGTTGAACAGCCCCACCTTGTCGCGGCAGACGATGGCCATGTTGCGGCACGTGGGGTCGACGTGCGGCGAGATCGTCACCACGGGTTTCGTCCCGTCGAAGCGGGCGATCAGGGCCAGATGGTGTTCGATGGTCTCGCGGCTCTGATGAAGCAGATAACTGGGTGGCAGGCGGTTGAGGTGTTCCTGCACGTCGAGTGAGTTGAACGTCTTCGACAGATCGCGGATCAGGGCTTCTTTCCGGGTGAGTGCGCGCGCCTGGCGCTCTTCTTTCGTGGGGGCGTCGCTGACGAAAACGTCGCGCGCCGCGAGGTACAACTGCCAGAGCAGGTTGTTTTTCCACTCGGTCATCGAGTCTTTCGAAACCGATTGGATGTCGACGTACGAGAGCAGATACATCATGTCGAGCTCTTCCTGCGAATCGAAGGCGTCGCAGAAGTCGGCGGTGACGTCGGGATCCGACATGTCGCGGTGTTGAGCGATGTGGCTCATCAACAGGTGATTGCGGATCAGAAACGCAAGCTGATTGAACTGTTTTTCGGGGAGGCGGATGCGGCGGCCGATGTCGCCCGCCAGCCGCGCGCCTCGGATCGAATGGTCTTCTTCCGTTCCCTTGCCGACGTCGTGCAACAGCACGGCCAGACGCAACACCGCGCGGTTTTTACACTCGCGCCAGAGCTGGGCGCGCTCGCGATGAAACGAATGAGGATCTTCGTCAAGCGTTTCGAGATTTTTCAGGCAGAGCAGCGAGTGTTCGTCGACGGTGAACTTGTGCGCCAGATCGTATCGCACCAGATAGGCGATGCCTTTCCATTCAGGAAAGATGCGCTCCAGCACGCCGGTCTCGCGCATCGCCGCCAGCGATTCATGAATGGAAACCGGAAGCGAAAAATAGCGCTGCAGGAGGCCCGCGTTCTGCCGGTCGTGACGAAACGCCTGATCGATCAGATCGAGGTTGTCGCGCACCCCGCGCAGGGTTTCAACCGACAGGTTACAGTGATGCACCGCCGAATGGATAAAGGCCATCAACAGGCGTTGAGGGTTGTGTTCAAAAAAGTGAAGGTTGGGCGGGATCTGAATCTCGTGTTCCTGAATAAAAAACCCGTCCGACAGCGGCCGTTTGGCCATCGGCAGCCAGCGCACCCAGAACGGCTTGGGCCGGCAGCGCTGCGTCATCCGGTCGGCGAATTCGCGCAAGGTGGAGGCGTGCGTGTAATAATCGCGCATCATCTCTTCTTCCGACAGCCGCCCGTTTCGGTCCTGATACCCCAGCCGGGTTGAAACCTCATGCTGGATGGGCAGAGCGAGGACATCCTGCTCCTTGCCGGTGAGAAAATGCAGGTCGGTGCGCAGTCTCCACAAAAAAATCAGCGACTGGTCGACGCGATTGATCAGTTCTTCTTCGATGATGCCGGCGCGCTTCATGTGAACCAGCTTGACGGTGTGACCCGACAGCAGAGACCCCAGCCACAAACCGAAGTGGTAGTCGCGCAGGCCGCCGGGACTCTCTTTGATATGCGGCTCGGTGATATTGATGGTGTCGCCGTAACGCTTGTGGCGCTTGTCGCGCTCGCGGATCTTGCCTCGGATGTACTCGGTCCGGTAGCGGCGGCTGTTGCGCCACAGCATGTCCTTGAACTCTTCAAACAGGCGCCAGTCGCCCGCGAGAAAGCGGCTTTCGGAGAGCGCGCTCTGACTGTGCGGATCGTTGTAGGCCATGTCGAGCGCCTCGCGGAAACTGCGGCAGCAATGGCCTACCTGAAAGCCGAGGTCGAACAGGGTTCTGAAAAAGACCTTGACCAGTTCGTTTTCTTCTTTTTTGAGAGAGTGTTGATATAAGAACAGAATGTCGATGTCGGAATGGGGGTGCATCTCGCGGCGGCCGTAGCCGCCTTGCGCCAGCAACAGCAGATTGGGCGGCATCTCGCCCTGCTGAAGCGATTGATGCAGGTGGACCGACAGCAGCCGGATCACCATGGTGTCGGTGGCGTTGGTGATCTCGCGGACGATGTCGCGGGGGTCCTCATTACTTTCGTGCAACAGCCGGATGGTCTGAAGCTCGTCTTTATAATGGGCGTGTATTTTCGCGATTTCCGAATCCAGAGCGGGAAGAAGAGCCGTCATTGATTCCAGTGTGCTTTCGTGTCTGCAATGGTTTAGTTACGCCCTCCCGCCGATGGAAAGGCGTTCGAATAGTATACCCTGAATTGGAGAGGACGCCGTGGTGATCGCTGCTTTTTTCCGATCTCCCAAACCATGGTGAAAATGCATTCCAGCGGCGCCGCGCGTCTCGACTGCGCGGCGGCCAGCCGTTACAATACTTTTTCGTTGCGGCGGGAGGCTTCCGCCGCGATTTTTCGTCCGGTTTTCCCTGGAATCCGGCCGGAACGCCGTCAGGCGAACAGTGTAGATCAATTTCAAAAAACGTTGAATGCCGGAGTGGTGGAACTGGTAGACGCGCCAGACTCAAAATCTGGTATCCTTCGGGATGTGAGGGTTCGAGTCCCTCCTCCGGCACCAAATCGCCTTACGTCAGAGTGATTGAAACAAAAAAGACCGGTCCATTTCAGACCGGTCTTTTCTTTTCCGATGAACCGCCCGTCTACATCCAGGGTGAAACCACCGTGGATTCAATCTTGGGCGACAGGGCGTCGATCAGGCTGAAGCGGTAATCGGCGCCAAACTTCCACAAGTACAGAAACGCGATCATCACCGTTAACAGAAAACCCACCACGAAGAGCGTAAAGCCCTTCCGAATCCAGCGCGATTGCTGGCTGCGGAAAAAATGGGCGTGTCTGACCAGGGTTTCGGGTTCGTATGGCTGTTCCTGTGGATACGCGAGACGCGCCATCTCGGGTGGAATGTGGCCAGGCAACAGCGGTGGAATGTATCCGGCGTTGAGCGCCTTTACGCGCCATACCAGCCACGGGTTGCGATTGGCCATCAGATACAGTTCATTTTTCTGACTGGCCGTTCGATTTCGTTCAATTTTCGCCGTCATGTTTCTCCCTCGTTCGAGTGTGCGTCTCGCCGAGCCCTGAATTTCGCGCCGGAAAGACGCCCCGGACCGGGGCGCTCGCGCGCCTCGCCGGGAGGAACGGTTGTCCACCCGTTTTTAGCCGTGAAAACGGGCTTCCGTCCGAGCCAGACGAATAGTTCGCCGTCCAGATCGAACTCGCTCGTGAAACGCCATATCGCCGCATAGCGGCGTTGATACCCGGATGCCGGAGAAAACCTCCGTGTTTTCTCCGACACGCTTTCGCCGGCGATTGTCATCCGTTTCTTACCCAAACCACGCCCAACCAAACGGAACAACGAACCGCTTTTTCAACCATCAATCGCATGTCTCCTTCCACCAGGAAGAAGCGAATAGAAAGGGCCTGCTTCTCAGATCGTGAGCATGATCCACAGACCTGAATACTGACGAAAAAACTGGCTCCGCATGAAACTGTTGATCCGCACTTCAAGTAGAAATGCGGAGCCAACACTCTCGGTCGCACCCGATTACTTGAAGCGCCTTTCCAGAATTGTCAACGCGAATGCTATTAACAACCCGCGTACCAAGGCGCTACAGGATGGGGGGATTTGAGATAACTTTGCTTGTGGCATGTACTTAGTGCGGTTACACTTCTCATCCGGCGGGGCCGATGGCTCGCGCCCCAGCGGAAAAAGTTTCCTGAATCGATCGTAATGAGCAACCATTTTTCCTCCCAACCGGCTTCATCCGGCGGTTCGCCATCCAGCGAGCTGGGCTTGTATATTCACCTGCCCTTCTGCCGGACCAAGTGTACGTACTGCGCGTTCGTGTCGGGTTCGCCGCGCTCGGAGGAAGAGATCGATCGCTACGTCGAGGCGCTGCTGGTTCATCTCGCCGCCGGGGCGGACCGCGCCCGGGGCCGCGCGCTGACCACGGTGTTTTTCGGTGGAGGCACCCCCAGCCTGCTGGGGCCCGCGCGCATGGAACGCATTCTCGCCGCGATTCACGAGGGGTACGCGCTGACGCCCGGCGCCGAGATCACGATCGAGGCGAATCCGGAGAGCGGTACGCGGGATCTATTCGAGCGCCTGACGCCGTTGGGGGTCAATCGCGTCAGTCTGGGGGTTCAGTCGTTTCATGACGACGAGTTGCAATGGCTGGGACGGGTGCATTCCGTGGCGGGCGTCGATCGGGCGCTGGAGTCGGCTCGCGCGGCGGGAATCGATAACGTTTCGCTCGATCTGATTTTCGGTCTGCCCGGTCAGTCGCTTGACCGCTGGCGCGAAACGCTGGAACGCGCGCTGGCCCGGGACCCCATGCACCTCTCGGCGTACGCGCTCGGGTTCGAAGAAGGAACTCTGCTCGACCGCCTGCGCGAACAGGGCACGGTCTCACCCGCCTGCGATGAAGAGTACGAAGCGATGTACGACGCCATGCGTGAGCGCCTGGCGGAGGCGGGATACGGCCAGTACGAACTTTCGAGCTGGAGCCGCCCGGGCCGCGCATGCCGCCATAATTTGATCTACTGGCGGCGCGATGAATATCTGGCTTTCGGCGTGTCGGCGCATGGCTGGTACGGCGGGCTGCGCTATGGGCTGATTCGCGACCCGAGAAAGTACATGACGATCATTGAAGACAATCGTTGTATGGTCGGCGCCGATCCGTTCTGGGAAGGGCTGCTCGACGAGCGCCATTCGCTCTCCTCGGACGAAGCCGCTTCGGATGCTATGATTTTCGGGTTGCGCATGACGCGGGGCGTCGACGCGGCCAGCTTCAGCCGCCGCTATGGTTACGCTCCCGCTGAACGCTGGGGCGAGACCATCGCCCGCCTGCGGGATCGCGGGCTTCTTGAAGCGGACGCCGGCTCGGTGAGGTTGACGCCGCGAGCGTATTTTATCAGTAACGAGGCGCTGCATCATTTTCTGGATTAGAAATAACCCAACAGACCTTCCTTCTCCGTCCGCGCCGGTCGAGCGATATGCGAAATTTTTATCTGTATGTAGCCGATAAACTCGGCAACTTCATCTGGGGGCGCGCGCTGGTCGGCCATTTTCGCCGGCACGCCGGTCTCTATGAAAATATCGAAGCGATGTACATCGCGCTGATTCTGGCGCTTTTCATCAAGGCGTACCTGATCGAAGCGTATAAAATCCCTTCCGCCTCCATGCACGACACCCTGCTGGAAGGCGACCGCATCTTCGTCAACAAAATGGCGTACACCTTTGAGCCGGTTCAGCCCGGCGACGTGATCGTCTTCAGAACAAAGGGCATCCCCCCCATCGAAGACCCCGAGAAACAGTTTTACATCAAGCGGGTGGTGGGGCTTCCCGGCGACCTGATCGAGATCCGTAACGGCGACCTGTACCGAAATGGCCTACGCGTGACCGATCCGCCGATTTTCCGCGATAACTATTACACGACGCTGGGCGACGGCCGCCGCGCTTTCCACGTGCCTGAAGGGCAGGTGTACGTCTTCGGCGACAACAGTTTCAACAGTTTCGACAGCCGCGCGTGGGGCGGGGTTCCCATAGAGAACATCGTGGGTAAAGCGGTTTTCCGCTATTTTCCGCTGGCGCGAATTGGTAGAATCCGGGGCGCGGCTCCCGATCGCGCTAAAATTTACCGCAACGTCTCAACCGGCGCCGATCTGTCGCCCTGGTTCGGCGCATCGCGCGCGGCCAAACACCTGTAAGCAGGATATTATCTGGAGGAAAAGCCGATTATGATGCGTTTTTACGCCTACCTGGCCGACAAATTGAAAAATTTCCGCTGGGGGCGCGAGATGGTCAATCACATCCGGCGCCATCAATGGTTTTACGCCAATTTCGAGGCGCTATACACTTCGCTGGTGATGGTGCTCATCATCACCGCGTACATCGTGATCGCGTACAAAATTCCGTCCGCCTCCATGCACGATACCCTGCTCGAGGGCGACCGCATTTTCGTTAACAAATTCATCTATAACTTTCACGACGTGAACGTCGGCGATATCATCGTCTTCCGCACCAAGGGCATCGACGAGATTTACGACCCCACCAAACCGTATTACATCAAGCGGGTAGTCGGGCTTTCGGGCGACACGTTAGAGATTCGCGACGGCTACGTTTACCGCAATGGAAAGCGGCTCGAAGACCCGCCCATCTTTCTCAAAAATTATTACACCCAGTACGGCAACCGCTCGAGATTCGTGGTGCCCGACGGCGAGTTGTACGTCTTCGGCGATAACAGCTTTAACAGCCTCGACAGCCGCGTGTGGGACGGCGTCCCACGTCAGAACGTAGTGGGCAAGGCGTTTTTCCGCTTCTGGCCGCCCGCCCGCATCGGGCCGCTGACGGGGGTCCCGCCCGAACCAGCCCGCCTGCGGCGTGAACCGTGAACCCGGGAGGTGCGTCCATGCCGCCCGCTCTGCTCGCGCTCGACATCGGCAACTCGCGAATCAACTACGGCGCGTTTCAAGACGGCGCGTTAACCCGGCAGGATTATCTGCCCTCATCGCCCGAATACGCTGAAAAAATATGCGCCACGCTGGATGAATGGCGAAATGAACTCGGCGCCGGCGCGGTTATCATCGCCTCGGTCGTACCCCGTCTTGGCGACCTGATGAGCACGCTGATCGAAGAACATCTCGGCCTTTCGCCCATCGCGGTCGAAAACTTCAAACAGGATCTTCTCCCATTGCGCGTCGACCGGCCCGAAACCGTCGGCGTTGACCGCGTGGTCAACTGTTACGCCGCGATTCACCTTTATGGCGCGCCCGCCATCGTGATCAGCATGGGGACCGCCACCACCTTCGAAGCCATCTCGCGCGAGGGCGAGTACATCGGCGGAGCCATAGCCCCCGGCGTACGCATCTCGCTGGAGGCGCTCACCCAGCGCACCGCGTTGCTCCCCCCCGCCGTGTGGCGCAAGCCCGCGCGGATTATCGGCAAAAATACGCTCAGCCAGATGGAGGCGGGCATCTTTTATGGTTCGCTCAGCCAGATCGAAGGGATGGCGCGCCGCCTTCGCGACGAGCTGGGCGATGACGCCCGCGTCATCGGCACGGGGGGAATCAGCACCCTGCTGAAAGACGAAGGCGTCTTCGACGCACAGGAGCCCGTTCTTACCCTGAAGGGATTGAACGAAATCTATCAACGCCGGTTCAGAGTATAATCCATAAGTATATTTTTGAGATTAGGAGCGAAGAGAATTCCACAATGAGCGAACCGGTTCATTATCATCTAGGAAAATTTCCGCCCCAATCGATCCACTGGGAAAAGTTAATCCCCTTGATCGGACCAGCCAACGGGGCGATTGCCTCATTCAATGCCATTTTAAAAGCGATCCCCAATGCCTCCGTTTTATTAACCCCCATGACGACTCAGGAAGCGGTTTTGTCTTCGAGAATTGAAGGAACCCAGGCCACCATGGGCGAAGTACTGGAATTTGAAGCGGGTATGGGGAAAGGAGCAATTTCTTCTGAGCGCAAAGATGATATTTACGAGATTATTAATTATCGTCGAGCTATGCGGCATGCGATTGAAATGATGGAGTCTTTGCCGCTATGCCTGAGGATTATACGGAAAACTCATGAGGTTCTTCTTTCCGATGTACGCGGGGGAAACAAAGCGCCGGGTAAATTTCGAAAGTCTTTAAACTGGATTGGTGCTCCCGGCTGTCCGATTGAACGAGCAAATTTTATCCCGATATCCCCCGAGCTTTTGCCCGGCGCATTATCCGTATGGGAAGCCTACGTAAATCAACAAACTCTTGATGCCATCGTTCAACTTGCTGTGCTGCATGCGGAATTTGAAGCTTTGCACCCATTTCTGGATGGAAACGGACGACTCGGAAGAATTTTAATTCCTTTATTCCTCTATCAGAAAAAACTCCTGAGCCAACCCATTTTTTATATGAGCGCTTATCTGGAAAGCAACCGTAATGAATATTGTGAAAAGTTGCGCAACATTTCTCGTGATGATGATTGGACAGACTGGTGTGAATTTTTTCTGAGAGGGTTCATTTATCAAGCCGAAGAAAACCATAAAAAAGCATCAATGATTCTTGAGCTCTATTCCAACCAAAAAAATCTCGTTACTGAGTTGACTCATTCGCAACACGCCATTAAGGCAATTGATTTTGTGTTCACACGCCCCATTTTCGCGTCATCGGATTTTATCCAACAAGCGGATATTCCCGCGCCTTCAGCGAAGCGAATTCTACAACTTTTAGCAAAGAATAACGTTGTAAAAACATTGAGCCCTGGCCGCGGAAGCCGTCCCGCACGTTTTGTCTTTTCAGAATTGTTGAATATCGTCGAAGGAGAAAACCTGTTTTAAATAGTAATTTATTTTGTAGAGCGTTTTTCAGTGATTTCCGATCCACAAATCTCGTAGTAGATAATAGATTGTCCACAAAATCCCACGCTACTTGCTGTTGAACACATTGTTTACTTCATACCGGAAGAGGTTGTTTTCGTGTGATTCTTCGTCGACGATCTCATCGGGGTCGATGAGAATCTCGAACGCGCTGATATCCGCGGGGATTTTGATGCCGCCCGCCGCGTAGCGCCCCCCGGCGGAAAGTTCGATCGCCTCGGGAACGCGTATGCTGACCCGCTCGCCGGAACCGCGCCGGTAAAACGCCATCTCCACCACGATTTTTGAAGCCGGGCTTTCGCCGATGTTTTTGATGGCGAAGCCAACCTGAAAGCGCTTGCCGTTTTCAATCGGGGTCAGGTTAAACTCGTCTTCCGCGACGATGAGATCGGCTTTGCGTAATACAGTGATTTGAATTTCGGCGAGGTTGTCGTCTTCATCGCTCTCCCCGATCTGGTTATAGGGGTCGATTTCAGCGGCGAGTTCATACGAGCCGTGATCGCCTGTCGGGTCCCAGCGCAGGCGAACCCGCTTGCTCTGGCCGGGGTCGATCCGCTTGATGACGGCGCTCCGATCGCCCACCACCACGGTCATTGGCGACTTGTTTTTGCCGAGTTCGGCCTGCTCGCCCTGTACGGTCACGTTCATCGCACTGGCCTGGCCGGTGTTTTCGATAACGGCGTCGAGAAAAACGGTTTCGCCCGAGCGCGGCTCATGCGGCGTGATCGTCAACGAATCCGGTTTTACGCGAAGATTGGGCAGGCGTCCGGTGGTCGGTTCGATCAGCGGCCCCGCGATGAAGGGAGTGACTTCAACCGCGCCGTGCGCCACGGCGGCGCGTCCGCCGCTCATACCGATCTGTTCCGCGCCGATGCGCAGGGGCGGTTCGTAATCCGGCGTTAAGCGAAACGCGGGAGCGTCGAGCCGCGCGCCGGGCGTGAGCGTCGCATAGTCAATGACTCCCCGGGCGTCGCTCGCCCATGCGGCGGCGCGGGCGATGGATGCGGGCGGTTCGGAAGCCGTCCATACGGTTGAAAAGTTTTCATCCAAATCGCCATGCTCAAGCGTGGTGAATTTAGGGAACCGGATCGTCGGGTCGCCGAGAAAAGTAAACTGATCGTTCGACTCGAGCCGCGACTGCGCGGCGAGACCGAATAACTCGGCCGCCATCAGAATCTGCCCCTGCGTTTCCAACTTCAGGCTGAAGGCGGCTTCGTGCAGCCCGCGCGCCAGCACGATGTGATCGTGGGGGTACCCGCGCCCTGTGGCGCCTAACAACCCCACCGCGCCGCCCTCGGGCCGCGACAGCAGGTCTTCGCCGATGGAGATGTTCCATTTTTCGCGCGGGTAATCGAATTTACACGTCTCGCAACTGAACGACCAGAACAGAAACGGTTTTCCATCGTTAGCCAGTTTTTTCACGTCGGTATATTTTGACCCGCCGCCGAAAAACATTCGTTCATCGCCGACCACGTTGGGCGCGCCGTGCCCGTAAAATTCCCACAGCCAGACGCCCTGATTCAGTTTGTGGATGATGTCTTCGGTTGCCGCCAGGCTGGTCTTGGCGCGCGTCTCGGCGCGCAGCCGCGCGGGAAGATAGATGTTGTCGACCAGCGGGTAATCGCGGATATGACGCCGCGTCAGCCTGAATCCTTCGGGCATCCAGCGCGACGCTAGTTCATCGGTATACCGCTCAAAGCCGTCGTCGGTCACCATGAAAACCTGGTTGAGCCACGGACCGAGAGGAGGCCGCTCTTTGTACTCAATGGTTTTGTGAATCAGCGTGGCCAACTCTTCTGCAGAGCGCACCGGCCAGCGCGCGATCGACATATCCGGCAACAGATCGTCTTTCCCGTCGAGCCGAACGTACCAGCCGTCGACCGAATATTCCGGCGCGAGCCGGTAACCGGGTACGAAATTTTTGACGCCGACGCCGTAACGATCGTGGTAATCCCAGGTGGCGTCTCCCGCGAGCAGGACATAACTGGGCGCGCCGTTCCATTCATGATACGCCCAGTTGATATAGCGCTTGATGGCGTGTGGAGAGAGCCTGCCATCGCCGAAGAGATCGTAAATCGCCTCCACCGCTTCCGCGCGAGTCGTATAACCCTGCCGCTTCAACTGAGCGGCGAAGGGCGAGAACCCGCCGATCCACGCGGCGGGCGCGATGATGAGGACATCCGCCGCGTCGCGCCGTAAGAGAGAACGGTGCATGCCAACGCTGAAATCGACTGCTTTCACCGTTGCATTGACGCTTCGCGCGCCCGCCGGAAGGAAGAAAACTTCGCCGGTGGGAGGCAGCGTCACGCCTGCGTCAACGGGCGCGAAACGCCAGTCGTCCGCGCTGTTCCGCGAACGCCAATACGTGCCGACCCCTTCCATCGGCTTGAGGGATACGGGATGACCAGGCGTTTCATACGGCGAAGCGGAAGGCGCGACGGGCGACGCCCAGGCGAGCTCGATCCAGTCGAGATACGCCGCGTCGTAACGCCGCTTCAGTGAAGCGGGGTCGTCAAGCGTGAAGCCCAAACGGTTTGCTGATGGCTTGATCAAATCCGCGTTCAGCCGGGCGGTCAGGGTGACGAAATCGCCTTCCACGTGCGGAGTGCATTCGGGCGTTACGCCGTTGAGAGTCAACGTGGCTGAGTCGATGAACGCATTGGGGGCGCCCGATTGCATCAGCAGATGAACACGCATTTCCACCACGCCGCTGAGACTTGGAGCATTGAATTCAACCGCGGGCGTCGGTTCGGAAAGCAGATCGCTCCACATCCAGTACCGGTTTTGCTCGTCGCCCGAGTCGCGTCCGGCGGCGAACTCCAGATCATGTTCGATTCGCATGCGCCGAGTTAGCGAGTCGGCGCGCGGCGAGTCGCTGGATGGCTCAAGCGGAGTGAAGGTTTTATGCCCGGCGGCGTTGTTCGCCAGCCATGTGACGGTTTCGGTGGCGTAGCTGGAGGTTGAGGCGGGTGCGAAAAATCGAACCACGCCGCCCGGCTTGAGCGGGCCGTTGTCGACCGGCGCGCCGGCGTCGCTGAAAATCTGCACGGGCGCTGGCGCGCCGTCCTGATACGCCGACAGCGATTCGACGTTGATCGGACCCAACTGGTTGATGACGTCATGCGCCCCGAGGGTGCAAAATCCTTCTTCTTCCGTCGTGACTTTCAGGGCGAGTGTGGTTGTGTATGGCGCGGGAGCCGCTTCAGGCGTGGAAGCCGTCTGACGCGCGGGGGGAAAGTTTACGAAAAGCGATCGGGCGATTTGATCCAGATCGTTGGGCAGGCCCGCGAACGGTTGAGAATCGAGTTGAGAAAAACGGATGACGACTTCGCCATCGGGAAACCATACGCCGTCGGCGACCGGGCTGAAATAGAGCCGCAGGACGGCGATGCGGCAATGGCGCCAAACGCCGATCTCGCGCAACTCGCCCCGCGGGCGTGAACGGCTGGGGAACGCCTCGCGGTATTCCTTCTCACCGCCGCCGAGGGTTTTTCCGTCTTTCGATTGCGTCCACACAAACGAAACCGTTTCCGTGGTTGCGCTCTCCACCGGACCGGGGGCGAACAGCAGAATTCGAACGGCTTCGTTATCAGGTTTGGAAAAACGCCAGCGCAGGCGAATTTCGTCTGGCTGGTTTGATGGCATGACAGTCAGATCGTGGGAGAGAAGGGCGCCCAGGCGAGGTTCATCGCCATACGCGACGGGCGCCAGCGCGGTGAGGGTCAATGCGAATACGACAATCCACGAATGAGCGCGGCGCGGCGGGCGTTTCGTCGAGATGAGATCGATCATGCGCTAACGCTCGATCATCTCCCACCCCGGCGGAATTTTTCCGTCCGCGATGGTTTCATAAGCGATTTCGTCGAAGATGCGTTCGCCTTCGCCGTCGATCAAAAAGAGACGCTCGCCGATTTCCGCCATTCCGTCGTCCGAGCCGGGGGTGGCCATTTCGCTTTGCCAGACCAGCCGGCCCGAAGGCGAGTCAAAACCTTCGCAGGTCATGCTCTCCAGCGCGGCTTCGGCGTAATACTGGCATAACGCTTCCACCAGCGGCGAATCCTCTCCTTCGGGGGCGCCATCGAAGTGATAAAACGCCTGCTCGGTGAAGGCGCGGATCAGAATGCCTTCTTCATCAATCTGATAGATTTCGACTCGTTCATACATGGCGGAATTATTGTACGTCAAAACGCGCGCGGCGCGACGGGTGAAGCGTGATTGTGATGCAGTGAATCGAGCCCGATACAGACGAACGGCCAATTCGTTCCTATGAACGAATTGGCCGGCAACTGCTTGTTATATCATGTTTTATAGTATTTCAAGACGGACGTTCGCCAGCCCCTTTTGCTCGAAATCGAGTTTACGGGCCGCCTCGCGTGAAACGTCGATGATGCGCCCGTTGACCAGCGGCCCCCGGTCGTTTATCCGGACGATTGCTTTCTGCCCGTTGTCGAGGTTGGTGATTCGAACCCGGGTGTTAAACGGGAGCGTGGGATGCGCGGCGGTCATGGCGTTCATGTTGAAAATTTCGCCGCTGGCGGTGCGTTTGCCGTGAAATTTGGGGCCGTACCATGACGCCGTGCCGACCATGCCGCCCGAGGGAAGCTCAGCCGCGGTCTGGTTCGATTGAACGTCAACCGGCTTGCGCCTGGTTTCCTTGTCGCCCCCGAAGCCGAAGGTTGGTACCGGGATGGGGATTCTCACGATTTTGACGCCCATACAACCGGTGAACATCGAAACCATCAATACAAGCGCCAGTGGTCTGATCAACCAGCGCACGTGGGTCGTTGACGGTGGGTTCATCTCGAAATACTCCGCTCTCTCTTGTTTGGCAGTGAAGATGATTGTGGCTTAAATTACATTCTCAGGTATCGACGGCTAAGTCTAGCACTTTATGCCTTGTATCGCAAGAACGTATTTCCGGTTCGATTCACCGCGCATGGCGCGCACACGCCCATCGGAGCGCAAATCAATGCGTTGCTGATGCTTAAGTTTTGTGAATCGAAGGATTTTGGCTGACTTTGCCCTGTCCGGCGAAATACTCTCAATGCGATCCAAATAACAGGCCGCCGAATCGCGCGGGATTCGGTGAAAAATTCATTTTAAAAATCTGTTATGATGGAAAAAACGGACCACACGCGCGAAAGGAACGCTATGAATCATTACTTTGACTTTCTTCCCTGTTCGGCGGGCGGACCCGAACACCTCGCCCTGAGCGGAGAGCGCGTCTGCTGGGCGCATATGAAACATCAGGACGAGTTTCGCGAGCGCGTCATTCAGGCCGCGCGGTCAGGCGAGTCTCTAGCGGGATGGGTGTTGGAGCGCGTCGACTTCAGTGGATGCGACCTCTCAGCCGCCATGCTGAAGCAGTGCAACTTCGAAAAAGCCATCCTGCGTGGAACGATCCTGCACCGCGCCAATCTCGATTCGGCCAGTCTGCGCGGCGCCGATCTCACCGATGCCGACCTGGGGCTCGCCATACTCGGAAGAGCTGACCTCAGCGGCGCGAATCTCACTCGGGCCGTTCTGGAACGCGCCAATCTGGTCGCCGCGAAAGCCGCTGGCGCCATTTGCCGCGAGGCGAAGTTTTTTTACAGCCGCCCCGCGCGCGCTGATTTTTCCAAGGTGGATTTCGGCGGCGCCGACCTCACGCGCGCCATCTTCAGGCAGGCCTGCTTGAGAGATGCGATACTCGCGGGTTCGTCCGGCAAGGCCAATTTCGATGGCGCCGATCTGGAAGGAGCGCTGGTATGATTCTGTTCCAACCGTTTCTTTTCTCCGAAGTGAACGAGGTCAACACCTACATCATCGGCTGTGCCAGAACCCGCGAGGCGGTGCTGATCGACGCGGGCGCCGATTCGCCCGAGTACGACTCTTTTCTGCGTAAACACGACGCCCGTCTCACCGCCGTGTTTCTTACTCACTTCCATTGGGATCACGATCAGCATCTCGGCGACGTGCTGGATCGCTTTGACGTGCCGGTGTATTCGATGACGGGCGAGACGCGCAACGGACGCAAAGTGGGCGAAGGCGATTCGATCCCGCTGGGCGAACTACCCAACCGGATATTCGTCACCACCGGCCACACGCCCGATTCGCTCACTCTGGCGGTGGCTGACCGGATCGCCTTCGTAGGCGACGCTATTTTCGCGGGGTCGATCGGCGGGACGAAAAGCGAAGAGCTCAAGCAGGAGGAAGTCGGTCACATCAAGAGCAAGATTTTTTCGCTGCCGGACGACTGCCTGCTCTGTTCAGGCCACGGCCCTCTTACCACCGTCGCTATCGAAAAAGCCGGAAACCCGTTTTTGCAGTAAATAATGCGTCATAAAAGGAACGCCCCGGAGGGAATCAACCCGCCGGGGCGTTATTTTTTTCGTGGCATGGAAAAACTCAGGCTTTTTTCGCGTTCATATCATGAGAAATCGAACTGGAGAAATCATTTTTTGCAGGTTGAATTGTAACGACCTTCTGATGCGGGTCCTGCTCATAAAGTGGCTCCAAACCGATACGCATCCTGCAACCAAGCGCCTGGAAAATCAACACGGCTGAACGGAACGTCATGTTGTGATCGGATCCTAGAATTCTTGAAAGCCAGGATGGCGGTTTCTCCATTTTTTTCGCGAGGTCGCTCTTGCTGATTCCCTGACGTTCCATCTCAACACAGATCGCGTCCGTCACATGGATTAAAACTTCTTCCAGCAAACAATCAGGATCATCTTTGTATTCTTCGCTTTTTTGTGTGAACCATTCAGAGAAACTCATCTCTTCTTTGCTATTCATTGTGTAACTCCAGATAGCGTTGCCTGATTTCATCAGCGCGATCTAACTCTTTTGGATCGGCGGCGTCTCGTTTTTTTATAGCCCCATTCGTAAATATAAAACCACCTTCAACCAGGAATCCATAAATCCGAACCTGAAAATCCTTGTAGACGAAAATTTTTCCGCGTTCATGTCTGAACCTTTGTTTGTTTCGGAACATGATTTCGGAATTCTGAGACCAGACTTTTAATGTTGTGAGAAGACGCTTGGCCTTCATGCTGTCTAAATTTTAAATAAAAGAACACGCCAGAGACTTCCCCGTCAGTGGCTCTTTGAATGCGTAAAGTGAAAAAGCTCCTGAAAAAAGAGGTACTTTACACATGATTTTAACATATAAGTTAAATCTGTCCACCGAAGATTACCAAACGGTCAGGTAACCTTCGGTGGATCTTCTAACGATACAACGAGGGAATGTTTGATCTCACCGCGTCTTCTTGACTGGAACCCACAGGTCGTCAGCGGTAAGTTTGCACTTGTCGATCATGTCGAGGGCGTATTCCATGCGGCCCAGCTCACGGTCGCCGTTGTTGGTTCCAAAGGTGAATTTCACCCCGGCGGCTTTCGCCTTCTTGATGAAGGCCGCGCTGGGGATGCGGTAGCGGTTGTTGATCTCAATCGCGACGCCGCTTGCTTTGGCCGCGTCGATCACGCGCTGCATGCGGGTGTCCGTCCATAGCGCGTCATATTCGCTGGCGATTACGTCAGGCAAAAACGTGGGATTGACGAAGATATCGATGGGCTCATCGCGCAGAATGCCGACGATGCGGTCGACGTACATGTCCATGAACGCCTGCTTGTCGTCTACCCAGACCTCATCGGGCATCCAGAGCCGGGTGCGGCGGCCCTTGTCGTCCGTCCAGGTCAACGCGTCGGAAAAGACGTAATCGAACTGCTCTCTCGACTCTTTCGTGAACAGGTTAACCCACTCGCGGCCCTCGCCCTGCATGGCGATCAGCGCGGGTTGCCCTTTCATCTGATTGAGAAAATCGGTTACTTTCTCGTTGCTGTCGACGGGGAAGCCGAGGCCGCAGTTCAACGCGATGCCGTAGTTGATGCCCACCCTGCGCGAGTTGGCCAGAGCCTCTTCGAGCGTCAAGCCGCCCTTGAGATGAGTATGCAGGTCCATCACGGGAAAATTGCTTTCATGCAGGCGGGCGATCTTGAGGTAGACGTCGTCGACCACCGGCGCTTCGACGCCGTCGGTCAGATCGTCGGGCAGCGGCTTTACCATGATGTTTTTAAAATACGCCACGCTGGCGGGGTCATGCCCCTGCAGGGCGAAGGTTCCTCGCCCCAGGCGGCGGCCAACGCCATCGCCGCTGCGCGGCGGGTTTTCAGGCTCGACGTAATCGACCGTCATGGCGTCGTTGACCCAAACCTGAACGTGTTTGCCCGCGACGCGGATGGTCATGGTGAACCATTCGTCATCATGAGCCATGCTGAAATACTGGTTGCGTACGCCGTAAAGGCTGCCGGTTTTTTTGTATTCGTAATATCCGCCTTCGCCGTGGTGGGTGTTATTGACCTGGACCTCATACCCCTGCCCGGGCCAGCCTGATTCCTGAAATTGGGTGTGAAAATACACGCCTGAGTTGGCCAGCGGTCTGGTGAGCACGTCGGTTTTGAGGATGAAATTCTTGAACGACGCGCCGTTGACCTCGCCCGTATAAAACAGGTGCGCGCGCGGGCCGCTGCAGAGAATCGCGTCGTTTTCGACGCGGATCGAACCGGGATTCTCGCCCGCCTTCCAGCCATTGAGCGTCTTGCCGTCAAAAAGCGAGATCCAGCCGTCGTCAGTTGACTGAGCGGCGGGAGCGAGAACGATCAGACAGAGTAAAAATGCTGCGAACGCCGTGCGTTGAATCATGATGCAAAACCTTCCTGCGTGGAGTCAGGGCTCGGCCCTGCTTTGAGGCGCGATTATACAAAATACGCGGCGGGAAATATACATCGGCCCGGGGGGCGGTCTATTTGAAGGGATCGTAGGGCTCGGGCGTTGGCGTCTTCAGGCTGGGGACGCCCTTGAGATAGCGGTGAAACATCCAGTCGTGAAACGCTTCGGGCCGGCCCAGTTCGGTGGTTTTCCAGCGCAGGGCGGCATCGACTTTTTTGCCCGTGCCGTCTCGCACGGTATAGCCGCGGTCGTCGACGCGCAGCCGGATGTCTTCCATCACGCAGAGCGATCGATCGATGGCGAGATAAACCGCCACCGTGTCGTATAACACGCTGCTGGCCACCTGGGTATCGTTGCGCAGGCCGGTCTGATCGACCCAGGTCTGATAGATGCCCTCCATCGACGCGATGACGGGGTTTTTGAGCCGCAACATCTCCATGTAATTGGTTCCGCGCATCTGAACCACCGCGCTGACGTCGAGCGGGGCGAGCGTGAGGTCCCACGGAGCGGAAAACAGCGTCCGCGCGGCGGCAATGTCGGTGCGGACGTTAAACTCGGCGTCGGGCGTGTAAACGCCTTCATACCCCCGGTCGATGCTGCCGGCCATGGCGATGACGCGCGCCTGGCTCGCCACGCCGGGCGCCTTGCGCAACAGCGCGGGCAGATCGTGCCAGGGCGCGGTGACGATCAGCGTGTCGGTCTCGGGCGTTGAAGCCAGCGTATCGAGTATCGCCTGCGTACTGTCGGTCTGGATTCCGCCCGGATATTTCGTCAGGTCGTAATCTTGAGCCCATGGCGTGGCGTGACCGGCAGGACCGGCGGTTTTCGAGCCGATGGCGATGGGGATCTCATCGCGTTCGACCGATTCGAGAAAGCGCGCCGCGACCTGCGCCTTCGCGGTTGTGTCTCCGTGCTGAGTCACCAGCAGTTTTAACTCGATCTCGGGCGAACATAAAATCAACCCCAGCGCCCACGCGTCGCTGACGTCGTCGCCGATGTCGGTAACAAAAATCACCGGCTTGGGAGGCGGTAAGGGCTGGGGCGTCGCGGTGGGTAATTGCGCCGACGCGTTCATGGCCGTGATGACCATATATAACAATGCAGAAATCAGTGGGTTGAATCGAGCCATGCGATCGTCACTCTTCAAGCCGCGCGGCGACGATCAGGTAGCGCGCCCGGCCCTGAGGCATGGGTGAAATCGAGCTGGACAGCGAGTTGCTCGACAGCGTGTTTGAATTGACCGCGCCCTGCGTGGTGACCCTCACCGGCACGCCGCCGAACGCCTCCCAGGTTTTGGAATTTAACAACGCCGCCGAACTCAAAATCGGCATCAGCGGATCGTCTTTCGTGCTTTTATCGTCGATTCTCACCAGCGGCGAGCCGTCGCCGCCCGCGTAAACGCGCGTGTTTCCGCCGGATTGCGCGGGTAAGTAAAACATCTCCATCCGCGCTTTGACGCCGGATTTGTCTTCGCCGCGCGGCGTGATGCGCAGGTAATGATCGGGAAACACCAGCGCGGTGACGTCTTCATCGCTGAAGGTGGAAAGGCGGATGTTGTTCGATAACTCGAACGAGGGGTAGTGAAACGCCGCCAGCAGCGTATCGCGCATATCGCGCAGTTCATCGGGAACCGTGCCGAACTGGCCGGTCGAGTCGGCGAAGATCACGCGAACCTGAATATGATGAACCTTGACGGTCTCCGCCCCGGGCTTCTCATCGGCGGCATGGCAGATTGACGCGCACAGAACGATTAACAGAAACGCGCGAAGCGCTTTCATGACGGATTCTCCTCTTGATCAGAGTTCATCGTCAAAAATTATAGCGTTTTTCAAACCTGTTTCAGGATGAGTCGGCAGGTTTTGAATTTCTGTACATGCGGATTACGATTTACGACATTGGGGTGAGTAAGAAATACCGTCTCGCCGCGTCAATCCATTTCAACACGCGGCGGCTATACATCCGCGCGGTTTTGACTCATGCGGACTATGCCGAAGGCAAGTGGAGAGAATGGATATGAAGAAATCATCCTTTTCCAACGTGACCCGGCTCCCCGGGGATTACGCGGGGCTTATGCGGCTTCACATGATTCGGCTCATTCATGACGACGTTGAATACCGCAACGCCCTGGGCGCCGTGGAGGCGCTCGCCGGCCGTGAAGACCTGACGCCGGATCAGGGCGACTATCTCGATCTGCTGAGCGAACAGATCGAAAAATATGAAGAAAAGCGCTATACGATCGAAACGAACGGTGGCGGCCCCGTCGATACGCTGGCGTTTCTGTTGGAAGAAAACGAGATGTCCACCTCTGATTTGGGGCGGCTGCTTGGTCATCGTGAATTGGGCGGTAAAATTCTTCACTGCGAGCGGGAACTCAGCAAATCGCATATCCGAATTCTATGTGAATGATTCCATCACTCCGCCGATCTTTTTTTGTAACTCCTAATCAAAATGGGCTGCCGCCCCGCCCCGCTTTGTGTTGAGAAGCCCCTGCTATACTATTCAGTTTCCGCCCCGCGCCGCGCGGGCGCGCCAGACGATAACCATCCTGATCCCATAATGAAGGTGCATTGGCCATGACGCAGGAAAAGAAGACCGTGCGCGACGAGCGCATCGACATGATCGCCCAGCTGCGCGCCGAAGGCGTAAACCCCTACCCCGACCGCTTTGAGCGCACCCATACCCTCGCCGAGGCGGCGAACCTCTCCGAAGGGACGGCGGGCGTACGCGTCGCGGGCCGCGTCATCGCCATTCGCAAAATGGGCAAACTCAGCTTCGCCCATATTCAGGACGTCGACCAGAAGTTGCAGGTCTGCTTTACCGCCAACGACCTCGGCGACCAATACCCCTTCTTCAAAAAATACATCGACATCGGCGACTTCATCGGCGTGGAGGGCGAGATGTTCGCCACCAAAACCGGCGAAATCACCGTGCGCGTCGTCTCGCTTCAACTGCTGGCCAAGGCTCTTCTTACTCTGCCTGAAAAATGGCACGGCCTCACCGATCAGGAAACCTGTTACCGCCAGCGTTATCTCGATCTCATCATGAACGACGAATCGCGCCGCCGCTTTAAACTGCGCAGCGACGTGATCCGCGAAATCCGCCGCTTTCTGGAAGACGACGGCTTCACCGAGGTCGAAACCCCCATCCTCCAGTCGAAGCCGTCCGGCGCGCTGGCGAAACCCTTTATCAGCCACCACAACGCGCTCGACATCGACGTCTATCTGCGCATCGCGCCCGAAACCTACCTCAAGCGGCTGATCGTAGCGGGTTACGACCGCGTGTTTGAATTCGCCCGCTGCTTCCGCAACGAGGGCGTCTCCACCGCGCATCTTCAGGAATTTCTCATGCTGGAGTATTACGCCGCTTACTGGAATTATCAGGACAACATGGACTACACCGAACGCCTGCTGGTTCACACGCTGCAAAAGGTCATGGGTAAAACCCGCGTCGAATACATGGGCGAGGAGATCGACTTCGCGCCGCCCTGGCCGCGCAAATCGTTGCGCGAGGTGATTCTCGAACACGCGGCGATCGACATCGACGCCCATCGCTCGAAAGAGGCGCTGCTGGCGGTCATCGCCGAAAAAGGCATCAAGCTCGAAGACGCCGACCCCAAGACGCTGGGCTGGGGCGCGCTGGTCGACAACCTCTACAAAAAGGCGTGCCGCCCCAACATCGTCGCGCCGATGTTTCTGACCTCTCACCCCAAAGAACTCTCTCCGCTGGCGCGCGCCAACGACGGCGACCCGGCCATCACCGACCGCTTTCAACTGGTGGTGGCGGGCATGGAAATCGTCAATGCGTATTCCGAACTGGTCGATCCGATCGATCAGCGCGAGCGCCTCGTTGCGCAGCAGAGCCTGCGCGAGGCGGGCGATGACGAGGCCATGCCGCTTGATGAGGATTACGTTCAGTGCATGGAATACGGTATGCCGCCCATCTCGGGCTGGGGCATGGGCATCGACCGCTTCGTCGCGCTGATCGCCAATGAAGAGAACATCAAGAACACGGTGTATTTCCCCATCATGCGGCCCGCCGGCGCGGCTGGCGGCCGGAGCGAGTCTCTGGATTGAAGGCGCCAAGCGCTCCCGCTGGCCGCAGCCAGCGGCCGTGGCGAGTCTTTGGGCTGTACCCGTCAAGCGCGCCCGTTGGTTGCTGATGGGTCAGTGATTGAGAACCGCCTTTGTAAATTAGCCTATTGAGAGATGCGGGGAACACGTGATCGATAGGGCAATTCGAAACAATGGATCGCAGGAGCTGGTTTCAAACCCGCCCTCACGGCGTGATCGAACGTCGTTTTCCTCCCCCAAGATGGGGGAGGCGAAGGAGGGGGTTGTCGGGACGCGCGGCTCTTTCAATCGTGCGCTCAACCCCCCTCTAACTCCCCCCGATCTTCGGTGGGAGAATCA
>WGLV01000011.1 GCA_016125385.1 bacterium
TGGACGACTTCTCGCTGCGCGTGGTCTCCGACAAGGAAGGCTTCTTCGACTCACGTCTGGCGGGTCTGTAATCGCCCAAGCCTGACCGGATGATCGGCAATACCGGGGTGCAAGACTCACGTCTTGCACCCCTTTTGCTTTGAGGCGATTTGTGTTTTGAAATAGCGTATTCGTTCAGACGGCGGGGGACGAAGATAGATTGGCGGCGATCAGTATAAAACCAGTTCCAGCTGGTCGCGGTAATTATCCGCCAGCGTGCTGCGCTGGCCGATAATCGAAAATACTTTAACCATAGCGGTCTTGGCTTTACCTTCGCCGTATTGCTTGTTCCGTTTGACGATCGACAAAAATTCCTCAAGCGCTTCCTGATACCGCTCTTCCGCCGCAAAACAGCACCCCAGTGCATACCGCGCGTCGAGGTCGCCCGGATCGGCTTCGAGCGCTTCGCGCGCTGAAATTTCTCCTCCGTATTCCTGGCTGGTTTGCTTGAATTCCAATCGATTCAAAATCGCTTGTGCGTTGTCGTAGTTCGAATCGCCGAGCTCGACCGCCTTGGCGTGCAGGGCGGCGTTTTCATCGTCTCCTTGTTTCAGGGCGACTTTCGCCAGACCCAGCCTCGCCGTGGAATTGTTCGGGTCCGCGTCAACCGCCTCTTGAAAACAAGCGGCGGCTTCATCCAATTTGCCCTCTTCCAGCAACTGTTCTCCGTCTTTGGCGGCGTCGTCGGCTTCCGTGCTGACGAATCGCTCGATAATTCGCCGAATCTCAAACTCGGGTAATGCGCCGGTGAATTCACTGACGATCTTCCCTCCGCGTATGATCTTCACGGCGGGAATCCCTTGAATCTGAAACTGCGCGGCGAGCTGCTGGTTCTGATCGACGTTCACTTTCGCCAGTAACACGCGCCCGTCGTATGATTCGGCGATGGACTCAAGCACGGGCGTCAGCGCGCGGCATGGCGCGCACCACGGAGCCCAGAAGTCAACGACGACGGTGACCTCCTCGGGCGCCAGCATGACGACCGATTCAAATACCGCTTCGTTTACTTCCATGATGTACGGCCCTTCAGACATGCCTTCCCTCCCGGAGTGGTTTATTGTTATTTCTTTCATTATAAACGGTCCTCCGCCTGATCCGGACGGTTACGAATCGCTCATGTTTGCCGCTCATCAATTTTGAATTGCTTTGATATAATATGGCTGACTTAATTAGATGATCAAACCGGCGTTCGTCATGAAAAAGCATGACTTCGCCTCATTTGATTCCAGCGCTCTTTTGGCGGCGAATAGATAACGATTTTGCGACGGGTGAATTCATACCATGATGGATGAGCGAAAAGAATGGATTCGATGTTCCGCTGTCTCTATTTCATTTTATCTGATCGTCTATATTCTGTTGGGTTCAACCGTGCTTGAATTCACCAACCCGTGGCTGATTGGAACCGTTCTCGTTCTCGCCGCGGGCGACGTGATCGCGTTGCCTTGGCTCATACGCCATTACAGCGCTGAAGACGATAACGACGACGATTATTTCTGAACGCCGTGATGACGAATTTACTTTCTTGATTCACGGTTGGATGAACGCCGACTGATCCCAGGGGGGAGATGGAATGCCGCACGCGATTCAAACCACCGTAGTAGGCAGTTATCCCGCGCCGTCGTGGCTGCTTGGTCAGACGTCTCGTCTGGTTTTGCGTGACGCGATCATGACCGTAATGAAAACGCAGGAACTCGCCGGTCTCGATCTGATCAGCGATGGCGAGCTCAACCGCTTCGATCCGGGGCATCCTGAAACCAACGGGATGATCGACTATTTCGTTCGGCCCATGAGTGGAATCAAAACCCGTTTTTCTCTGTCCGATCTTGAACGCTTCAGGCAGGATCACGGCCTTGATTACCGCACCGAGCCCGCTGGCGTCGTCATTGAAAAAATTGGAGAAGGTTTTCTCAATCTCCGCTCCGATTATGAATTCATTCGCCCGTTAACCGATTCTCCTATTAAGTTCACCTGCACCGGCCCCCACATGCTCGCCAAGGTGCTTGTTGACGCTCATTACCGCGACAAGGCGGCGATGGCCTTCGACATCGCCCGGATCCTGCGCGCCCAGCTTGAGACGATCGGCGCCGAGGTGATTCAGCTGGATGAAGCCAACATTTCCGGACACCCCGAAGACGCCGAATGGGCGGCGGAAGCGCTCAACATCGTATTCGATGGCATCAAAACAACCCGCGCGCTGCACATCTGCTTTGGAAACTACGGCGGCCAGAGCGTTCAACGCGGTCAATGGAAGAATCTCGTAGCGTTTATCAACCGGCTTGATGTCGATTTTCTTGTCTTGGAATTCGCCCGCCGTGGTTATGACGAACTCGCCGACCTGAATGATATCAAGCCCGAAGTCGGCCTCGGCATCGGCGTGGTCGACATCAAGGATAACGAAGTCGAATCGCCCGACCTGATCGCCAAGCGTATTGAAATCATCGTCGACGCTTGCGGCGAAGGCCGCCTGAAATACATCCATCCCGATTGTGGATTCTGGATGCTTCAGCGCAACGTCGCCGATCGCAAGATGAAGGCGCTGGTTCAGGGACGAAACCTCTACGAAGGCCGCCATTGATGCCAATGGGTTGAATGCTTTCAGGCTTGGTTTTTCATAAATCCGGTCTCTGATGTGGTGACCTGCGGAGCGAAATGAAATACGCCGGGCTCGATCCCGCGCCATTCCGCGGTATGAATCGCCGCGGATTGCAGGTAAACCAGCTCACGGAACGCGATTTCAAATGGATGACTGCCTTGCGCCGGCCAGTGAATGACTTGATCGGCGTATTGTGATAATGGCCCGATTGCAAAGACCCGCCCGCCGATCTGGACCAGGTCGTTGGCCAGACTCTGATTCAGTTTCTGGGTTGAGTCGCCGGGCGCGAAAACAACCGCGAGAGTTTTCCGGTTGACCGCTTCCACCGGTCCATGTCTGAACTGACCGGCTTCCATGCTGACGGCGGATAATTTCGCCGTTTCATGAAACAACAGCGCTCCTTCTTCCGCCGATCCGATCGAAGCGCCCCGCGCGAGAAGATAGAGCGAGTGAATGCCTTCAAAAGCGGCCTTTGAGTTTTGAACCCGCCTGTCGCAATCCAATAGCCATGCGGCCCAATCGGATGAGAGTATGGCGTCCAGCTCATCCGCCGCCGCGTCGAATTCCCGCCCCGTGCATAACGATTCCAATAGTGACAGGATCAGCATCGTCGTTGAATAGGTCTGGATGGCGACGTATTGATCGGTGGGGCAGTGCGTCAGCAGCGTAACGTCCGCTGACCGGCCGAGAGTGCTGTTCGGTTCATTCGTGACGGCGATGATGGATGTGGCTTTTCCATTGATCGCCTCCAGTAGTTTGACGACTTCCACGCTCTCGCCTGACCGTGAAATCAACACCACCACGGCGTCATCGCAAAGCGGTGTGAGATAATGGATCAGTTCGGCGCTGCTGATGAGATGGGCGCCGAGACCGCGTTGACAGAGCCCATGCCGCAGAGCTTCGGCTACGTGACATGAACCGCCCATCCCGCTGATGACGATGCGTTTCGCCTTGTTGATTAGACGAGCCGCGTTACGAAAAAGGCGAATCCCCGAGCGGCGGCTGGCGGCGAGCGTTGTGCGCAGGCTTTGGGGTTGCGCGAAAAAATCTCCTTGAATGGGCGTCATGCTCAATCCAGCGGGCCTTTCCATAACTCGATTGGGCGCTTGGCCGCGCCGGGGTGGAACGGGATATCGACTTTGGCGCCTCGACGCGCTGACTCATACCCTGCGTATAACAGCTCCATCACCAGCCGGCCGTCTTCACCTGTGGCGGCTGGTTCTTCCTTCCCTCGAACGCATCGCGCGAAATGGCGCATCTCATGCGGAAACCCATAGTTCCATAACTCTTCATAGACCGGAAAACTCCATCCCGTCGTCGTGGGCGCTTTTTCGACGGCGTAGTCGTAACCGGTTTCGCTGTAGGTAGGCGAGGCGATGCCGATGTGAAGCGTACCGTAGGTTAAACCGCCCGATCCATACACCTCGATCCGATCGTCCATGCCGCCGCGCCGCGCCCAGCTGTTTTCAATCAATCCTCGTGCGCCGTTTTCAAATTCAACGATGCAGATGCAGTCGTCTTCACCGATGGTTTTGCCATGATGAACGTAAGTGCCCATCTGACAGAAAATCGATTTCACTTTCGGACGGTTTAAAAACCATGAACAAAAAGCAAGACCGTGACACCCCATGTCCATAAATACGCCGCCGCCCGAACGTTTTACGTCCCAGAACCAGTCTGAATGCGGTCCGAAGTGTTTTTCACATTGCTTGACCAGATAAATTTCGCCAAAGGCTCCCAGGTCGGCCATCTCTTTGGCGCGGACGTATTTCGGCGTGAAAAACAGTTCTTCCGCGTACATCAGCAACACGCCTCGCTCCCGGCAGACCGCGATCATCTCGTCCGCTTCGTCGAGCGTCATGCACAGCGGTTTTTCACACACCACGTGTTTGCCCGCCCGAGCGCAGTCGATCGTCATCTGTGCGTGCAATAAATTCGGCGCCGCGATGGTGATCATTTCAATGTCCCGCTCTTTGATCATCTCGCGGTAATCGAGAAAGACGCGCGGAATGTTGTATTTTTTCGCGAATGCTTCCACGTGGGCGGGCGTTGGCGAGGCCGCCGCTACGACTTCCGCTTCTTCCGGCATCAGTTGAAATGAGGCGGCGTGAATGTCCGCTTCAAATTGCGACCCGATGATCCCCACTTTTACTTTTCCATGAGACGCCATCTCGATACCCTCCCGGAGACGTGGATTGATCTTCATCTTGAAATGCTCGAACAGGAGAACCCGTGTTTTTGCTGGATTCCGATTGCGGCGAACGGGTCTGATAATATACAATGCCTTTCGTTGATTTGGTATCAAAATCATTATCCGGCTCGTCTGCCGAATGGACTGTTCGCCGGATGATTTCATCAACAATCCCTGATTCATCAGCCGAGGTTCAATCATGTCCTTGACCGCTCGCCGTGCGTTTTTGCAATCAGCCGCCGTTTCTATCGCCGCCGTGTCGGCGGATCGTGTACTGGGCGCCAACGACCGCCTCCAGGCCGGATTCATCGGCTTGGGTGGCCGTGGGAGCTGGCTCCATCGCATGGTGATGCGCCGGGCTGAAGAGCATAACGACGTAGCGATCGTCGCGCTCTGTGACGTATACGCCCGCCGTCTCGCTCAGGCGAAAGAACGTACTCCCGAGGCGCAAACCTATGTCCATCATCCGGAACTGTTGCGGCGCGAAGGTCTCGACGTGGTCTTCATCGCCACGCCCGATCACTGGCACGCTCCCATCACGTTGGCGGCGATGCAACAGGGCCTCGACGTCTATTGTGAAAAGCCGATGACGCATACCTGGGAAGAAGCCCGGCAGGTGGTTCACGCCGCCCAAAAACAGAAACGCATTCTGCAGATCGGCGTCCAGGCTCTATCGTGGACCAAGTGGCATAAGGCGAAAGAACTCGTCGATCAGGGGATGGTGGGCAAGGTCGTATGCTGCCAGGGTACTTACAGCCGCAATGCGCCCGGCGGCGACTGGAATTGGCCCATCGACCCCGCCGCCGGCCCGGACGGCAAGGGAGATGATTACATCGATTGGAAACATTGGCTGGGTTCAGCCCCGGCGCACAAATTCGATCCGGATCGCTTTTTCCGGTTCCGCAAATATTGGGATTACTCCGGTGGAATCGCTACGGATCTTCATTACCACACCGTCGCCCCATTTCACCTCGCCGTAAAAAACGAACACCCCTCACGCGTCGCGGGAATGGGCGGAATCTGGATTCATAACGATGGCCGCGAGACGCCCGACACCTTCCTCACCGCCGCCGATTACCCCACAAAATGGTCGTTGACGGTGCAGTCGTCTCAAGCCAACGCGGTGGGCCCTCGTACGCTGATCCGGGGCGAGAAGGCGACGCTGTATTGCGGCGCCGACTGGGAAGGGGAATCGTATGGACTGCTGCGCGTCGTCGCGGAAGAACCGTTTAAAGACGAATTCAAGCAGAAATGGGGCAAAGAAGAGATCGTTGTTCCGGATATTCAGGATGAAGGCGATGAAAAACACGTTGCGAATTTCATTGAGTGCGTTCGTTCGCGCCGCCAGACGAACTGCAATCCAGACATCGCTTTTACCACGATGACCGCCATCGCGCTGTCGGTGCGCGGTTGCCGTGAAGGGAAGGTTTTTTATTGCGACGGCGAAAAAGAGGCGATCTTTAGTCACCCCATCAAAATGTAAATTAAGAGTTTGTTATTCTGACAATTCGCTCTATTCGCCCAGCCTCAGCCTGACGAAACGGGGATGATAAATCGAGGCGTCGCGCGCCATCTCAAAAAAGTCGGATGAATTGCAGACGTAACTGAACACCAGTTCGCCGGGCCTGGAGAGCGCGGGATGTCCTTTCCCCGCGTATGTGAAATAATTTTTGTTCTGCTTCGCGTCAGGACAGTGAAAGACCGTCCGCCCTTCGCTCCACGGTCCCCACGGATGAGGCGCTGTGTGAATCTGAATCTCGTCTGACAGCCCGTTGCGTGTGGTAAGCAGAACGTACTGGCTGGTCGCCTTATCGTAGGAGACTGAAAACTCGGCGCCCACCTCGCCGCACAGGCGCTCCGACTGTTGATAATCTCCGCTCCAACCGCCGTCGTGATAAAAACGCCATTGATCGAAATCCAGAATCGAATCTTTCATCACCCGGGCGACAACGAGATATCGTTTCAACCAGCCATCCGTCCTCTCTTCGTCAACGCCATAAATATAAAAATATCCTTCCTCTTCCATCACGTAAGACCCGAACTCGAAGTTGCCGTTGTCGCTTGAACGGTCCCACGGAACGCGCACCTGTGTGATCGACCAGTCTTCCGGTTCTTCTTCTGGGTTCTCAATGTAACCGATCCATGTCGCCGCGTGTTGAAATCCCCACGCGCCATCCCCGGTCTTCACCATCTGTTTCAAAAACAGGTAGAGGCCCGAAGGCGCCAGACCGCCATGAAAAATCCAGTACCAGCCAAGACCGTCCGCCGGGTTGATAAAGGCGTCCGGTTTGCCGTCAAGGGTTCGTCCGTAATAAAACTCCACGTTTTCCGGCGCGGGCGTTTTGCCGTTCTGAATCGCGATGGAGTTGTGAATCATGATTGAGTTGACATGCACGTTGTCCCTGACTTTGCCCACCCATCCGTCGCTGAACAGCCACAGTACTTTGTTGTTGCCCAGTTCCACGGTGTAGTCGCCGTCCGCGCCGGTCCAGCCGTCGCTACGCTGAAAAACCGCGTCGAATTCGGGCAGTAAAGTGGTTTCCCGCGTCGTTTCGCGGCTGGTGGGAAGCGCGGGTTCAGATTTCGCCACATCGGTCTGAACGCATCCGGCGCTGATGCTGATTACGAACAGGCATGTGATGAACAACGAATGGTGATGTCTCATGCGAGATCGAAAAATAAAAATTTGGTGGTCTGAACGGCGTCGAGCGCGAGGCCGTGTTCGTTTTCAATCGCCAGCCCGTCGCCTGCGGATAATACGATATCACGAATTCGCGCTTCTCCCGAGATGATTTGCAGCCATCCGCTTCGTTTCGCTTCGAGCGGCGGTTCGATCCGGCGCCCCGCCTCCTGTACGCTGGCGTAAATCACGGCGTCCTGATGAATCGTTAATGACCCGTCGCGCCCGTCGGGGCTGGCGATGGGGACCAGGTTGTTGCCCAACAGCTCGTCTGAAAACGCGCTCTGCTCATACTCTGGTTCCAAGCCTCGCCGTTCGGGAAACAGCCAGATTTGCAGAAAATGAGTCGGTTCGCTCGGCGAAGGGTTAAACTCGCTGTGCGTGACGCCCGTTCCCGCGCTCATGCGTTGCACGTCACCCGCCCTGACGACGGAGCCCGTACCCATGCTGTCTTTGTGTTCGAGCGCGCCCGAGAGCACGTAACTGAGAATCTCCATATCGCGGTGCGGGTGTTCGCCAAATCCTTTCGCGGGGGCGACGCGGTCTTCATTGATGACGCGCAACGCGTGAAACTGATGGTGTTTGGCGTCCATGTATTCGCCGAAAGAAAATGTATGCTGGCTTTTCAGCCATCCCCAGTCGGTCAGGCCGCGATCTTCTGATTTACGAACGGTTAACATGATGAGGTTTCGCTTTCCCGCGCCGTAAAAACCTGCCTGCGATTCAAAAATGAGATTCCGAATCGCTCTCGCTCGGCGCGTATTGATAAATAAAAGCGTAAACTCGCCATTGGCGGCGGGGAGGGAATTTGAGCGCCCGAGCCTGTTCAAAGCGCGGGAACCGGCTTCCCGAATTAGGTGGGTCTCCAACCATTGGGATTCCAGGCGTCCCACAGAAAATATGAATAATTTACCGCGTGCTGGAGGCTTCCGGTTCGCGCCAGTCGGCGGGGAGCATGCGGTTTTCAAACAGATCAAACCGCCTCTGCCAGCGAATTTGCTGGTCGGGGTTCAGGACGGCGTTGATATCCTCGAACAGGCCGTCCAACTCGTGTTGAACGTCAGGTTTGACGCGCCGCCGTATCTCATTCAGATTCGACAGTCGGTTTTGAAGAATTTCACGAACCCGGTCCGTCTGCGTTGCGTCCAGATCGAGCGTTCTTTCCAAGCGGTGCGATACCCGGCCCACGATGTTTTGTTGATCCTGCATGGCTTCGGTCCAGCGATTCCAGAGAAAGCGTACGGTCAGCCCGCCGCCCACTACGCATCCACTGAAAAAGATAACCAGCCCACACAACCCCAGAATCATTCTGCGTCGTAAGGGGCTGGGCGCCGTGCGGATTCCATCGGGATGAGACGCCGAGGCGTTGTTCATAAGAAAAACTCCAGTGAGAGCATGAACACCGATTGCAGTGGATCGGTCGCGACGTCGGCCCATGCGGCAAGATACAGGGCCATGCACGCGGCGCTGATCGCGGCGGCGGCGGTCAGCCAGTAAAACGGCCGATTGTCGGCGTAATCGCGTTCACCGAGGCTCCGCATAACCGAGTCGGCGACGTCGACCCCGGGCGTTGCCTCCAACCGGGCAAGCGCCGCCAGTTCGTCAAATGTCCGGTTAGGCCTGCTCATCGTGACTCCTCCATTCCCTTTTGCAGCAGCAGCCGCTTCAATTTTCCTCGCGCGCGGTGCAGCCTGACTTTGACGTAAGTCTGGCTCCAGCCGAGCCGCTCCGCGATTTCGTTCACCGAATACTCTTCCCAATAATACAACGTCAGTACGACGCGGTCGTCCGGCTCGAGACGTTCGAGAAGACGGAACAATTCTTCCGCCGCTTCATGCGATGCGCCGCGCGGGTCCGGCGTAACCGCTTGCGGCGCCTCTTCCAGCGGAACAAACGCCGCCAGTCGCCTGTTTCGTTTCCAGTACCGGTAGCCGGTGCGAATCGCGATTGTTCGCAGCCAGCCGCCGAAGGCTCCATCGCCCCGGTAGGTCCGCAACGAGTCGAAGGCCGCGACGAAAGCGTCGTGAGTCAACTCTCTCACCATGCGTTCGTCGCGCGAAAAGCGCCACATCAACCGGGAGACCGATTGCTGATGGCGCTGGATCAATCGTTCGAACGCGGCTGAATCTCCCCGCTGCGCGGCGGCGGCGTCTCTCCGGTCGTCGTGGATGGATTGGTCGTCCGCTTCGTTCATTCGTATGATCCATCGTGGAGAATCACCGTAGCGTAGACGAAGCGGCCCGCCATAGGAGGGCGAGCCGCTTGAGTCCACATGCGTTCAAGACGCCTTGTTTTCGGTGTGGCGCATGGGCGCTTAGTGTTAATTCGCCAGAAGGCTGTCCAGCAGCGGCTCGACCTTCTCTCTGATCGCCTCACGGCGAGCTTGCCGCTCGGTTTTGCGCTCTTCCATAAACTCCTTCACCTTCGTGTACTGTTCCGCCGTCAGAATCGAACGGATTTTTGCCAGCGTCTCAGACGCTTTCACCGCGGCGTCGGAAATCGATTGGCCCAGCTGATCGGCCGCCGCGCGGATGGCGTCTTCGCGGGCTGTGTCGGATGTCACGGCGTCGCGCAGCGCTTCGCCGCTGGCTTTGAGCGCTTCGCGGTCATCCTTCATCGAGCCGCGCAGAGCGAGAAGTTTTACTTTTTGTTCGGCGGTCAGGTCCAAACTTTTTAGAAAAGCGGCCAGTTCACCGCGCTCGCCCAGAATGCGATCCAGAATGACGGATTGCAGCGCACCACCCGAATTGGATGCGCCCAGAAAACGCGCTCCAGCCCGCCGGCCCAGGCTCTGTCCTTCGGCGTCCTGATACGACAGTGCTGCGAGAACCGAGCACACGGCGAGCGATGCGATAAAAAGGGGATGAATTCGTTTCATGACTTGGGTTCCTTTACCGTTGAATGAATGCCCTGATCGATCCGGGGGTCTGCCTATACTGTGCCCGGCGAAACCGGAAAGGTTACAGTTTTCTTTTAACTCTTCCCAGAATTACGTCTGGATTTTGGTTGAGATGGAAAAAAGAAAATGGCGGCGGACGATCGCCGGGTGAAACTTTTACAAGCGAATGAGACTTCGAGCGGAGCGTCTCTTGAACGGGAAAAGTTTTACCCAAGGTTGTTCGAAACAGGGATGACTGAACGAGAGAGTAAAAAAAACGCCGTGCCGGCGCGCGGGGGGGGGCTCAGACGCGTTTGCGTTTGCTGGTGGGGAGAATACCCATCTTCTCGCGGTATTTCGCCACAGTGCGGCGCGCGATGTTCAGGTTGTAATCGCGGTGAAGAATCTCGGTGATCTTCTGATCCGACAGCGGCCGCTTGGGGTCTTCTTCGTCGATCAGGTTGCGGATGATTTCCATCACGCTCTTGGCCGACATATCGTCGCCGCCGGTGGCGTCGAGCCCGGTGGAGAAAAAGTATTTCAGTTCAAATAACCCGCGCGGCGTCTGCACGTATTTTTTATTCACCACGCGGCAGACGGTCGCTTCGTGTATGCCCAGTTCATCGGCGATGTCGCGCAGTTTGAGCGGTTTGAGCGCCGTCAGCCCCTCTTCCAGAAAACCTTCCTGCTTGTCCATGATCGCCCGCGTGACGCGGTAGAGCGTTCGCTTGCGCTGTTCGATATTACGAATCAGCCAGATCGCTGATTGAAACTTTTTCTTGATGAAGTCGAAATCCTCGGCGCTCATGCTGTCGGGGTTCTGCAGCATCTCGCGGTAACGCCGGCTGATTCGAAGCGGCGGCGCTGAATCGTCGCTGACGCGTACCTGCCACTCGTTGCCGATTTTTTCCACGAATACGTCGGGCGAGATGTATTCGTTGGAGAGAATCTGGTATCGCGCGCCGGGCCGGGGGTCAAGGTTTGAGATAATATCGGCGATTTCCTGAACGTGTTTTTCGGTCACGCCCAGCGAACGCGCGATTTCCTTATACCGCCGCCGTTCCAGCTCGTCGAGATGATGGCGGATCACCTGGATGATATCGTCGTCGTCGATCTCCAGGTGGCGGCATTGAATCTCCAGGCATTCCTCCAGGCTGCGCGCGCCGATGCCGGGCGGGTCGAAACGCTGAATCACCTTCAGAATGCGCTCGATCTCTTCCAGCGGTTTGTCAAACGTCAGCGCGATGTCTTCGACGCTGACCTTCAGATAACCGTCTTCATCCAGCTGATCGAGTATGTACTCGCCGATGACGTAGTCTTCTTCACCGCCGATCGAGACGCCCAGCTGCCAGATCAGGTGGTCTTTGAGCGATTCTTCATGCGCCAGCTGAACGTTGCTTTCTTCGTCGTCCGATTCCGAATACGACGACGCCCCGTAGGTGACCGAGCCGAGATCGCTGCTGTCGCTGAAATAGTCCGCCCAGTTTTCATCCAGTTCGATATGCCCGCTGTCGGTCAGGGCGCTGGAGTCGTATTCCGGCGTGGCTTCCGTATCCGAAAAATCGTCTCTCTCTCCGGCGCTTGCGCCGTCCGAGTTCCCGTCCATTCGGCGATCGTCAGGTAATTCGCTTTCAAATTCGGGAGCGCTTTCGTCGGAGCCGTCAGTAGGGTCTCCATCCTCCAGCAGAGGATTTTCGACCATCTCTTCTTGTAGGAGTTCGTTTAACTCCAGCGTCGATAGCTGCAACAGCTGAATGGACTGCTGCATCTGCGGCGTCATAATGAGCCGCTGCGACATCTTCTGTTGGAGTTGAAGTCTCTGATCCATGAAAAGTCCCGAACTTTTGGAACGAAAATTTAAATATAAATTTGCATGCCAATTTATCAGGGTTTTTCGGGTTTGTCAATGGAACTGTTTGGAAAAGTGAGGGGAGATCGAAGAAAAGAATTAAATCATTGCATACGTTGCAGTTATTGTAATGAATATTACAATAAATAAATTTCACTTATTACCTATTGTAATCAAACTTAAAGACGGAATCAAGCCGAAATCCAGCCGGTTTTTAACTTTCCAACAGTTCAATTGTCTGCGCGAACAGGTCTTCCAGTTGGCTTGCCTGGGCGACGAACGCATTAAGAACCCGCCCGCAGGCGCGCAGATACGCCTCCGCCGCTTCGGTTTCCGGCAGGGCGATCATGCGCCAGCGCGTGTCGTCGCGGTCGAAATGCGCTTCCTGCAACAGTTCATTGAGCAGCCGCATCGCCAGAGGATGGTTGCGGGTGCATCCGCTGATGGCCGCTTCAAGTTCTTCAGTCCGGCGCTTCTTGTCGGCGACGCTCTCGTTGGGTTTAACCTCTTCGGGCAGTTTCGTCAGGCCCTCGCGCGCCTCCTCGGCGAACCGCCTCAGCTGAATGGACGCGTCACGCAGCGCCTCGCGCAATACCTTTCGATTGGTGACGGGCGTAAATTGACTGGCGATGTCATGCATGGCCCGGTTCGCTGCTACGGGTGAGCCTTCCAGCGCTTCAACCAGGCGGGGCAGGGGCGCCGCTGGAGCCCCCGCGATGGCCGCGCCCGAACTGGCGTTATAAACGGGGACTCCGAACCGCATGATTTCATGTTCCAGCAGGCGTTTATATAAATACAGCGTGTCGCTGGTTCCCACCTTGCCCCCGTCGACGCTCTCCACCCAATGCGAAACGGCGTCGTCGCGGGGCAGGTTCTTGTCATCAAAAATCGCGCCCGAGGCGTACGCTTTATCTTGCGTAAACGCTAGGTCCTGCCCCACCAGTACGATCGGCTGGCAGCCCATGCGCGCAAGGATATGAAACCCGGCCACCGCCACGCTGCCCGGCCCGTGAACATCCCCTTTCTCTCCCGCGAGGCCTTGCAGCCAGCCGTAAATCTCGTTGCCGCTTCGCTCCGGCGTGGGAATCTCGCCAATGGGGGCGGGCGAGCCGATTGTTTCCAGATTGGTCCGCCACGCCGATAAGAACACGTTGGGGTCAAAATGCTTGATGATGCGCGGCGAGATGCGCGGGTCGGCGATCAGCATGGTTTTCTCCGCTGGGGCCGGTTCGTCAAACGATTTTACGTTGCGTTCGTGATGGTCCATCGTGAAGACGGCGTCGGGTTCGATTCCCGCCCGCCGCAGGATGGGGTAGGCGGTGTTGACGCATGCGATCAGCAGGCGATCCGACGCGGCGCGCAACGCATCCAGATTGCCTTCCAGCGAAGGGCCGGGCGAGACCAGCGCCGCCGGTTGTCCGGCGAATCGTTCAAATAACTGATTGACGCCGGGGCGCCGCAAAATCGCTTCAATATTTCCGATCGTGTTCCGCGCCGACTCCAGCCCGTGTTCGATGCGCGAATTCCGGTACATGATCTCGCGTTGCAGCGTATCGCGCCACAACTGGGCGAAACGGGTGGGGTAATCCGGCCGCGACTGGCGAAGCAGGGGAGTCGCTACCGCCTGATGAGGCAATACGATGAAGCGGGACCAGTGCATTTCAGACCCGATGCACTCCACCGTTTTTTCCAGCGTTTGACCGACATACAGGTGAACCCGCGGATCGCTCAACAGGCGCGACAGGTCGATATGAACGAACGCGGTCAAAAAGAGCAGCGCGTCCGGCTCAATCAGCGCCATCGCCCCGTTTTGCGGCAGCCGTTCCAACACCGCTTGTGGATGAAACCCCAGACCCATCCCCAACAACAAAACGGCGTGTACTTTGTTTTGCTGAAGCTTCAGCGATTCGGCCCATTCGGTCAGTTCGGCGGCGGGGTTTCGGGTATAGAACAAACGGTGAGTTGATCCGTCGCGGGTATTCGGGACGTACACTTCCGCCCATCCGCCCTCGTATCGGCGCACGGGATACATCCGCTCGATAAACTGGGGAGCGGCGGCTTGAATCGCATTGGCCTGATCGGCGTTGATGGTGCGCAGAACGGCCAGATTTTTCTGCAGAAACTGTTCCTGGGTCATCCCGATGGTATCGCGGTTTTTTGAAGTGCGCCCAACTGCCTGCTTCCTGCCCCCGGTTCGGGAAATAGGATGGCGCCGGTAGTCTGAAGCCGGCCAAATCAACGCAACCTACTATAAATCAAACGCCCCCGTGCGGCGAGCGCAGGGGGCGTTTTGGTTTCTTTTTTTTCGACGTCTCGAATCGGGCTCGCGTTCACCGCCTCACAGACGCGGGAGCGGTTAGTGCGTGCTTCCCAAAGAATGGGAAACCGGCACTGCCGACTCAATCTCGCATCTATCAGCGACCAGCGGGAGCGGTTAATGCGCGCCACCCAAAAACCGGGGAACCGGCACTGCCGACTCAATCTCGCATCCATCAGCGACCAGCGGGAGCGGTTAATGCGCGCTACCCAAAAACCGGGGAACCGGCACTGCCGACTCAATCTCGCATCCATCAGCGACCAGCGGGAGCGGTCAATGCGCGCCACCCAAAAACCGGGGAACCGGCACTGCTGGTCAAACGCCCCCGTGCGGCGAGCGCAGGGGGCGTTTTGGTTTCTTTTTTTTCGACGCCTCGAATCGGGCTCGCGTTCACCGCCTCACAGACGCGGGAGCGGTTAGTGCGTGCCACCCGAAGACCGGGAAACCGGCACTGCAGACTCAATCTCGCATCTATCAGCGACCAGCGGGAGCGGTTAATGCGCGCTACCCAAAAACCGGGGAACCGGCACTGCCGGTCGAGGTGTTTCGGGATGATCAGGCTTGCATTGCGTTCACCGACTCATCCAGATCCAGCGAGATCGAGTTGATGCAATACCGCTGGTTCGTCGGCGGTGGACCGTCGTCGAACACGTGGCCCAGGTGAGCCCCGCATTGATCGCATACCACTTCGGTACGAACCATGCCGTGGCTGGCGTCGCTGACCGTCCGAACGCTGTCTTTGCTGAACGGGGCCCAGAAGCTCGGCCAACCAGTGCCCGAATCAAATTTCGCTTCCGAACTGAACAACGCGTTGTCACAACACACGCAACGGTAGATCCCGTCTTTATCGCATTGGTAATACTCGCCGGTAAAAGCCGGCTCGGTCGCTTTTTTTCGGGTTACCGCGTATTGTTCAGGATTCAGATGACTCTGCCATTCCTCATCCGTTTTTTGAATTTTGTAACTCATATCGCCATGCTCCTTGCGCTGAAACGTCTCCCGTTTCCAGCGGATCAAGATCGGCCGATGACTCGGCTCGAATGACGAATGCTTCCGTCATCCGTATTGATATTGTACCCGTAATGCAATTATAACGTGAAGTAATTTGATTGACTTTGTCTTGGTTCCGGGGCCATCTCGCGGCACAATAAAAACAGGAGATCGTTTATATCTCCACATTTCCCGTCAGGAGAAAAAAAACGCATGTTTAGCAAAGAACAGTGGTTGCGTTCCGCAAGGCATGAAACCCAGGTCTGCAAACACCTCTATGGAAAGATCGGAGAGGGCATGCTTGACTATCGCCCCGCTCCGGGCCAGCGCTCAATGCTTGAACTGCTTCAATACCTGAGCGTTTGCATGATCGGCCCCATTCGCGGCATGATTGAGGGAGATTTTAATGTAGCGCGCGCCATGATTAAAGATTCGGCTGAGATGAAAGCCGAAGAATTTATCGCCGCGCTCGATAAGCAGATGGCCGCGGTGGAAGAACTGGTTCAGTCATTCACGGAAGACGAGCTCCTCACTCGCGAAGTTCCCTTGCCGACCGGGCAGACCACCATCCTGGGCGAAGGGCTGATCAACTGGCCGCTCAAGTTTGTGACCGCCTACCGAATGCAGCTGTTTCTGTACATTAAGGCGAACGGCGTTGAAGGCCTGACGACCTGGAACTGCTGGTTCGGCATGGATAACCCTAAAAGCTGATCGCCCGCGTTTTCATTACTCATCCAGACTGAAAAGAGGACGTTCCCGTCCTCTTTTTTGTTTTGAAAAAAAACTTGGCGATCGCCCTGATTACATTCGTGATGAACCTTGATACAATCGGCGAAATTCATCACGCGATCAAAAGGGCCATCATGAAACGATTCCAATATCTCCTCATTCCATTGCTCGCCATAACATGGCTGATCCCGGTTTCATTCGCTTCCGCCGAGAGCGATCTCGCGCGCCGTATTCTCGACGACCCAAGCCTTGACGCCGTACTCAAAAAAGGCGACGCCCTGATCGCGTCCGGGTTTGAGGCGGGCGAGGGCTATGGAGAAATCTGGATCCGTGACTTCGCTACTTTTCTCGATATGGCGATGCGGGTTCAGTCTCATACGCTGGTCGAAGATAAACTCGCGGTGTTTTTCAAATTCCAGGGCGAAGATGGAAACATCGTCGATGGTTACATTCCCAAAGAAAAAGCCAGCGTGGGGTACAAGTTCATCAAGAGTCCGCTGGCGCCCGAGTATCTCGCCCATAAAAACACCGTCGAGACCGATCAGGAAACCTCGCTGATTCAAGCGGTGTATCTGTACGTCAACGCGGGCGGCCCCAAAGGTTTCGTCCAGAGCGAGATCGGCGGTCAGGCCGTGCTGACCCGCATGGAGCGGGCGTTGAATTATCTGCTCGAACATCGCTACGCGCAGCAATACGGCTTGTTGTGGGGCGCCACCACCGCCGACTGGGGCGACGTTCAGCCCGAGCATGAATGGGGCGTCGAGTTTGACGAAAACACCCACCGCGCCATCGATATCTATGACAACGCCATGTTTCTGATCGCGATTCAGAATTTCATCGAATTGCTTCCCGAAGGCGATGTCCGCGCCTCCGAATGGACTGAAAAAGCCAAAGAGTTAAAACTCAACATCCGCCGCAATCTGTGGGATAAGGAAAACCAGAAGTTCATCCCTCACATCTATCTCGACGGCTCGCCGTTCCCCGCCGATTTTGATGAGAACGAGATCGTCTATCACGGGGGTACGGCGGTGGCCGCGCTGGCGGGCGTTTTGACGCACGCTGAAGTCGTCGAATCCCTGCGCCGTATGGATGAAGACGTCAAACTCAGCGGCGCCGGTTCCATCGGTCTGACCATGTATCCGCCTTATCCGGCGGGATTTTTCAAAAATCCCAGCATGGCCAAACCGTACTCCTATCAGAATGGCGGCGACTGGACGTGGTTCGGAGGCCGCATGATTATCGCCCTGATTCAGCAGGGCTTGGTCGAAGACGCGTATCGCGAGATTCAACCCATGCTGAAGCGCGTGATTGATAACGATGGCTTCTACGAATGGTATAGCGTTGACAACCAGCCGCGTGGATCGGGCTCGTATCGCGGCTCGGCTGGCGTGCTGGGCAAGGCGATAATCATGTTACAGAAATGGGCGAAAGACCACGCTGAGTGATCGCGCATAGAAGTCCGGCGGCGTGTACGAACATCAGGCTCAATGACGCCGACCGGCGTTTAATAGGGATAAAATAGAAAACCGGCGGCGCCGGTGATAATAAAAAGGCCCAACCGGATAACCGGTTGGGCCGATTGCTTTGAAACACAACGTAATCTTACAGGCTCCAGCCTTTGCGATACGTGCGTTTGACGTACTGATTGGCCTCGGGGTAATTGGTGACGCGCATGTTGGGGCCGTCCCACAGGAGCTTCTGGCCCGGGCAATGGATCGCCAGGTTGCCCAGAAGAACCACTTCCGCGAACGGAGCGGCGTAATCGAAGTTTGAGCAGGGTTTGGGGCCGCCCTTAATGCCGTTGGTCCAGTCGAAATGATGATTGGGAATCCGGGGGATGTATGGCGCGGGGCGCTTGTAGTCTTTGAACTTCGCCGCCGGATGCAGAGTCGGGTCTTCGCCGTAGGTGCGGGTGGTGATGTAACCCTTATCGCCCACAAACAGCGAGCCATTGTCGCCGTCGCCCAGTTTGGCGTCGGGATCGATCTCTTTCGGACGTTCCGGCATGAGGCCGCCGTCGTACCAGTAAAGCGTGACCGGGGGCATGCTGCCGCGCGCCGGAAATTCATACTTGATCTTCGACTTGGTGGGCGGCGACTGATCGCTCGCGCCTTCCTGATAAACGCACTCGACGCTGGAGGGATAACCCAGCATCAGCGCCCAGTTGGGGGCGTCGAGAATGTGGCACGCCATGTCGCCCAGGGCGCCGGTGCCGAAGTCCCACCAGCCGCGCCAGTTAAACGGCGCATAGCCGTGGTTGAAGGGACGCCACGGCGCCGTACCCAGCCACAGATCCCAGTCGATTTCTTCGGGAATGGGCTCGGGATCGAGCGGAGCCTGAATACCCTGCGGCCAGATCGGACGGTTGGTCCAGCTGTGAACTTCACGAACGTCGCCGATCGCGCCGTCCCAGATCATTTCGCAGCATTCGCGCACGCCGTCGCCGGAGTGACCCTGGTTGCCCATCTGGGTCACGACGCCGTATTTGTGCGCGGCCGCCTGCAACTGGCGCGATTCAAAAATGTCGTGAGTCAGCGGTTTTTGAACGTAAACGCCCAGACCGCGCTTCATGCAAGCCATCGCCGCCACCGCGTGCATGTGGTCGGGAGTCGAAACCGTGACGCCGTCCAGCGTGGGTTCGCTGTCAAGCATTTCACGGAAATCCTTGTACTTCCGCGCATCGGGGCATTTGCGGAACGAATCCGCCGCGCGCCGCCAGTCGGCGTCGCAGAGCGCGATGATGTTTTCTTTACCAATGTGAACCTGAATATCCGATGCGCCTTTGCCGCCCGCGCCAATCGCCGCCAGGTTCAATTTTTCGTTCGGTGACTTGTAGCCCATCCGTTTCAGCGAAGGCACGGTGCTGGTTGCGCAACCCGCCATACCCGCCGCGGCGCCCATCAGGAAAAATCGTCTGGAAACAGTATACTTGCTCATCTGAGTCCCTTTCCGCACAAAGAGTGTCAACCACGCTTTGCGTTGCATTCCACCCCGTGTCAGCGTGATCTATATTTCGTAACCTTTCCATACTAAGGAATTTTTTTAGAACCCTCAAGGCGTTGACCCAACTCCCGGCAAATAAATAAAGTCGCCGGCTGTTGATTTGTCGCCATTTCCTCCATCTGATGGACGGTGGGATAAAGGCGGGTTTTCCTGCACGGCGGACAACCCAATTCATGTAAATCGCCACCCCATTGTTTAGGACGTTTACAGTCCTGTTTTTTTTTCTGTAAGCGCAGCAAATCCCATGTAGGCCGGTTTGACGCGGCGAAAATCCATTCCAGATTGATGGATCAACCCCGGTTTTGCTCCACAATCGGGTCTGCCGCCGTTTTTTTTCGTTCGCTTGGGAACATTTTTTCGAAACTGAGAGACGAATCACAAACAACAATTGATTGACAAAACAAATCAGCATTAATATTCTTTGTCGAAATTCAGCCCTCCGCGTCATCGGATTCGCAACCCGAACCGGCATAGAAAAAAATCGTGAGGATATACCATGACCCAGACGCATTGCATGCGCCCCGGCCGAACCGTATCAAGTGGTTTTACCCTGATTGAACTTCTGATCGTCGTGGCGATTATCGGTATTCTCGCCGCGATCGCCGTTCCAAACTTTTTGAACGCTCAGATCAAAGCCAAAGTCGCTCGTGTACAGTCCGATATCCGCTCGCTGATCAGCGCCTGCGAGATGTACCGAGTCGATCACAACACCTATCCGCCCGACGGCGACGACCTGGAAAACTTCAATCCGCAGGATTTCCATTCCGCCGCGCGGATGCGGTTGCTGACCACGCCGATTTCCTATATCTCATCGCTGCCGCTTGATCCGTTCCACACAGAGATCGTCGAATTTCCCGGATTCGAACTGCTTTTCCCCGGCGACCCGCCCTACACATACGCTTATAACTCGTTCGGAACCTTCACCGGCGATGGATTCCAGCCCGCCAATCACGGCAAGCCCGATAATATCGGCATCTCGTCGATGGGCCCCAACAAGATATTCGACGCCGTGGTGGGATATCCCATTCTCTACAACGCCAGCAACGGCATCGTGTCGGATGGAGACATCACCATGAATTCCGGCAACCGGACGCCGCTCAGCCAGTAAAGCGCGGCGCCATTCCCGTACTTATTCATCAGAACATAAAACACGTTTGACCGTGTTCCCACTGTGAAGTGAGCGGCCGGAGGCTTTCGCCTCCGGCTTTTTTTTTGCCGCCTCTCCCTGTTGCCTGCATAATTGAGACGAGTTTCAATACATTGGAGTTTTCCCATTTCATACCGCGAGAACGCTATGAAACTGTTCATCTCATCGCCGCTGGGGTTCGCCGAAAGCACCAGCCTTTTCCGCGAACCGCTCAAAAAAATGCTGACCGAACAGGGCTTCGATGTGGTCGATCCCTGGGCGAACGCCGCCGATCTCGAAACCGAACTGGCCGAGGCTGAACACCTCGCGGTTTCAACCGCGCGCCGCGAGCGGCTTCATGAGATCAGCATGCGCATCGCCGAACGCAATCAACAGGCGATCGACGGCTGCGAGCGCATGCTGGCCATTCTCGATGGCGTCGACGTCGATTCGGGCACGGCGTCTGAAATCGGCTATGCCTTTGCGCGGGGCAAACGCATCGACGGCTATCGCGGCGATTTCCGCCGCACGGGCGAAAACGACGGCGTCGTGGTCAATCTTCAGGTTCAGTATTGGATCGAAAAGAGCGGTGGGCGGATATTTCGCGGATTGATCGAACTGGCAAAATTTTCCTGAAAAAATGAGCGTAACAATCAGAATATTGCTTTGATGATAAATTCAACCTCCCCCCGCCGAGAGGTGACCGGGGCGGGGGGAGTCCCTCAGCATATAACATCAACTAAATCAGACAATCATTCAGTTGTTAAAATTAACGATTTTCAGCCGCGCGGCGGTTTGCGTTGAAAGCCCCGCTCGCCTGACCCCCTGACGCCGGGCGCTTACTGACCACGCCTCGCCAAACGCATCGTCATAAACCCGGGTCTCCCCATAATACAGATATGACAGGCGTGTCGCCTCGGCGATGAGGTGCGGCTCAGGGATCAGTAACAGATCGTCCAGTGAACGCAGCCCCGGCGAAAACAGCGGCGACAGTCGGCTCTCATCCAGCCCGCGATGAAGAATCAGTTCAAATAATCCCAATACCAGGCATTGACGGTTGAGTTCTTCTTCAGCGTGGCGGTCCAACCGGCGGCCCACGGGTTTAATCCGTCCGATCTCTGCTTGATGAAACTTGAAAAACTCGGCGATAAGCCCCGATTTCATGGAGGGATCGTCTGGTCCAGGGCCGTACTGGAACCCACCGAGGCTCTCGTCCGCGCACCAGCAGGCGCCCTCCCAGGCGGGCAGCGTCTCAACCCGAGGCGTATCCGTATAATATTGAAGGCGATAGGGTAACGAAACCCGCAGCCATTGCGCCTCGTCACGCGTCAGAATGTCGGGTGAAAAGCGAGTGGAAAGTCGAAACCCCGATGTCAGAAAGGCGTTCCATTCCGTTTCGAGGCGGTTTTCATAACAAAGCGCGCGCCGGGCGTCAGGCTGGAGTCGAGTGACGAGGTTCATGAGATTCGCTCCTTAAGTGAATAAATAATCACTGATCATATTATCATCTTCGGCTGTCTACGTCAAATACTTTAATGAAAAAATGTTCACTGCCGGCGGGCTGGTAATTTTTACCATCCGTTCCTGGTGATTTCGCTGCCTGCTGACGCGAGCGAAATAAGCTGCATACCATGAATCGGTCTCATCAAAAAAATCTCAATTCAGATGCCGCTAGCCGTCCATCCCGATTCAGACTATCTGATTCAGACTAGAAGAACGAAACCAATCTCAATCTCACTCACCTCAGCGCCAACAAGCGCGCTTGACTCGCACAACCCAAATATACGCCCCAGGCGCTGCCTGTTCAGCCTTTCAAGGATGGGTGCAACACAGGCGAATACCACCATTTGCTTTTTTCGTGTGTTTCGTCTTTTTCGTGTTTTCGTGATTCAATCCGTCACCAGTTTTCCAACAGCTGCTTTTATCCTGTTCATCCTTCCAATCCTGTCCATCCTGATTCAGACTAGAAGAACGAAACCAATCTCAATCGCACTCGCTTCAGCGCCAACGAGCGCGCTCGATACGTACAACCTAAATACTCGGCGGCGGACACTGTCCCCATCCTGCCCCTGCGTGGTATAGTAAATGGTTCGCGTTGAAATCGCCGCGCGGCGTAATCCGTCATCGGGGGAGATTCCATGAGCAAGCCATCCACGTCCGTCTCACGCCGATCGTTCATCAAGCGCGCTTCCGCTCTGGCCGCCGCCGCCAGCGCCCCGCTCGTATTACCCTCCCGCGTATTGGGACTCGGAAAAGAAACCCCGCCCAGTGAACAGATTACTCTCGGCGTGATCGGAACCGGCGACCACGGCGTCAATCGCAACATCAAGCGTTTTCTCACCGAACCGGATAACCGCATCCTCGCGGTCTGCGACGTCGACCGCTCGCGGCGGCTGGGCGCGAAAAGCCTGATCGAAGAGCGCTACGCGGAAACGCTGCGTAAGGGATCGTACAAAGGGTGCCGCGATTACAATGACTTTCGCGACGTGCTCGCCCGAAAAGATATCGACGCCGTCATGGTGGCGACGCCCGACCACTGGCACGTCATCATCAGCGTGATGGCCGCCAAAGCGGGCAAGGACGTGATGTGCGAAAAGCCGCTCTCGCTGACGGTGAAAGAAGGGCGCATTCTGGCTGACGCGATCAAGAAGCACGGCCGAGTGTTTCAAACCGCGACTGAAAACCGATCCGTGCCTGAGTATCACCGCATGGCCGAGCTGGTGCGAAACGGACGCATCGGTAAAGTGAAAGAGGTACACGTCTTTCTGCCCAGCGGTTATTCGATTCAGGAAGCCAGTATGGAGACGCAAGACCCGCCGGATGGATTCGACTACGACATGTGGCTGGGGCAGGCGCCGGAAGCGCCCTACTGTCCGGCCCGATGCCATTGGAACTTCCGCTGGATCCTCGACTACTCGGGCGGAATGCTCACCGACTGGGGCGCCCACCTGATCGATATCGCCCAGTGGGGGCTCGATACCGAACACACCGGCCCCATCGAAGCCGATGGCCGCGGTGTTTTCCCCAAAGAAGGCCTGTATAACGCCGCCACGCGCTTCATCATCGAATATCTGTACGCCAACGGCGCGACGCTGACCGTTACCTCAAAAGAACCGGGGCTGCGCTTTATCGGGACGGACGGCTGGATCGGCAACGAAGGCTGGCGCGGTCCGTTGCAAGCCGAACCCAGGTCGATTCTTGACGAGGTCATCGGTCCGGATGAAACCCATCTCTATACCTGCGAGGGAGGCGAACAGCGTAACTTCCTCGATTGCGTCAAATCGCGCGATCTCTGTTACGCGCCCGCCGAGGTAGGCCACCGCACCATCACCATCGCCCATATCGGACATATCTCGATGCAGTTGGGGCGCCGGTTGAAATGGAACCCCGATAAAGAAGAATTCATCGGCGATCCCCCCGCTAACTGGATGCTGTCACGGCCGATGCGCGAACCCTGGGCTTTGTGATCTGACGAAGCGCTTCCAGTCATTCGATTGGATAAAAAGACGGGGCTGCCGACAGGCGGTCCCGTTTTTTTATGCGATCACTCGAGATGGACTAACCCCCTAACCTGATTGCACTTGTGTCACATTATATATTACTGGAGTGAATTAGAATATGAAAATAATTTTACTAAATCTTCTTGAAACGGAAACTATTATTTCATATTATTTAAAATCCGTTCAATAAATCAGGCGAGAAAAAACAATTAAAAATCCGTGAAATCCGCTTCTTCTATCTGGCGTTAGAGACGGTTTCGCGGTAAAACTAGAGTGTGGGAATTTTGGATTATTTTTCTTGTTTGATTTGGATGGAAAAGGCAAAAAGAGGTTGAGGTGTACCGATGAAGGCTGACAAACGGTATTCCCTGTATCCCGTGTGTGAACAATCCTTGAAATGTTTACCATTTAACTGGTGGTTTAAGCGCACGCTGGAAGACATGAATCGCCGTCCCTATTACCGCATCAACCAGGTGGGCAAAGTCTGGACATCCACCATCTGGAACGAAAAGGGAACGATCAATCTCGCCAGGCGCCGCCGCGGCATCCTGACAGCCGTGTCAACCATGGTTTCATAAGGATTCTCGTCTCCAGGTCAAGACGCTCATCGCACCATTGACGGTTGTCTGATGAGATTCGGCGCGTCACACACGGTTTTTTCGAATACAACCAGATATGATCCCCTCCGAATTTGATTCGCGGTTCATTGCATACCGCGAAGGGGTTGAGATATTGCCATCCCGAGCCAGTGGATTGATTAAATCACTATTTTGCTTTGATTGGGCGGATAGTCAGGCTATCCCCCAACGCGTTCAAAATAGACCAGATGGTCTCCAATCGTGGATTCCCATCAGCGGAAAGCGCTTTATACAATGCCTGTCGGCTCAAGTTCGTTTTTGGGGCTAGAGACGTCATCCCTTCCTTGGTTTCGGCGATTACTCTGAATGCCAGAAGAAACGCACTCGTGTCTCGATCTTTTTCAAAATCCTCGGCGGCGATCTCCAGATACTGTTCGATATCTTCTGGATGTTGACGCAGTCGCTCGATGAAAAACGCGTTGAATTCAGGAAACGCGTCTGGTCGAGGCTTTGATTTGATCTGGGTCTCAACCGCCTTCATAGGATCAGTCCTTACCCTCACCTTTCCCCCGTAATCGCCTCTTCATCGAAGACGGCGCGCATGATGACAGTGCGGTTGTTAGTGGTGAAGACGACGTGAATCTTGCCGTCGCTCGCCTGAATCGCGTAGGGATACGCGAAGGTGTTGTTCCCCTCCATGATGTTGCGCTGGTACGGATACGTTTTGTCTCCATCGGTGGAGATGGCGACGGTCAGGGGAGTGCGATCGTTCATATTATCGTTATAGATCAGGGCGAGATGGCCGTTTTTCAGGCGGAGAAAGTCGACCGCCGCGTTGGGATTGGGAAAGCGCGTGTTTTTCCCCTCGCTCCAGGTCAGGCCGCCGTCATGCGACTCGGCGCGTTGCATCCAGCCCTCGGTGGTGGGTTCGTAGTTTCCCGCGCGGCGCAGATACGCGATGAGGTAGTCGCTGGTCAGTTGCGCGACGGCTGGTTGCAGATTACCGGTTGCCGAGTGGATGTGGCCACTTTCCGTCCACTGATTGGTCTCAGGGTGATAGCGTAAAAAATACGAAGTGGTATCGGCGGCGGTGAACTCGGTATCGGCGCCGGTTTCGAGATAAACGGGCAACAGATAGTCTCCGCCGTCGAGAACGATGGGCTTGCCGCGCACCATCGTGCCTTCTTCCATCGTCAACATGAATGAATCAGACCAGGTGCGGGCGTTGTCGCGCGATATCTTCGCCTTGATGCGCGAGGTCGACCACGTTTCCCCGTAACGGTTAACGTAAAACAGCCAGACAAGGCCGTCCGGCGCCTGCCAGACGACGGGATTGCCTTCAGAACGAAAGGGCGTATCGGCGATCACCAGCGGACAGCTCCACGCGGTCGCGCCCTTGATCAGCCGCGCGCCGAACACGGCGGTATCGGTTCCATACTCGCCCGAGCCTCCATAATACGACAGGTAGAAATCGCCGTTCTCCAGCTCCGTGATCGAGGCGGGGTGTTTGTAGGGCGCTGGGTGTTCCGGCCCGAATATCCGCTCAACGAATATCTCTCCCGCCGTGGCGGATGATATCATCACCCCCATAAAAAAAGCGAAACAAAGCGTTCGGATAGAAATTCGGCGATTCATATTTCGACGGCTCCTTCAGGGGAAGCGTTGGGTTCAGAGTCGAGCTCATCTCCCGTCATGCGGCGGATCGCGTCGAGCGAAGCATTCGCGGAGTTGCGCATGATGGCGAAATCGTGCGAGAAAAGAATAAAGTTCAGCCCCGCGCTGAGGTATTGCCTGAGGATCGGCTCCGGCGCGTTTTCCGGTTTGAGGTGCATCCCCGCGCCCAGCCCGGCGGCGCGCGCGGCGCGGATGATTCCCGTCACGGCCTCCACAAATTCGGGATGCTGGTACTGTTCGGGAATCCCCATCGAGATGGAGAGGTCGTGCGGCCCGATAAATACGGCGTCGACCCCCGGCGCGGCGCAAAGCGAATCCAGTCGCTCAATGGCGGGCACGCTTTCGATTCCGATCAGCAGCGACTGATGCCGATTGTATTGTCGCAGATATTCACGCGTTGTTTCATTCAATTCAAATTCGCCCGAGGCCGCCTGATGAAGGCGTTCACCTTTGAGCGGGCGGTATCGCGTGATGGCGCCAATGAGTTCGATTTCCCGCGACGATTCAACGTATGGAACCACAACGCCCCAGGCGCCGGCGTCCATCGCCTGAGCGGCGAGATGGGCGTCGGGGAAGGGAACGCGCACCACCGGCGTGATTCCGCCCGCGGCGTAAAATCGGCACATCGTGGCGATTTCGGCGCGGCTGATGGGGGTGTGTTCTGAATCGATGAAGGCGAAATCGATATGAAGTCCGAGGTTCTGGTGCGCTGCGTGAGCCCCGCCCCAGTGAGACAGATGAATCCCGTATGAACGCTGACCTGAATGCAGACGCAGGCGAAATTCTTCTCCCGTCATGTGAACGCTCGTTTCATCATTAGGTTGATTCTGAATCATTCGGCGCCGGTGAAACGCCCTCAAGAACGCGCCGGGTACAGCCGCCATGAATCCATTCGCAACGAACCCCGGCGGAACAAGCGAACATCACAAGCCGAACGTGAGTTTCGCTGCGATCCATCTGGACTTGGGGCTGGCGGCTCAATTACTTTACACGGTTTCGGATTCTTTGACGATGGTGGGTTTGGCCTTGGCGGGGACTTCTTCTTTCAGCGAGGCGAGCACTTTCTGCGAATACATCTCGGTGAATCCGCACAAGCCGCAAACCACCAGCAGGTAGGGCTCTTCGGGGGGGCGGATGATGCCCCGCTTGTTGCGGTTGCGCACGCACACCTCTTCGGTCATGAACGAGCGTCCACGGCATTTGGGGCACTGGTAATTCGCGAAGAGTTTTTGCGGGCCGGTCATGAATGTCCATTGTATCGAGCCCGCGCGAATACACAACAGACGAGACGCGCTTCGGCTCGAATGAGAGACCGGCGGCCGCCTCGCACGGGCGTAAAGAAAGGGATGCGGTGGTTTCCGCATCCCTTTTGATCTCATCCAGTCATCGTCAATGCTGATTTATTTGGTGAAATCGCCTTCGATCTTGCTGAATCCGATCAGTTTGCTGTTCCAGATCACGGTTTTCAGGCTGCTGGGCAGGTAGTCTTCAGAAAACTCGACGGCGGTGTGGTCGCTCAGCGAAAGGCCGGTTTCAGCCTTGCCGTCCTGTTCGAAATTTTTCACGTAGACGTCGCCGCCCATCAGGTTTTTCCCGACCGATTTGAGCTTCAGAATAAACAACTTGGGCTCGTCGCCATCCGATTTCAGAACGACAACCAGAGAGCGGACGCCGTCCACCATGGGGGTGTAGTAAAATTTTTCCAGTTTGGCTTCGCCATCGTCCACCGATGCTTTACCGGTCACCCAGCCGTCCGTATCGATGTTGATCTCAAGCTGATAGTCGATTGAATCGACGCCTTCATACTGGGTCATAAACCAGGAGACGCCCTTGCCCGCCCAGGTGAGGGGCAGTTCGGGTTCCTGTTGAGCCAGGCAGGGCGCGCTCAGCGCCAGAAGCAGTGCGAACGTGCAGAATGCTGATTTCAGACTCATCGAAAGACCTCCAGAACGTGAAAATTGTTACGGCACACAAAGAATACGACCAGTGTACCAAAAATCTTTACTCCGGGCCAATGAGTTTTTGATTTAATTTGAACGTAATGCTGTTTATCGGCTTCCAGCCACGCTCATGATTTGGTCAATTCTGATCGAAAAACTTACTCATTTTGCGAAACCACCGCCTCAAACAGCGTGGGGATGTGGTCTTTGATGAGGGGAACGAGACGGAAGACGACGGCGCGGGCGTCTTCAGGAAGGTCCTTAAGCGGCGCGGGATAACGGGTGGGGTACGATCCCGTCCCCTTACCCGCCACGGCGGCGTTGATGAAGACGCGGGTTCCTTCGGGCGCTGACTCCCAGCCGATGTTTCCCCGCCAGGTTACGATTCCCAGTCCGTATCCGTGCTCGCCCATCAGCGCGAGAAGTTGTACGTTGGCGCGGTTGCCCTCGGTAAGCCGGTCAATCGGCGTCAGTGGAAAAAAAGAATGCAGGTTGAGATGGTCTTTGCCGGGGTAGGAGGGGTAGGGCCCCTCGCCCAGCCAGCCCGCGCGGTTCAGCGTGGGCGGAACGGTGAACGACAGCCCCGCCTCCGAGCACGAATCCCATTCATCGCCGGGCTGAAGTATACAGCGCACATCGAGATATCCCCACGGTGAAGTCAGCACGTCGATTTGAGCCGGTAACGCGCGGGTTGCGCTTTCGGGCGCGGAAGCGACGACGAGCGTCTTGATCTCGATATCCTTGACCCGGCGATCGACGTTGCGGTTCAACGGTTGCAGCACCGAAAGCAGCCGGGGGCCGCTCTGGGCGCTCCCCTCGGCGAAAGCGGCTTCCGGCGGCGTCAGCGACCGCCCCACGCGAATCTGCGGGCCGTCGGCGATCAGCCGGGTGTTGCCCTCCCGCGCGAACAAAAACCACGCGGCGTTGGTCAGGCTGGCGTGAAAGATAAAGTCACGGTGTTCGACGAGCGTCTCTTCGCTGTTGGTGGTGACCTTCCAGGCGGGGTCCCAGCGGAGATCGCTCAGGCGCATGATAAAGTTCTTTCGCCAGTCGTCGGGCTTGAGCCAGACGGTGTGTTCGTATATCACGCGGCCTTCACGCAGAAATTGCAGCGCGGCGTGATATTCGGCGTTGGGGTCGGGTTTGTTGAACGTGGGGCGAACCGCGAGTTGCATCGACTGGCGCGGCGGCAAATCGACCAGCATGTCTCCCTGCTCGATGGAGCGTCCGTTTTCGGCGAGACTCCAGCGGCACTCCAGATCGCGCAGATTGGTAAAGTCGTACTCATTGCGCAAGGTCAGTTCAATGCTGCGGCCGGGGCGCCAGTCGGCTTCTGATTCAGCGATCTGAACAGGCGACAGAGCGCGGCGGACTTCATACGAATCCGTTTGCGGCGCCCGGTTCAGATCGAGCAGGCCGTCATGACCGAACGCCCGGCGCCGCATCGCGGTGGAATCGGTCGACTCGGCGGGCGGCCAGTCGCGTTGAAACGCGCCCGAGTCAGTACAGAGATCGGCGAACTGTTGCAGAAACCCGCCGCTGAGGTCGGCGCCCGCGCGCGCCAGCGCCCAGAAATCAGCCGCGCCTTCCATGCAATCCGCCGCGGCGGGCATCAGGTTCAGCCCCAGCACGGGCCGCGGCGCGCTGAGCAGGCGGCGCCATTCCGGCAACGGAGGGTCGATCACGCCGAGCACGTCAACGTGATCCGGAAACGCCTCTCCGGAAGACAGCGGCGCGGCCAATAGCCGCCCGGCGAGCGCCTCGCGATGGCCTCCCATCCATGACGCTCCTGCCGAGCCGGTGAGGCTCTCGGGATCCACGATCCAGAGAAAGAGACTCGGATGACGCGAAAAAGCGCTTACATACTCGGCGAATCGGTCGGGTGGCGGGGCGAGCGCGACGTAAAGCCCCGCCCGGTCGCAGAGCGACAGAAACTCATCGGAGGGAGCGCGCCCGGTGACGCACACGGCGTTGAGGTTCATCTCTTTCATCAGGGCGGCGTCGCGGCTGAATTCCCGCGCGCCCAGTGCGTACCCTCGCTCCCCATCGAACGGCGTGTAATTGACTCCACGAATTTCGATGGGCGTTCCATCGCAGAAAATCGAAGCGCCGTCGGTTTGATAATCGATCAGCCCGAAATCGCGTTGAACGCGATGAATCACCTGCCCCCGCTGGCTTAACTCAACCGTCAGCGTGTACAACGCGGGCGATTCGGCGTTCCACGGGACCGGATTGTCTATAGTGAATTCATGATGCAGAAAGGCGCTTCCGTTTGAGGGAGACAACGCCCGGTTGTCGAGCGAAGCGGCGCGATCTCCGGAGGGGTTTTTCAGTGAAAGAGAAACGGAGCATCCATCTTCATCGCCGGGCAGATCGAAATAGGCGTCCACCGAGACGGAAAACGACGACACGCCCCCCCGCGAAGTTTGAATGCTGACGCGGTCGATGGCCAGGCGCGGCGTTGAATACAATGTGACGGCGCCGTCGATTCCGCCGAGCCGCCACCCGGGGCGTTGAGCGTCCTTTTCACGCCAGACCTTCATCGCGGCAAGATGCGCACCGCTCGTCAGGCGATCGGTTAACTCAAAGGTTTGAGGTAAATCGCCCGCCCAATCGCCACCGATACGCTGGCCATCGATCCATAGCGCATAGAGTTCCGATACTCGCTCGATCCTGAGAAACACGCGGCGGTCCTGCCAGTTCGCGGGAACCGTCACCTCCTTGCGATACAACCCCACGCCCGAAGGCGCATCGCCCCATGCGGGCGGCTCGGCGCCCGTGAGTTCCCAATCCGAAGGCGCGGCGATCGCGTTCCAGCTGGAGTCATCGTACCCCGGTTGGGCGAATGCGTCTGAATCGGTCGGCGCTTCCACCAATTGAAAACGCCAATCGCCGTTCAGCGAGATCGACCAGCGCGCCTCATCGCCGGGCGGGGGTGCCGCCGCCGCGTAAAGCGTGGCGAGACAAAACAGCGGAATGAGCGGGATTCGAAAACGGTTCACATTTAAATAACGTGCGTCGTGTAATGGATGAAACATCCGCGCTGAAAAATAACAGGACGAATACGCGCGCCGCTCACTGGATGGTATCAAATACCTGGAGTTTTTTGAAATAGGGTTTGTATTTGCCCACGAAGGCCACGTGGCGGGGATCGATCTGGTAGGCGTCATGCCCCGCTGAGTCGTCCAGCACGACGATCAGGCCGAGATCGTATGAATTATCGACCACGTCGCGCGGCGTCCCCGCCGGTTTGCCCGCCCAGATGGATCGCACGCCAGGGATGGCGCCCAGATCGGTCAGACAGTCTTCCTGCATTTTCTGTTTGAGTTCATCGCTTGCTTCATCATTCAGCCAGAAAAAAACCATGTGGACAAACGCGGATGACTGAGACATTCGTTCAAACTCCTTTAAAAGATCATTCAGAATATACGCCGGATGCTTTGTGGTTAACGTTTCTATGGCGACAAAAACATTTAAGACCAAAGCGTCTTTCTTGAAAACGGATTACGCCAAACACCGCGCGCTTTTCGATTCATCGCCCCGTATGGTATCGTGAGATATGAATTTGCCATTTGACATCCGGAGGAGTGTGTTCTCATGAAGCGGACCTTCCAGCGCAGATCGTTTTTACGCGGAACGGCGGCCGGGCTGGCGTGGAGCCTCGCCCCGGTCTTCGTTCCAGCGCGAATATTCGCGGCGCCGGCGCCCAGCGACCAGATCGTCGTGGGCTGGATCGGCATCGGCTCGCGCGGCAATCAGCTATTGGGTGAAAACCGGCGCAAAGAAACCATGCGGATCGCGGCGCTGGCTGATGTGGACCGCGTTCATCTGTTGCGCGCCCGCCAGATCATTGAAGATCAATATGGCATCGAGCGCCCCGAGCCCAAAATCGTCAACGGCTGGCGGCTTGAACAACAACCCGTGCCGGCGGGCGCGGTGGCGGCGTATAACGACTACCGCCGGCTGCTCGACCGGGGCGATCTCGACGGCGTGGTCTGCGCCGTGCCCGATCACTGGCACGCCAAAATCTATATCGATGCGTTGGACGCCGGTCTCGATGTGTACGGAGAAAAACCGCTGAGCCTGACTATCAACCAGGGGCGTCATATCGCCCGCAAGGTGGAAGAAACAGGGCGCGTCTTTCAAACCGGGAGCCAGCAACGCTCCATGAGCACTTTCCGCACTGCGGTGAATTACGTGCGCAACGGCGCGCTGGGCGAAATAAAGAGCGTCCGCTGTAACATCGGCGGAGGCCGCGCCGGCGAAATGCCTCCTGATGAACCCGCGCCCCCCAATCTGGATTGGGAGATGTGGCTGGGCCCGGCGCCGTTGGTTCCGTACAATCCCCGGCGATGTCACTTGCGCTTCCGCTCGTTTTACGATTATTCAGGCGGCAACGTCACCGACTGGGGCGCCCATCACTGCGACATCGCGCAATGGGGCTTGGGCATGGATGGAACCGGTCCGCGCAAAATTGAAGGGGGCGGAACCTTCAACCCCGCGCCATTCAACACGCTGGCTGATTTTGAATTCACTTATACCTATGGAAACGGCGTTCCGGTCACGCTGGTCAGCGGTGGAAAAAACGGCGTCACCTTTACCGGCGAAAAGGGAGAAATATTCGTCTCTCGTGACGAAGTCGCCTCCACGCCGGACGCCATTCTCAAAGAACCGCTGCCCGCCAGCGCGGTCCGGGTTGAAGAGAGCAACGATCATTTTCAGAACTGGCTCGATTGTATCAAATCGCGCAACACCCCCATCGCCAGTGCTGAAATCGGACATCGCTCCATTACCGTACCCCACCTGTGCAACATCGCCGCTCGCGTAGGACGCACGTTGGAATGGAATCCAGACGAGGAATTGTTCGTCAACGATCCGGAAGCGAACGCTCACCTCAATCGGGATGAACGCGCGCCGTATTACCACATGGCGGGTTATTAAGAATGATTCATTTGAATGGAGCGGCGCTGGATGGACGCCGCTCCATTCGGATTTCCGCGTTGCGATCTTTCTCTCCGCTTTTCCATCCGCTTCAAACAATCTATCTTCCTTGAAGCATCTTCATGAAATCGAGGAGAGACGATGACACGGATATTTTTCATGCTTGGCGCGTTATTGGGCTTCACGGGTGTGGCGCTGGGCGCGTTCGCGGCGCACGGCCTTAAAGACAAACTCGACGCGGACCTGCTGACCATTTTCGAAGTGGGCGTGCGCTATCAGATGGTCCACGCGCTGGCGCTATTGGCGGCGGCGTGGGCGGCCACGCGCTTTCCCGGCGGAGCGGCGAACGCGGCGGGATGGTGTTTCGTATTCGGCACGCTGATTTTTTCAGGCAGCCTGTACATTCTCGCGCTGTCGGGTATCCGTTGGCTGGGTGCGATCACGCCCATTGGCGGCGTGTTGTACCTGATCGGTTGGGCCGCGCTGTTTTACGCGGCATGGCGGGCTGAGTGACGCAAAACGTTGCGATTATTCCACCACGCTGACGATCAGCCTGCGCGTACGCGGGCCGTCGAATTCAGCGAAGAAGATTTCCTCCCATTGACCCAATACCAGACGTCCGCCTTCAACCAGAACCTGGCGGCTGTTGCCGATCAATATCGACTTGATATGCGCGGCGGCGTTGCCCTCGGCGTGCGCGTAGCCCGCGTTCCAGGGCACTTGCCGGTCGAGCGAGGCTTCCACGTCGCGCATCACGTCGGGGTCGTATCCCTCATTGATGAAGACGGCGGCGGTGGTGTGTGGAACGTACAGCGTACACACGCCGTCCGCCGCGCCCATCTCTTCAATGGCTGACTGCACCCGCGGCGAGATCGCGACGAAATCGGTGCGGCCCGTGGTTTTGATGGTCAGGGTGTGGGTTTTCATCATAACAATCCGTTGTTATACGGCGGCCGATGCGGTGATCGCGTCCATCAGCGCCGTCTGCAACGCGCCGTTGGTGACCGCCACGCCGCGATTGGCGCTCAGGCGGCGGCCCAATGAAAAATCGAGCGGCTTGCCATCGATATCGCTCACCGCGCCGCCCGCCTCGGACACGATAATAGCCCCGGCGGCGTGATCCCAGATACATTCGCGGTAATCGGCGCGGGTGGGCATGCGCAGGTAGATCGACGCCTGGCCGCGCGCCACGGCGGCGTACTTGCACTGGCTGTCGATGCGCAGAGGCGGCGCCGACACGCCCAGATGTCGGGTGATGCGTTCCGACTCATCGTGCGCCGAGTGGCCCGCCTCGACCGACTCGCAAAACACCGCCCGGGCGGGGTCGGTTTCATCCGAAACCCGAATCGCTGATGGTTCGCCGCCGGATAGCGCGATCTGAAACGCGCCCGCCCCTTTTTCAGCCGCGAAAATGCATCCCTTTTCGCCATCGGGCTTTTCGGGATCGACCGGCATGTTGGGACAACCCAGTACGCCCAGCACGACTTCGCCATCCACCAGCCGGGCCAGCGCGACGGCGTATTGTTCGCCGCGCAGAAAGCCTTTGGTTCCATCGATGGGGTCGATCGTCCAGAATGAGCCCGTCGCCCCGCCTTCGGCGCAGCCGCGATCGATGGCGTCGAGCACGTCGTTTTCAGCGGGCAGGGGCCAGATTTTTTTCTGCACCAGGCTGACCACCCGATCCTTCAATTCGCTGTTATCGGGCGAGCGTAGTTCATCGGCTGATTCCTCGCCGATCACGGCCGCCTCCGGGTCGGCTTCAATCAGGTTGAGCGTGATGAGCGCCTGCGCGCAGAAGTCGGCGACGGTGACCGGCGAGCGGTCTTTTTTGGTGAGCGTTTCTTCGGTGACCAGCGTCTGCTGAATATCCCGGCAGAGCAGACTCGCGCGGCGGACGGCGTCAACGGCGGATTGCAGTTCGTTCGATATCGTCATTTTTTAGCCAGATCGTTTAATGGAATGGCCTCGCGCCGGCCGGGCTGATTAAATCGCATGGTCATGGGATGAAATCCGTCGAGGCGGGCGTACAGAGTGTATAAGCCCGGCGCCTGAAATCGCAACCCCGCTGGACTCATGCCACGTCGCGGGCGCGGCGCGTTCGATTCGCGCTGGCCAATCCGCGTGAAATGTGGTATTGAATGAGTCGATGATTCCATGAGATGGAGAGCCATGATGCAACGACGCCGCTTTTTGAAAACCGCGCTGGCGCTGGGCGCCGCGCCCGCCCTGATTCGCAACGCCGCCGCGCGCAAGCGGCCCAACATCCTCTACGCGATGTCCGACGATCAATCATATCCTCACGCCAGCGCGTACGGCGCGCGATTCGTTAACACGCCCGCCTTCGACCGGGCGGCGAGCGAGGGATGCCTTTTTACCAACGCATTCGCCGCTGCTCCGCAATGCTCGCCCAACCGCGCCGCCATCCTCACCGGACGGCACATCTGGCAGCTGCGCGAAGCAGGCACGCACAGCAGCTATTTTCCCAAAGATATCACCGTGTTTCCCGATCTGCTTGAGCGGACGGGGTATCACATCGGCTATACCGCCAAGGGATGGGGGCCGGGAAACTGGCAGGACGCGGGGCGTGACCGCAACCCCGCCGGCCCGGCGTATAACGCGCGCAAGATGAAAGAAGCGCCCGAAGGCGTCAATAAAAACGATTACGCGGGCAATTTTGAAGACTTCCTCAAGCAGCGCCCCAAAGACGCTCCGTTCTACTTCTGGTACGGCGGCACCGAACCGCATCGCGGTTACAGTAAGGGCATCGGGCTGGCGTCGGGTAAAAAACTCGAAGACGTCGACGTCCCGCCGTTTCTGCCCGATACCGAAGAGGTCCGAAGCGATCTGCTCGATTACGCGTTTGAAATTGAATGGTTTGACATGCACCTGGCCCGCATGATGGAGACGCTGGAAAAACGTGGCGAGCTCGACGATACGCTGATCGTCGTGACCAGCGATAACGGCATGCCTTTCCCCGGCGCGAAGGCGACCTTGTACGAATACGGCGTCCACATGCCTCTGGCGATCCGCTGGGCGAATGGAGCGCGGGCGGGGGCGGAGATCGGCGATCTGGTTTCGTTCATCGATTTCGCGCCGGTTTTTCTCGAAGCGGCGGGCGTTGACATCCCCGGGTCGATAACGGGTCGAAGTTTTCTTTCCACACTGCAAGGCGGCTCGCAATCGCCGCGCGAATGCGTTTTCGCGGGGCGCGAGCGCCACTCGCACTCACGCTTCGATAACCTGGGGTATCCGGCGCGTTGCGTCCGCGCCGCTACGAGGCTGTATATCCGTAACCTGAAGCCGGACCGCTGGCTGGCGGGCGATCCGCCTCGCTATCACGATATCGACGACGGCCCCACAAAAGCATTCATGATCGACCGTCGGAACGATGACGCGGTCCGCGCGCTTTTCGCGCATGGCTACGGCGAACATCCCGCCGAGGAATTATATGACGTCGCCGCCGACCCCGGTTGCCTGAACAATCTGGCGGGAGACCCCGCGCATGAGGCTGAACGGAAGCGTCTGTTTGAAACGCTCTGGGCGGAGATGGAGCGCACCGGCGATCCGCGCGCGGTTGGCGATGAGGTGTTCGACAGTTACCCACGATTTGGAAAGATGCGTCCCGAGCTGGGCGGCTTCGCCGAGCAAGGAAAGTATAACCCGAAATATCAGAGATAAGCGTGACTGCCCCTTTAAATATTTAACCTGAATGGGATAACCTTACGGCGGGTAGGGAATATCGATTCCTCAAACGCACGGTGGGGCGGAAGCGTACGCAACCATGGAACCAGCATTCACCCTGACGAAGCGAATCATCTTTGACGCCTGGGAATGTTATCGAACGAATTTCGGCCCCTTACTCGGCGCCAGTCTGATCTTGCTCATATCGGCGCGGATTCTATTCGTTTTGCCGTATCTGTTCGATCCGTTTCACGCCGTGTCGATTCTTCAACTCGCCGCGCTCTGGATACTCGGCAGCTATTTTCTGTTTACGCTGATTCTGTTTTACGATTCAGACCGCGATTCGATCCTCGGCCCCGCGAAACAGGCGCTCGAACACCCCGACATCATGCTGAAGATCGTCCTCGCGCAATTGATGTCCGGCGCGTTCAACGCCGTGATCGTCGTCATACTAATGACGGGTTGGCTCGCCGCGTCGTTTTTAATCTCCCTGTTTTTAAACCCGCTGATCGGGGTTTTGTTATTTCTCGTCCTGTTGCCGCCGTGCGCGTTCATCCTGATCTCTTTGATTTTTTCGCTGCTGCTGAACGCGCCGTTTCTTGTGTATGAAGAATGTGAACTCTGGGCCTCGTTCACACACAGTTATTCACTCGCCCGGCGCCGGTTTTATCCGTTAATGCTGCTATCTCTCTTTTTTATATTGATTCTTTCTCCTGCGTTTTTCCTGGCGGTTCCCGTCGTGGTTTTTCAGAGCCAGCCGGGACAACCGGTGTTTGAAACCGCGAATTTTCTCGCGTCGCTTTGGGGCGCCCTGTTCGCCCCTTTCATGATGCTTTGTGTTCCCGCCGCGTATTTCGCGCTGCTATCCACCGGCGAAGATGGTGAATCCACCGCTCCGCTTTCAGGCGGGGCTTCCGCCTGAGCGTCTCGCGCTCCGAGGAGACCCATGCAAGTAACCAACGAATTGACGTCGCGAATTCTCCGATCCGCGTGGCGGTGTTACCGCGGCCGCTTCTGGACGAAATTCTGTGTGTTTTTTAACCAGAAAGAAAACGGATTTGGTACTATTATTTAATTCAGCTATTCAGGGGAGCCAATCTATCATGAACAGGCTGTTTCGCGCGATTGGTTTCGCCGCGTTTGGATTTTTTTCATTTTCGCTGGTCTCATTCAGCGGCGAGGTCTGCCCGGGATGCGATGTTTCAAAAGCCCTGCGGGTTCAATACAACCGTGCGCTCGAACTCAGCGAATCAGAGCAGCGAGACGCGCTCGACTATCACCTTCCTTTTGGAGTCCCACGCTCGGCGACGGACGCCACCAACGAGTTTCTGCTCTGCCAGAAGGATTACATCATCGGCTACGACGGCGACCTGCGCGAACCGATATGGACGGCGTACCGCCTGACGAAGGCCGATGTCGAAAACGGAGTCGCGCGTAAGGATTGCTTTCGCGAAGATCCACGGCTCGATCCGGCTCAGCGCTCGACGTGTGACGATTACGACGAGCCCGTGTTCGACCGGGGGCACCTTGCGCCCAGCGGCGACCTGCGCATGAGCGAAGAAGCCTCGATCAACAGCACCATCCTTTCAAACATCACCCCGCAGCACGATTGTTTTAACCGGGTGATCTGGCAGTGGCTGGAGACATATGTAAGAGAGTGGGCGCTGGCGAAGGACGAGATCTTCGTCATTTCGGGATGCATTTACGACAAAGACGGCGACGGCGCGCGCGATGATGACGACGCGGCGTCTCGAGTGAAACCGCTTGGACGCGTCGCGATTCCCACCCATTTTTACAAGATCATCCTTCACGCTCGCACGAACGGGTTCATCGACGTCATGGTGTTTCTGTTGCCCCATCTCGATCGTGACATGCAGACCAGCGCTTTTCCCGCCTATCTGGCGCGGCACGTCACTTCCATTGATGACATCGAATCGCGAACCGGTCTCGATTTTCTCAACGGTTTACACGAACGCAAAGAAGCGGCGGTCGAGCGCTTCATCGCGTCTTCACTCTGGCCGATGGTGAACAGACCGCGCTACTTCCATCCGCCCTGTTCAGAAAATTCAGACTTTTAAAAACACGAATCTCTTTAACGTAAAAAACGCCCCCTTCCATTGGGAAGGGGGCGCCATTGTATTCATGAAACGAAAGAGAATATCAGTACAAGTCCCAGCCCTGGACGTCGCCAATGACTTCCAGTTTCACATCTTTGAACCAGGTATATTGTATCGAGCCAACCTGGTGCGCGGTAACCGCGAGACCGACGTAGATCGGATCTTCCAGAACCAGGGTTTGAGTCGATTGAACCTGAATCCAGTCTCCACTTCCCAGTTCATCCTTATAGAAGATCGACCACTCATCGCCTCGGCGTTCAACGCGAACCGGCGGAAACGCGTCGGCTGTATAACCTTCGGATGAGAAAGTCACGCGGTTGTTGCCGTCGCTGGAACTACCGCCGTCCTGCGTGGCGCGCAACTGCCAACTGTACTGGCCGTCGCGCCGCATCCGGTTGCCGAAGTTGGGCGAGCCCGGCGTCAGGTTCTGCCGAGCCATCAACATGCCCTTGATCCAGACGTCGGTGCTGGTGCTTCGGGCCGATTCGTCGTGAATGATTCGGGCTTCCATGTTGAAGTCGCCGGAGACGGTGGTGTACAGGAAGTGGAAGTTATCGTAATTGCCCCAGATGTCATTTCCGGAACCGGACAGCGTATAGGTCTGCGTCGCCGGATCGTATTCCGCCGTACCGAGCAGGTCTTCGCCGCCCACTTCATCAATGCTGTGGATGATATCGGCGTGCTGATCGAAGATCTGGTCGCCTTCCGGCTTGTCCTGAGCCTGAGTCATCACCGAGGCGCCGGCGGTATTCGTGGAACCAATGCTGCCCGTCCATGCGTTGACAGGAGGGGGAGAGGTGGGGGCGGTGGCGGTGTAGGTCAGGGTCGTATAGCCATGCGGCGCCTGGATGTTCCAGGTGACGGTGGGGCCTGTGATCGTGCCGCCGTTGCTGGCGCTTGACGCAGCCCAGCCATCCGGGGCGCTGTCGATCACGTTGACTGAGGCGTCGGCGGTGTTCGGGTTCAACACCGTGACGCTGACGGTGACCGCATCGCCGGCCTTGAAACTGCCCGATGAAAACGACCGCATCGCCGTCGTCGGGAGCGTGGGAAGGTTGGTGGAAATCTCCACGTTATAAAATTCACCCACGGCGACGTTCTCGTCGTTTTCGTGATTGGTGACCGCCAGACCTGCCGTTACGGCGTCGCCCATCTCGATCTGCTGTTGCGTACCGTAATGCCAGGTTGAACCGTCTTCAGACCATTCCGAATAAAACAGGTTCAGATCGGCGATTCGGGTGGTTCTCACCCAGATGCCCTCAATGGTCGCTTCAACCGCGACGTCCGCGTCGCCGGGGTTGGGGCCGGGGCGGAAGAACTGAAAACTGGTTGAACCGCCGTCTTCATTGGTCCGCCAGGTCGCGTGAACCTGATCGCCGTAGTTCGCTCCGCGCAACTGGCTGCCGAAGTATTTCGAACCCGGCAGGTCGCCTTTTTCGCGGATCATGGTGATCATTTTCGACCAGTCATTTGTCCCCGGGTCGAGCCAGCTCATCAGTGAGGTGATGCTGAAACTCCCCGTCATATCTTTGTAGATGTAATAGCCCTCGTCGGCGTTGTTCCAGATGTCGTCGCCGTTCCCTTCCAGCGTATAAACGCCGTCGCTGAACGAGGCCATACCGGGGGCTTTCAGGTTCCCATCGGCGGTTAACGTCCAGTCCGCCGATTGGTCGAAGATGCCTTGCGAAAACGCGGGTAAGACGGCGACGCAAAGCAGAAGTACACATAAAGCTTTTTTCATGACATCCTCCCATTAGTTAATTTTGAAGTACGCAGGATTGTAAATATACTCAGTCCGTCCATCGCAAAAATCCGGGCCGGGCAAAGGCGAGTTTGCTTTTTTCCCCTCCTTGGTCATGATTTGTTTTTGGCTGTGGGGTAAAGGCTCATCCCATAGGTCAAATAAGCATAATACAAATTAAGACAATCGATTGTTCCATGAACTTTTGCCCGATGTCAACCCAAAACTGGCTGAATCGGTCTTTTTTTGTGTGGCGGCATCATTTTTATAAGTTGAATCTCATGAACCAGATATTTTATGTTTGGGTAAGAATCCTATTATACTGAACTTAAGCAGGAGATCATTCTGAAGTGATCTTTTTGTGAATATTATTTGCTTCGGGTCAGGAAAGGAGTAAAAAACGGCTTCATGGAATCCGGTACAGATACAAAGCCGGTGTGATATACGCGTCGGGTTCGCGGGCCCGCAGCGGGGCGAGCATTTCGCTCCAGGGGAGAATGCTGACTCCCTGCAGCACGGTTGCGCTGATTACGTACGTTCCCGGTGGAAGCGGCTGGACCTCTCGTAATATCTGGTGTGGAACCTGATAGGCGTCTGGCAGCGTTTTGGGGCCAAAGTAAAACAGCGTGGGCTTGCCCAGATCGTGCTCGCGGATGTATCGCTTCAGAATGAGCAGGTCCTGCCCCCAGTCGAGATTGGAATCGACCGCGTAAAAACGCCCGTTGCGAGGTCCGCCGATCACTTCATTAAAGTAGGTCAGGTAGTGGGGATGAAGAGAAAGCGATTCAAACAGGCTCCATGCGATGAGCGCATAGAAAACCCACCGCGCGCCGGTTGACCGGGCCGGTGTGGAAAACCGGACGTCTGAATCGGGCTCGCCCGCGACGGCGTACGCCAGCGCTCCCGCGCAGGAGATCAGCAGGTAGGGCAACACCGGCAACGCATGGCGATAACCAATCGCGGCGGTGTTGAACAGAATCAGGATGGTGAGATAGACGGCGGGAATGGTCAACAAAATCACCCATGCGGATCGTTCCAGCGTCACGCGGCGCGTGATAAGCAGCCAGGCGCCGGCGGCGAAGATCATCAGCAATGGGATGGGCGTCTTGATGAGAAACAGCACCGGGTAGTATTCAGCGAACCCCCGGTACGAAAAACGCCCCATCAGATAACCGAGATGGCCTTCGTACAGAATACGCCGGGTGGCGAAAAATCCCTCCCAATGGCTGAACGCGGGCGTATAACGCGACAGAAACACCCAGAGCGGGTCATGAAGATCGTCGGGATCGAGCATCGTCTCGTCCTGCAGGCCCAGCGTGTAGATGCCCGACAGAAGCGGCAGCCGCATCGCTGACCACAGCGCGCTGTTTTTGGGCAAGGTTCCCTTAACCGAATCGCCGACTTCAAATCCATACCCGGCCCAGATGGTGAAAAATACGGCGGCGCAGACCACCGCAGTCATCGCCGATGCGATCGCGAAGCGCTGAAAGATCGCGGTGCATTGAGAAAGCCACTTCGGCGGATGAACGCAGGAAGGCTTTGGCAACACAGCGAAGATCACGAACAGCGCGGGCAATAACAATAATCCGGAGTGTTTGGAGAGCCACGCGAACCCCGCCGCCGCGCCGGCGGCGGCGAGCCGCTTCCATGACGGTCTTTTATAAAAGCGCCAGGTGAGCAGGCCGGTCAGCGTATAAAACGAGATGGTGGCGGCGTCCGTGGTGACAAGCCGGCCGTGAGCCATCAGGTTCGGTTCAAACGCGGCCAGCAGCAATACGCAAAACGCCGGGTGGAAGCCCCACAGTTCACGCGCCCAGAAAAACACGATTCCCAATAGAAAAACAGACAGCGCGATCGATCCCATCCGGCCCGACATCAGCAGTTGATGAAAGTTTTCGGGATTCGCTTCCATCAGCCGGTCGCCGGAGCCGTTCCACAGCCCCTTATGCCAGCACTCGTTGTCGTAATCGAGCTGATAGTGGTTCATCGCGGCGGCGAAACCGGCGCAGATCACGTTCTGCAACGGGGGATCGACGCGGGTGATGCGGAAGTCGCCGGTGGTGATGGCGTACAGGCCGCCCGCGAGATGGCTGAGTTCATCGACAGTGGCGCTTTTCTGGCTGGCGCTGTGATAGAGAATCAGCGTGTGAGCGAGCAGGACGGCCGCGACCAGCGGCGCGCGTATCAGCGCGGCCCGATTCATGACGGCGCGGCGGCGGAAGCCTGGTCTTCGAACTGTAGGCGATACAACCGCTGGTATAAGGCGCAGCGTTGCAACAGTTCGAGATGACGCCCCGAATCGACCACGCGGCCTTCATCCATGACCAGAATTCGATCGGCTTGCAGAATGGTGGAAAGGCGATGAGCGATGATAAAAGCGGTGCGGCCCCGCAGAAGTTTTTCCAGCGAGGCTTTAATGCGGCGCTCCGACTCGCTGTCGAGCGCGGAGGTCGCCTCGTCGAGAATCAGCACGGGCGCGTCGCGGAAAAAGGCGCGAGCGATGGCGACGCGTTGACACTGGCCGCCCGAGAGCGCGCCCCCTTCTTCATCGCCGATCACGGTCTGATAACCGTGGGGCAGATCCATGATAAATTCATGCGCGTACGCCGCGCGCGCCGCCTCGGCGACGCGGTCTTCATCTACGTCGGATTGACCGCAGGTGATGTTATTCCAGATCGAACCGGCGAAGACCGCCTGATCCTGCGGAACAAATGCGATCAACGAACGCAGGCCGGTCAAACTCATCTCGCGAAGGTCGACTCCATCAAAACGGATCGCTCCCGAGGTGGGGTCGTAAAAACGGGGGATAAGATTGACCAGCGTGGTCTTGCCCGCGCCGCTGGGGCCGACCAGCGCCACCTGTTCGCCTCGCCGCGCGGTAAACGACACGCCGGCGAGCACGGGCCGCTCTCCGTCGTAACTGAACGAGACGCCGTCAAATTCGATCGCGTCGCGCAATCCGGCGAGCTTCACGGGGGCGGCCGGTTCGGGGAGTTCGGCGTTTTCTTCCATCGCTTCAAAGACGCGCTCGGCGGCGGCGAAGCCGTGCTGCATCTCCTGAATGGTGCGTTCGATTCGGCGCAGGGGCTGATAGAGCGAAACCAGACCGCCGAGAAAAACCACGAAGTCCGAAGCGGGCATGGATTGCTGCACGAAAATCACCCACCCTCCCAGCAGCAGAATCACGCACACCGCCGCCACGCCGATCAGTTCATTAATGGGTGACGACATCGCCACGGCGCGCGCCTTGCGCAGCAGGGCGAGAAAATTGTCTTCCGTTTCACGATGAAATACGCTGCGCTGAGCGTCCTGCATGCCGTAAGCCTGCACGACGCGAATCAGGCGGAAATGATCTTGCAGAAAGGCGCCGATGCGTGCGACGACGTCTTGCGCCTCGCGGCTGGCGCGGCGGTTTTTGCGCGCGAAATAGCGCACGGTGAAGATCAGCAGCGGAATCACCAGCGCGTAGATCAGCGTCAGCGGCCAGTGAATCAACAGCAGCCCGATCACCAGAACCACGATCTGAAAGGGATCGAGCAGCAGCTGGCTGAACGAATTGAATATGTTGACGCCGATCAGCCGGATGTCGGCGGTGAAGTACGACAACAACCCGCCGATCGGGCGGCGGGCGTAATAGGCGGCGTTATAGCCGGTGATCTTGTCGTACAAGTCGCGCTGCAGATCGAGAATCACGCGATTGCCGATCCATTGAGTGACGTAGACCTGAGTGAAACGGAACAGACAGCGAAGCGCGCTGATGAGGAAGAACAGAACGCACACCACCGCCAGCGTGCCAAGGCGGTTCCAGCGTACGAAGTATTCGATCGTCTGGTATACCGGCGCCAGCAGAAAATCGAGCATTCCATTGCCCGCGCCGCGTGGCTGATCGAAGACCACCTCGACGATGGGCTTCAACATCGCCAGCGTGGCGAACCCGGTCAACGCCACCAGCGCGCTGGCGGCGATCGCGAAATTCAACGCGGCGCGGTAGCGAGCCGCGCGGCGAATCAGTTCGCGGATCACATAACGGGTATGGACGGTTTTTCGATCGGTCATGTCAACCAGACAGGCGCTGCGGTTTCAAGCCGGCGCGGCGCGGCCGCTGATTCGTAAATACGTAAGGCGCGCCGCTCTATTGTGCATGTTGTTTGAATTTGATGCGAGGCGTGGGGAACAAAAAAGGGGCGGCCGCGGCCGCCCCTTTTCTCGTCTTGTTACATGCTCTGGTGAAGCGTCTGAAGAAACTCGTTGTTGTTCTTGGTTTTTCTCATCCGTTCGATGAGCAACTCGACGGCTTCGCTGGCGTTCATCTCGTTGAGCACCTTGCGCAGCAGCCAGACGCGTTCCAGCTCATCCTTATCGAGCAGCAACTCTTCCTTACGCGTCTTGGAACGGTTGATGTCGATGGACGGATAAATGCGGCGTTCGGCGAGTTTGCGGTCGAGGTGAAGTTCGAGGTTGCCGGTGCCTTTAAACTCTTCATAGATGACGTCGTCCATACGGCTGCCGGTATCGATAAGCGCGGTGGCCATGATGCTGAGGCTGCCGCCCTCTTCGATGTTTCGCGCGGCGCCGAAAAAGCGCTTGGGCGGAATCAGCGCGCTGGAATCGATACCACCGGAGAGAATCTTGCCGCTGTGAGGCGCAACCTGGTTATAAGCGCGCGCCAGACGGGTGATCGAGTCGAGCAGAATGACGACGTCGTGACGGTATTCAACCAGGCGCTTTGCCTTTTCGATCACCATCTCGGCGACCTGAATGTGGCGATCCGGCGGCTCGTCAAAGGTGGATGATATGACCTCGCCCTTCACCGTACGCTTCATGTCGGTGACTTCTTCGGGGCGCTCGTCGATCAACAGCACGATGAGATAGGTCTCGGGGTTGTTGTGCGTGATGCTGTTGGCGAGTTCCTGCAGCAGCATGGTCTTGCCCGAGTTGGGCGGCGCGACGATCAGGGCGCGCTGGCCTTTGCCCATCGGCGTGATCAGGTCGATGATTCGTGAAGAAAGACGCTCGGACGACACTTCCATCTTGAAGCGTTCAAGCGGAAACAGGGGCGTGAGGTTATCGTAAAGGATTTTATCCTTGGCGGCCTCGGGAGGCTCGCCATTGATGCTGGTGACCTTCAGCAACGCGAAGTAGCGTTCGCCTTCTTTGGGGGGGCGGATCACGCCGGTGACGGAATCGCCTTTGCGGAGTCCGAATCGGCGGATCTGGGACGGCGATACATAAATGTCGTCTGGACCGGGCAGGTAGCAGTAATCGGCGCTGCGCAGAAAGCCAAAGCCTTCGGGCAGGGCTTCGAGTACGCCGGAACCTTCCATTTCGCCGGTGCTTTCCGGCTCATCTTTGGCGGCGTGTTCGAGAATCTTGTAAATGAGCTCCTGCTTGCGGAGACCGCTGACGCCCTCGATCTGCATCTCGTGCGCCATCTTGGTCAGGTCGGAGATGGTCAGCTTTTTCAGCGCCTCCATCTCGAGATGATGATGCTCTGACGAACCTGCCGCCGGCGATGAAGAAGCCGGGCGGTTCTCGGCCTGGCCGCGATCCGGGTTGGATCGATCGGGCGCGTTGTCGGGGCGTCTGCGGCTCTGGCTGTAGCGTTCGTTCATCTCGCGATGACTGTTGTTGCGCTCGGTGCGGTTATCATTGCGATCGTTCCGATCATTGCGGTCGTTACGGTCGTTTCTCCAACCGTTGCGGTCTTGCGGGCCTCGGCCCACGCGGGGTCTTCTTGATTGCGTCTTGGTCTCCATTTTCCTTTACTCTCTTGCTCTGAATTTTGCTTCAGGTCTTCATGAATTGGTCGACTCGGGCGTAGAGGCTTTCCAGCGAATCGTCGTTGGCGATCACCACGTCGGCCCGTTTGATTTTTTCTTCCTGACTCCATTGCGCGGCTTCACGCCGGGCGAACGCCTCGGCGCCGACTCCACGCGATTTCGTATACCGTTCCCGCCGAAGGTCCAGCGGCGCGGTTACCACCGCCACGGCGTCGAATTCTTCCATATCGCCCCATTCAAAAATCAGGGCGGCGTCCACCACCAGCGGACCGAGCCGGTCTTCCGCGCGAAACCGCTCAATGCGAGCGCGGATGGCTTCGGTAATACGCGGGTGAACGATTCGATTGAGCGCTTCGAGCCGCTCGCGTGAATCAAACACGATCGCGCCCAGCCGCTTGCGGTCGATGTCTCCATCCGGCGTCAGAACCTCATCGCCGAACTCGGCGGCGATCTCACCGGTCACGGGCGAAGACGCGAGCAGCAGTTCATGCCCCAGCGCGTCGGCGTCGATCACCTCGGCGCCGTTTTGCGCCATGCGGCGGGCTACGGCGCTTTTGCCCGCGCCGGGGTTGCCGGTCAGGCCGATCACCGCGCGATCGGCGGAGCGCCCGGCGGGCGCGAACCGGCTCAGGCCCGCTCGTTCAAGCGACGTATTCATTTCAACGACGCCCAATCGCCGCCGATAGAGCATTCGACCGGCGTGGGAATATCCAGTTCGATCGCGTGTTCCATCAGTTCACGGCATTCCGCCGCGACCGCTTCGGCTTCGGCCTCGCGGGCCTCCAGCACCAGTTCGTCATGCACGGTCAACAGCGCGGCGGCGCGATCGGGGTTTTGGGCCAGATGGCGTCCCACGTCGACCATCGCTTTCTTGAGCAGGTCGGCGGCCGAGCCCTGAATCGGCGCGTTGATGGCGGCGCGGCGCGCGTTATCGCGCTGCATGCGGTTCGGGTCTTTGACGCCCGGCGTTGGAACCCGCCGGCCCATCAGCGTCGTGATGTAGAGATGTTCCTCCGCGAATGAAACCGTTCGGTCCATATATCCCTGAACGAGTGGATAGCGTGAAAAATAGGCTTCAATGTATTCAACCGCTTCGCGGTCCGACACGCCGATGCGCCGCGCCAGGCCATACGGCGACATCCCGTAATTGAGGCCGAAATTAATTTCCTTCGCCTTGCGGCGCATATCGGGCGTCACTTCCTCCATCGCGACGTTGAAGATTTCCGAAGCGGTGCGGCGATGGATGTCCTGATCGGCGCGAAAGGCCGAAAGCAGCCCGGGATCGCCCGACATATGCGCGAGTACGCGCAATTCAATCTGTGAATAATCCAGCGAAATGAGGCGAAAGCCTTCTCCGGCGATAAACGCCCTGCGCACGCGCCGGCCCAGATCCGTCCGAATGGGAATATTTTGAAGATTGGGATCGGTGCTCGATATGCGGCCCGTGTTCACCACGGCCTGATTGTAGGACGTGTGAACCCGGCCGGTTTCCGGACGGATCAGCCTGGCAAGCGCGTCAAGATACGTGGATTTTATTTTCTGGCGATGGCGGTAATCCAGAATCTTTTGAGCGACGCCGACTCCGTCGGCGGCCAATTTCTCCAGCACGTCGGCCCGGGTGGAGCGGCTGCGGCCGGAGAGCAACTGTAAATCATCATAGAGGATTTGCGCCATTTGCGAAGGGGAATTGAGATTAAACTCGCGTCCAACCGAGTCGAAGATTTCCCGTTGCAGCGCCGCCATCTCGGATTCGATTTCATTCGACTGCGATTCCAGTATGGCGGGGTCGACCCGCACGCCGCGCCGCTCCATGGCGGCGAGTACCTCAACCAGCGGCGCCTCAATCTCGTGATACAGGCGCGCCGCGCCGTTTTCATCCAGCTTGTTCATCAGGATGGGGTTGATGCGGATGACGGCGTCGACGTCTTCGCAGGCGTAAGACGAAGCCCGTTCGATTTCGATTTCGGTCATGCATTTCTGCGCTTTTTTGTCCGCGCCGATGAGATCGGTAATGGGCGTCATGCGCATGGGGGTGAAGGTTTCAACCAGGGCGTCCAGCTTATGGGTGTTGCGGTCGGGCTGAGCGAGATAGGACGCGATCAGAGTGTCGCCTGTAACGGGCCGGACCTCAAAACCTTCATTCTGCAGGATGTGAAGATCGAATTTGAAATTGTGAGCGATTTTTTGAATGGATTCGTTCTGGAGGATTTCATTCAGGAGAGGACGGGCGTCGTCCAGCGGCATGTTCTTCCCCAGATCGTGCCTGAAGGGAATATACCACCCCTGTTTGGGCCGGATGGAAAGCGACAGCCCCACCATACGCGCGGCGAGGTCGTCAAGCGAATCGGTTTCGGTATCGACGGCGCAAAGCCCGGCCTGTTTGATTTCATCGACGGCGGCGCGCAGCGCGTCGATGCCGTCGAGCGTCTGGTAATCGAGTTCATCGGGCGATTCGGTTTCCGCTTCCGGCTGATACTCTTTCGACAGCCCGCGGAATTCCATTTCGTTGAAAAAATCGTATAACGCGCGTTCATCGATTGGCGCGGCCTTGAAGAAATCGTCTGAAAGCTCGAACGGAGATTCGGAATTGAGAATAAACAGTTCGCGGGAGAGGAAGGCGTTGTCACGGCCGGCGATCAGGTTTTCGAGGCGTTTTTTGCCTTTGATCTTGTCCAGATTTTCGTACAGAGTCTCCAGAGTCTGAAACTGTTTGATCAGGTCGACGGCGGTCTTTTCGCCCACGCCGGCCACGCCGGGAATGTTATCGATGGAGTCGCCCATCAAAGCGAAGACGTCGATCAGGCGCTCGGGCGTCACCCCGTAGCGGGCTTCGACCTCGGCTGGGCCGTACATCTGGTTGGGCTGATTTCTCATGGGTGACAGCCGCAGAATGGAGATTGAATCGTTGGCCAGTTGAAGCAGATCTTTATCGCCGGAAACAATCACGGATTCACGGCCCCGGCTCTGGAGCCAGACCGCCATCGCGGCGAGCAGATCGTCCGCCTCATACCCCGGCGCTTCGACGCCGCGCAACCCCATCAGCCCGGTAACTTGTTTAATCAGCGGCACCTGGGCGCGCAGTTCTTCGGGCGGCGCGTCGCGGTTGGCTTTATACAGGGGGTATCGCTCTTCGCGAAACGTCGGCTCTGACCGGTCGAAAGCCACCGCCATTTCTTCCGCGCCGTATTCCTTCATCAGGCTCCGCAACGTCATGACGTAGCCGTACAGCGCGTTGGTGGGGAATCCATCGGAGCGGCGCAGATCGCGAATCGCATGGAACGACCTGAAAAAGATGGAACTTCCATCAATGAGAAATACTTTGCTCATGCTTTCACTGCGTGATTCTTTTGTAGAGAGATTTGATTGTATCGATATGAACCAAGGCCGCCGGGAGTGGCGGGCATCCAGACATTCATGTTTATGTCAGCGCGAGTTTTCTTAAACAGCCGCCAGCCCAATGCGCGGCGAACATGGCTCTCGCACTTCGCGCGCAAAATCAGCCAACGATCGTTCGGATTTCAAATATCGTGGAAACATCCCCCAAACGCATGAGGCGGGCGGTCAAACCGAAGCGAAAAAAACGAAACGCTCCAGGCGGAAAGACGAACCTGCCCGTCAAGGCCGTGTATCGTTTACCCAAACCGAAAGGAAAATCGTTTCAACCGGGACCGGACTCTTTCATCGACGGATTGTACGGTGAGGAGGCGATCTCGGCTTGCCGGGGTGAGGATGTCACAAGAAATGTACTACGGAATACGCACTAATTCTATCTTCATTCCACACAAATGACAAGGGAATTTTTCATATCCGGTTTTATCACGCTCGATGCGGGGCTGAAAACCCGTCTCCCGAAGCGAAAGAAGACTCGCGCCGCGTGGTTTTTTGTCCTACAATGTGAGGAACCTCTGAACATGGTTCCATTGTTCAATCCCTCCGCCCTCCACGTTTCGCGGGCCTGGAAGAGATATGCCTGACGCATCCTTCGGAGATTTATCGAGAGACGTCGTACGCGCCGCCAAAGGCACCGTTCTCATGAGGCAGGACGAGATCGGAAAATGCGCTTATTTCGTGGTGGAGGGCCGGCTGATCGTCGAGCGCGAAGAAAACGGGTCCAGCATGATTCTCGCTGAAATCGGTCCACGCGATCTGGTGGGCGAGCTCGCGATTCTCGATGACGCGCCGCGCTCGGCGACGGTGATCGTCGCCGAAGACGCCCTGCTTATCCCTCTCAATAAACACCGCATCCGTTCGATTATCCGGCGGTCGCCCAACATCGCCGAGTTGATTTTAAAACTGTTGAGCGCAAAACTGCGCAATACGCATCACCTGCTGACCAAGCATATCGACCTGTCGAACGCGACGATGTGGCTGAAGATCGGCTCGCTGCTCAGTTTGTGCGCTCGCGCCGAACAGAACCCGCAGGCGCGCATGGCGGCGTTTTATCAGCAGCTCACCCAGACGCTGGATGCGCCGCCCGATTCGGTGATTCCCATCCTGCAGCGGTTGGAGAAAACCCGGCTGATCAAGTCGAACGGCGATCAACTCACGGCGGTGAACGTCGATCAGATTGAGCCGGTGATGTATCAGTTGAAGGAAGAATTCGTGAACGAGGAGATTCCCGAGCCGACTCTGGCGAAGGAATTCAAGGCAATCGAGGTGATTCTCCACAACTGCCGCCCCGACCCGCCCGGCGCGCCCCGCATGCCGATTTCGCGCCAGGATCTGGCGGGCGTACTGTTATACTCGAACCTGTGGTCAAAGCTGCACCCGACTTGGCAGGAACAACGGGTCGATAATATGATCGACACGCTGATCGATGTGGGGCTTGTCGAAACCAATTCGCAAGACCCGGACTCATTCACGCTCGATCTGGAAATGATGCGGCATTTCCCTAAACCGGAAAAAGAACTGGCGATCGCCGAGTTCGTCAAATCGTCGCTTCTCGACATCCATCGATGAGAAGTCGGGTGGAACGAGCGACTTTCCTTGACGCGCGGGAAGCGGTTTTACTATAATTTTAAGATGAATCAAACTTTGAATTCAAAAATCCAATCAGAGATTTGGGGATATCATGCGTAAATTCACGGCTTTATTTCTGTTCGCTCTCTTATTCGCTTTTCAGGGCGCCGTTATGGCGCAAGACGATGCGAACCTGGCGGAACCGCAGGCGGTTACTCAGCCCGCCGACGCTTCCGCTCCAGCCCAGCCCGCCGATACAACTACGGCGGACGACTCTCTGAACGACACTGGCGCGGCGCCAGTGGAAGGCTCGGGCAGTTTTGACTCCGTGCAAGCCTCGGCGAATCAGGCGTTTTCAGCCATGATGAACCGCCAGTTTCAGGGGGCGCGTCAGTTGTACGAGACTGCGGCCGGCTCCAACCCCGAATATCAGAAAATGGTCGATTTCTGCAACGCGGTCCTCAAGCGTATTCAGGAAATGACCGACAAGCAGATCGAACTGTTCGCGAAAACCACGGCCCCCAATTTCCGCATCGAAACCTTGAGCAAGGAAGAGGTCGATCAGATGCTGGATTATCAGTTCCGCCAGCAGCAGGCCGGTCAGGGTTTTGTAGAAATGGGTGAACTGGTGAACACAACGGTCGCGGAACTGGGTCTTGACTTTGAAGGCTCCGACCGGATGACGCTGGGCGAATATCTGGGTTGGCTTCCGCCGCGCGGCGCCAACGCCCGTATCTGGCAGCGCGCCCGGTTGCGCGCCCTCGATCGCCAGAAAGTGTTCGCCAAGTTTGAGATTTACCAGCAGCAGCGCCAGGAACACATGCAGCGCATGGAAGAGTTCCGCCGTCGTAAACTGGAACGTCAGTCAGGCGGCTTCGGCGGTATCTCCGGCGGCGGCGGCATGAGCTTCGGCGGCGGTTTTGGCGGTGGCGGCTTCGGCGGCGGTGGTTTTGGCGGAGGCGGCTTCGGCGGCGGCGGCTTCGGCGGAGGCGGTGGATTTTAATTCCACGCTTGACACGCCAGACGTTACGTTTGTGTATTTCTTTGAATCCAACAACGGGAGCGGCCAATACGGCCGCTCCTTTCTTTTCAGAACATGGTCATGACTCAATCGGGACAAAACGTGTTTTTCGCCGATCTTCATCACCCCGGCGGTGAAAACGAGGAGATCGACGCCTTGTTCGACGAACTGCCCTCCGATACCAGCCGGGTGTTTCTGTTGGGAGACATCTTTCACGTCTGGATCAATGATCCTTATTTCATCGATACGTTATACGCCTCGTTTCTGAAGCGATTGCGGTCGCTGGCTCACTCAGGAGTTCAACTCTTTTTTCTCGAAGGCAATCGTGATTTTCTGGCTTCGCACTATCTTGAAGAACAGCCATGGATCGACGTATTGCCCAATCCGACCGTCCTCGACCTGGGAGGGCGCGCGGTGTACGTCGGCCACGGGGATGAGCTCTGCTGGAACGACTGGGCCTATCAACTTTACAAGACGTTTATCCGTAGCGCGCCCATGCGCCTCGTTGCCGATAAACTCCCCTCCGCAATCAAACAGAACGCCGCCCGGCGGATGGAGGCGGCGAGCCAGCGCATCGTAAAAGGCAAAACGCAGTCAACCCTGGCCGTGCCCGAACGGGCTTACCTGCAAGTGTTTTCGGCGGGAGTGGACGCCATCGTCCACGGCCATATTCACAACACCTATCAGAAATCGATTGAAGTGCAGGGTAAAAACCGGCGGATTTACTGTTTTGGCTGGAAAGACGGCAAACGCAACATGATCCACTTTGAAGGATGAAGCGTTCGCCAGTAGAATGAACAACACAACACGCCTCTGGGAGAGCGATATGCCCTTACGAGCTCAAATACTGGAAACGCTGCAACGCGACGCCCGGCTGACCGCCGCCGAAATCGCCGTCATGACGGGCAGCGATGAAAAAACCGTGACCGCCGAGATCGAGGCCCTCGAAAAAGAAGGCGTTATTCTGGCGTATAAGACGCTGGTTGATCCCGAGCGGACGCAGTCAAAAGTCACCTGCCTGATCGAAGTTTCGGTTCAGCCGGAGCGGGGATCGGGATTCGACAGCATCGCCGAGCGGGTATACCGCTTCCCCGAAGTGAAGACCGTCTTTCTGGTTTCGGGCGGATACGACCTGCTGGTGATGGTGGAGGGCGACGCGATCCGCGACATCGCCGATTTCGTCACCGACAAACTCTCGACTCTGCCGAACGTCCGGTCGACGGCTTCCCATTTTCTGCTGAAGAAATATAAAGAGATGGGAACCATTCTGGTCGAACACCGCGAACGGGAACGCATGCCCGTATCACCCTGAAAGCGAACTCGCGTAAAGGCGCACGCCGAATGAAACCCCAAACCATTGAATCCAGTCAGGAAACCGTGTCACCTCCTTCACGCCGGCGCGTAAATCGCGTCATTGAAGCCATGCCGCCTTCGGGAATTCGAAAATTTTTCGATCTGGTGATGGGCCGCCCCAACGTAGTTTCGCTGGGGGTGGGCGAACCCGATTTCGTCACGCCGTGGCATATCTGCGACGCCGGCATCCATTCGCTGGAAATGGGCAAGACGAGTTACTCGTCCAACCAGGGGATCACCGAACTGCGTGAAGAGATCGCCGCGTACCTGAAACGGGTTCATCAGGCGGAGTACAACCCCGCCGACCAGATCATCGTGACGGTGGGGGGCAGCGAGGCGCTCGACCTGGCGTTCCGCGCCGTTCTTGAGCCGGGCGATCAGGCGCTGGTGGTCGACCCGTCGTTCGTTTCGTACGCGCCGCTGGCCGCGATGGCGGGCGGCGAACCGGTACGCGTCGCCACTACCCAGGAAGAAGGCTTCACTCCGCGGATTGAAGATCTCGAACGCGCCACGACCGAGCGCACCCGCGCCATCATCGTCAACTACCCCAACAACCCGACCGGGGCGACCATCACGCAGGAGAAACTGGAAGCGATCGCGCAATTCACGCTCGATCACGATCTGATTCTGATCAGCGACGAGATGTACCATCCATTGACCTACGAGGGAACCTCGCCGACTTTCGCGGCGCTGCCCGAGTTGCGGGACCACCTGATTCTGGTTCACGGGTTTTCAAAAGCGTGGGCGATGACCGGCTGGCGCATGGGCTTTACCGCGGGGCCGGTCGACATTATCAACGGCATGCTGAAGATTCATCAATACTGCATGATGTGCGCTTCGACGCCCTCTCAGTTCGCGGCGTTGGAGGCGTTGCGTCACGGCGCCGACGAAGTGGAAAAAATGCGGCGGGAGTACGACGCCCGGCGGCGGTTCGTGGTTCACCATTTTAACCGTATTGGGCTCGATTGTCCGACGCCGTACGGCGCGTTTTACGCGTTTCCATCCATCCGCTCAACCGGGTTAAGTTCGGAGGATTTCGCCCAGCGGCTGCTGGAGCGGGAAAACGTGGCGGTCGTTCCCGGGACGGCGTTCGGCGAGTGCGGTGAAGGGCATATCCGCTGTTCGTACGCGACCTCAATGGCCGACCTGCGGAAGGCGATGCAGCGCATCGAGTCGTTCGTTCAGTCTCTCTGATAAAACGTGGTGGGGAGCTGCTGTCTGCTGAACGGGTTTTTGAGAAAGGCCTCGCCCTTGCGGTTGAGCAGGGCCAGCAGGGCTTCTACAACGCCGCAATCGAATATAGTTCCGGCGGATTTTGTGAAATAATCAACGATTTCATGCAGCGGCCATGCTTTTTTGTAGCATCGGTCGGTGGCTAATGCGTCAAGCACTTCGGCGGCCATCAGAATCCGGCTGTTGAAGTGAATCTCATCGCCCGACAATCCGCGAGGATATCCTTCTCCATCCATCCGCTCATGATGTTCATACACATATCGGCTCACTTCGCGCAGCGATGGAATCGGCGAAAGGATTCTGTAGCCGATCTCAACATGCTCTTTCATCTTTTCATATTCGTCCGTGGTTAACGGCCCCGGTTTGAGCAGAATCGAATCAGGCACGCCGATCTTGCCAATGTCATGCAGCAGAGCGGCCAGACGCAGACTCTGAAATTCCGGCTCGGGAACCCCACATTCGGCGGCGATCTCCAGAACGGTTTGCGACACGTATTCCCCGTGCCCCTGGGTATACGGGTCGCGCGCTTCGAGGGCGTGACTGAGCGACTGGACGGAGTGAAAGAGAAACTCACTGAGTTCATGAGTCCGCTGATCGACGAGAACTTCAAGATTGGTCTGGTATTCGAGGTTTTCCATTTGCAGGCGCCGGTACTGGAGCGCCTTGATTAATGTGAGTTTCACTTCTTCAAGGTGAAATGGCTTGAGCAGAAAGTCAAACGCGCCAAGTCGAATCGCATTGATCGAGTGGTCGAGGGTCGGTTTGCCGGTCATCAGAATGACCGGGGTATTTGGACAGATTTCGTTGACCAGCGCTACGATGTCGTTTCCGGATATTTCCGGCATATTGATGTCGGAGAGGATGACGTCGTATTCACTGGATTGAATCCAGTCGATTACATGGGCGGGATGAGTGGTTATACGGCAGTCAGCGCCCAATGACGAGAGATAATCCTGCAATACCATGCCGATATTCTCTTCATCATCCGCGACAATAATACGGGCGTTTTGAAAAAGGCGATCCGGATTCAATTTATCGGATCCTGACGATATGGGATTATCTTGTTGAGATTTCAAGAGTTGAATTGCCCCAAATCCCGGTGAAGATAAGATGGATTGGCGATCGATTTTATCAAAATAAAGTCATGAAACAAAGAATCGAGAACTACTTTTCAAAAAAATCGCTGGATTCCATTTTCGAAATTGTATCTTAGAACCAGCGAATAAACAGTGTAATTTTTTACTGCGTGTGGGTCATCTCTATCCGTAACATCAGAGACAGGAACACACTCCTTTTATCGATCTGCGTAGTATTTTTTTATGTTGACAGGCAAGCATGGCGTTTTTAGTATCAATAATAGATAATAGAACGATTGTGTCTGTTTGACGTCCCGATCTGATTCGGAGTCGAACGGAACAGTACAGCACTTTGAGAGAGGAAAGGAAAGTTGGTTATGTTCGAGGGTTCGGCTGTTGCGTTAATAACCCCCTTCACAAAGGATGACAAGCTCGATTTCGCCGCGCTGGAAAAGTTGATCGACTTCCACGCCGCCGCGAAAACGGAGTGCATCCTGGTTTGCGGAACCACGGGCGAGTCAGCCACGTTGACGCATGATGAGCACAAACAACTGGTTCGCCACTCAGCGCAGTACATCCGCGAGAAACGGGGGCATGACCGGTATCCGCTGTTGATGGCGGGCACGGGCAGCAACAGCACCCGGGAAGCGCTGGAACTGACCAAAGCGGCGAAAGACGCCGGCGCCGACGTGGCGCTGTTGATCTCGCCTTACTATAACAAGCCGACTCAAGCCGGTTTGCTGGAGCATTTTCGGGTAATCGCACGCGAAGTCGATCTGCCGCAGGTGGTGTATAACATCCAGGGGCGCACGGCGGTCAACATCACCGCCGATACCATGGTTGCGCTTTCTGAAGAGAAAAACATCATCGGCGTCAAGGAAGCCAGCGGGAACCTCACCCAGATTTCCGATATCGCGCGCCGCACCGCCGATGATTTTTACGTCTGGTCGGGCGACGACGGCCTGACATTGCCGATTCTCTCCCTTGGCGGCAAAGGCGTGATTTCGGTGTCGGCGAACATAGTTCCGAAAGACGTGCGCGCGATGGTTCACGCCTATCTGAAAGGCGATCACGCCGAAGCGTTGCGTATTCATCGCAAGATGGCCGAGTTGAATTCAACCCTGTTCGTCGAGACCAACCCCATCCCGGTCAAAACCGCAGTGAACTGGCTCAGCCAGAGTCCTGAAACCGGGCTGCCGCATTGCGGAGGCATGCGGCTTCCCCTGACGCCTTTGTTGGCGTCAAGCGAATCGGCGTTGAAGAAAACCTTGAAGGAGTACGGCCTGCCGGTTGGCTGAGCGCCTGTTTTCGCTCCGCGTCCGGAAGGCATCCCGTTTCCATGATGATACGACTCTCGCGCATCGCTTTCGCGCTGCTCGCGGCGCTTCTGCTCGCGGGCGGCCCGGGGCGGGCCGTGGGTCAGGATGGGACGGTTCAGCCACTGTCGCTCGACGAGTTGCAGGAAGCGCGGCAGTTGCTTTTATCTCGTGACATCGATTATGGCCAGCGCGTCGACCTCGCGTCGAAGCTGGCCATTCATTTTGAACAACGCAATCAGCCGGGAGTCGCGCGCCGCTGGTGTCTCGATTTCGCCGCGTCGGCCGCTCCCCTGCTTGAAAGCGCGACGCAGCCGCCCGCCGTCGCCGATATGGAGACCTGGCGTAAACTGGCCGACACGATTCATCAGGGCGATTACCCCGCCGCGACGAAAGCGATTCGCGCCGCCATTCAAAACAACTCGCTCAACGGAGCCGGTCCGATCGCGATGGTCATGTCGCTGAAAGCGGACGACATGATCTCGGCTTATACCTTGCTTTACCAGGAACTGGCGAATCGAAAGCGCACGCCCTATCTCGATTACATGCTGGGAATTCTGGCGGCGCGCGAACAGCGGCTGAGCGAAGCGAAACAATTGCTCGATCATTCGCTCGGTCAACTGATTCCGCCCCGGCTGGAAGCCTGGCTGAACATGGACCGAGCCAAACTCGCGACCGTAATGGGCGATTACGATGAAGCGGAAGGCATTCTGAAAGATCTGGTCGCTCAGAATCCGAAAGACCCGCAGGTTCTGTATCTCAATGTGTTGCTGGAATTCGCGCGGGATCAGAAAGATCAGGCGCGCAGGCATCTGACCCAGATGCAACCGCTGTTGAGGCCCGATCCGTACCTGCTGGCGCAAACCGCCACGCTGGCGATCAGGCTCAATGAGATCGAAACCGCCGCGAAGATTCTTGAAACCTTTGAAGCGCAGGTTCCGCCCAACCGTGATTTTTATGAGGCCTTCGCCCTGTTACGCAAGGCGCAGGGCCGGTCGGAAGATTCAGACGCCTATCAGAAAAAAGCGCTTCAGCTGAAAGAGACGCGCGTATCGGTTGGGGCGGCTCAGGAAAAAACGCTGGCGGACGCGATCGAATCGGTGAAACAGAACGCCTCGGTCACCGCCCTGCTGGACGACGTGGCGCCCGCCGCGCGAGCCTACCTGAACCTGCTAGAAGGCCAGAACGACCAGGCCCTTTCGGTGTTAACCACCCGCATCGATCAGCAAAAAGCCGAGCCGTTTGAATACATCATGGCCGCAACCATGTTGAGACGGATTTACGATCTGATGGGCGCGGAAAAAACGCTGGTCGCCCTGCGGACGCGCTTCGGCGACTTTCAGCCTTACGCCGTTCTCTCGATGCTCTCAGACCTTTCGGTTCGGCTGGGCGATATGAAAAACGCCAAGATCCGCTACCGCGAATTGCGCGAACGTTTTCCCGATTCGTATCAGGCTGACGCCGCGAACCGATTTTTCAGCGATCTCGACCGGGCCGAGAAAGCCGAACCGGTTTCGCTGTCGATGCGCGTTTCGCCCATGTTGACGCGATATTCGCAATACTCGGCCGCGTTCGCGTTGTCGGAGATCATGAATTACTGGGATGAAGACACCAACTTCGCCAAAGTGAACGCCGCTATCGGCACTTCGGCAAAGCGAGGGCTGGGTTTTCATGAATTGATTCCCGTTATTCTCAGCGGCGCCCGTTTGCAGATTACGCCATTCATCCCGACCTTCGCGGCGGTTCAGGAATTCGTTGACCGCAAGATTCCCGTTCTGTATTGTCAGGGCGATCTGTTCGGCGAGCAGACGCTCGACGCGCTGTCGCTGGTGAACGGCGCCGATCCCATCCGGAAGATCGTCTACGCGGAAAACGTTCGCGCCGATGAGTTCCCCTTGCTGACCGAGCAGGAGATGCTGGGGGGAATCGCGCTGGCGGTGCATCCCGGCACGGTCAAGCCGCCGGAGACTCCCGTGGTGGAGCGCGCGGTCGAGATGGGGCGCGATTATCTGAAATGGAACCTGGAGGCGGTGTTGCTGGCGGAAGACGACAACCGCGACCCCGCCGAGTTTAAAGAACAGATGGACGAAGCCGCTTCAAAAACCGGCCCGGAATGGATTCCGTTACAGATGGGATTCGCGCGGTGGGTATTGCGGCGCGGTTCATACGAAGAGGCGCGCGCGTATCTCGACCGCATCGCGGCGAACTGCGGCGAACTGGGCGAGTACCGGTTTTTCATCGCGCACATGGCCTACAGCCGCAAGGAATACGACGGCGCCCTGCAGGCCGCGATGAGCGCGCTCGGCCGACGGCCCGGCGCCATCCGGTGGGAACTGGGGGTATGCCGCATTCTGAGCAAGACCGGCCAGGTCGCCGAGGCGGTGCAACGCTGCGAAAAACTGAGCCGGCAGCATCCCGAAAACCTGCTGGCGGCGTCGTACCTGTTAACGCTGTATCAGCAGACCGGCGCGCAGGACAAGATCGAGCAAGAGAAACAGCGGCTGAAAACCATGCTGAACGTCGAGGCCCTCCCGATCGATATCGACCAGCAGGACAAAGAAGAGTTGTAAGAACATCGGAGTTGAATTTATCTTCTTTCCTGAATCCCGAATTTCACGAACAAATTAACCGTTCAACAATTCCACAATACGGCAACATCAGAATCATGATAAACAAGACAGTTTTTTTGTTGCCAAAGTTACTTTCAATTTAACCGTGTCGAAAAATCATGCTTCCTTGTGATTTTCAGCGATTGTACCAAGGTCCAATACGAACGTAATTCTGACAACCGCTATAAAAGAATGCGTTGGGCCCAACGTTTACGTCATTGTTGAGACCAGGCGTTTACTCTGGCACTGGATATCTCTTACATGCTCTTACGATTTTTTAACGGCGTCATCCCGCCATGTTCATCGAGCAGAATGATTCCGCCACCGGTCTTTTCTGATACACGCGCGTGTATCATTGAAAAAAGAACCGCAATTCAGACGCAGTAATCTTGCCTCGAAATCGCTTTTTCTCACGCGTAGGCGCGGATTTCAAACACGTTGGCGGTTGAAGAACCGTTGGTCGCCAGCACGCGCAGTTCGATCGCATCGACGGTTTCCGGCGTGAAGCGGTGTACGCGCTTGCGCTGATAATTGCCGGTCACGCGTTCGATCACGCGGCGGCTTTCTCCATGAATCGCGATCAGTTCATAATCGCGCGCGGTTTCGGGCTGTGCGCCGCGAATCATCTGCCGGGTGGTTGAATCGCTGTGGGAAAGCGTGAGCTGGCGGTGCAGCCCGCTGTCGAAGGTAAGATGCACTTCACGGATGCGCTTCGACTCGGGGAAACGCAGCTGAATCCATTGCGGCAGCGATTGATCGGGCAGCGACTGCCACTGGTTTTTGTATTGATACCACGTGCGGTTCCATCCATTGATGACGTTTTCTGGTCCGTACCAGCCTGGTACCGAGCTGGAGGCCCACGCCGTCGCGGAGCGGGCGAGGTCGTACGGATCGCTGTTGGAGGCGCCGATGATGAAGGCGTCGTCTTTGAGCAGCGTCTGTTGAAGTTCCTGAATGGCTTCTTTGCGCAGAGCGCGGGGGGTGCAGCTGTTTTTTACGCACAACGCCGCCGCCGTCCCCGCCGCCTGGCCGATAACGGCGCAGGTCGCCATGACGCGGGTGCTGCCAAAGGCGACGTGTGAGGCGCTGATGTCGCGGCCCGCGAACAGCAGATTGTTGATGTTCTTCGAATAGAGGCTTCCGAAAGGCACGTTGTAGAGCGGTCCGGGGATGGAGGTATACGGAGGGCCTGGCTCCCAGATCCCTTTCGGCGGGTGAAGATCGATGGGCCAGCCGCCAAAGGCGACGCCGTCCTCGAACTGTTCGCCGGCCTGAACCTCCCGCTGAATCAGCACGTGGTCGCCGATAAAGCGGCGGCTTTCGCGCTTGCCGGGGATGGCGCCGATCCAGTCAAGCGCCCAGTTTTCGCTTTGAGGATACTTTCCACTGTTTTTGACGTGATCCCAGATGCCCATCGCGGCGGCGAGCAACTCGTCGCGAATCATCTCGTTGTCTTTGATGATGTCGAACTCGCCGCCCCACTCGCACCACCAGTAGCCGTATTCCCACGAGCCGATGCCGCGATGCGGCAGGCCCTCGGGCGGAAGGTCGGCGGCCCAGTCGGGCGCGATGAACGGCATGGGTTTGTCGTACTCGCGCGTCATCAGCAGAATTGAACTGCCCAGCGTTTTGCCGTCAGCCTGGTCGGGCGCGAGGTCTTCGCCGTATTCATCCTTCGCTTCGCGGCCGTGCCGGTACAACGCGCCCGCTTCGGCGCCGAGACGGCCGTCGCCAGTGCAATCGAGGAACTGCTTCGCTTGAATGGTAAACAGGTCTTCGGTGGAATGACGCGAGACCGTCACCGCTTTAATCGTTTCGCCATCGCTCATTTCGACGCCGCAGCAGTGGCTGTTCATCATCAAGGTCACGTTCGGTTCGCGGATCACCCACTCATACAGAATCAGATCGAAGACGTTGGCGGAACGCTGGGGGTTGGTCACCGACTCATGCAGGCGGATTTCTTCCATGATTCCCGATTCTCGCGAATCGGTGTCTTTGCGGCCGCCGTGACGGTCGGCGCCGACGATGTGCATGCGTACTTCGCTGGATGCGTTGCCGCCCAGTACGGAGCGATCCTGCACCAGGACGACCCGGGCGCCGTTGCGGGCGGCGGCGATCGACGCGCAGACTCCCGCCATGCCTCCGCCGATGACGACGACGTCGGTTTCGAGCAGATAACGGCTTACCACGCCGCTTTTGCCGAGCGGGACCGCTTCGCTTTTCGCCTTGCGTTGGATCTCGGATGAGGGGGCGGCGGAAACGGGCGCGGCGCCCGCTACGGCGGCGGCGCCCGCGGTTTGCATGAATCGGCGGCGCGAAAGCCCGCCAGTCAGTTCTTCAGGAGTCGGCATCGCGTACATCTCCCATTCAAGGATTCGACGGCAAATCAGAGGCTAAACCGAACGTATGGCTGAGTCTGGCTCTTATATTTGTTGCCAAAGTTATTTTCAGATTAACCGTGCCGAAAATCACGTTTCCTTGTGACTTTCGGCGATTGTACCAAGGTCCAATACGAACATAATCCTGACAACCGCTATACAACTGTACTCATGGTATCAAATCGAGAACGATTTTCGAATATGCGGAATCGGGAAACTTCAGAGAGGGGAGCGGAAAGAGGATTGATAACGGATCTTCGTCAAATGACAGGCATGAGGTGTTGTTGTGGTTGTTATTTCATTCATTTTTATTTTTCGACGATTGGAACAGCGACAGGATGCGGCGCCAGAGAGAAGGCTTGCGGTTTTTCATCTTTTTCAGAAAATCCTGATTTACGTCATGAGAAACCTGACGCCGTTTGCCGGATACCACGCGGAACGTCTCGTCTTTCATTCGATTGCTCCATTCACTGAACTGAAATAATTAAAAATTTTTGAACGTTTTTTTGTTCATTTTGTCTGGGCCGGGTATACTGTTATCATCGTCAGGGTTGATTCTATAAAATTCACCATAATAGTCAACTTGATATCTCGCATTTTTCATTCAATCCAACCTGTATCCACAACCATCGACCCTGAAACCGCGACTTTATCTTTGAGTTCCGTAGAAAGGCGTACTCCGATGATCCACTTGCAATCCGCGGCGGCGGCCGCGCAAACCATACAGGAAGACCCGATCGAATTGATAACCCACGACCTGATCGCCGAAATCGGCGAAGACCCGGGCCGTGAAGGGCTGTTGCGTACGCCCCGGCGCGTGGCGAAGGCATGGCGCGACCTGACCGCCGGATACGATCAGGACCTGAACACCATACTGAACGGCGCGGTGTTTGAGGAAGCCGTCGACGAAATGGTGATTCTGACCGACATCTCGTTTTTCAGCCTGTGTGAACATCACCTGCTGCCGTTTTTCGGCCGGGCGCACGTGGCGTACATCCCCAACGGGAAGGTGGTCGGCCTGTCGAAGATTCCCCGCGTGGTGGAGATGTTCGCGCGGCGGCTGCAACTGCAGGAACGCCTGACTCAGCAGATCGCGCAGGCAATCGACGAAGCGATCGAGCCGCGCGGCGTGGCGGTGGTTACGGAAGCCGAGCACATGTGTATGATGATGAGAGGCGTTCAGAAGACGGGCGTTGACACTCGCGCCAGCGCCATGCTGGGCGCGTTTCGAGACAACGCCTCGACGCGGTCTGAATTTTTGAGCATGCTGCCCAGGCGAACGTGATAACCATATTATGACGCAACGTTTACTCGACCTCACAGCGATCATCACCGGCGGCGGCCGCGGCATCGGCGCCGCGACCGCCCGGTTATTCGCGCGTCACGGCGCGCGGGTTATGGCCGTCAGCCGGACGGAAAGCGAACTCCAGCAAACCGTCAATGAGATCAGGGATGAATGCGGGCCGGATCGCGCCGCGTATTGCATCGCGGACGTAAGCGACCCCGGCGACGTTCAGCGGTTGTTCGATGAGACCGGCCAGCGTTTCGGCCCGGTTGACATTCTGGTGAACAACGCGGGCGTGGCGATCGTCAAACCGTTCGACGAACTGACTCTGGACGACTGGGAACGGACGATGGCGGTCAACCTGCGCGCGCTGTTTTTATGCAGCCAGCAGGCGTTCCGCCTTATGAAAGATCGCGGCGGCTGCATTATTCATATCAGTTCGCTGGCGGGCATTCGCGGGACGGAGAAGTTCGCCGGGATGAGCGCCTACGTCGCCAGCAAGCACGGCGTGATCGGACTGACGGAAAGCCTGAGCGTTGAAGGGCGTCCGCATGGCATCCGAGTGAATTGCGTGGCGCCCGGCGCGGTTGATACGCGCATGCTGAGAGAGGCGGCGCCTCACCTGAAGACGGAAACCACGCCGGACGATCTCGCGCAAACGCTGCTTTATCTCGCCGACCCGGCGCAGGCGGCGAAGATCACCGGCGCCATCGTTGAAGTGCATAGCAACGCGTGATCCGCGGGCGAGAACAAAGCGGAGCAAGGGGGGGCATCGTGGGGTTTCTGCTGCGGATTGAAAAACAATACCTCAAGTTTTCATCGGCTCATTTCACCCTGTTTCCAAATTCACGCGAGCGTCTGCATGGACATAACTACGCCGTGACGCTCGAAGTGGAAGCGATGAAGTTGAAAGACGGCATGGTGGTCGATTTCGCCCCGTTGAAACGGGCGGCGCGCGAGGCATGCTCCGGATTTGACGAGAAGATATTGCTTCCGTCGTCGGAACGGGTTCAGTGCGAGGAAACGGACGGCCGCATGCGAGTCACGCTCGACGACGGCTCGGCGTACGAGTTTCCCCGGGATGAAGTGGTGGTTCTCACCATCAACAATGTTACCTGTGAAGCGCTGGCCTGGCTGGTTTCGAGATCGCTTGTCGAGCGGCGTCAGGAATGGGATCAAGAACAGCGAATCGCTCGTTTGCGGGTCTGGGTGGCGGAAAGCCCCGGACAGCAGGGCGGGTACGAAACGCGGTTTGACTGATTTGATTGAATCAGGCGCAGGACTTGGATGCGACTGTCTCTTTTTCTCCCCCCAGAAATCATTCATTCACGACTTCACCCGATGCGGTTGGATTGTTCGAGCAGGGTGATGGGCTCACGTAGTTTGGCGTGGCGCTGGATGAGAATGCTGAATACCGAGCCTTCGCCCAGCCGGCTGTCAACGACCAGATCATACCCCATCAACTGACACAGCGAGCGGGAAATCGCGAGACCGAGACCGGTTCCGCCGTACTTGCGGGCGGTGGTGTTGTCGGCCTGCTGAAACGACTCGAAAATCACGTTGAGGCGATCGGGCGCGATGCCGATTCCGCTGTCGATCACGTCGATGCGCGCCGCCTGCCGCAGGCCCTCGGCGGTCGATACGCGAACGATCACGCCGCCCTCTTCGGTGAATTTCACCGCGTTGCTGACCAGATTCATCAAAACCTGGAAGAGTTTGGCCGAGTCGGTGCAGAGCGGTTCGAGTCCCTCGGGGGTATCGATCTCCAAGTCAATGTTTTTCTGGCGAACCTGGCCTTCGAACTGAGAAGCGAGCGTTTTGAGCATTGGTTCCAGCGGAATCTCTTTCATGTCGAGTTCCATACGCCCCGCCTCGATCTTGGAGAGATCGAGGAGATCGTTGATGAGCGAAAGCAGATGGAGGCCGCTGCCGAGAATGCGGGTAATGTAATCGAGGTCCTGATCGATCAGGTTGTCGTACTTGTTTTTGAGCAGGAGTTTGGAAAAGCCGATGATCGAATTGAGCGGGGTGCGCAACTCGTGGCTCATGGTGGCGAGAAAGCGGCTTTTGGTCAGGTTGGCCAGTTCGGCTTCTTCTTTCGCTCGAATCAGCGCGGTCTCGGCCCGCTTGCTTTCGGTGACGTCGCGGAAGATGTTTCGAGCGACGACGGCCACGCCGTCTTCAAAGCGGCAGTTGACGTTGCCTGCGGCCTGGATGCGAGCGCCGTTTTTGGAAACGAATACGGTATCGAGATTATCGATGGCCTCGCCTTCAAGCAGGCGCTGATAGGCGAGAAAGAACGCTTCGCGATAATCCGGATCGATGGCTTCGAAGACGGTCATGCCGGCGATTTCCGATTCGGAATAGCCGAGTTTGTTGAGCCACGCCCGGTTCACATACATCAGAGAGCCGTCAATCGAGGCGCTGAAGATCATATCATTGGCGTTATCGAATAAATCCTGCAGGCGCTCTTCGCTCTCCTGCAAGGCTTTTTCCGCGTTTTTGCGTTCTGTGATGAATTCGACGAACATCATGATGCCGCCGACTTCCTGATTGGGCAGATACCAGGGTTGCGCCTCCCAACGGAGCCATTCGACTTCGCCTGCGCTGGTGAGAAAGCCTTCTTCCTCCTCGCCCTGTTCCATCGCGCCGGAGAGGCATGAGTTTTTGATATATTCCCACCGCATGCGAAGCTGGGGGAACATCTCGAAGCGGGTGGGCTTATTCATGTCTTCCGCGGTGAGGTGGAAGGCGTCCATCCAGCGCCGGCTGTACAGGACGTAATTCATCCCGCGATCGAACATGGCGATGGGCGCGGGCGCGTTGCTGACGTATTGTTGCAGCAGGCTTTCGAAATGACGCCGGTCTTCCGCTTCTTTGCGAAGGTCTTCGGTGGAGATCTCGAGCTGGCGGGTTTTTTCCATCAGCCGCCGTTGCGTAGCTTCAAGAATCAACCGCTGGCGCGCTTCCTGCGCGTGCGTGCTCAACCGGAGTGAAAGGACGAGCCATGATAAACCGCAAACGATGGCGAAAACAAAAAAGAAATACTGGCCTTCTTCGGTCGAGATTCGCTCACGGCCCAGGACAAGCAATACAAAAAAAGCAAATGCGACTACGATCAGAAAGTAGCGCCGGGATAACAGAACGCAGGCGCAGGCCAGAATCACCATCGCGAAATCGAGCACGTGAGTCGGCTGATTGACAAGAATCAGTCCCGGGACGCAATTGAGAACCGCCAGCAAGGCGTACAGGCAGGAAATCGGGTGAGCCCATTTCACGGAGAGAGGCCAGAGCCGGAGAATCAGATAGCCAGAGAGAAGAAACCCGGTCATGCCGAGATCGTTCAGAACGAACAGCCACCAGTATTCGCGTGGGAATAAAAACGGGTCGGCGAAACAGAGCGCGGCGAAGAACACGCTGATCATCAGGATCAAGCGCGGCAGAATCGCGTGAAACGATCGCTCAACCGCCGCCCGGATTTCACTCTCCGCCGGATTTTTCGTTTCCGTTTCAGAAACCGTTTTCGATAACAATGACATTCCAACCTCGCCAGCCGCACTCGGCCGGGGCGCCCGAAATATTTCCCCCCGAAAACAATGTACTCGCGATCGTTTCCCCCTGAGTCAACGCTCTCTTGCGCGTCAAAAATCAATCGCGGCGATCTTCACGTTGCGATTCTATATTCGCCATCCAAGATAGGTCCCGATCCAGCGTTGCGAAAATCACGGGTTCATGTGATTTTCAATGAGAGCACCCAAGTCTACAACGAACGGTTTGCTGACAACTACTTTATTTTTTTGCTTTTTCATTATAATGCCATGCGATTGAAAACCATAAGCGAAAACAAGTTTTTTACGCGAGCGGCGAACCGGCGCCGGTTGAAAACTCATCGCCCATTCGTCTTTCCGGTTCGTTATACCTCCGGGCCGCACCCTGTCGTTTTTTTTAATTGGTTCTATGCTGAAAGAACCATTTGAACTCGAATTATTTCAATGAGGAAAACTGTTATGCCGCACCCTTTCGATGAACGGTACGAACAAATCGGCTCCGCCGATGAGTGCATTGAACAAAGCCAGGCCCGGACGGTGGTCGTGTTCAAACACAGCTCAACCTGTCCGGTATCCACCTACGCCAAACGCGAGGTGGATTCGTGGTTGAAGAACAGCGGAGAGCGTGTGTACCTGGTTGTGGTTCAACAGGAGCGGCTGTTGTCAGGCGCCTTAGCTGAACGGCTGAGCGTCAGGCATGAAAGCCCCCAGGTTCTCTGCCTGAGTCAGGGGCAAGTTAAAGCTGTTTTCAATCATCATGAAATCACTGAAGCCGCGTTGAAATCCACCTTCGCGGTTTAAACGATCCGTGGAAACGCTCTGATACTTCATTATCAGGACGGTAAACCGGGATCCCCTTCTCTTATGACTCATTCACTCCCTCAATCCGTCGATTGCGCCGTTATCGGCGCGGGCGTTGTTGGAATGGCGGCGGCGCGTGAGCTGACGCGAACCGGCCTGAAGACGCTTGTCATTGACAAAGGTTCTCCCGGGATGGAGGCATCCTGGGCGGGCGGGGGAATTCTATCGCCGCTGGAACCGTGGGACCTGAACCCGGACGCCTGGGCGCTGGCGCATCGCTCGATGAAGATGTATCCAGCGCTGGCGGAGGCGCTGAAAGAGGAAACCGGGATCGATCCCGAATGGCGGCGATGCGGCGTCCTGATCCGTGATCGGGGGATGGGCGAACACGCGTTGAATTGGGCGAAGCACGCCTGTTTTCAGGTGGAACGCGTAACCGGCGGCGCGGTTCGCGAGTTGGAGCCGGCGCTGCATTCTGAATTCACGGACGCGTTATGGTTGAAAGACGTCGCGCAGATTCGGAATCCGCGCCTGATCCGCGCACTGAAACAGTCACTCAAGCAGAAAGGCGCGATGCTGGCCGATCGATGCGAGGTCAAGAGCATCCGTACGGAAAACGGGCGCGTCACGGGCGTTGAAACCTCGGCGGGGGCGGTTAACACGCCGCTGGTTATCGTAGCGGCGGGAGCCTGGACGCCCGCGTTGCTTATGCCTCTGGACATTAACCTCGCGATTGAGCCGGTTCGCGGGCAGATGCTGCTCTTTCAGGCGAACCCCGGCCAATTGACTCATATCGTGATGGATCAGACCCGGTACGTCATTCCACGTGAGGATGGTTTGATTCTCGCGGGCAGTACGCTCGAACACGCCGGTTTCGACAAGCGCAACACCGAACAGGCTTGTGAACAGATCCGGACGTCGGCGGCGGGGATGGTTCCATTTCTGGAAACCAGGCCCGTCATCCGGCAATGGGCGGGGCTCAGACCCGGCTCTCCGCAGGGCGTTCCTTCCATCGGACCGGCGCCGGGAATCGAAGGGCTTTATGTCAACGCGGGGCATTTCCGTTATGGAATCACCATGGCCCCCGCATCGGCGCGCCTGTTGATGGATTTGATTCAGCAGAATGAACCGGAGATCGATCCCGCGCCGTACCGCCTTTCCTGATTTGAATTGGTTGTATCAGGCTGTTTTGAATCCGAACGCCCTTTTTGAAAGCGTTCCAAATCCGCTTTCAACCTTCGGCGGGAATAAAGGCGGGCCAGTGAAACTATGCGTAATAGACGCCGTCAAGCGTTTTCGCGCCCAGATAGCCCTGTTGAACCGCCAGCGCGGGCGGATGAACGCCGAAACAGGATGAGACGAAATCGGCGCAGGACGACAACCCGATTCCATGCCCGCCCCGAGTGAATCCACCGAGGAACAAGTCATCCAACTTTCCGCCCAGTTTATCATTCAACCATGCGGCCTGGCTCTGATCGATCGCGTTCGCGACCACGAAGCGAACCAGCTCTTCATTGACCGACTGGATGTAGACGCGAATGGCTCCGTCGGCGGTGAACCGGGCGGCGTTGTTGAGATAGTTGTACAGAATCCGGTCGATGGCCGATGTCTCAAGGCACCGGTTTGAGATCATCCCGTGAAAGTCGCTCTCAATCTCGATCCGGACCGAACCTTCAGCGGCGGGTAACGGACATTCGCGGAGTTTTTCGATGAAGTCTTCTATGGAATGGGCTTTTTCCGATTCGTCGTTGCGGCGGACTTCCATATCGAGATCATGCACGGCGTTGCGCATCATCTTGGCGTGATCGCGCGCCAGAAACACCGCCTTGCGCACATACACGTCATTGCCGCCGCGCGAGCGCAACAACTGGGCGAACCCCAGCAGGCCGGTCAGCCCACCGCCGCGAATGTCATGCAGGGTTTTGCTCATCAACGGGTTCGGCTCGCCCGGCTGAAGACTGGAAGCCCCCAGGTCTTTCACGGTTCGAATGATCTCGTCATCATCGAAACCGCATGTCATTTTACTCAGGCGTTTCCAATCCGGCGCGTCTTTCGCTTTCAGCCATTCGTCATAGAGCGCCTTGACCCATCGATAAATCTTCTGGACGCGGACGGCATCTTTCTCGCCGAAGTCGCTCAGCGAGACGCTGAATCCGCCGCCGTCGTACCGGTCCGATCGTCTCATGGTCAAATCGGGCGATGATAGCGACTGCAAGGCATCAGGAAACACGTGTGTTGAATCCCTTTCGTTTGATGAGGATCAGTTCTCTCTATTAAAACCTCGCCTGGCGGAAAATTTCAATACTGAAAACCGCATGACGCGCCCACCCGCTGGACGGGGTATTCGCCCATGTTACACTTTAGCGGTTGGGGGAGGGCGCCGCGCGATCGACCCCTCTCGGAATCCATTCATTTCATCATTCGAGCGAAACGACAGGAGCGACAATCATGGGTTATCGGATTGAAAAAGACACCATGGGCGAAGTGCGGGTCCCCGAAGAGGCGTATTACGGCGCGCAATCGGGCCGATCGCTGGAGAATTTCAACATTGGAATCGAGACCATGCCGCCCGAGTTGATCGAGGCGTTCGCGATTCTGAAAAAAGCCTGTGCGCTGGTCAATTTCGAGATCGGCGTATTGCCGGAAGACAAGAAAAACCTCATCGTACAGGCGTCGGACGAGATCATCGCCGGGAAGCTGGACGGCCATTTTCCTCTGCGTATCTGGCAGACGGGCAGCGGCACCCAGACCAATATGAACGTCAATGAAGTGATTTCGAACCGCGCCAATGAAATCGCCGGTCAGCCTCGCGGAACGAAGTCGCCCATTCACCCCAACGACGACGTTAACAAGTCGCAATCGTCGAACGACACGTTTCCAGCCGCGATGCACATCGCCGCCGCGATGCAGGTCAACCGCGCGCTGATTCCCGCCGTCACCAAACTGATGGAGACGTTGCAAGAGAAGCAGAAGGCGTTTGAAGGCGTCATCAAGATCGGCCGCACTCACCTGATGGACGCGACGCCGCTGACGCTGGGGCAGGAGTTTTCAGGTTACGTCACTCAGCTACGCCACGGCCTCAAGCGCATCGTTAACGCCTTGCCCCACCTGTACGAACTCGCGCTGGGCGGGACGGCGGTTGGCACCGGGCTGAACGCGCCGGTGGGGTACGCGGAAAAAGCCGCCGATCAGATCGCCATGTTGACCGGGCTGCCCTTTGTCAGCGGCGAAAACAAGTTTGAGGGCCTGTCGGCCCACGACGCCATTGTCGAGGCGAGCGGAGCGCTCAAGACGCTGGCGTGTTCGCTGTTCAAGATCGCCAACGATGTGCGCTTTTACGCTTCCGGCCCGCGTTGCGGCATCGGCGAACTGCTCATCCCCGAAAACGAGCCGGGTTCGAGCATCATGCCGGGCAAGGTCAACCCCACCCAGTGCGAAGCGATGACGCAGGTCGCCGTGCAGGTGATGGGCAACGACGCCGCCATCAGCTTCGCCGGCGCCAGCGGCAACTTTCAGCTGAACGTCTTCAAGCCGGTGATGATCTATAACCTGCTGCAATCGATCCGGCTGCTGGCCGACGCCTGCGTGGCGTTTAACGACAAGTGCGCGGTGGGCATTGAGGCGAATACGAAGAGCATCGAGAAGAACCTCCACAATTCGTTGATGCTGGTCACGGCGCTCAATACCACTATCGGCTACGACAAGGCGGCGAGCATCGCGAAAAAGGCGCACAAGGAAGGCCTGACGCTGAAAGAAGCCGCGACGCAACTGGGTTATCTCAGCGCGGAGGAATTCGACAAGATCGTCCGGCCCGAGACGATGATCGGCCCCAAGAAAGCATAAACGAAGAAGTTATTCTGGATATCAAGACTCCCCGTCAACAACATTTGGCGGGGAGTTTTTTTTGTCGATTTTTATTTCAAAATTGTTGATAGCATTCGAGAAGGCGATCAAAGTCAACCGGAGTATTTAAGGAACGATATTTTCCCCGCACGGGATCATCCCGGGAAAATTTCGGTTGAATGTTGATCATTCTGGTTTACAATCCCCCCTCAAGTTACACATCCGGGAAGCCGCACAATCAAAAAAACGGGATGACAAGGATCGAAGCATGAATCAACGCAAGAATAATCCGGTGGAAATAAAACGGCTTACGTGGTTTTCTCAGCGCCTTGTCTGGAGCGTCTTCTGTGTTCTGGGGATGGCGGCCGTTCCCTGCGAGGCGGAAGACTGGCCTGAGTATCATGGCCCCAACCGCGATCGTATCTCCAGCGAAACCGGCTGGATGACCTCGTGGGAGGGCGAAGGGCCCCAGGCCCTGTGGCGCGCCCGGCTCGGCCCCGGGTATTCTTCATTCGCGGTCGTTGACGGCAAAGCCTATACGATGGGCTATGACGTCAAAAACGGAGAAGACAACGTCTTCTGTTTCAACGCCGCCGATGGAACGGAAATCTGGAAGAAGGCGTACAAGTGCGAGCGAATTAATAACATGCACGAGGGCGGCCCCGGCGCGACGCCCACCGTCAACGACGGAAAAGTTTATACCATGAGCAAAGAGGCTCACTTCCGTTGTTATAACGCCGAAGACGGCGAGCTAATCTGGGCGAAAGACCTGAAAGCGGAGATCGGCGCCAAAACGCCGACGTGGGGCTTCGCCGGATCGCCACTGGTATTGGGCGACGTTATTTTCGTGGACGTGGGCGTCATCGCGGCGTTTAACAAAACCAGCGGCGAGTTGATCTGGAAGACGAAGGATTACAACGCCGGGTATGGAACCCAGGTCGCCTTCGAGCTGAACGGTGAAACCTGCATCGCCAACATCGACGGATTCGGTCTGGTTGTGGTCAAGGCCAAAGACGGCGCGGAAGTCTGTACATACCGGTGGGATACGAATTACGACATCAACGCCGCCACTCCGCTGATCGACGGCGACCGCATTTTTATCTCATCCGGTTACAACAAGGGATGCGCGATGGTGAAAATCGGCCCGGACGGCAAAACGGAAACCCTCTGGAGCAACAAGCGCATGCGTAACCACTTCAACGCTTCCGTCCTCTGGAAGGGGCATCTGTACGGCTTTGATGAAGATGAACTCGTCTGTCTCGACGCGGAAACGGGAGAAGAAAACTGGCGGCAGAGCGGCCTGGGGAAAGGTTCGCTCATCATTGCCAGCGGGGAAATGGTGATTCTCGGGGGACGCGGCGAACTGGTTATCGCGCCCGCCGATCCATCCGGATTCAAAGCCTCAGGGCGGCAACAGATTCTTGGCGGAACCTGCTGGACCTGCCCGGTACTGGTTGATGGACGGCTGTACGCCCGAAACGCGAAGGGCGACATGATCTGTCTGAATATGAAATCCAACTAGTTGATATGATTGTTGTTATTTAAGCCACCGGCGCGGAGCCATCGCGCCGGTGGTTTTGATTGAGTTATGATTGATATGTTCAAATGAAAATGATAAAATGACTTAAATTATTTAGATAGTCTGGAACAAAAATCAAATCAAGTTGGACTATTCTAACTAACGCCCGGGTCCGTCCGGTTCCTTCATCGACGAAAAATCCATCACTGCATACACGGCAAAAACCGATTGACGCAAAACGCCAACGCGGTCGATGTATCGCCGTATCAACTGGAATTAACTGGCTTTTCAGACTCGATACAAATTGGTAGAGAGGGATGTCATGCCGCTGATGAAGATCAAAACAACGATAATCGCATGGGGTGTACTTTTCATTTGTTTCGCCCCTTTCATACCGCAAGCCTCTTCCGCTGACTGGCCTACGCGCCGGGGACTGGATCAGAACGGTTTTTCAAGTGAAACCGGCCTCATCGCCGAGTTTCCCCAGGAAGGTCCCAACGTATTGTGGCGTCAACGTATCGGAACGGGATTTTCATCAATCACGATCGCGGATGGAAAACTGTTCACCATGGGGTACATCAAAGGGAACGACGTGATTTTTTGCTTCGATCCCGTGACCGGCGACCCACAATGGACTTATGAATACCCCACCGACATTTTTGATAAATCCCATGAGGGCGGGCCCTCAACCACGCCGGTATACGCTGATGGTCGGGTCTACGCCCTGAGCCGGATCGGCCTCTTTCAGTGCGTCGACGCCGGCAACGGAGAAAAACTCTGGTCGCATGACATGGTGAAAGAGTTTGGCGCCGAGATTCCTCAGTGGGGTTTTTCAGGCTCGGCGTTCGTTGACGGCGGCCGGGTCATTATCGGGGCGGGCGTCATCGCGGCGTTCGACGCCAAAACCGGCGATCTTGTCTGGAAGACGGACGATTACAAGTCCGGTTATTCAACGCCCAAGCCGATGACCATTCACGGCCGCCGCGTACTGGCGTTATTCGCCGGTTACGGCCTGGTTTTTGTCGACCTCAAAACCGGCGCCGAAATATCGAAGTTCAAGTGGCCCACCAAATTTGAAGTCAACGCCTGTCTGCCCCTGCTTGAAGGCGATCGCGTCTTCATTTCATCCGAGTACGGCATGGGATCGGCCATGTTGCAGGTCAATGAAGACTTTTCACTGAAAACGCTGTGGGAAACCAAAGACTTTTCCAATCATTTTAACGGTTCGATCTGGCTTGACGGTTATCTGTATGGATACAGCGGCCACTATGGACGCAACGACGTCGATTTCCGCTGCGTTGACGCGGGGTCGGGCGATGTGATCTGGAAGGAGCCCACGGTCTCGCGCGGTTCGGTTCTTCACGCCGATGGGCGGCTGATCGCGCTGACCGGCGAGGGAGAACTGGTGCTGGTGCATCCGACGCCGGAAGGGTTTACGGAAATCTCCCGCTCTCACCTGCTGGGCGGCAAATGCTGGACCGAGCCCGCGCTCTCCAACAAAAAACTGTACATGCGAAACGCACAGGGCGTGTTGATGTGCGTCGATCTCGGCGCCGCCTGAATGAATGAACTCGCTCAGGACGCATTGTCAGAGGTGCGCCCGGAATGATCGTATGGAATCGGAAATAACCAGAGAAGGAAAGATCATGAAACGATTTGCGGTAACACTCAGTGTGGTATGGATGGTAATCGGCCTGATGACGCCGATTCACGCGGCGCGCGCCGCGGAAGGATGGCTTGACTGGCGCGGCCCCAATCAGAACGGGACTTCGCCTGAAACCGGTTTGCCCGACGATGTCTCCGCCGAAGGCGGAAACCTGCTCTGGACCTTCGACATGCAGGGGCGGGGAACTCCCGTCCTGGCGAACGGAACCCTCTACGTCTGGGGATATAAAGGCGCCGGCGTGACGGAAGAAAGCGCCGCCGGCCCAACTCAGCCCCGCGCCGCCCAGGCGGATCTCCGCGAATTTCTCGTCGCGCTTGATCCCTCAACCGGCGAGGAGCACTGGCGGCATGCTTTTAACGACTTTCTCAGCGATACCATCTATGAACGCTACAGCATCGGCAGCCCGGCGGTCGATCCTGAAACCGGCGATATCTTTCTGTTGACCACGGCGGGCGAGATGGCCGCCTTCACCCCCGGCGGCGAGATGATCTGGAAAGTCTCCATGATGGAAGATTACGGCCGCCTGACCTTCCCGAATGGACGCATCGGCGCGCCGGTGATCGAGGGCGATCTGGTGATCGTGCATGGAATCACCTCCAACTGGGGATCCGACGGTCCCGCCCGCGACCGCTTTTACGCCTATGACAAACGCAATGGCCAACTGGTCTGGTCATCCACGCCGGGCACTCAACCCACCGACAGCTCGTTTTCGACGCCGACCATTGAAACCCGCAACGGCAAGCGCGTGTTTTACGCGGGCACGGGTTGTGGAAACATCGTCTGCGTCAACGCGCTCACCGGCGACCCCATCTGGCGGTACGAAATTTCAAACGGCGGCGTCAACTCGGGCGTACTGATCTATAAAGACTCGCTCATCGCGCTGCACGGCAACGAAAACCTCGACAACACCACCATGGGGCGCATGATCGCTATTAAACTCGGCGCCGAGCCCGGCCCCGGTGAAGAAGCCCCCAAAGTTCTCGATAAGTCTTATGAACTCTGGCGAAACGACGCGATCAGTCATTTCACCAGTTCGCCGGTGCTGGTCGGCGACAAGATCTATATGGTGGTTGAGACCGGCGAGCTGTATTGCGTCGACGCCAATAACGGCAAGACGCTATGGACGCTGAAACTCGCGAACGGTCAGTTGCACGCATCGCCGCTTTACGCGGACGGCAAACTGTATATCCCCATCGAGAACGGGACCTTCTACATCCTCAAGCCGGGAGAAAAAGGTTGTGAGATTCTCGATAAGGAACAACTCGACGGACTCTGCATCGGTTCACCGATGGCGTACGACGGCAAGATCTACGTCCATACCACCAAAAAACTCTACTGCTTCGGCGACAGAGACGGTCATGGATTCAAACTGACCTGGCCCGAGCCCCAATGGCCCAAGCCCGGCAAGGCGGTCGCGCTTCAGATCGAACCCTCTGAAGTCATTCTTGAACCCGGTGAGACTCAGCGATTCAGCGTCAATGAGATCGACGCCAATGGGTACCCCGTGAAAGTGGCTGAGCACGTGGCGTGGGAATCGTTCGTTCCGCCCACCGCGAAAGTAAAAGCGCACATGGACGCCGCCTTCAATGATCAGGGTGAACTGGCGGCGGGCGATGACGCCAAAGTCTCAGCCGGCGCGTATCTCGCTCAAGCCGACGGGCTCAAGGGGACCATCCGCGGCCGTATTCTTCCCAAACTGCCTTTTTCGGAAAACTTCGATTCGTTCGAATTATCCGTGCCTCACGCGACTGAAAAAGACGTCAAGTTCGCGTATCCCCCGTTGCCGTGGATCGGCGCCCGCTTCAAGTGGGAGATCCGCGACCGTGAAGGGGAAAAGGTTCTGGCGAAAACGCTCGACAACAACCTGTTTCAGCGCGCCATCACGTTCATCGGCCCGCCCGAGGCGTCTAATTACACCGTGCAGGCGGATGTGCTGACCGATGGAAACCGCCGCATGATGTCGAGCGCGGGCGTGATCAATCAACGGTACATCATCGCGCTGGTCGGCAACTGGCGCATCATCGAGGTCAGTTCAAATCACGAGCGCCTCAAGGTCAGCGCGCCTTTTGACGTGAAGCCCAACACGTGGTACACCATCAAGTCGCGCGTCGACATTAACCCCGACGGTTCGGGGGTGATTCGCGGCAAAGCCTGGCCTCGCGGTGAGGCCGAGCCGGAAGCCTGGACGATTGAGGTCCCTCACAAACACGCTCATACCGAGGGCGCGCCCGGGCTGTACGGCTTTTCGCCGCAGAGCCGGTTCCGCGTCTACGTCGACAACGTGTCGGTCACGCCGAACGAATAATACAAGTTGAAAGAGGTTGAAATGATGATTAATACCGCCTTACGGCTTTCATGCCTGATCGCATTCGCCGCGCTTTCCGCCGCCGCGGACGACTGGCCCATGTGGGGCCGCACCGTGGACCGCGTGATGTTCTCTCCCGCGACGCACGTAACGCTGGATTTCATTCCCGGCGACCTGAAAGAAGACAGCGATGAAGTTGACATGACCACCACCAAAAACGTGCTGTGGGTCGCCAAACTCGGCTCGCAGGCGTATGGCAACGCCACCGTCTCGGGCGGAAAGGTCTTCGTCGGCACCAATAACGAATCGCCGCGCGATCCCCGTCATCAGGGCGACCGGGGCGTCGTCATGTGTTTTGACGAAAAGACCGGCGAGTTTCTCTGGCAACTGGTCGTCCCCAAACTCGGCGCCGGCAAGGTCAGCGACTGGGAATATCTCGGCGTGTGTTCTTCGCCCACCATCGACGGTGACGTGGGATACGTCGTGACCAACCGCTGCGAGGTGGTGTGTTTTGACGTCGACGGTCTCAAAGACGGCAACGACGGCCCCTTCCAGGAAGAAGGGCAGTATATGGCCGGCCCCGGCAACCCGCCGATGGAAGTTGACCCCAACACCGACGGCGACATCATCTGGCGCTATGACATGCGCGATGAGCTCGGCGTTTTTCCTCACAACATCACCAGCAGCTCCACCCTGCTCGCCGATGGCCGGCTCTACGCCACGACCTCCAACGGGCAGGACTGGTCGCATATCAATATTCCTTCGCCATTCGCTCCCGTATTGATCGTGCTTGATCCCAAAACCGGCGAACTGATCGGTGAAGAAGCCTCCGGCATCGGTCAGCGCATGTTTCACTGCAACTGGTCGTCGCCCTCGTATGGCGTCTTCGGCGGCAAACCGCAGGTGATCTTCGGCGCCGGCGACGGCTTCTGCTACGGATACGATCCCGCCCCCGTCAAGGATGACGAAGGCTATCTGGTCTTGAAAGAACTTTGGAAATACGACTGCAATCCACCTGAATACAAGATGAAAGACGGGCAGCCCATGCGGTACCCGGCGCCGGAAGGCCCCAGCGAGATCATCGGTACTCCCGCCATTTATAACGGGAAGGTATACGTCAACATCGGGCAGGACCCGGAACACGGCGAAGGCGTCGGCGCGTTGCAGTGCATCGATCCCACCACCGGCAAGGGCGTGTGGACGTATAAGAAAATCCATCGTTCCATCTCGACGCCGGCCATCGTGGACGGGTTGGTATTCGAGTCGGACTTCAGCGGTATTCTGCATTGTCTCGACGCGGAGACCGGGGAAGTGTACTGGACCTACGACACCCTCAGCCATATCTGGAGCTCGCCTCTCGCGGTGGATGGAAAAATTCTTATCGGCAATGAAGACGGCATTCTTACCGTGCTCGAGGCCGCCAAGGAAAAGAAAGTGGTGAAGGAAATCGAGTTCAACGCGCCGATTTACTCTACGCCCATCGTGGCGGACGGCGTGCTGTTCATCGCCACGCAGTCTCACCTCTACGCCATCGGCGGAAACTGATATTCAGGGAGGCGGATGATGCGTTTTGGGTCCGCCCCGGCTCATTGTTGAAACGGAAAGGTTCTTTATGAAATCGCGAACCGTGATCTGGACGCTGGCCGTAGTGCTCGCCGTTCTTCATCAGGATTTCTGGTATTGGGACGACCGCTCGCTGTGGTTCGGTTTTATTCCGGTTGGACTCGGTTATCACATGCTGTACTCGCTAGCCACCGCCGCGTTGTGGGCGGCGGCGGTCGTCTGGGCCTGGCCTTCTGAAGTCGAAGAGGAAGTCGATGCGTATCTGAAGGCTCATCCCGAGGGAGGCGAAGCGTAATGATATCCGTCGCGATTATCGCCGCGTACCTCGCGTTGCTGCTCGGGCTGGGCGTGATGAGCCAGAGGCTGAACAAGGGAACTTCGGAGGATTTTTTCGTCGCCAGCCATTCCATTGGGCCGATTCTGCTGTTGATGTCGATCTTCGGCACCACCATGACGGCTTTCGCCATGGTGGGGTCCACCGCCGAGGCGTTTGAGTCCGGCGTGGGCGTATACGGCAAGATGGCGTCCTGGTCGGGCCTGGTTCACTCGGCGGTGTTCTTTCTGGTCGGCATCAAACTCTGGGGCATTGGCCGCCGTTATGGTTATGTGACTCAGATTCAGTATTTTCGCGACCGTTTTGAGAGCGGCGCGTTCGGTTATCTTTTGTTCCCGGTGCTGGTCGGGCTGGTGATTCCGTATCTGCTGGTCGGTCTGCTGGGCGCGGGCACGGTTGTACGCCAGGTCACCACCGGCGCGTTTCCCGGTTTGTTTCCCGCGACGAACGGGGGCGTGCCGCACTGGGTGTCAGCCGCCGTCATCAGCGGCGTGGTCCTGACGTATGTTTTTATCGGGGGATTGCGCGCCGCCGCCTGGGCCAACACCTTTCAGACCATCGTCTTCATGGCGATTGGCTGTGTGACGTTTTATCTGATTTCACAACGGCTGGGCGGAGCGGCGGAGGCCATTAAAATGGCCGATCCGGTCAAACTTGCCCGCGAGGGGCTTGTCGAGCCGAGTCAGTTCTTGTCTTACGCGCTGATCCCGTTATCGGTGGGTATGTTTCCTCACCTCTTTCAACACTGGCTCACCGCCAAGTCGGCCAAAACCTTCCGGCTGACCGTGATCGCTCACCCCATCTTCATCATGATCGTCTGGACGCCCTGCATTCTGATCGGGCTCTGGGCCACCGGCGCGGTGATGGATACGCCGACCGGGCTGCATCGTATCGTGCCCGAGGGCGCCAACCCGAACGCCGTGTTGGGCATGATGGTGAATAAACTGACCGGCGACGCGATGGGCGGGTTTCTCACGGCGGGTATTCTCGCCGCCATCATGTCGTCGCTCGATTCACAGTTCATGTGTCTGGGCACGATGTTCACCAACGACGTTGTGGTTCACTTTTGCGGCGAAAAACGATTTACCGACAGACAGAAGATCTTTATGGCGCGCGCCTTTATCGTCGCCATCGTGGTGATTACCTATCTGCTTTCGCTGGCCGAACCGCGCAGCGTTTTCGCGCTGGGCATCTGGTGTTTCACCGGTTTCGCCGCCTTGTTCCCGCTGGTCTTCGCGGCGGTGTACTGGAAACGCGCCACGCGCGCCGCCGCCTTCGCCACCGTGATCGTCACCGCGGCGACGTGGTTCTGGCTCTTCCGCGCCTCGAATTATGGGCTCGATCGCGACGTACTGATCTTCGGGATGATGCCGGTGGCGGTGATTCTCGCCGCGTCCGCCGTCACCATGATCGTGGTTTCGCTGATTACCGCGCCGCCTTCGCGCGAGACCCTCGACAAGTTTTTTCCGCCCCGGCTGGCGGACGCTTCAAATTGATCAAACCCATCAGGAATCTGGAGGACGCCGTTTTATGAGCGTTGTGGTGGAAAGCGCCTTGACCGAGGCGAATGAAAAACGGAACCAGCATTTGCGCGAGATCATCGACTGGCATTTCTCGCCCGAAACCGGCTGTCCCTACTGGCTTGAATGGGCGCGCCGGGCGGGCTGGGACCCGCGAGAGGAAATCAAAACGTACGATGATATCGTCCGTTTTCCTCATTTCGATGACGAGACCCTGCGCAATGAGCCGCATGAGGTCTGGATACCCCGCGAGTATCAAGGCAAGCCGTATAAAATTTTCGAAACCGGCGGAACCACCGGGTTGCCCAAACAGCGCATCAGCTGGACGGACCACGAATACGATTACACCGAGTTCGCCGAGACGCTCGATCCCGAACATTTTCCGCGCGGCGGAAACTGGCTGATGATGGGGCCCACCGGTCCGCGCCGGCTGCGCCTCACCATTGAGCACCTCGCCAACGTGCTGGGCGGTTCGTGTTATCATCTCGATCTCGACCCGCGCTGGGTGAAAAAGGTGATCGCCCAGGGCCGTCCCGCCGAGGCGCGCGCCTATATGGAGCACGTCGTCGATCAGGCGGTTCCCATTCTCAAGCATCGCAACGTCAGTTGTCTTTTCACCACGCCCAAGCTGCTCGAAGCGCTGGGCGATAAAATCAACGTGCCCAACGCGGGCGTGCGCGGCGTGTTTCTCGGCGGAACGTCGATGACCAACCAGGTCGTGCGCTTTCTCGTCGAGGAGGTGCTTGAAAATCGCGCCCGTCTCGTACCGACGTATGGCAACACGCTGATGGGGCTGGCGTGCAGCAAGCCGCTATCGGCGGAGGAAGGCTACGCGCTGACCTATTACGCGCCTCAGCCGCGCGCGGTGTTGCGCGTCGTCGACCCCGATGACACGGCCCGCACGGTTGAGTACGGCGAGTGGGGACGCGTGGAACTGACCACCATGACCCGGGAGTTTTTCATGCCCCGTTTTCTTGAGCGGGACGAAGCCGTGCGGCGCGAGCCGTGGGGCCGGTTCGCCTGGGACGGCGTCGGTGAAGTCAGACCTTTCCGCGCCGAACAGAACAAGGTCGTCGAGGGCGTGTATTGATGGAGCCGATGCCATGACCGTCGCAACCGCTTTGCCCCACGTCCCTGTACTGCGGCGTGGAGAACCCTATATCAGCCTCGACAAAGGCGCGCTTCTCGATCATCGAGGCGGCGAGCCGGTCGCTGAAATGAGCCTGGCCAACGCGGGCTTGATTCGCCGCGACATCCGCCGGATCGGCGAGGCGTTCGACGTATTGCAGAGCGTCTCAAGCAGCCGCATGCTTGAAATCTGCCGCGGCGCGGGCGATCTGTTCATGAACGCCAGTCTGCCATTCGGCGATGGCGAAACGCAATCGCCCGCCGATTACGTTCAAAATCTGTCGTCGACCACGGGCCTGCCTCACGCGCTCGTGCGGCGAAACATGGCCAAAGTGTATGAGGTCTTCACTCGAATGGAGACCATTCTGCGAGGATTGACGCGCGGACTCGATCTTACCGCGCTGGATGGAGGTCTCGGCGAACAGGAAAGTGCGCTGGTCAGTTTTTATGCCGCCGCGCGTTGCATGGGCGTGGTTTTGCCCAGCAACTCGCCGGGGGTGAACTCGATCTGGATGCCCGCCGTCGCGTTACGGATTCCGGTCGTGCTCAAACCCGGGCGGGAAGAACCCTGGACTCCCTATCGCATCATTCAGGCTTTCATCGCGGCGGGGTGCCCGCCCGAAGCCTTTTCGTTTTATCCCACCGATCATGAAGGCGCGAACGTGATTCTCGATCAGTGCGATCGCGGCATCATTTTCGGCGATGAAAAAACCGTTTCGCGGTACGCGAATAACCCGGCTGTTCAGGTGCATGGCCCGGGGTGGAGCAAAATTCTGATCGGGGCCGACAAGGCCGATCACTGGCCGGACCTGATCGATGTGATCGTCCGTTCGGTGTCAGACAACGGCGGCCGCAGTTGCGTAAACGCCTCCACCGTTCTGACTCACGCCCACGGGCCTGAGATCGCCGAAGCCATCGCCGAGCGGCTGGCGAAGATCGTTCCCTGCGAGGTGGATGACCCCGACGCGCTGCTGTGCGGGTTCGCCAATCCCCGATTCGCCGAGTATTTCGATTCCGCCATCGAAGAGGGATTGAAGACGCCCGGCGCGGAAGACGTCACCGCCCGGTTTCGCACCGGACCGCGCCGCATTGAACGCGGCTCCAGCGTCTACATGGCGCCCACCGTGGTGTATTGCGAGTCGTTCGATCACCCCCTCGCCAACCGCGAGTTTCTCTTTCCATACGTCAGCGTCGTCGAGGTTCCACAAGACCGGATGCTGGAGGTGATGGGGCCGTCGCTGGTCGTAACCGCCATCACCGCCGATCCCGTTTTTATGAAGCAGGTTTTGCGCTGCCGGTCGATCGAACGCCTCAATCTGGGCGCGTTACCCACGTCCCGCGTTCAGTGGGACCAGCCTCATGAGGGCAATCTGTTCGAGTTTCTCTACAAGCGCCGCGCCATTCAGGCCGCCTGAGCCGCGGCATATCGATTATGGATATCGAAACCATCGAGTTTGATTCGATTCAGCGTACCCGCGTCGTCTTTGGAGCGGGCGTCATCCATCGCCTGGGCGAGCTCGTCCGTGAACTGGGCGGGAGCCGCGTTCTGTTAGTGACCGATCCGGGCCTGACTCATGCCGGTCATCCGCAAAAGGCGGAGCGGATCTTGCGCGCCGCCGGACTTGAACTCGCCCTCTTTGACCGTGTGGAAGAGAACCCGACCACGGATTGTATTGACGCCTGCGTGGAAACCGCCCGCGCCTTCAATGTGGATTGCATCGCCGGTCTTGGCGGCGGAAGCAGCCTCGATACCGCCAAGGGGTGTAATTTTGTGCTGACTAACGGCGGCCGAATGCACGATTATTGGGGGTATGGTAAAGCGGCCAAACCCATGCTGCCACTGATCGCCATCCCCACCACCGCCGGAACCGGCAGTGAGTGTCAGTCGTTCGCGCTGATCTCCGACGCCCAGACGCATGTCAAAATGGCCTGCGGCGACCCCAAGGCCGCGCCTCGCATCGCATTGCTCGACCCGGAACTGACGTTGACCCAGCCCCGCTCGGTTACGGCGAATACCGGGATCGACGCCATCGCCCATGCCGTCGAAACCGCCGTCACCCGCAAGCGAAACGCCGTTTCGCAGCTTTACTCGCGCGAGGCGTTTCGCCTGTTGCAGGCGAACTTTTCCCGCGTGCTGGCCGATCCAGGCGATTTACCGGCGCGGTCCGCGATGCTGCTGGGCGCCGCGTGGGCGGGCGTCGCGATTGAAAACAGCATGCTGGGTGGAGCGCACGCTCTGGCCAATCCATTGACCGCCCGCCACGGGGTGGTTCACGGGCAGGCGGTTGGGATGATGTTGCCTCACGTCGTCCGCTACAATGCACAAGACCCGATTTCACGCCGGTTGTACGCCGAACTGGCGGGCTGCGCCGGGCTGGCGGCGCCGGGGGATGATGAAGGGGACGCCTCCGAAGCGCTGGCCTCCCGTCTGGAAGAACTGCTCGACGCCGCCGGGATGCCGCGCGCTCTCGCCGAACTGAACGTGCCTGAAGACGGCGTCGCGGCGCTGGCGCAAGACGCCGCCCGTCAATGGACGGCGAATTTTAACCCGCGTGAATTGACGCCCGGCGACTTTGAATCGATGTACGCCGGCGCCATGCGGTGCGGCAGGGCTCCCGCCGGGTCCTGAAATTGGGACGCAGCGGCTTGAATGTGTAAATTTGAATCACCGGAAATGAAGCGCGGTTTCGGGTAAATTCCAGAAACACGCGTATTTTCAGGATGTTGTGAATTGGAACAGCGGTTGCTCTTTTGTTTGAGGAGAAATAAACCACCTCCACGGCAAGAGGGCGATCGTGAACGAAACAAAACGATTTGACTGGTTGGGCATCATGCTGGGGTATGCGTTTGGCCTGGCTCTTCTCTGGATCGTCATCACCTGAACCCGCCTCCCTCGTCCCCCCCGCGCGGCGCCCAAACCGTGTAAAGGACGAGATGCGTTTGCAACAGTATTTCTTCTCTCATGCGTTTTACTGGATGATGCTGGCTCTCCTGCTTGCAGCGCCGCATCCCTCTGCCCGCGCGGCGGAAGAGCCCGACTGGCCGCTGTTTCGCGGCGGCCCCAGCCAGACCGGAGTGGCTCAGGGAACCCTGCCGGATTCGCTCGCTCTCAAATGGACCTTCACGACGGAACGCCCCATTACTTCCTCCGCCGTCATCAATCACGGCAACGTCTATTTCGGATCGCAGGATGGTTTCGTCTACGCGGTCGATCTGATCACCGGAAAAAGAGTCTGGTCGTATGAAACCGGCGACGCGGTCGAGTCGCCGCCGGCCGCCATCGGAGGCCGCGTCTATGTGGGCTCTTCCGACTTCAACCTCTACTGTCTCGACGCCGCCGATGGAACCTTGCATTGGAAATTCGAGACCAATGATAAAGTGATGGGCTCGCCCATCCTGATCGACGCGCCCGGCGGCGGATCCCAACGCGTCGTTTTCGGCAGCTACGATAGCCGCCTGTATTGCCTCGACGCCCGGTCGGGCGAAAAAATCTGGGACTACTCCACCGATAACTACATCAACGGCTCTCCCGCGATTGAAGATGACAAAATCGTCGTCGGCGGCTGCGACGCCTATATTCATGTCGTGTCGGCCACGGACGGCGCCGAGATTGAAGAGGTCGACGCGGAAGCCTACGTCGCCGCCACCGTCGCCGTTGAAGACGGCTTCGCCTACGTCGGCAATTATGGCAACGAGTTTCTCTGTATCGATCTGAATCAGCGTAAAGTCGCATGGCGGTTCAAGGATCGAAACTTTCCCTACTTTTCTTCCGCCGCGCTGACCGGCGACCGGGTGATCTTTGGCGGACGCGACCGCCGCGTACATTGTCTCGACAGGAAGACCGGCGAACCGATCTGGGAGTTCCGCACGCGCGGCAAGGTGGACAGCTCGCCCGTTGTAGTGGGCGATCGCCTGATCGTCGGATCGGAAGATCGAAAATTGTACATGCTTCGCGTCAGCGATGGCGGCGAGATCTGGTCGTCTGAACTGGGAGAGGGCGTAATCGCCTCACCCGCCGTCGCGGGAGGCTGGGTGGTGATCGGCGCGGTCGACGGCGTTCTCTACGCCTTTGGGCCGGAGACTTGACGCCTTGTAACGCGCGCTGGATCGCCCCGAATCGAACAAGGAGGAGAAAAGCATGACGGCTGAGGCTCAACCCAAAAACAAAACCACGGCGGGCAGCTATTTCGTATCCAATTATCCGCCGTTCTCCGTCTGGACGTCCGACAAAGCGCCCGAGGCTCACGCCGCCATCCAGCGGCTGCCTCATCCAGAAACGCCGCTGGGCGTCTATCTGCATATTCCGTTCTGCCGAAAACGCTGCCATTTCTGTTACTTCAAAGTCTATACCGACAAAAATTCATCAGAAATTCGCCGTTATCTCGATGGCCTCACTCGCGAATTCGACATGTACGCCGATTCGCCCATCATCGGCGGCCGCAAACCCAAGTACATTTATTTCGGCGGCGGGACGCCCTCGTTTCTCTCGCCTCACCAGCTGACCGGTCTCGTCGAGACCATGCATAAAAAACTGCCGTGGGACGAGGCGGAGGAGATCACCTTCGAATGCGAACCCGGTACGCTCACCGAGGCCAAGCTGAGCGCCATTCGTGAGATTGGCGTCACCCGTCTCAGTCTTGGCATCGAAAACTTCAACGACGAGATTCTCGAACTGAATAACCGCGCCCACCGTTCGAAAGAAATACAGCGCGCCTACGACTTCGCCCGGTCTATCGAGTTCCCTCAGATCAACATCGACCTCATCGCCGGCATGGTTGGCGAAACTGATGAAAACTGGAGCCGCTGCGTCGAACAGGCGGTTGCGATGGAACCGGACAGCATCACCATTTACCAGATGGAGGTGCCGTTCAATACCACCATTTACCGGGAAATGATGAAAGAGAAGGGAACCGAGATCGCGCCCGTCGCGGAATGGGACGTCAAGCGCCGCTGGGTTGACGAAGCTTTCAGGGCGCTGGAAGAACGGGGTTATACGATCACCAGCGCTTATACCGCGGTGAAGAATCCCGATTCAACCCGCTTCGTATACCGCGACCGGTTGTGGGCCGGCGCCGACATGCTGGGGCTGGGCGTCGCGTCGTTTGGGCACCTCAACGGCGTCCACGTACAGAATCAGAAAGACATGGGACCGTACCTCGAAAAGGTCGAAGCCGGCGAGTTTCCTATTTACCGCGCGCACACGCTGAGCGGCGAAGAACGCCTGATCCGTGAATTCGCATTGCAACACAAACTGGGCCGGGTCAACCGCCGCTATTTTCAAGACAAATTCGACGTTGACGTATACGAGCGTTTCGCCGGGGCGATGCGCTCGCTTCAGGACGAAGGCGCGCTCAGCGCCGATGATGAGTGGATCACGCTGTCGCGAGCGGGGCTGTTGCGCGTCGATGAATGCCTGCAGCGATACTTTCTGCCTGAACATCAGGCGATCCGTTATACCTGATCGGCGCGGGCCCATATGAGTGAACGCCGTATTTTTGGAGACGCGATGAATCAGGCCGCCGGCATGCTTCATTCGATCGAAAAGCCGTTCGTGCCGTTTCACCAGATGTATCAGCGGCACGGTTTCGCCGTGCGGCTGATGACGCCGGTGGAGCCGGACGCCATCCCCGCTCCGTATCACGATCTGCTGGTGCATGAGCGCGACATGACCAACACCCTCGCCGCCTGGTTCAATATGCGGATTCATCTACGGGTGATTCACATGGCGGTCGATGGCGACGTTCTCTCGCGCATGGTGACGTTGGAGCTCGATTCGGATAACCGGCCGGTTGAGTTCGGTGCGATTCAGATCGATTTGTCGTTGCTCGATCCGACGCCCCGGCGGCTGGTGGAAGAGGCGCGTATGCCGTTCGGCGGCATTCTGAATGAGTTCGCCGTTGAATACCTCAGCCAGCCCGCGTTTTTCTTTCGCGCCGAGTCGGATTCGCTGATGCAGAAGGTTTTTTCAATTTCCGCCGGTCCCGGTCTCTATGGCCGCTGCAACACGCTCAGCGTACCGTCAGGCCGTGCGTTGGCTCATGTGATTGAGATTCTGCCCCCGATGACGGATGGAAATGGAGGCGTTTAATGATGGATGCGTATGAAACCCTGATTATTGGCGGCGGCCCGGCCGGCGCCATGACCGCCGCCGTACTGGCCCGGCGCGGCCGTCGCGTACTGGTGATCGAAAAAGAGAAGTTTCCCCGGTATCACATCGGCGAATCGATGTTGCCTTATTGTTATTTTCCCATGCAGCGCGTAGGTTTTCTCGACAAGATGAAGAACTCGCGCTTCGTCAAAAAATACAGCGTGCAGTTCGTCAGCCCGAACGGGAAAATTTCCGCGCCGTTTTATTTTACCCAGCACATGGATCATGAAGCGGCGCAGACCTGGCAGGTTCCACGCGCCGAGTTCGACGCCCTGCTGCTCGATCATGCTCTCGAGTCTGGCGCGGAGGTGATCGAAGACACCGCCGTGAAGGATTTTCTGGTGGAGGATGGCCGCGTCGTGGGGCTGGCCGTGCGCGGCGCGGACGGCGCCGAGCGCGAGTTGCGCGCGCCCATGACCGTCGACGCCAGCGGCCGGGCGTCGCTGGCGATCTCGCGGTTCCGCTGGCGCAAGATGGACCCCGTGCTCAACAAGGCCGCCGTGTGGACTCAGTATAAAGGCGCCATGCGCGACGAGGGCCTCGACGAAGGCGCCACCACAGTGGCGTACATCCCCGATAACGGCTGGTTCTGGTACATTCCCCTGCCGGACGACATTGTCAGCGTGGGCGTGGTGGCCGAACGCGAATACCTCTATCGCGACGGCCGCGATCTGGAAACGATCTTCCATCGCGAAGTGAAAGAGAATCCATGGATCGCCGAACACCTCGCGCCCGGAGTTCGTCATACCGATTTTCTGGCCACCGGCGAATACTCGTATCGTTCTGAATTCTGCGCCATCGACGGTCTGACGCTTGCCGGAGACGCGTTCGCTTTTCTCGATCCGGTGTTTTCGTCCGGTCTCTTTCTCGCGTTACGCGGGGGAGAGATGGCGGGCGAGGCGGTCGACGCCGCCCTGACCGCCGGCGATGTTTCAGCCGCGCGATTCTCCGCCTATGGCGAGGAACTCTGCGCGATGATGGAGACCATGCGCAAGCTGGTCTACGCCTTTTACGATACTGAATTCCGCTTTAAGGACTTTCTGATGAAATATCCCGAGCTGCGCGGCGACCTGACCGACTGTCTGATCGGCTATCTCGAAAAAGATTTCAACCCGCTCTTCAACGCCATCGCCGAGTTCGTCGACTTGCCTCAGCCGCTGGCGCATGGCCGCCCGCTGGTTCCGTGCCCATGAGAATCGTTCAGATCACGCCCGGGACTGGGACGTTTTATTGCGGCAACTGCGTTCGAGATAACGCCCTGGTGCGAACCCTTCGCGCCATGGGCCATGACGCCGTGATGTTGCCCATGTATCTGCCTCTCATGACGGAAGGCGATGATACTTCCGACGGCGCGCCGCTTTTTCTCGGCGGCGTCAACGTCTATCTGCAACAGCACGTCCCGTTGTTTCGCTATACCCCGCGCTGGATCGACCGCTGGTTCGATTCGCGCGGCCTGCTGCTTGAGGCCTCCAAAAAAGCGGGAATGACCAAGGCGCGCGACCTGGGCGAGATGACGCTGTCATCATTGTCAGGGGAGAATGGCCCCCAGCGCAAGGAGATTAACCGTCTGACGCAATGGCTGAAAGAAACGCCCCGGCCCGACGTGATCTGTCTCTCGAACGCGTTGTTGATGGGCCTGGCGCCCGCGTTGCGCCGGGAACTGCGATGCCCGGTGGTATGCACGCTTCAGGGCGAAGACGGCTTTCTCGATTCATTGCCCGCGCCGTTCAACGAACAATGCTGGGCGAAACTGCGCGATCTGGTGAGCGACATCGGCGGCTTCATCCCCGTCAGCCGCTACTACGCGGGCGTGATGCGCGATCGGATGCGCATTCCCGATGAGAAAATCTTCGTCGTCCCCAATGGCATCGCGCTGGAGGGCTATCGCGACGCCGAGCGTCCCGGCGATTCGCGTTCAATCGGCTACCTGGCGCGTATGTGCCCCGACAAAGGGCTGCACGAGCTGGTTGACGCGTTTATTCTGCTCAAACAGAAAGACGGTTTTCACGATCTTCAACTGCGCGCCGCCGGAACCGTCACCGCCGGCGATGAGGAATTTCTCGGCGAACAACGCAAAAAGCTGGAACGGCACGGTTTTCATGAACACGCCGAGTTTCGCCCCAACGTCAGCCGCGATGAAAAACTGGAGATGCTTCACTCCATCCATCTGTTTTCCGCGCCCGCGCGGTACGGCGAGGCCTTCGGGCTGTACGTGATCGAAGCGATGGCGGCGGGCGCGCCGGTGGTTCAGCCCCGCCACGCCGGTTTTATCGAGATCATAGAATCGACCGGCGGCGGCGTGTTGTACGACGGCGATGAGCCGCATCATCTCGCCGCCGCGCTGGAAGAACTGCTGCTCGACCTGGAGCGGGTCCGAGCGCTGGGCGAGCGCGGGCGCCGCTCGGTGATGGAGCTGTTTTCGATTGAGCGCATGGCCAAAGAAGTGCTGGAGGCTTATCATGCGATTTGCGCCGCGCATGCACCGGCGTTGGGATTTTAATTCACAGCACGTATGAATTCACCACGGGAGATCAAACAGCATGGTAAGCGAATTCGTTCATCGCCGTCTTGTCGAGTTTTCTGACACCGATCTGGCCGGCATCGTTCACTGGTCGCGCTATTTCGTCTTTATGGAATCCTGCGAACACGCGTTTTACCGATCCGTCGGCTGGTCGGTTCATCGCGAAAACGGCGAGCGCACCATCGCCTTGCCGCGCGGCGAGGTGACCTGCCGCTACGCCAAGCCGCTGAAATTTGAAGATGAAGTCGAGATTCACCTTTTCGTGCGTGAAATCCGCGAAAAGACGATTCGATATGAGTTTCAGTTCCGCCGGGTCAAGCCCGAACCGGTGGAAGACGTCGCGCGCGCACTGCTCACCGTGGTGTGCGTCGGCGTGGAGGATGGCCGGATGAAATCCATCCCCATCCCGGAGGAATTTCGAAGCAAGATCGAAATCGCGTCCTGACCGGAAAGTCAAACGCCGGCTTTGCGCGGTTCGATTCACCATAATGAAACATGGGAGATGGTTGATTCATGAATCCAACTGCGCAAACCCCGAATTTGACCTGGTTGATTTTCGCCCTGCTTACCGTCGCCAACTGGGGCGTGTACGGCGTGTTTCTTCATTCCGGACAGGCGGCCATGGCCGATCCTGAAAATGGGAGATACAAGGCCTATCTGTTTGTCGGGGTGGCGTACTTCATCACCGCCGTTCTGGCGCCGCTGGCGCTGCTTGCGATGAACGGCGCCAGCTGGCACTTTCCCGCCGGCGGGGTGCTCTGGTCGCTGCTGGCGGGCACGGTGGGCGCGATCGGCGCGTTTTGCGTGCTGCTGGCGTTCGGAGCGAAAGGCTCGCCCGCCGTGGTGATGGCCATCGTATTCGCCGGCGCTCCGGTGGTGAACGCGGTGGTCGCTCTGGCGATGCACCCGCCCGCCGGTGGATGGGCCACGCTACGCTGGCAGTTCGTACTGGGGATGATGTTCGCCGCGTTGGGAGGCATGATGGTCACGTTGTACAAACCGGGGCCCGCCCCCGCCAAGCCCGCGCTGCACGTTCAGGCGCCGGCGCCGGTTCAGGCCGAGTCTCCACTGGAAACGAAGGATCAATGAACCCGATCGCTCATCTCGGCCGCGCTGAGATCGAAACTCTTCAGTTGCGGCGGGTGAATGAACTGTTCGCCGCCATTCTGCCCGCGAATCCATTTTACGATCGAAAGTATCGCGATCCGGCGTCGCGGGGGCCGTTCGCATCGCTGGATGAGTTTCGCGCGCGGGTTCCTTTCACGGTCAAAAGCGACCTGATCGAAGACCAGCTCGCCGCGCCGCCGTATGGAACCAACCTCACCGAACCGATCGAACGCTTTACCCGGTATTGCCAGACCAGCGGCACCACCGGCGAGCCGTTGCGCTGGCCCGATACGCCCGAGAGCTGGTCGTGGATGGTGGATAACTGGGTTCAGATCTATCGCGAAATGGGCGTAACCGCCAATGACCGCGTCTTCTTCGCGTTCTCGTTCGGCCCGTTTCTTGGCTTCTGGACCGCCTTCGACGCGGCCGAACGCCTTGGCTGTCTGTGCATCTCAGGCGGCGGCATGAGCAGCATGGGCCGTTTGCAAACCATGATCGCCAATCAAACCACCGTGCTCTGTTGTACGCCGACCTACGCCCTGCGGCTGGCCGAAGCCGCACTGGAGGAGGGAATCGATCCCGCCTCGGCGGGCGTACATAAAATCGTCGTCGCCGGCGAACCCGGCGCCAGCGTCGAAGGCGTACGTGCGCGTATCGGAAGCCTGTGGAACGGGGCGCGGCTCTTCGATCACCACGGGATGACCGAAATCGGGCCGGTCACGTTTGAGTCGGCGCATCACCCCGGTGTTTTGCATCCGCTCGAACAGTCGTACATTATCGAGGTCATCGATCCGGAGACGACCCGGCCCGTGGATTCAGGCGAGACGGGCGAATTGATTCTGACCAACCTGGGCCGCGCCGCCCGTCCGTTGATCCGATACCGCACCGGCGACGCGGTGCGCGTATCATGGGAGGGAGCGGCGAGATACGGACGAAATGAAGCCGCCTTTATCGGAGGCATCGTGGGCCGCTATGATGATATGGTGATCGTACGAGGCGTCAATCTGATCCCGAGCGCGGTCGATGACGTGATCCGGCGGTGCGGCGGCGTGGCGGAATACCGCGTTCTGATCGCGGAAACCAGCGCGCTCGCCGAAGTCGAGGTCGTAATTGAAACCGCGCCCGATTGCCGCGACTCGGGGAGCCTGCCCGAGCGCCTGAGCGGCGAACTGTACAAGGCGTTCAATCTTCGCATCCCCGTCCGCCGGGCGCCCGAAGGCGCTCTGCCTCGATTTGAAATGAAAGCCAAACGATGGATACGGACGAATAATCATGAATGAAACCCACCCAGTCATCCTGCTCGACGGCGTGATCAAACGCTATGAAGACGACCCCGCCGCGCGGCCCGTGTTGAACGGGCTGTCGCTGAAAGCGGCGCCGGGAGAGACGCTTTCGGTGGTCGGCCCCTCCGGTTCTGGAAAGACCACGCTGCTCAATCTGATCGGCGCGCTCGACCGCCCCAGCGAGGGCAAGGTCTTCGTCGATGGACTCGACCTGGCCGAGCAATCCGACGCCGATCTGGCTCGATTGCGCAACCGGAGAATCGGTTTTGTTTTTCAACTTCATTTTCTGTTGCCGCAACTCACCGTGCTTGAAAACGTGCTGTTGCCTTCGCTGGCGGCGGGAACGAACTCTGAACAGGCTGAAAACCGCGCCATCCGTCTGTTGAACCGCGTCGGTCTTCAGGACCGCCTTCACTACCGCCCCGCGAATATATCGGGCGGAGAACGCCAACGCGCCGCCGTGGTGCGCGCGCTGATCAATGAGCCCGCCGTTCTGCTCGCCGATGAGCCCACCGGTTCGCTGGACCGCGCTTCCGCCGATTCGCTCACCGAGTTGTTGCTCGAACTGAACCGCGAAGAAGGCGTCGCGCTGGTGGTCGTCACTCACGCCGAAAATCTGGCGGAGCGCATGGGCCGCGTACTGGAGTTGCGCGATGGGCGGCTGATTGGGAAGGAGCCGGTTTCGTGAACGGCTGGTCGCTTTCATGGCGGAGTTTTCAGTATTACTGGCGTTCGCAACTGGGCGTGCTGTTGGGCGCGGCGTTGAGCGTTATGGTGTTGACCGGGGCGCTGCTGGCGGGCGATTCGGTGAACCAGACGCTCGTCGATCAGTCGCTGGCCCGCGTGGGGCGGGCTGATTTCATCTTTAACTCGGGCGAGCGTTTCGTGCGCGAACAACTCGCCGCCGATCTCATGACGGAAGCCGTCGTCGACACAGCGCCCGTCATGCGGCTTGACGCCTCAGCCGCGATGCCCGACGGAAAACGCCGCGCCAACCAGGTTCAGGCGTTTGGAGTTGATGATCGCTTCTGGAATCTGAATGGGGTCGATTCCGCCGCGATGGGCGATGATGACGACCCCGGCGTCGCGATCAACGAGCGGCTGGCGAGAACGCTGGGCGTTGACGTGGGCGACGCCATTTTGCTGCGCGTCGAAAAACCCAGCCTGTTGTCACGCGATGCGCCGCTCTCCACGGCGGGCGATTCGACCGCCGGGTATCGGCTCACTGTGCGCGCTGTGCTGGGCGACGCCCAGATGGGACGCTTTGACTTGCGCGCTAACCAGATTCCGCCGCATAACGCTTTCGTCCCGCTGCATTGGCTGCAGTCGCGGGTGGAACGCCCGGGCCGCGTCAATCTGATCCTTGTCAAAAACCATGAAGATAACTCCCTTGGCGCGGCGGATCTCAACGCCGCGTTGAAAAAGACGTGGAAACTCGATGACGCCGAGCTGGAGACCGTTGAAGTTGCCAATCAGCCATGGACCGAGTTGCGTGGAGGCCGCATCTTTATCGATCCGCCCGCCGCGTCGGTCGCGGCCGAGCTGTCGCCGCGCGCCATCGGCGTTTTGTCTTATATGGCGAACATTCTTGAAGCGAATGGAAACCGGACGCCCTATTCGATCGTCTCGGCGATCGGTCCGCTTCATTCGCAAGGCGCCGCGCCCGAGTGGGTGCCTTCTTCAACGGGCGCCGTGAACGTAAATCAATGGCTCGCCGACGATCTGGGCCTGCATTCCGGCGATTCGCTTGAAATGACTTATTTCGTTTTCGGCCCCATGCGTAACCTGGTTGAGCGAGCGCGCACGTTCACCGTCGGCGAGATTCTGTCCATGTCGGGGCCGAATCTCGATCGATCGCTAATGCCGGACTTCCCCGGCATCTCCAACGCCGAAAACTGCCGCGACTGGGACCCCGGCTTTCTGATCAACATCGAAGCCATCCGCGATAAGGACGAAGACTACTGGAACCAGTACAAGGGCGCGCCCAAGGCGATCTTCGCCCTGCGGGCGGGGCAAGAAATGTGGAGCAACCGTTTCGGTTCGCTCACCGCGATCCGAGTCCCCTCCGATGAATTCGCTCCCGATCAATTCGCCCAACGCCTGCGCGACGCGCTCGACCCCGCCTCGCTGGGATTTTTCTTTACGCCGTTTCGCGCGCCCGCGTTATCGGCCAGCCGCCTGGCGATGGATTTTGGTTCGCTGTTCATCGGGCTCAGTTTCTTTCTTATTCTCGCCGCACTGATATTGCTGGGCCTGCTGTTCGTTTTTTCCGTGGAACAACGCGGGAGAGAAACCGGCCTGTTGCTCGCGGTGGGCTTTTCACCGCGCGCGGTTCGCCGCTTTTACCTTCGCGAAGGCGTTTTCTTTTCGTTGCTGGGGGGCGTAATCGGCGCCGCCGCGGCGATTGTGTATACCCGCGTGATACTCTGGGCGTTGTCAACCGTATGGAGCGGCGCGGTCGCTTCGGCGCAGATCCATTTTCACGCCTCCAGCCGAGCGCTTTTGACCGGCGTGATCGGCGGGGTGTTAATGAGCCTGCTCGCCATCCTGTTCGCCGTGCGTAAACAGGCGTCCGTTCCCGCGCGCGAGCTGTTGAACGCGGGGCTCGACGCCGGCGCCGGTGGAACGGTCTCGCGTATGCGGCGCGGTTGGCTGACTCTTGCCGCCGCGATTCTTTCCGCACTGGGCGCCGTGGGGATGGCCTTCACCGCCGACGTTCACAACGCCGAACAGGCGGCGGGCGTCTTTTTTGGCGTCGGCTCGTTGCTGTTGATCTCGATTCTCGCCTGCGTGCGCTTGCTGATCTCTTCACTGGAGCGTTCCAGCCGTCTGGCCGCGCGTTCGATCGCCGCGCTGGCGTTGAGCAACGCGGCGCGCCGGCCAGGGCGAAGCCTCGCCGCCGTCGCGCTGCTGGCGTGCGGCGCCTTCATGGTGATCGCGGTCGGCGCCAACCGTCAGAATCCGCTGCAAAACGCCGAAGAACGCGAATCGGGCACGGGCGGCTATGCGCTGTACGCCGATACCGCGCTTCCGCTGGTATACGACCTCAATACCGAGAGCGGTCTCAACCAGTTCGCGTTGACGCGCGACGACGTCGGGACCATCCGCGTTACCGCCATGCGACGTCACGACGGCGATGAAGCCAGTTGCCTCAATCTCAACCGCGCGCAAACGCCGCGCCTGCTGGGCGTCGATCCGGAGGAATTCGCGTTTCGCGGGGCGTTCAGCTTCGCCGGCGTGATGCCGGATATGCCGGATGACAATCCGTGGCGGCTGTTGAACCAGACGTTTGAAGACGGCGCGATTCCCGCTATCGCCGATCAGAAGTCGATGATGTGGGCGATGGGCAAGTCGCTCGGCGATACTGTGGAGTACATCGACGGGGAGGGAGAACCATTTAAGGTGCGCCTCGTCGCCGCGTTGAATAACACCGTCCTGCAGGGAAGCATCGTTATCGCGGAAGAACCCTTTTTACGGAAATATCCCTTTGAAACCGGATATCACGTTTTACTGATCGACGCGCCTTTCAGCCGGGCGGATGAATTGAAGATTCTCCTGAATGATTACCTGAGCGACGTGGGCATCGAAGCGATGACCACCCGCGAGCGTCTCGCCGCGTTCACCGCCGTCGAAAATACCTACCTGCGCATCTTTCTCGCGCTGGGCGGCCTCGGGCTGCTGCTTGGTACGGCGGGGCTGGCGGTGATCGTTTTGCGCAATGTTCTTGAACGTCGCGGCGAGCTCGGCCTGTTGAGGGCGGTTGGATTCACGCGAAGCGAAGTGCGCCGCATGTTGCTGGTCGAACACGCCTTTCTGTTGGCGGCTGGACTGGCGGGTGGAGGCCTGGCCGGGTTGGCGGCGGCGTTGCCCAGTTTGCGCGCGATGGGCGCTCAGGCGCCGGTGGGCGAGTTGACCTTCGCGCTGGCGGGCTTGCTGGCCGCGGGATTGTTTTTCGTCTGGCTGGCATCGCGAGCGGCGATGCGGGGCGAGTTTTACGCCGCGCTGCGAAACGAGTAGATACAACCGAACTATTTAATGATTGAGATGAATAAGGAGCGACGCACGATGAAAGTTTTGAAATTTCCCCTGCTGATTCTCGCTTTCGCCCTGCCTATCGGCGCGGCGGAAGAGAACGCGGAAAAAACGGAAGAAACCACGAAAAAAGACGCCATCTACGCGATGGATTTCAGCGAGGAAGACGAAGGTTTTTATCCGCTCGACTTTCTCGTGCTGGAGGGCGATTTTGAAGTCGTCGATCTCGATGGCGACAAGGCGCTGATGCTGCCCGGTATGCCGCTGAGTACGATGGGTTTTCTTTATGGCCCCACGGAATATGAAAACCGCCGCGTCTCGGCGCGCATCAAAGGCGAAAATGAAAAGCGCCGATACCCCCGATTTGGAATCGGCCTCTGCGGCGTCAATGGATATAAACTGCGCGTCACGCCCTCCAAGCGCGCGCTCGAACTCTACAAGGGCGATGAAGTCATCGCCGAAACGCCTTACAAATGGACGACGGGCAAGTGGACGAACCTGGTTATTCAACTTCGCCGCGATGGCGCAGGGTGGGTCGTCGAAGCCAGCGCCTGGCAGGAGGAAACGGAGCGCCCCGAAGACTGGATGATCCGTTTTGAGTCGAGCGACGAGCCTATCAATGGCCGCCCCACCGCATGGGGAACCCCGTACTCCGGACACCCCATTTACTTTGACGATCTAATACTCAGCGAAGCGGAATAATCATTTGCGGTTTCAGTACTCCACGGATTCATCGTGGCGACAATCATATTTTCTTTCAAGCAAAAACGGGACGGCCAGCGCCGTCCCGTTTCGTTTTTCGAATGGATTGCACTGCTTTACTTCGCGCCGAGGATCGCTTCCCGCGCCGTCTTCCAGAACGCGGCGACGTCTTTGGGCGGTTTTGTTAACACCATCACGCAACGCCCGCACGGCGCAGCGATGATTTTGCCCTGATAGGAGGTTTCGGCTCTGAAGCCGCCTTTACCCAGGTCCGGCGCGTCCGCTGCGGAACCGGATTTTTCAAGAAAAGCCCGGAATTTCGCCGCGCGTTCGTTCGCCGCGTTTTCCGATTCCGCGATGGAGATGAACAACTCGCTCGGTTCGTCGCCCAGAGCGTATTCAGCACGCCACGCGGGCGACATGAACTGAAAGCCCAGAGGCGCACCCACGATCCACTTTTCTGAATTTTCGACGATGCGGTACGTGGGCAGAATCGTTTTTTCTTCAGGCAGCGATTTGTCTTTTCCGATTCGTTTCGACAGATCGGCCGCCGACGCTTTCATCAACGCCGCGCCGGCTTCATCGGGGCCGAAGTAGGACAATTTGACGTAATAACGCCCCTGCACGAAATTGAGGATGTATTTACCGATATAGCCCTGAGCCCCCACCTCGATGAAATCGTTATTCGGCGATCGTTCCATCGAATACATTCCGAACGCGTTGAGCGGAGATCCCATGTCGTAGACGTCGACGGTTAACTCGCGGTCGCCGTTTTTCATATCGGCGTGTCCTACCGCGCTGACGCCGTATTGTTCGAAGATCGAGGCCGCGCCGTCGATGTATTCATATAGCGTCGAGCGGCTGTAGTACGCGGGGTCTCCATCCAATTCGAGTTTCAGCGCCGGGTCGAGCGCGATCAGTTTTTCCAATTGCGCTTTCAACTCGGGCGGCACGGGTTTTTCTTCCACCGCCGGTTCGTCGCTGAATTCTTCCTGAGCGAGAAGGGGCTGCGTCCATGCGCCGATCGTCAGGGCGATACAGGCCATCCATATAAATCGTGACACGGTTTGACTCCTTATACGAACAACCGCTCCGCCGACGCCAGGCGATCGACGATTTTGATTCCGTTGGGGCAGATTTCTTCGCACTGCGCGCAGTCGTAACATGCTGAACCGCCGCGCTGATTCGAGGCCAGCTCCTGGTAGGTTTCATACGCGGTGCGATAGTCGCCCTCCTGCCCATAGTAATAATCGTTACAGCGCAACACGGTCGAGACGCGCACGCCTTGCGGGCATACCCGGCCGCACTCATCGCACATCATGCAGTTGTTGGCGCGGTTCGACTGCGCGAAGCGGTACAGCGCGCGATCTTCCTGACTGGTGAGCGTTTCATTGACGGCGGTCTGATAGGCGTCAAACATTTCGATCGAGCCGATGCCCTTCAGCACGGTGGTGACCGCCGGATTCGCGAGAATCTTCTTTAAATAAGCGATCTGGAGTTTCAGTTCTTCGGCCTTGTCGTCTTTTTCGAGGCCTTTCATGGTTTTCATCGCCATGACGCCGATGTTTTTGTTTTGCGCGGACTGCAATTCGGTTTGCAGGGATTCAAGCGCGGGCTGGTTGAGAACCGGCATGACCAGCGAGTACATCCCGCTGTCGATGCCCGCCGCGGTGGTTTCTTTCACTTCGCCGTGGGTGGTGAGGCCGCAGTGGCGAACCTTGCCCATCTTTTTCAACGCTTCAAACGTTTCCTGAATTTTGGGGTCGGACGCCGATTTCGGATCGTGTCGGTTGAACATGAAAAAGTCGACGTAGTCGGTGTTAAGCGTCTTGAGCACTTCGTCGATCGCGCTGAGGTCATCGCGTAAAAAATTGTCCTTCAACGCGATGTAAACCTGGTCGCGGCGCGTCTTCATGACTTCGCCAAGCGTCTTGATCGATTCGCCGCCCAGGTAACTGGTCGAAATATGCACCAGGTTGACGCCCTGATCGATGCCGTAGTGAAGCGTGGGCACGTCGCTGACCAGTCCGCCCAGCGAGATCACACTGACCGGCAGGCCGCTTGAACCCATCACGCGGTATTTCATCTTTTCGTTGTAATTCAGCACCGATTTGGGATCGATGGCCGCCGTCGCGGTTCCTGACATGGCGCCCAACGCCGCGCCCGCCGCCAAACCGCTCTGTAAAAATGACCGACGATTGAGACCTTGCATCGATTCCTTCATATCACCCTCTCCTTACTCCCCGTTGTGTTTGGTTGCTTCTTGTTGATCCAGACGCGCGCGTCCGGTTTATCCGCCGTAAGGGTCTCCGCCTCCGCCGTACGGATCGCTCGTTGCCTCGCCGGATCCGCCGAACAGTCCGCTTCCGCTTTCCAGCAGCATCTGGTTTCCGGGGTGCCGCGATTCGCCCACGCTGGTCACGTAGACGCCGGGCTCATCCTTGATGGGGCATACCGAATGGCAGATGCCGCATCCCGTGCAGAGAACGGCGTCCACGTGCGGCTGTTTGACGGTGACTTTGCTCCCGTCGCGGCGAGTAACTTCGATCTCCTGAAACCAGATCGCCTTGTTGCTGACCGGGCAGTGTTCTTCGCACACGATGCACGAGCGTTCAAACGCCCAGGGCAGGCAGCGGTTACGGTCGAAAAACGCCTGGCCGATGCGGATTTTTTTCTTTTCTTCCAGCGTCAGCTGCCGGATGGCGCCGGTGGGGCAGACCTGGCCGCAGAGCGTGCATTCATGTTCGCAATAGCTCACGTTCATGTTCAGCGCCGGCGTCCAGAAGCCTTCCACGCCCGCTTCGGTCTGGGCGGGCTGGATGACGTTGGTGATACAGACCTTCATACATTCGCCGCACCGCACGCAACGCGCCAGAAATTCATCTTCAGCCAGCGCCCCAGGCGGGCGGATGAGACCGGGGCTGTATTTTTCGCTTTCGGCGCGAGGAGAGACGCGGAACAGCAAGCCGCCCGTCACCCCCGCCATCGCGCTCGCCAGCAGGCCACGCCGGCCCAGATTGAGGCGCTCTTCTTTCGGTGGAGACACGAATCGTTTCAGCCAGCGTAAGACCGCGTTCATCGTTTCTCCTCCTTATCATTCGAGACGATCCGGATGGAATTCGAAGGACAGGCCGAAACGCAGTTGTAGCAGTAGAAGCATTCCGTGGGTTTCCATCCGCCGGTGACGTGAGGATTCGCGCCGCCCTGGCAATCGGCCGCGCACAGGTTGCACCCGTTGCAATGATCTTCATCTTTCTGTACGCGCACGATGGGGTTCTTGCCGGTCACGCCCAGCAGAGCGCCCAGAGGACAGATGTAGCGGCACCAGAACCGCACCCGGAACAGGTTGAGCGCCACAATGGCGATGAACAGGACGCCGATCAGAAAGCCGCCCTGATAAAAATACGGTTCGGGATCGAGAAAACGTTCGCGTAACACCGAGTAGACCGGTTCGGTGACGGAGGTCAGCCTGGCTGACCCCACGCCGGGGTCGGTTTCATACGCCCAGGTGAAAAAGCCGGTCAGACCGTGATTGATCGCGGGCAGGATGGATGTTGAAAACGAGCGGTAAAAAAACGAGAACGGATCGAGCCAGCCCACCGCGTTAACGCCGAGAATTCCTCCCGTCAGAAAGGCGATCAGCACGTAATACTTGGCTTTGTTCCAGCGGGTATAGCCGCCGTGGAGGATGCGGTCTTTGCGCTTCCAGTCGCGCAGGCTGGTGAAAAAGTTGTGCAGGGCGCCGAAGGGGCACGCCCAGCCGCAGAACCACCGCCCGAAGAGCAGCGTCACGCCCATTACGATCAGCGAGAGCAGCAACGCCGCCGGAACGGTATGAGCGGCGATGAATGTGGAGATCATCACCAGCGGATCGAGTTCGAAGAAAAACGTGACCGGCCCCCCGACCTTGTCGATCGGGTGGAACGTCGTCTCCAGCAGCAGATCGAAAAAGAGGAACAGAAAAAACGTCTGGACCAGCCGGCGCAGCCAGACCACGGGATGCGTTTTCGCAAAGATGTTCGCCATGATGCCTTGCGCTTCCTGAAGTGGTGAACGCCGATCAGACGGTGACTTCGACCGGTTTGAGCGAGGCGTAGTCCATCGTGCCCAACCCGCGCTTAGCGGCTTCGGCCACGTAGCCGATGTCTTCGGGCTTGAAGCCCAGCTGCTCGGCTCCGAAGGCGTCGAGCGCGACCTGGTCGGTTCCCGCCGCGATGACGTCTTTGCGTTCGACGTCGTCGAGGTTGCCGCCCACCGGGCCGTTGGCCTTCAACACGCGAATCGCGTCGATGATGATCAGGTCGGGTTTTACAAAGGCGGCCAGGTCGACGAGCGTATTGGTGATATCCTGGTGATACTGGTTGCGGGAGCCGCCGATGATTCCCATCAGGTTTTTCATGCTCAGCGTCGCCTGGCTCAGGCCGTGATGTTTGACGATAGGCACGTTGATCAGCTTGTCGGCTTTGAGAATGTCTTCATAAATTTCCCATTCCTTCAAAACCTTGCCGTTGATGGGGGCTTTTTTCTTGAGTTTGCGGTCATCCATAAAGTAAACGCGCGCTCCGGCTTTTTCAGCGGCGGTCTGAATGCCCGACCGGGCGAAGGTTCGCCGCGCTTCATTGCAGGAGTTGTCGGTGACATGTACTTCTTTCGCGCCCGACTTCAGGCACATTTCAACCACCGCCGCGACCACGTCGGGGTTGGTGTTGGCCGCCTGTTCCGGCGTCCGGTCCCAGCCGATGTTCGGTTTGACGAAAACGACGTCGCCCTTCGCGATGAAGCGGTCCATGCCGCCGAGCGCCTCAATGGCTTTGCGAGTCAATTCGCCGGCCTTGGCGGGCAGTTCGTCGTCGCCTGGCGAAGCCGAGAAACGGGCGATGCTCATGCTGGGCTGGCCGGCTGAAAAAGCGATGCGCGGCGCATAGAGGCTGGCGCTGAGCAATCCACATTGAATGGCGAAAGAACGTCGGTCGATGGGGCGTTGAGTCATGGCTGAATCACCTCGGATGAGTTGGCGTGAATGATAGTTTTGTTATGAAAATTCGATTGTCATCTGCCGAAACTTACTTGATTGACCACCAATATATGAATTATTTCACAAATAGCGATGAACGCAACCCTTGTTTATAAAATGCCTGATAAAACGCCCGATATACTTTATTAAAATGATAATATATATATTCTTATTTATATTCCAATCCGTGCATGCCTTCTGTTATATAATGGTAGTCGTAAGTCATCTGATGAAGGTTCCTTTGAGCATGAAAACGGTGAAGTCTCCTGTTTTGTAACGGTTCAACAAAAATGCGCGTATGCAGTTTTAAACTATACCATTTTTATCGTGTTTTCATCTCTATGTAGAATCCGGTTTGTGTCATGCCGTCTTTTTTGATAGTCTGTGGTGTTCCACGATCAAAGCCATCTGGTTTTGATCTGATTTGAGTGTCTCGAAGGAGAGTAAATGATGCCGATCCGTTTACGACTCGCAGCAGCCGTGTTTGCGGCGATGATGTTGTCTTTGGTTACCCATGGGGCCGATTACCCCAGCGTGACGCTGAATAACGGCTCGCTGGAGATGTTACTGTATCCGCCCGACGCCGCCAGCGGCTATTACCGGGGCTCGCGTTTTGAGTGGTCGGGCGTGATTCAACAGGTGAAATACGCGGGGTATACCGTTTTCGGAGACTGGAAGGCTACTCACGACCCGCGCAACCACGACGACGTCAACGGCCCCGTCGGTGAGTTCGGCATGAAAACGCCGCTTGGTTATACCGACGCTTCGGTGGGCGGACCATTTCTGAAAATCGGCATCGGGCTGCTGACAAAAAAAGATCGCAACGCCTACTCGTTTGCTGGAAACCACGCCCTCAAACAGGTCTATGACTGGTCGGTCGAACACGGCGATGACTGGATCGCGTATCGCCAGGACGCTCCCGATTTTAACGGGTGGAAGTATGAATACGTCAAGCGGATCGAACTGGAAAGCGGTTCGCCCGTGTTTACCATAAGCCATCAATTAAAAAACACGGGTGAGAAACCCATCGACACCGATTATTATTGCCATAACTTCACGATACTGGATGACGAACCCATCGGCCCCTCGTATGAACTGACGTTCAGTTTCACGCCTCAATTCACGCAATCGTTTAACGGGTACGCTCGCGCCGAAGGAAATAAGATCATCTTTCTGAAGGCGTTAAAGAACACCAGCACTTACGTTGAATTTACGGGATATCCTGTGACGCCCGAATCCACCCGCGTGACCATCCATAACAAAAACGCCGGCGTCGCGTTGAAGATCGAGGGCGACTACCCCGCGTATGATTTTCATTTCTGGTCGACCACGCTGGCGACCTGTCCGGAGCCATTTATCAAGATCGATCTCGCTCCCGGCGAATCGATGGAATGGACCGACCGATACACCGTCGCCGCCGATTCTAAAATTGAAGACGATATGCGATAATCAATCGTGCGCGGATCGGGTCCACGCCGACTACTTGATGAGGGAGAACGAATGATGATGCGATTTCGAAATTGGGCGGGCCTCATACTGGCGATCGCCGCCGTCGCGCTGCCGGGTTGGACGGACGTACCTGAGGGACGGCGCGTGGGCAAGACGATTGAACTGTTCAACGGCAAAAATCTCGATGGCTGGAAAGGGCTTGGCGAGCCCAACCGCTGGCTGGTGGCGAGCGCGGTGACGCTGGGCGAAGGGAATGACTCCGTCTTCGTGGTGACCACCGGCGAGGGAATCATGGTGAACAGCCTTGAAGGCCGTACCGTGAATATCGCCACCGAACATCAGCATGGCGATTGTCATCTCTCCATCGAATTCGTCGTGCCTAAAGGCTCCAACTCGGGCGTCTACCTGCAGGGGTTGTACGAAATTCAGGTATTCGACAGTTATGGCAAGGAGAAGGAAAGTTTCTCGGACTGCGGCGGCATCTACGCCCGCTACAACTCTCAAAATGACACCACCTATGAAGGCCATGCGCCGAAGGTGAACGCCAGCCGGGCGCCCGGCGAGTGGCAGTCGTTTGAAGCCGTCTTCCGTGCGCCCCGTTTCGACTCGAACGGAAAAAAGACCGAAAACGCCCGCTTTCTGTGGGTCAAACATAACGGCGTGCTGGTACAGGAAAACGTCGAAGTGACCGGGGGAACCCGCGCGCATATGAATCGCGATGAGGCTCCAACCGGCCCCCTCATGCTGCAGGGCGATCATGGCCCGGTGGCGTATCGCAACATCCGGATGACGCCGCTAAAGCTGGATTGATCGGCGAAAGCGGGTACGCTATTGAAGGACGAACATCAAAGGGCGGCGGTTTCGCCGCCCTTCTCGTTTTCACCCTGACGCGCGCGCCGCGTCATTCACGGAGACGTAACAATGGATAACATGGATAATCTGGACGCGCTCGAAGGCGTCGATGACGTAATTTATTCACGCGAGCTGGAAAACAAGCAGCTCATGGAAATCATTCAGGATGTCTATGACGAGTTGTATGAGGAATACGAAATCCTGATTCCGCCCGATAACGATTACGGCATCTTCAAATACATCGGCTCCAGCCCGCAAGCCCAGTTTTACATCAACAAGGTGTGCCGCCGCCGCGAGGTTCAGCGGCCGGGGCTGGGCTTCGTCATCCGACGCGCCGAGTTGCCCGACTATTTCCGCGTCTCGCTTGACATCGAGGTCTCGAAAGAAGTCACCCGCAAAGATCCCAGCCTGTTCGTCGAGATGATGCGCCAATACGCCTATTCGCAGATTCAGGGGCAGGCTCCGGAATTCATCGTCTACATACACCCGGTGCACAGCGGTAAACGCAACTGGTCGGACAAGGTGTTTGTTGGAATCGAAATTCAGGTGACGGATAAGGAATTTCAGAAGCTGGACCGGGTGTTGAAAAAAATCGTGGATAACGCCCGCAAGCTGTTTCACGCGGTCGATTTCGCTCTTACAAACGAAGCCGGAGGATAACGCGTTATTCTTCTTCGCCGGAGCGGCGGCGGCGCTTCAATCCGCGCAGGGCGCGGAGCGCGCCCATGACGGTGGGGAACTCTTCATCGGCGAGTTCGACGCGCTGAATCAGATCGCGGATGGCGTTTTCCTGATATTCTTCGCGGCCGGTTTTGAAAAATCCCTTTTCGTACAGCAACTCGATCGCCTCATCCACCAGCCGGGCGCTGTGGGCCTTGTCGACCGGTTTGGGTTGGCGAATCGAAACCACCGGATCGATGGCGCCCCGGGTGAGTTCATACAACGCGACTGTCACGGCGTGTGAAAGATTGAGGCTGAGCGTCGGGCAGTGCATGGGTATCTCCACCACGCCGTCGCACAGGCTCAGGTCTTCATTGGTGAGGCCCGCGTCTTCCGGCCCAAACAGCAGCGCGGTTCGTGCGCCGTCTTCCCGATTCGCCATTTCGTTGCGCCAGCCGCAAAGCGTATACTGCTTGCGGTGAATCTGATGTTCGCGCCGTGAAAAACCGAACGCACGGTGACAGTCAGCGACGGCTTCTTCCACGCTCTCGAATACCGCCATGTTCAGCAGCCGGTCTTCCGCGCCGCTCGCCGTCCGGAAGGCGGGGGATGACAGCCCCCACTCGCCCGGATCGCCGACGATACGCAGGTCGTCAAAGCCGAACGCTTTCATCGACCGCGCCGCGAAGCCGGCGTTTTCAGGAATTTGGGGGCGAACCAGAACGATGGCGAATGAACGGGCGTGTTCCATCTCGTCTCCGTGCGATTTACCTGACTGGAGAGTATCGAGCCGCCGCTCCCCGATCAAGTGAACGCTCGCTCCTCTTGGCCACGTGACTGAACGGGTATAATGACGATGTGTAATTCGCCGCGCGTTCTATCACGCGGATCGGACGTCATCTCAATTCTCCCTCCAGGATTCATCTCATGAAATTCTACGATCAACTCGCTTTCAGTTACGACGCTTTCATTGATTGGGACGCGCGCATCAAGCGTGAAGACCCTTTCTATCAGCATATTTTCCGCGAACGCCTCGCTACGTCGATTCTCGACGCGGGCTGCGGCTCAGGCGGACACGCGCTTCACTGGGCCGGCATGGGCTATAACGTGGTGGGCGTCGACAGTTCGCCCGAAATGATCCGTAAAGCGCGCGAGGGCGCCGAGCGTGAAGAACTCGACGCGGAATTCGACTGCCTTCAGTTAACCGATTTCGCCTCGCGGCTTCAGACGCGCTTCGACGCGGTGGTTTGCGTGGGCAACACGTTGTCGCACATTCTTAATGAAGAAAACATGCTGCGCTTTTTTCGTGAATCGGCCGCCAGCCTGAAAGACACCGGAGCCGCCATATTTCACTGCCACAACTTCCAGCGCATTCTTGACGTGAAAAAGCGCGATTTTCCGGTGCGGACGCGTCAGCTCGACGGGAAGGAATACGTCTTCTGCCGTTTTTACGATTTCGGCCCCCGGTATCTCGAATTCAACATGGTGGTCGCCGCGCGCGATCTTGAAAGCGGCGAATGGGCTTCGCGCAGCATGCAGATGCTGCATTATCCGTGGGTGAAGGATGAACTGCTGGCGCTGTTGAAGCAGGCGGGCTTTACCCAGGTGATGTGTTACGGCGGATTCGATTTCAGCGAGTTCGAGCTCGACAAAAGCAACGATCTGATCATGGTGTGCGAGTTCGGCGAGACCGACGAATAAGGGGACCAGTCCTGTAGTGACACTTGCTGAAATATTTCGTTTCCAAGTTGAAATTTTCGACAGGGAAAGCGCTTGAATTTCCCCGATTTTTTTCTTGACATTTCTTTTCCGGCTCTGCTACAGTTTGATCAGCGCGGAAAGGAGGTGGTCCACTTGATGCAAGACGATAAACCCGGTTGTAGACGTTGTAGCGCAGGTGGCTGCGGAGGTGTGGGGAGCTGATTTTGACGCGGGTCTGACGAGCAGGCCCCATGCGTCCGATACACCAAACGCGACGTTTTTTCGGACGCGCCGGCTTTCCAGACTCTCCAATCCAAACAGCTGACCGAGACGCGGGTGGTTGATCGCTCAACCACCCGCGTTTTTTGTTTTGCTCCAGAATACGGGAGATTTCTTCGAAAATGGGAGGGATATTTTCCGTTACGGTTTTCCAGACGATTGAAAGATTAATGTCAAAATAACCGTGGATCAGGCGGTTCCGCATACGAACCATCTGTTTCCAGGGAATCATGGAGTATTGAGTTTGAATTTCCGGAGAAATCTTTGCTGCGGCTTTACCGATAATTTCCACCAGCTTGATCGCGGTGAACATCAGAAAACGATTGGTTTCCAAGTCTTCCCGGCGTCGATCTCGCGTAATTTCAATCAATTCATCCGCGGCCCGCTGGATGTGCTGCAAACGAATCCAGTCACTCTTCTTCATAGAGGACCTTGGCGGTGGAGAGCACGTCATCCCTGAAATACCGGCTCAAATCTTCCGCTGTGCGCATATCGACTTCCTGACCGAATCGTCCGCTCAATTCGATTTCCATATCCGCCAGATCAATCAGCCCCGGTTCTTTTCCGGGGTGAAACTCCACCAGGAGATCGATGTCGCTATCGGCCCGGTCTTGTCCATGCAAGACCGAGCCGAATAACGATAATTTTCTGATTTAGTGTTTACGGCGGAAATCTCTCATGTCCTCAGGAGAGATGTTGAGCGTTTTTTCACCGTGAACGATCGCGCTCATGCCTTATTCACGTTTTCTTCGATCCGTTTTGATTCCGCTCCCTATTATACCCTTGCGGCTTACAGTTTCGAAACAAATCGGTACTGACCCGCGCCGGTCTGGAAGGCGACGAAGCCGTCGTACTTTGAATCGATCTGCTTGGTTCCGTCGCCCTGTACGGTCGAGGGGCTGCTGGTCGGGACGTACACCGTCGCCGAGGTGTTGGGCGGAACCGTGACGTCAAGCACGAACTGTTCGTCATTGATTCGCCAGTGGCTTTTGATGGTTCCGTATTCCGAATCGTACTCGGCGCGCACTTTTTTGATCGGGTTATTCGCAAGCACGGCCGGTTTGACGACGAACGACTGGTAGCCCGGTTCGTCGCCCGCCTTGATGCCGCCCAGCCCTTCGATGAACCAGTAGCCCACGTACAAATACGAGCTGTGCAGCAGCGACTGGCGCGCTTCCCAGTCTTCCCAGATGGTGGTGGCGCCCTGTTTGATCATGTAGCCCCAGCCGGGGTAATCTTCTTTTGAAACCATGGTGTAGATCAGGTCGTCGCGATCTTCGGAGGTCAGCGCCTTGAAGAGAAACGCGCCGCCGGTGATGCCCGCCCATACGTGTCCCTGACGGTGGACGAGGATTTCATCTTCGAGCCGGTTCCAGACGCCGGGGCGTTCCTGTTCGGTGGGCAGGCCCGCGTACAGCGCGAGGGCGAGATACATTTCAAACCCGTTGGCGTAACTGTGATCGGTTGAGTAATAAAACTCTTTGTTGATCGCCTTGCGCGCGTCGCCGGCGCGCAGCCGCCACATCATCGCGTAATTCTGATAGCCCAGCGCTTCGGCGGCTTTGGCGGCGGTTTCCAGGTTGTAGACCCAGTACGCATTGTTAAAGAACAGCGACTCGCGGGTGTAGCTGTTCACGCCCTTCGCGCCCGGCCACAGCCAGTCGCCGAGAAAATCCCAGTCGCCTCCCCAGCGGCGTAGAATATCGCCCTGTTGTTTCGTTTCCAGAAACTCCAGCCAGCGCTTCATCATGGGGAAATTCGCTTTCAGAACGCCCAGGTCGCTGTACTGGCGGTACATCTCCCACGGCAGGGTGATGCAGATTCCACCCCAGCCGGGGCCGCCGCCGCCCCAATAAGTCGGAGCGGTGTGGGGAAGCGAGCCGTCTTCTTCCTGCGTGTCGCGCCAGTCCTGCAACCACTTGGTGTACATCGCGCCGGTTCGGTAGTTGAGCAGCCCGGTGTTGGTGGTGGCGTGGGCGTCGCCGCCGTAGCCCATGCGTTCGCGTTGGGGGCAGTCGACCACGTATCCGCCCAGACTGAGGTTTTCGTAGGTCCACAGGGTGGTTTCATAGATTTTATTCAACAGGTCGTCGTCGCATTCAAACCGCCCCGCGCGCTGATAATCGGTTCGGATGAAATAGCCCCGGATATCGTCGAGCGCCGGCTCGGTTGAGACTCCTTCGATGTAGACCCACCGGCCCGAGCCGTAATTAAAGCGGTTGCGGAATACGCCATCGCCGCTGGGGCCGATGATATACGCGCTGTGAAGACGGTGAGTCATCAACTGGTCTTCGCGTTCGGATATCTGGATGTCGACGCGGTCTCCGGGTTTACCCTTCAGGTGAATCTGGAGATACCCCACAAAGTTGACGCCCATGTCGACCCGCCAGCCTTTGTCTTTCTTGTCGATCTTGACCGGAACGATCTCTTTCTCGATACGGTTCGGTTCGCACAGCGCGGGCGAGAGGACGACCTCCGGCGTGCGAATGGTGACCGGAGTCCAGTTGGAGTCGTCGAAATCGGCTTGATTCCAGTTGGGAATTTCTTTGTTGGCATCGTATAGTTCGCCGCCGTAGTGCATGAAATCCCACGCGCCCAGCAGGGTGTTGGGGCTGGGGTGCGTCTTCCATGTCCCGTCGGTGACGATGCTGGTTTTCGAGCCGTCGCCGAGGGTGATGTCAGCCTGCGCGATGAACATCGGCGTCCGGGGTTTCGATTCAGTTTCGTATTGAGAAAAGATCGACCACGATAGCCCCATCCATACGGCGATGACGTTGTCGCCTTCATGCAACTGACTGGTGATGTCATAGGTCATATAGCGCGCCCGAACGCGATGCGTCGCCACGTTGGGCGCGAGCACGGCGTCGCCGATTTTTTGACCATTGACGTACAGCTCGTGATAGCCGATCGAAGCCAGCGAGATCAGCGCGCGTTTGGGCGCCGATTTCAGAGTGAATGCTTTTCGGAACCAGGGATCGGGGATGTCGTTGTCGGGAGGCGGCCAGCCCGGCTTACGGGCGAAGATCGCGTCGATTCCGATCCACTGGCCTTTCCAGTCGCCCGGCTGCAACAACCCCATGCGCCATTGTTGCGGCGCGCTCCAGGCTGACCATGCGCCTTTTTCATCGCGCACGCGCACCTCCCAGTAACAGTCCTGGCTGGAGGCGAGTTCGGAGCCGCCGTATTCGATCAGAAAACAATCGCTCGATTCCACTTCGCCGCTGTTCCACAGATCGCCCGCGCCGTTTTTCAATTTATCCAGGCTTGACGCCACAAGAATCTGATACGCGGTCTGCGCCTGTCCTTTGCCGCCCGGATCGGTCGCGTCGAGCCGCCATGAAAACCTCGGCGCTGGCGTTTCGACCGCCAGCGGGTTGACTTGGTATTCGCAACGCGGATCGGCGGGCTGTATGGCGGCGGCGTGTACATGCAGGGCCGCGCCACAGAGGATGACGAACAAAAATGGCGTTCTCCATGTGAATCTCATGAGAGGGCTCCTTCGGTGGGTTGACGGACGCGCGATCGGCGGATCGAACACGATTCGCGGAGGCTGCGCGGCGTTACCACTATAAAACAAGCCCGCATCCCGATGGAAGCGGAGCGCACGGGCCGGTGAGGGATTGGATGTGAGCGGGAAGAGGTATACGGGGTGAAAATAACAACGCCCCGCCGGTATGGCGGGGCGCTGGATACGGCTGAGAGAAAGCCTTACTCGCCGTCGTCGCCGATCGAGCCCGTGGGGCACGCGTCGATGGCGTTTTTCAACGATTCGGCTTCGGCGTCGTTTGAGGCCTGCTTGAAGACGATGCAATGATCGCCGTCGTCGCTTTCCTTGATGTTGTCGGGAGCTTCATCAATGCAGACGGAACAAAAAGCGCACGTCTTATCGATGTAATGTTTCCCGGGAGCGTTGTCTTCGTATCGTTCGCTGACGTCTGCCATAATCTCACCTCATGCTGTCGTTATTGATTAGTGTGCGGCACTGTTATACATCGTATTTGATCCCCCGCCGAATTGTCAACTACGCCGATCATGAAAATTTGTATTTTCATCCAGATACTGGTGGTTTGCCCGATCCTCGCATGATTGTTTGTTTTCTTGTATTGGTTAAATGCTCATAATGTTGAATTGAGGCTCTTTTTGACCGCAATTGGATGAGTCTTGTTGTGTTGGTTAAATAATAATCTTGTAATCGGGGGCTGTATTGAACATCCATTCATAGCTAATTGGTTATTCAGTTGTTTGTCTAATCTTGTTATATAAAGGGTGAAGAGGGTCGCTGGTGGAGTTGGCTTATTAGAAATTTTTTTTGTATAAAACTAATGTTATTAGTTAGTATTGTTATTAATGACGGCATTGAAAAGGGCTCCATGCGTATGGTTTTATAAATGAATTGCGTGACGAGTATTACAAATTAAGTCATGCTTTGAGTGTGGCGTTTTTTTTCTTAAATTAGACAAAAATTTCTCTATCGGCATTGACGAAAATAAGGCTGTACATGTAGTCTAAAACTATACAGTCTGATTCTTTTTCGCTTTTTTCATCAATCTGGATCGGCAACCTGGGAGCGAAAGGACGCTTACACCGCCCCGATAGCCCCGTTACACATTTCGAACACGCACTTACTTACCCGATCGTTGTGGGCTCACCGGCTCAGTTCGCCATAGCCCCGCGCACACCAAGGAGCTTGCGGCCATGTATGAGTGGGGACGACGCAGAATTAAATATGAATCGGAACTCGACCCGGCCTTCTGTCAGACGCTGATTGAAAAAACCGGCAACGACAGTATTCGAAATTGCATCCAGTGTGGGACGTGCAGTTCGACCTGCCCGGTCAGCCTGTATATGGACTTTACGCCTCGCCGCCTGGTCGCCATGGCGCGCGAAGGCTTTCACGATGAAGTACTCCACAGTTTTACCCCGTGGATCTGCGCCTCGTGCTACTCCTGTACGGTCGAATGCCCCAAGGAAGTCAAAATCACCGAGACCATGTACGCCATTAAACAGATGGCGATGGACAAAGGCGTTCATCCCGCCCGCTTTCCCGTTCCGGTGCTGGCCCGGGAGTTCTACCACCAGGTCAAAGCCAACGGCCGCACCAACGAGGGGCGGCTGATCACGCAACTGTTTCTGAAGACCAACCCCTTCAAGCTGATCAAACAGAGCAAGATCGGCATGAAACTGTTTTTCAGCGGCCGCCTCGACGTGATCCCGCAGAAAATCAAAAACATCACCCAACTGCGCACGTTGCTCAAAGCCGTGAACGGCAATGGCGGCGGCCGGGCGCATTCGTAACGGGAAGAAGGGGACGACATCATGACCTATCTGTACTATCCCGGATGCTCGCTCAAAGGAACCGGCAAAGCCTACGATGAATCGCTGCTGGCCGTGATGAAAAAGCTCGGCGTGGAACAGCAGGAAATCGACGACTGGAACTGCTGCGGCGCCACCGCCTACATGGCGGTCGATCAGGACCGCGCCTACGCCCTCGCCTCGCGCAACCTCGCGCTGGCCGAAGCCCAGGGCCGCCCCAACGGGAAGCCGGTTGAGGTTCTCACACCCTGTAACGCCTGTTATCTCGTGTTGCTCAAAGCGCAGAAACGGCTTGAAGAAGACGCGCTCGGCAAACGCAAACTGGCGGGCGCGCTGGAATCGGCCGGGCTGAATTACGAAGGCAAGGTCAGCGTGCGTCATCCGCTCGATATCTTCGTGAACGAGCTGGGCCTCGACGCGTTGAAAGAGAAGACGGTGAATCCGCTCAACGGGCTGAAGGTGGCCTGCTATTACGGATGTCAGATCGTTCGGCCCTATTCGACCTTCGACGATCAGTACGACCCCGTCGCTATGGATCAGGTGTTGGAAGCGATGGGCGCCGAGACGCTGAAATGGCCGCTCAAGACGCGCTGCTGCGGCGGTTCCATGACCGGGACCATCCCCGAAGTGGGCATGCGGCTCAGCTTCATCATCCTCAAGGAAGCCAAAAAGCGTGGAGCGGACGTCATCGCCACCGCCTGCCCGCTCTGTCAGTTCAATCTTGAATGCTATCAGAACGAGATGAGAGAGGAATTCGGCGAAGCGGTCGATATTCCGGTGGTGTACTTCTCTCAATTGATGGGCAAAGCGATGGGCCTGTCCGATCGGGAACTGGGCATGCAACGGCTGTTCGTTCCTTTCGCGGTCCCGGCCGCGTCGAAATAAGGAGACCCTCATGAGCAACAATGGCAACGGACGCACCAATGGTTCTCCGCGCATCGGCGTCTATATCTGCCACTGCGGAATCAACATCGCGGCCAAGGTCGACGTCGAACGCGTTACTCGCTTCGCCGAAACCCTTCCGGGCGTCGTCGTCTCGAAGGAATACAAGTTCATGTGTTCCGACCCGGGGCAGGAACTGATTCAGAAAGACATCCGCGAACACGATCTGAACCGGATCGTCGTGGCTTCGTGCTCTCCGTTGATGCACGAAGAAACCTTCCGCAAGGCGACCGCCAACGCCGGGCTGAATCCATTTTATTTTCAGATGGCGAATATCCGCGAACACGTCAGCTGGGTGACGAAAGATAAAGACCTCGGCACGGAAAAAGCCAAGGCGCTGGTCGCGGGCGCCGTGCGCCGGGTCTCGCTGCATCAGGCGCTGGAGAAAAAGCGCGTCGACGTTCATCCCGACGTGTTGATCGTGGGCGGCGGCATCGCGGGCATCCACGCCGCGCTGACCATCGCCAACTCGGGCCGCAAGGTGCTGCTGGTCGAGCGCGAACCCACCATCGGCGGCCACATGGCGATGTTCGATAAAACCTTCCCCACGCTCGACTGCGCCGCCTGCATCCTGACGCCCAAGATGTCGCAGGTGAAAGACCATCCCAACATCACTCTGTGGAGTTATTCGGAGGTGACGAAGGTCGACGGCTTCGCCGGCAACTTTACGATTCAGGTCACCCGCAAGCCGCGTTACGTCAATGAAGACGAGTGCGTGGGCTGCATGCTCTGCATCGACAGTTGCGTGTACAAGCAGGCGCGCGTCGACGACGAGTTCAACCAGGGCCTCAGCAAGCGCAAGCCGATTTATATTCCTTTTCCGCAGGCGACCCCGCCGGTGGTGGTGATCGACCCGGAAACCTGCATGCAGCTCAGCAAGGGCAAATGCAAACAGCTCTGCGCCGAGGCTTGCGAAAAACACGCCATCGATTTCAACCAGAAAGAGGAAGTCATCGAGGTTCAGGCCGGCGCCATCATTCTCGCCACCGGTTTCAAAACGTTTAATCCGATGCGCATCCCCGAATACGGCTATGGCCGGTATCTCAACGTTTACACCAGCCTTGAGGTCGAGCGCCTGGTGAACGCCTCCGGACCCACCGGCGGCGAAGTGGTGTTGCGCGATGGAAGCAAACCGAAATCGATCGCGATCATTCATTGCGTCGGCTCGCGCGATCACAAAACCAACAAATACTGCTCGCGCGTCTGCTGTATGTATTCGCTCAAACTGGCTCACCTGATGAAAGAGCGCAGCAACGCCGAGGTGTACAACTTCTATATCGATATGCGAACTCCCGGCAAAGGCTATGAGGAGTTCTACGACAAACTGCTTGAAGAAGGGACGCACTTCATCCGAGGCCGCGTGGCCGAAGTCACCGACTGGGCGCTCACCGACGCCGAAGAAGGCAAGATGATCGTTCGCGTTGAAGACACCCTCGTCGGCATGCCGCGACGCATCCCGGTCGACATGGTGATTCTCTCCGTCGGTCTGGAAGCCCAACCCGACGCCGACGACGTGCGCCGCCTCTTCGGCGTGTCGTGCAGCAAGCAGGGCTGGTTCACCGAGCGTCATCCCAAGCTGGCCCCGGTTTCCACCGCCACCGACGGCGTGTTTCTCGCGGGCGCCTGTCAAGGACCGAAAGACATTCCCGACACCGTCGCGCAGGCGGGCGCCGCCGCGGCCGAGGCGCTGGCCATGATCGACAAGGGCTTCGTCGAGCTGGAGCCCAACACCGCCTTTATCGATGAAGAGGTCTGTTCGGGCTGCAAGAGCTGCATCCCGATGTGCCCGTACACCGCCATCAAACGCGATGACGAGAAGAAGGTCGCCGTGATCAACGAGGCGCTCTGCAAGGGATGCGGCACCTGCGTCGCCACCTGTCCGTCGGGCGCCGCACAGCAGAACTTGTTCCTGGACGAACAGATTTACGAGGAGATCGAGGGGGTTCTGAACTATGTCTGACGCCGCGGCTTTTGAACCGAGAATCGTCGCGTTTTTCTGCAACTGGTGTACATACACCGCGGCCGACCTGACCGGCGTGTCGCGTATGGCGTATGAGCCGAACGTACGCGTGATCCGCGTGATGTGTTCGGGACGCATCGACCCCGAGTTCATCCTCGCCGCGTTGCGTGAAGGCGCCGACGGCGTGTTGATCGGCGGTTGTCACCCCGGCGATTGCCACTACATCGAAGGCAATTACAAGATGCTGCGCCGCTATCGCCTGCTGCTCAAATATCTGCGCGCGATGGGAGTCGACGAACGCCGCGTTCGCCTCGAATGGATCGCCGCTTCAGAGGGCGACAAGGTGCAGCGCGTGGTGAACGAGCTGACGTGGACCATCCGTGAACTGGGGCCGCTGGCGTTGCCCGTCATGCCTCAGCCCGAGGGGGCCGGGGCGAGTGAGGAATCGGCTCTGGCGGAAGCGAACGCATAGCATAGGGAAGGAACGCGCCCGGTCAGGCGCACGGGTTGAAAACAGCGTGGAGGAACATCGATGAGCAAGCCCAAAGCCGGCTTTAACTGGTTCGCCTCATGCGGCGGTTGTGAAGAAGCGGTGGTCGATCTGCATGAAGCCATTCTCGACGTTGTCGCGGCGGTCGATATTGTCTTCTGGCCCTGCGCGATGGATTTTAAAAAGGACGACGTGCGCGCCATGCGGGACGGCGAGATGGACGTCTGCTTCATCAACGGCGCCATCCGCACATCGGAAGAAGAAGAGATCGCGCACCTGCTTCGCCGGAAGACGAAAATCGTCATCGCCTTCGGCAGCTGCTCCCACATGGGCGGCATCCCGGGGCTGGGCAATCTCTTCACCCGCGACGAAATACTCGAGCACGATTTCACCCAGTCGTTCAGCGTGGTGAATCCGGAAAAAACCTATCCGCAAGAAGTGACGAAAGTGCCCGAGGGCGAAGTAGAACTGCCGCGCTTTCTGGATTACGTCCGCTCGCTCAATCAGGTGATCGACGTCGATTATTACCTGCCCGGCTGCCCGCCGCCGGTCGCGTTGCTGCGGAACGCCGTCCAGGCGGTGCTCAGCGGCGAGCTGCCCCCCAGGGGAACCGTGCTCGCGCCCGACAAGGCGCTCTGTCAGGAATGCCCCCGGCTCGATTCCAAGCCCGACGATCTGGCGATCACTGAGTTCAAGCGCCCGCAGGAAATCATCATCGATGAAGAAAAATGCCTGCTCGCTCAAGGCCTGCTCTGTCTCGGCCCCGCGACCCGGTCGGGCTGCGGCGCGCCCTGCGTCAACGGCAACATGCCCTGCACGGGATGCCTTGGCCCCACCAGCCGCGTGAAAGATTACGGATTGTCGACGATGACGGTCTTCGCGTCGCTGTTTGAGAGCAAAGACGAAAAAGAGATCGACGAACTCGTCGACAAGATCGTCGATCCGGTGGGTTCGTTTAACCGATACAGCTTGCCCTCCACGTTTCTTCATCGTAAAGCCAACGTCTGAGAAAGGGGCGCGCCGATGAGCCGTACCATTCACATTGATCCCATCACCCGTCTCGAAGGTCACGGGAAAATCGATATCTTTCTGAACGACGCGGGCGACGTCGACCGCGCGTATTTTCAGGTGCCGGAACTGCGCGGGTTTGAAAAATTCGCCGAAGGGCGCGCGTGTGAAGACATGCCTCAAATCACCTCGCGCATCTGCGGCGTGTGCCCGATGGCCCATCACATGGCCGCCGCCAAGGCGCTCGACGATTTGTACAAGGTCGATCCGCCGGCGCCGGCGAAAAAACTGCGTGAACTGATCTATAACATCTTCACCGTTGAAGATCACGCTCTGCATTTTTATTTTCTCGGCGGCCCCGATTTCGTGGTTGGACCCGGCGCGCCCAAGGCCGAACGAAATATTCTCGGCGTGATCGGCAAGGTCGGGCTTGAGGTCGGCAAGCAGGTCATCGCCGCGCGCAAAGAGTTGCGCGAGTTGATCAACCGCATGTGCGGCAAGGTGATTCACCCCGTCTTCGGTCTGCCGGGCGGCGTCTCAAAACCGATGAAGAAAGAAGAACAGCAACTGTTTATCGACGCCGCCGACCGCGCGGTCGAATTCGGCAAATTCAGTCTGAAGGTATTCGACGACATCGTGCTGGCCAACTCGCAATACGTCGACTGGATCGTTTCCGACACCTACACCCACAAGACGTATTACATGGGGCTGGTCGATGAAAACAACAAGGTCAATTTCTACGACGGCAAGCTGCGCGTAGTGAAACCGGACGGTTCTGAATACGTCAAATTCAATCCGGGCGATTATCTCGATCACGTGGCCGAGCATGTTGAGCCGTGGAGTTATATCAAATTCTGTTATCTGAAGAACGTCGGCTGGAAGGGCTTTGAAGACGGCGAACAGAGCGGCGTGTACAGCGTGGCGCCTCTGGCGCGGCTTAACGCATCGACGGGGATGGCGACGCCGCTGGCGCAGGAAGCGTATGAGAAGATGTTCGCGACGCTGGGCGGCAAGCCGGTTCATCATACTCTCGCCAATCACTGGGCGCGGCTGGTCGAGTTGCTCTACGCCGCCGAGCGCATGAAGGAACTCGCCAACGATCCCGAGATCGCCGATCCCAACGTTCGCGCGATTCCAAAAAACAAGCCGGCGGAAGGCGTCGGCGTGGTCGAAGCGCCGCGCGGAACGCTTTTTCATCATTACAAAACCGATGATCGCGGCGTGATGACGCACGCCAACCTGATCGTTGCGACGCAGAACAACGCGGCGCGTATCGCGCTTTCCGTCGATAAGGCGGCGAAAGGGCTGATTAAGAAAGGCGAAGTGAACGACGCGCTGCTGAACATGGTCGAGATGGCGTTTCGCGCCTACGACCCGTGTCACGGCTGCGCTACTCACGCGCTGCCTGGTCAGATGCCGCTGGTGGTGCGCCTGCACGACAGCGGGATGAACGTTGTGTCCGAGGTCAAACGAAACTGATGAAAACGCTCATTCTGGGCCTGGGCAATGATTTCATCGCCGACGATGGCGCCGGCGTCGAAGCGGCGCGTCTGCTCGAAGGAGAGTTGCGCGGTCTTGATGACGTCGAGGTGATGGAATGCGCGCTCTCTGGAGCGGCGTTGCTCGATATTCTGATCGATTACGATCGCGTCATCCTGATCGATGCGGTCAAGACCGGTCAGGTCAAACCGGGAACCATCAGCGAGCTGTGGCTTGAAGACCTGGGCGAAGTCATCGCGCCATCGCCGCATTACGCCGGGCTGCCCGAACTGCTGGCTCTGGCCCGTCAGCTGGAACTGAATTTCCCCCGTGAATTCGTTATTTTCGCGGTTGAGACGGAAGACCCGTACACCATTGGCGGCGCCATGACCGAGCCGGTGCGCGCCGCGTTGCCTGAGGTGGTTTCGGTTGTGTTGAAGCGGCTCGCGCTCTGGCGCACGGCTCAACCCTGCGCCGTGTAGCCATCCGCCGGTTTTGTGTTCGCCCGGCGCATCCAAAAAAGTCACTCCACGCGTCCCGCCCGTCGGGATGCGTACTTGTTTCGCTCCCCGCCTTCTCCGGAAGGCGGTTTTTTTTTTGCCGCCAGCCTGGATCGCCGGACGGGGAGTAGCGGCTCAAACGCCGATGGGGTAGGATGAAATTCATCTGAATCCTGAATCCGCTTGTCCGTGGGAGGATGCAATGAGCACCAATCAATCGTCTCGCCGTACTTTCATCAAACAATCGGGCGCGGGCGCCGCCGCTCTGGCGGCCGCTCCCGCCGTGCTCGCCGCCGGTCCATCGCCGAACGACGTCATTCGCGTGGGCTGCATCGGCCTGGGCGTTCGCGGGGGAACCCTGAACCGGCTGGTGACGCGAGTTGAGGGCGTCCGCGTCGATTACGTCTGCGACGTCTACAAGCCGCATGTCGAAAAAGGCGTTCGCCAGAGTCAGAACCCCAACATCAAAACCACCGTCGATTATCAGGAAGTACTCGCCGACAAAGACATCGACGCCGTGGTGATCGCCACCCCCGACCACTGGCATTCCAAAATGCTGATCGACGCCGCCAACGCAGGCAAGGACGTCTATATCGAAAAAGGCTGGACGCGAACCATCGCTGAAGCCAAGGCCATGCGCGAAGCCGTGAAGAAAAACAACATCGTCATGCAGCTCGGTCACCAGAGCCGCGCTCAACCCGCCGGCGTTCAGGCGCGAGAGCTCATCGAACAGGGTATCCTCGGCCCAATCACGCTGGTGCGAGTGGGCCGTATGGAAAACAACCCGATGGGCAAAAACATCTGGCGGTGGTATGGATGGTATGACAAATACGACCATCCCGATCCCAACCAGGTTATCAAGGAACTCGATTGGAATCGCTGGCTGGGTTCGCTTGAAAAACGTCCCTTCAACGAGCGCCATTTCTGGCACTGGCGCTGTTATTGGGATTACGGCACCGGCATCGCGGGCGATCTGTTGTCGCATGAGATCGACTTCGTCCATTCCGTGTTGCGTCACGGCATCCCCAGTTCGTGCGTGTGCATGGGGCTGAACACGCTGCTGCACGATGACCGCGAAGTACCCGATACCTGGAACACGATTTATAACTTCGACGAACACGACCGGCAGGTCACTTTCATGTGCAGCATGAACAGCGCCGAGCTCGGCCAGCCACCGGAATTCCGCGGCAAGGACGCCGTCTTGCGTTTCGATCAGATCGCGCAATCCGTCAGCGATTTTGAAGTCGTCCCCGAACGTAAAATCCCCCGTTATGGCGACAAGATCGAAAGCGGCGAGCTCAAGGCGGGCGAGCCGATGCTGAAGTTCGACCCCTCGAAAACCGAAGTTCCAACCCACATGGACGACTTCTTTAATTGCGTGCGCAGCCGCAAAAAAACGCAATGCAATGAAGACGAGGCCTTCGTTGAAGCCGCGACGATTCTGATGTCGGTCGCCGCCTACAAGGAAAACCGGTGCGTGAAGTGGGATAAAGCGAAAGAAGATTTCGTATAAGCGCTATTCGGTGAATTCATCTTCACATCGCCCCGCCGTGAAACCTTCTCGGCGGGGCGTTTTTGATTTCTCCGGAAGAGACGATTGAAAAACTCGCCGCCTCGTTGCATGATGGAGCCATCCGATTGACTCAACTCACGATGAGGGAGACGACATGCGACGAGTATTTTCCGCGCCTGGTTTTTTATTGGCTTTGTGCTGGATGACGGCCGCCTTCGCGCAGGCCGGCGCGCCTCCGCTTTACCCCGTACCCACGGCTCAACAGGCCGCTTGGCAGGAGATGGAGTTCGTGGTTTTCGCTCATTTCGGCGTGAACACTTTCACCGACCGCGAATGGGGCGAGGGAACCGAAGACCCCGCCATCTTTAACCCCACCGAATTTGACGCGCGGCAGTGGGTGAGCGCGATCAAGGACGCGGGCGCCAAGCTGCTTATTCTGACGTGCAAACACCATGACGGCTTCTGCCTGTGGCCCAGCGCGTACACCGAACACTCCGTCAAAAACAGCCCCTGGCGCGGGGGAAAGGGCGACGTCGTCAAAGAGGTCTCTACCGCCTGCCATGAGGCGGGAATCAAATTCGGCGTATACCTGTCGCCGTGGGATCGTCATGAAAAAACCTATGGCGACTCGCCGCGATACAATCAGCATTTTCTCAATCAGTTGCGCGAATTGTTGACCAAGTACGGCGAGGTCGCCGAAGTCTGGTTTGACGGCGCCAACGGCGAAGGCCCCAACGGAAAACGGCAGGAATACGATCTGACGGCGTATTATTCGCTGATCCGCGAACTGCAACCCAATGCGGTGATCGCCATCATGGGACCCGACGTTCGCTGGGTCGGCAACGAATCGGGCGTCGCCGCCGAAACCGAGTGGAGCGTCCGCGTCGTATCAGCCAAGGGGCTCGACGATCCGCGCACCGTGTTTAACAAGACGGTATGCGAGGGGCCCGTTCAATATTTGCTGGATGGGAACAAACTGCAAAAAGACGTGTCTTTCAGCCATCTGACGGGCGACGCATCCAATCTGGGCGAGCGGGCTCCGTTGATGTGGTATCCCGCCGAGACGGACGTTTCGATCCGCCCCGGCTGGTTTTATCACGCCAAAGAAGACGACAAGGTCAAATCGCTCGACCATCTGCTCGATATCTATTACAACTCCATCGGCCGCAACAGCGTGTTGTTGCTCAATATTCCGCCGGACCGCCGCGGCCTCATGCACGAGAACGACGTCAAACGCTTGAAGGAATGGCGCGGCGCGATCGATAAAACCTTCAAAACCAATCTGGCCGCGAAGGGCGAAGTCAAAACCGGCGGGATTTTGTCAGATGGCTTCGGCGGCGGCAAGTTGATCGATGATAACAACGCGACGTACTGGGCGCCCGAGTATGGCGCTCAAGGCCCTTCGTTCGAAATCGAATTACCCGCCCCGGTACGGTTTGACGTGATCGAATTGCGCGAGCCCATTCGCCTGGGGCAGCGCGTGGCGGGCTTTACCGTTGAGGCATGGCTCGGCGATGAGTGGAAGACTATCGCGGAGGGAACAACGGTGGGCTATAAGCGCCTGATGCGCGTCGACCCGGTCGAGACCGCGAAGGTTCGCGTGACGATCGGCAAATCGCGCGGGCTGCCGCTGCTGAGCCAGTTCGGTTTGTACAAGCAGCCGGAGTAGGAAAGTTCGCGCGCATGAATGAACTCACTCACGTCGACCGTGATGGAAACGCCCGCATGGTGGACGTCAGCGCCAAGCCTCCGCTCAAGCGCACCGCGCGCGCCGAGGGATCGATCACGCTCGCGCCGGAGACGCTCAGGCTTATCGCCGAAAACCAGATCAAAAAGGGCGACGTGCTTACCGTGGCAGAGTTGGCGGGCGTGCAGGCGGCCAAGCGCACATTTGAGTTGATCCCGCTGTGTCACGTGATTGAGCTGACCGAAGTGCGCGTCGTCGCTTCGTTGGGTGACGACGGCGTGCGCGTTGAGGCGCGCGCCTCGTGCGTCGGGCGGACGGGCGTCGAAATGGAGGCTCTGACCGCCGTCAGCGCGGCGCTGCTGACCGTGTACGATATGTGCAAGGCAGTCGATAAAACCATGTCGATCGGCGGCATCCGCCTGATTGAGAAAATCAAGCAGGAAATCGGCGCGGATTGAGCCATCGTATTGTTGAACTTTGATTGTGTAGGGAAGGACGATGCTAATGGGACGAATCGCGGAGATTCACGTATCGAGCCAGACGGGAAGCGATTGTGAAGCGGTTGCGGAAATTGTTGTGAACGATCGCGGATTCGCCGGCGACGCGCATGAAGGCGCGCGCCGGTGTCAGGTCAGCCTGCGGGCGATCGATCCATCCTGTACGGCCTCTCCCTTCGGCGCCGATTATGAAAATCTGCTCACCGAGGGGATCGATCTGAGCCGGGTTGGACTGCTCGATAAGATTCGCGTAGGTGAGGTGATTCTGGAGGCGGCGGAAATTCTTCATCCCGCCTCCGGCGGACCGGCGGGCGCCTTTGGCGTGTATTGCCGCGTTCTACATGGCGGGCTGATTCGCCTGAACGACGAGGCCGAACATATCCCCCGTCTGTTGCGCGTCAAAATCATCACGCTTTCCGACCGCGCGTTTTCGGGTCAGTATGAAGATCGCGGCGGCCCCAAAATCCGCGAGCGGCTCGAAACGTTTTTTCACAGCCGGCCCTGGCGCGTCTCGATTCAGACGATGATTCTGCCCGACGAGCAGGAAATGCTGATCCAGGAACTGGAAAACGCCCAGCTTGATGGGGTCGACGCTGTGTTCACCACCGGCGGTACCGGTGTGGGACCGCGTGACGTAACGCCCGAAGCGGTGTTGGCGCTGGCCGATAAAACCATCCCGGGACTGATGGAATACATCCGCGTGAAATATGGCGAAAAGCATCCCGCCGCGCTGCTCAGCCGCTCCATCGCGGCTGTCGCGGGAAAGACGCTGATCTTCACTTTGCCGGGCTCGGTGGGCGCGGTGGAAGATTATATGGCCGAACTGATAAAAACCTTTGAACACCTGATCTATATGATCAACGACATTGATGCTCACCCCGCGCCGGTTTCATCGCTTTCATGATGGACGCGGCGGTATCATTCGGCGCGATCATTCTGGCGGCTGGTTTTTCAAGCCGCATGGGCGAACCCAAGCCTCTGCTGCCATTGGGCGAGAGCGTTTTTCTGGAGCGCGTTCTCAACCACCCGTTCCTGCGGGGGCCTCGTGTGTTTCCCGTCGTGGTGTTGGGGCATGAGGCGGAGGCGATTCGCGCCGCCGTCGATCCCGCTTTTCCCGTCGTCGTCAATGACGATGTCGAACGAGGCCGCACGGGCAGCGTGCAATGTGGTCTGGGCGCCTTGCCCGAGGTGAGCGGGGCGTTCATCTGGCCGGTCGATTGCCCCTCCGTGTCTGAAAAGGTTCTTACCGGTCTCGCCGATGCGTTCGTGGATGAACGCTCGATCTGCATCCCGAGTCACAAGCATCGGCGTGGACATCCTCCATTGATCGGCGCCGCGTATTTTGCTGAAATCATGAAGATGGCGCCCGATCAGCCATTACGCGATCTGTATCAAGGGGCCGGCGGCCATATCATTCACGTGGAGACCGATGACGAATCGGTTTTATGGAATATCAATACGCCGGAAGACTACCGGCTGCTGATCGAACGCTGGCGCCGGAAAGAGATGGAGTCATGAAAGGAATATTCGGGTTGGCGCAACAGGCCATCGACGCGGGACGCGCCGCCGTGATGGCGGTGGTGGTGGAGTCGAAAGGCTCGACGCCGCGCAAGGCGGGCGCCCGCATGTTGATATACGCGGACGGGGACATTGAGGGTTCGATCGGCGGCGGACGCATGGAAAAACTGGTGATCGAAGCCGCCATGCCGCTATTTGAATCAGGCGGATGTCAGTTATTACGTTTCGATCTCGATTACGAGTCGTCGCACGGCGCGGCGGCTTGCGGCGGCGCCACGCTGGTCTTTATTGAACGCATCGGCTCGCCCGCCCGCTTGCTGATATTCGGCGCCGGGCACGTAGGCCGCGCGCTGGCGCGATTCGCTTGTGAAATGGAGTTTCAGGTGATTGTGTATGACGATCGGGTGGAATACGCCGATTCAAAATACTTTCCTGATTCCGTTCAGGTGATACATGGCGCGATGGAGGAGGGAATCGCGTCATTAAAACCCGCCGGGCGGGATTGCGTCGCCATCATGACCTATGACTATCGCCACGATCAGAAATTGCTGGAGGCGGCGATGCAAACGCCCGCGCGCTACATTGGCATGATCGGCAGCCGCTCCAAAAGCAAGGTGATCCGTCAGAATCTGCTAGCCGCTGGTGTATCGCAGGAAAGCCTTGAACGGATACATGCGCCCATCGGCCTCGACATCGGCGCGCACACCCCAGCCGAGATCGCGGTCAGCGTTCTGGCGGAGATCATTCAACACACCCAAGCGCAACCGCCGGAAGATTCAGACGGATAGGCGGCGCGTCAGATCACCCCGATGCAGTGCTTAAGCAGATTCTGATCGAGTATGGGGTCAGGCGGATCGTTCAGAAACTCGTTCAGGCGTTCAGGTTCGATCGGTTCGGTCGCGCCCGATTGCGTCGCCACCAGCGCGCCCAGCGCGTTGCCTTTGCGGCAGCATTCCGCAAGCGGTTGTCCGTTCAGCCATGCGTCCAGAAACGCGGCGGTGAACGCGTCGCCCGACCCGCAGGGATCGTTCATCTCGACCTTGTAGCCAGGTTGATACGCGCGATCGCCCGAGGCGCAAACCGCGAAGGCGCCCCGGTCGCCCAGCGTCACCACGCAGGCTTTCAGGCCCCATCGCTCAACCAGCGCGTTGGCGGTTTCGATCAGCCCCGGCGAATGCAAGGTAAACATCTCGTTCAGCTCGCCCGCTTCGTCTTCATTCAGCTTTACCAACCCCGCGCGCTGCATCGATGCCTGGATAATCTCTCTGGTATAGCAATTCTTGCGAAGGTTGATGTCGTACAACTTCAGGGCGTTCGGCGCCGCGTTCAACAGGCGGTTCAACGCGGAACGTGAAGCCGCCGAGCGTTGACCGAGCGTCCCGTAACAGATGCATTCCATCCGGGAGGCTTCCTGAAGCGTTTCTTCACCGCATTCGATGAAGTCGTACGCGACGTCTGGATTGATGGTATAGTCAGGCTGCCCGTTGTTATCCAGTTTGACGTCGACGGTTCCGGTGGGGCGTTGTGGATCGCGTTCGATAAGGCGATCGTCCATCCCCAGTTCGTTCGCTTTGCGCCGGGCTTCATCGCCCAGTTCATCTTCGCCGAGACGGCTGACCATCAAGCCCCGATGGCCGAGAGTTTTTGTGCGGTAAACGAAATTAAACGGTGCGCCGCCCAGTTGTTTTCCCGAAGGGAGCCGGTCCCACAAGATCTCACCAAACGCCATGATGTTTTTTTGAGTCATGCGCTCTCCTTTTTCGCCTGATGGTTTTTGTTCATCTTCTATTGTAGCGGAAACCGCGCGTTGAATTATGATGCGCGTTCTGGAAGAGCCGGTTTTCTCTGTGATTCAGCCTGTTCACGTGAATTTTGATGGTTGCGATGGGAAAAAACAATTAAGATCAAGTTATCCGGGTTTACATTTTCCGGTTGAACCCGGATCATGTCACGAATTGATTTTATACTAACGGATAATACAACTTAACGCTTTTTTTCTATCTTCGATTCAGTTTGGAAAAGCCAGTCGAAAGTCGATTCAGATCCTTTCATGCGGAATGTTTTTATGTTAACTTGCTATTGATCTATTGTGCTATCTTGCATTTGAATGAATTGACGCGTGACAATGGTTTAACAGTGCTCTATTTCTGGCTCGGGCGATTCAGCCTGAATTACCATCTCGCGCTTACCGGGTGGTTATCGTCTTATCGTTCAAGTTGAATTCAGCGGCGGTAAGGAAAGCCGTGTTTTGATGCATTCGACATGAATGGTTTGATGATGGCCGCCGCAAAGAAACCTGGTGATGATGGCGCTGGCCGCGTGATGACGCATGGATCCTCTTCATGAATACACCCTGGTTTGACGAAGTACAGAATCGCTTTCAGCAGCAGGACTGGCGCGGAACCGAAGACATATTACTCAACGCCATACAAAATGAGCCGGATAACGTGCATCCCCGTTATCATCTGGCGAATCTCTACCTGTTTCTCAACCAACCCGCTCAGGCGGTCGCGGTTCTCGAACCGCTTGAAGACGAACCCTCCACGCCGGGCGAATATCACTGGTTGCTCTTTCACAGCCGCATCGAAGCGGGTGAACTGACCGCCGCCTTTCTGGCGTTGAACAAAGCAGCCGTTGAAGACAATTTTACTCCACCCCGTTTGCGCTTGCTGTTGGGCAGCGCGCGCCAGGCGGGCGGGCTGGTTCTCGCCCGGCGGCTCGCCCGCGTCGCGGGGGCTTCGCGCGCCGAAACGGAAATCCGCTGGTCATTGCGTCTCAATCGCGTGTTGCGGCTATTGCCGCGCTCCATGGCGCGCGGTCTGATTTCGCGGGCGTCATCGGTCATGATTCGCCAGGGCCGCTGGCGGTATACCCGGGTTTTGCTGGAGGCGATCTGGCCGATCGACTTCTCAAATCCCGAATGGCCCCGCCGATTCGTCCAACTGGAACAGTCGAGTCTCGATCCCTACGATCCCCAGTGGCGCTGGTTGCGCAACTGGCTATTGATTGCGCTCGAACGCGATCCCGATCAGCCTGAACTGAAGCGCCTCCTGCTAGAGACGCTATTCGATATGGAACGCTGGCATGAACTGGTGGACCGAGTCGGCCCGGATGAGCAAGACACTGGAGTTTTGCTGTTGCGCGCCGCCGCGCTGGCCAACCTGGGCGAAACCCGTGAGGCGGAATCGGCGTATCGAGAGCTGGCGCCGCTTCGGCCCGCTCAATGCGCAATGTCGCTCGGTCTGGCGAATCTTCAGCATGAAAACTGGAGTGAGGCGGAATCTCATTTCACGGATGCGTCTACCCACGCGCGAGAAAATCAGGACGAGAGTTTTGCGTTTCTGGCCGAATTCTTTCGCCTCGCCGCGCGTCGTTTGGCGGCGCATCCTGATTTTCGAGATGGGCAATCGCTGCTGGATGAACTCTGTGGTTTTCCGCAGGAGATCGACCCGCGTGAATTGCGCGGCGCCGTCGACCGGACGGAAGGATGCCCATTATGCGGCCTCATGGAAGATGGAGACGAGTTATGGACCGATACCAACACGGGCTGGACGCGCGTTCGTTGTTCTCATTGCGGTATGATCGCCGTCAGCCCCATGCCTTCGCAGGATGAAATCCTCAAAATCTATACCCGGGACGATCGAGGGGAACAGTCGGTCGTTCGGGGATATCGAGATCAGTTGCTCGACGTGCTCAACGCTTCGCTTGAAACCTGCCGTCAGATCCCCGCTTATATCGAAGTGACCGACTGGGGCGCTGATTTTGACTGGCGGGCGTTTGAAGAACGCCTGGGGGAAGACAAATGCTGCGTTGACGTCGGCTGTTCAGCCGGGCGTACGGTCGCGATCTTTTCACGATTCGGCTGGAACGCGGAAGGCGTCGATTTCGATCAGGAAGCAGTCGCATTCGCGCAAGCGCACGGTGTGAACGCGCGAGTCGGCTCCATTGACGATCTGATCAAGCAGGGGCCGCGTTATCACCTCGTCACGCTGGTCGACGTGATCGAACACGTCAGCGACCCGCGCCGTTTTTTACGGAAAGCCTACGATCTACTGCTGCCGGGCGGCTTGCTCTATATCAAAACGCCCGCCGCCGACAGCCTGCCTCACCTTTTTGTTGGAGACCGGTGGCTTGAATCGGTTGAACACCTGCTGTTCTTCAGCCGCCGCACCCTGATCGCCCTCGCTCTGATGGAAGGCTTCGATGTCGTCTCTATGCAACGATTGATGGAACCCGCGACTCATGTGCTTCATTACGAACAATGGCAACGCCGCCGCCTGCCCGGATGGTTCAGGCATTGGATCATGCGTCTCCAGGCGGGCGACTCAATGCGCCTCCTGGTACGCAAGCCGGAGTAGACCTTCTCGCGGCGCCGGTTAATCAACCACGCTCAGGCTGTATGTTTGACCCGCCTGCGTATCGAAAACGATTGCGCCGTCATCGGTGTGTTCGGCGTTTATAGCGTTTCTTCCCTTCACCGAGAGCGGTTTGGCGTACACCACCCGGCAGGGTTGGCCCGCGCCGGAGCGGACGCTGGCGCTGGTTAGAACGCCGTCTTTCCATTCCATATCGACCTCGAATCCGCCGCGCGCGCGAAGCCCGTGTACGGAACCGGCCGCCCATGCGGAAGGAAGCGCGGGGAGAAACTGAATTTCGCCGTTCTGGCTTTGCAGCAGCATCTCCATGACGCCCGCCGATCCGCCGAAGTTGCCGTCAATCTGAAAAGGCGGATGCGTATCGAACAGGTTTTTCAACGTGGAAAGTCTCAGTAGGGCGAGCACGTTTTCATACGCGGTTTCGCCTTCATGCAGCCGCGCCCAGAAGTTGATGATCCACGCCCGGCTCCAGCCTGTGTGTCCACCGCCGTGCGAGAGGCGGTATTCGAGCGACTTACGCGCCGCCTCGGCGTATTCGGGCGTTCCGCGCAGCGTGAATTGCGATCCGGGATGGAGCGCGAACAGGTGAGAGACGTGGCGATGTCCGGGTTCCGGTTCGCCGAACTCTTTCGGCCACTCCATCAGGCGTCCGTCTGAAGCGATGCCCGGCAGCGCCAGCCGGCTCAGCATATCGGCGGTTTTGCGGGTGAAATCGTCGTCAATGTTCAGCGCTTTGGCGGCGGCGAGGCAATTGGTGAACAGGTCCCAGATGACTTCCTGGTCCATCGAGCCGCCCATGGTCAATCGCGCCGTCTGGCCATCCGGCGCGGTGAAGGCGTTTTCGGGAGAAGTGGACGGTCCGGAGACCAATTCGCCGGTTTCGGGATTTTCAGTGAGAAAATCATGGAAGAACAACGCGGCTTCTTTCATGATGGGGTAGGCGCGCTCGCGCAGAAAATTCTCATCCAGCGTAAAAAGATAGTGATCCCACAATTGATGGCAGCACCACGCGGCGCCCAGCGGCCACATGCCGTAGCCGACGTCGCCGATGGCCGATGTCCACCACCAGGCGTCGGTGGTGTGATGGGCCACGAATCCGCCGCAGTTATAGACGTCGCGCGCGGTTTTGCGGCCCTTTTCGCGCAGGTTGTCAACCAGGTCGAAAAACGGCTCGTGACATTCGGAGAGATTGCCCACTTCAGAGGGCCAGTAGTTCATCTGGATATTGATGTTGATGTGGTAGTCGGCGTTCCACGGCGCGTCGATTCCTTCGCTCCAGATGCCCTGCAGGTTAGCGGGCAGGTCGCCAGGTCTTGAACTGCCAATCAGGAGGTAGCGTCCGTATTGGACGTACAACTCAACCAGATCGGGATCGACGCCGCCGTCTTTCACCGCCTTCAGGCGGTCGTCGGTGGGGATGTCATCCATGTCCGAATCGCCCAGGTCGATCGATACGCGTTCAAACAGCCGCCGGTGTTCGGCAACGTGATTTTCGCGCAACTCGCTATAGGGTTTGTCCGCCGCGCTCATCCACGTCTTGCACGCCGCGAGCGGATCGTCATGGTTATACGTGGTCGCGGTGGTCAGCAGAAGGGTGACTTCGTTGGCGCCGCGAATTTTCAACACGCCGTCATTGGTCGAGGTTTCGCCGCCTTTCGTGACGGCTTTCAACAGGGCGTTAAACTTCACGCCCTCCGTCTTTTCTCCTTTGTCAGCCTGTCCGCTCATGACGAGCGAGCCGGCGCCATCCGCTGAAATCACGGCGTTTTCAGAACGCGTCAGGCTTGCGTCGAAAGAGATCGAGCCCGAGAGGCCGGCGCTGAGATGCACCACGAGTACCTGATCGGCCGGACTTGAAAAATACTCTCGCGTATACGTCGTGTTTCCGGCTTTGTACTGAACGCTCGCGATGGCGTCGCCGAGGCTGAGCTCGCGTCTGTATTCGCTGATTTCACCTTCGTGTTGAAAGTGAAGGTTGAGTTCGCCCAGCGTCTGATAACTCATCGGCGCGACGCGCGGCCCCATAAACTCGCGCTGCATGAGCTGGTCGCATTCCTTGTACTTGCCATCGAAGTAGAGCTGGCGCGCTTCATCGAGATGCTTCCAGGCGCCCACGCGGTCGCGGTTTTCGATCGGGCCCGCCCATAACGATTCTTCGTTCAGCTGTACGCGTTCGTCCGGCGCGCCGCCGTAGACCATGCCGCCCAGCCGGCCATTGCCGATGGGCAACGCTTCGAGCCATTCGCCGGCGGGTTCGTCATACCACAATTTCAGTTCATGGGTGGAGCCGCTGAGTGAAATCAGTACGATCGCGATCGAAGTCAGTATGGTTTTCATGAATCGTTCTCCAGAAATATAGAGCGCCGGACGGCGCGCAATGATCGATTCAACCATACCATGAATCGGGTTCTGAACGGCAGGTCAGAGCCATATTGAACGCCGCCGGAGGGACGAAGAGATTGCATTTTGATGGTTGGGAGGAGCATAATCGATTGATTCATTATTTGTTTACTGATTGTTATAACGATGATCTCATCCGGGAGGATTCCATCATGAAGCGATTGTTGACGTGCGGTGGAAGCGTGATCTGTCTGCTTCTCGCCTGCTCATCACTGACCTGGTCACTGGACGGCGGCGCCAACGGCCGCTTTGTCAACATGTACTGGTATGAACAAGGCGCCGAGTACGGTAACCCCAAATTCAATACCCGCTTTCGCGTAAACAGCCCGGAAGCTTCGCTGGATGAATCGTTCGGCCAGCGGGTTGAAGCCCGAGCCAACGGGATGATGCAGATTCTCATGGAAGAAGACCTGCGTTACCTCGACAGCGCCGAACTCTACCTCGAACTGTGGGGAGGCCATCCAGGAACCGCGCGCAAACGCCTGACCATCAACGGACGCTCCACCATCATGTTGCCCGAGGTTGGAACCGAATCGAACAACTGCACTCACCAATATCCTTACGTTCCGCTGAAGATCAGCGATCTTGTGAACGGGTATAACGCCATCCAGTTCGCCTGCGACCGGGGGAGCAGTTTCTGGGGACACTTCATCGTTGACAACGCCTGCATTTTCACCGTGTATAAAGACGATCATCCCCTGCTGAAACAGGAAGGTCTCGCCGGGGCCGCCGCACACGTGAAGTCCACTCTCCTGCCGGGCGGTGAATCGTATCGCCTCAGCGCCGAGATTCCCGATGCGTGGAAAGACCGCGTACGCGGGGTGATGTATCAGACGCAATACTTCGGCTATGACGAAAACGGAGATGGAAACGCCGCGGGCTGGCATGGTTTCAGTAAAGGCCGCCGTCCCGTCGCCTTTGCGGGATTCTCGGCTGAAGGGCCGGATTACGGGGCGGTGTGGGATGCATCGATGCTGCCCGATCAGACCAATATGAAAGTTCGTGCGTACGTCATGTTCGATTCGCCGTCCGGCGTATCGTTCATAACGCCCTCCGCTGCCTTGCCGCCGCTGGTGCGCGAGCGGGTCCAGGTCGAATTCATTCAGCCGGTCGAACTGCCGCGCCCATTCTGGTCGCGTGCGAATCAGAAAAAATCCTGCGTGATCGAACTCGACGCCGACCCGGCTCAAATCACTCGCGCCCAACTGCATATCGCCGTGTGGGACGGCGGGCATGGAAACGTCGCCGATTACTTTACGCTCAACGGTCATCCGCTGGCGATCGCGGGCGACGGCCGGCATGATGTGATTTACAGCACGATCGACGTAAATCCCTCGTGGCTGAAAACGGGCGAAAACCGATTTGAACTGTTGTCAGACACCGAACATCACGGCATCGAAATTCTGCTGCCCGGTCCCATGCTCGTTATTCGCACGGAGGATAAATCCGCATCCAGCGTATTGCCGATCGACCGCTGGCATTACGTTCAACTCGACGATTCGCGTGGCAAGTGGGGAGATGAGGCTCAACCCGACTGGTTACGCTATTTTGGCATCGACATGGGAGACGCGGACGGCGACGGCGATCTCGACGTGGTATCAGGACGTTATTTTTACCGAAATCCCGGTGGAGATATGACCGCGCCCTGGCCGCGAGCCGATCTGGGGCTGAACGCCGACGCGATTTTTCTGACCGACGTCGATGGCGATGATTACGCCGACGTCATCGCACAAGCCCTGCCCAAGGTCTACTGGCTGGAAGCGGAAAATAACGATTGTACGCAATGGTCGGCGGAGGCCGTCGCCGAGTTGCCACCCACCGATCACATCAATAGTCAGGGATTCGAGAAAGCCCAGATCATTCCCGGCGGGCGGCCTGAATTACTGATCGCTTCAGGAGACGGTATTTACTGTCTGGAGATCCCCGCCGATCCACATTCATCCTGGCCCAAAGTCAAACTGACGTCCAACACCTCCAGCGAGGGGATCGGCGTGGGAGACATCGACGGCGACGGCGACGTTGATATCGCCGCATCGCCCGAGACGCAGGATTACGTCGCGTGGTGGGAGAACCCTGGACCGGGCGCGGGCGGCTGGCTTGAACATCGCTTTGGCGCAACCGACCATGACGCCGACCGGATCGAGGTTTTCGACATGAACGGCGATGGCCGGCTCGACGTCGTCATCTCAGAAGAGCGGTATCCCGGCAAGGAACCCGACGCCATGCTCGTCTGGTTCGAGCAGCCCGCCGATGCAAAGAACGCGGACTGGCCGCGTCATGACATCGTGACGGAATATTCGCTCAACAATCTCGATGTGGCCGACCTCGATCGCGACGGCGATATGGATATCGTCACCAACGAACACAAGGGGCCGGATTTACGGGTGCAGGTTTGGGAAAACGACGGCGCGGGCCGCTTTGCGATGCACGAAATCGACCGGGGGCATGAGAGCCATCTCGGTTCTCAACTCGCGGATCTCGACGGTGACGGCGATCTCGATATGGTCAGTCCCGCGTGGGATAACTGGCGATACCTCCACCTCTGGCGCAACGACGCGGTGAAGTAAAGAACGATTCAGTTATTCATGTGACGCGGGGCGGAGCAGCATGAACTGATCCGCCAGGATGTGGCCCCACGATCCGGATGCGTCGTCGAAAATTTCCAGCCGCAGGCTCCGCCCGCTGTACGGCGTAAGGTCGAACAGCACCGGCGAGAGGTGTTCCTGATAATCGCCGTTCCACGTTTGAATGACGCCGCTTTCGTCCATGAGCCGCACGCCGGTTTCCGCTGAGCCGCCCCCGCCGATCAGAAACAGCAGGCGTTGTCCCTTTTCGGCGGTAAACTCGGGGGAGCGCGCGGCGCCGTGAGGATCGTCGCCCGCGATCGCGTCGTACGTATTGATCAACCCTTCACCCAGCCAGCCGCTGACGGGCAGCTGCGGACCGTCAGCGCCGCGTTTGGGCTGATTTGCCATCGCGCCGCCTTCATACGTCCATCCGTCACCACCCGCGTCGAACGAACCCAGGCTGGAGACAAAATGGTAATTTTTTTCGTAAATCGTCAACACGTACCCTTCATAGAGTAATTCAAACGAATCGACGCGGGCGATCTTTAAGCCGCCGCGCTCGTCGAAAGGAATCTCTTTCAACACTTCGTGCCGAAGACCGCCGGGACTCAACATTCCGTCGATGTCGACGTCGATATAGTAGTGCAGACAGGCGCCGCGCGCGTAATCGAGAATGGAACGTTTTTCTTTCACGGCGTTATAAGCCGCGTCGTTGGCGAGGCCGTCGAGATTCACCACCTGTCCCGGTAGAAAAAAGCCCAACAATCCCGCGTTATAGGAACCTATTTTCGCCGCGCGTGAGAGTCTCAATTCATCATGAACGGCGATCGCGGCGGCGGCGATTTTGTGGCTCCATTGATTGAGATCAAGTTTGAGTTCGGTATACGGCGTGAATGGCGTATACGTTGCGATGGCGAAAACGGCGGCGAGTGAAGCGGCGATCCATGAGAGAACGCGTCCGCGTCGTTCTTCGATGCGCGAGATGCCGGGAGCGGCGAATCGCATCGCTTCACCGGCGAAAAAAGCAAGAGTTATGGGAACCAGTAACGGAAAGTCGAAGAGATACCATGTGAAATAATATGCTTCGCTCTTGATGAGCAGCGGAGTGAATAACGCGCCCAGCGCCGAGGCGGACAACAGCGTTACGAGAAGCCCGACTCGTGGCCTCTCGCGGCGACGGATGAACGCAATCACATTGAAGACGAGCGCCAATACGCCCACGCCTGCCGTCAGACAAAGCAGAATGAAATGCGGCCCCACTGTGGCGGGCGCTCCGTGGTCAAGCCAGCCCTCTCGCTGCAGGATGTAATGAAACGGCGTGGGCAAGCCCAAGGCAAACCGGATGGATTGATCGAGATAACCAAAGATCAGCGCCAGCGTGCCGGGCAGATGAACGATGTTTTTAGTCACATTTTCCCACGAGTAAATCGCCGCCTTTACCGATCCGGACGTCGGCAGCAGACGGCCAAACGCGAAATACGCATAGCTGAACCAGGCGGCGAGAGGCAAAGCGAACGCGGGCAGTGCGGCGCGGAGATCGAGCGCTTTTTTTCGGATCAGGTAAATCGAGAGGAAGAAAACCAGCAGAAAACTGCTGGGCAGAATGCGGCACAAGATCAGCCCCGCCGACAATAAACCGATCGCCGCCGACGTAAACGCTTGAGGCTGCCCGCGCATGAGCGCGCGTTGCGAAAGCAGGATCAGCGCCGCGAGAATCAGGCACGCCAGCGCGTTTTCTTTCGCGGTGGTGAAAGCCAGAAACGCGGGGACGTTGAGCATGAACAGCAAAAAAGCGCATAACCCGGCGGATTCTTTCACTCGCGTTTCCGCCCGATCGAAATGCTCCCGTGCGATGTGGTACGCAATCCAGCCCGTCGCGCAAAACAGAGAGGCGTTAAAGAACAGCGCTCCTCTCAAGAAGCCGTGCAGGTTGTTAAACAGAAAAGCCAAAGCCGCCAGCGCCAGCATATAAAGCGGTTGAAAGCCATACGCCGGATTATAACCGTCGAAAGTGAAGATGTGCTTCGTTTTCAGTTGAAACGCGGGAACGATGTAATAAAACGAATCGTCGGTGATCGACAGCGCGAGCATGTGAATTTCACTCTGCATAAAACGCTGCCAGCCGATCGTCAGGATGACCAGACACGCCGCCGCGATCGCCCATCCTCCGTGGAAGGCGGAGCGCGACAGGGGCGGCGTTTGATGATGGTTTATTTCTTCGTCTCTGGTCATGGCTTCTGTTTATCGCCGGGTTGAGCCGGGCGGCGTGATCGCCTCGATCCATTCCGCCCGCCGGCCGCGCATTGATTCCATACGGTTTTGCTGACCGGCGTCGCCGGCGAGATTGTTGATCTCGTATGGATCGTTGCGCAGGTCGAACAGCTGTTCGTAGTGTTCGTCAGGGTAGTTGACGTATTTCCAGTCACGCGTGCGAACCCCGTCCGAATAGGCGATTCGGCCGTCCGCCGTGAAGGGGTGATCGTAAAACCAGTCCCGCCGCCAGTCACGCGCTTCGCCGTCCAGCAGGGGCAGCATCGAGCGTCCCTGCATTCTCCGGGGAGTCTCCACGCCCGCCAGATCGAGCAGCGTGGGCGCAACGTCGATATTTAACGTCATCTCATCAATGCGCTTGCCATTTAACGAGCGCCGGGGATCAAAGACGATCAGCGGCGTGCGGATCGATTCCTCATACATCAGCCACTTGCCGGCCAGGCCGTGCTCACCGAGAAAGAATCCGTTGTCGGAGGTGAATATCACCACGGTGTTATCGGCCAGCCCGCCTTCGTCGAGCGTTTTCATGACTCGCGCCAGCATCCGATCGACGCCGGTGATCAACCGAAAATAGCCTTTGACGGAATGCTGATACAACTCGGGAGTTGAGAAACGATCAACCCATCGTTTCACTCCTTCGGTTTTGGGATCGCGCAGAAAATCGGGCAGCGCTTCAAAATATTCCGGCGCCGCCGTCTTTGGTTTTTCAATCTCCACGTTTTTGTACAGATCGGCGAGCGCGGGGTCGAATCGAAATGGATTGGGCTGGCCATCGAGCACATGCGGCGCCTTGGTGCTGATCGCCAGACAGAAGGGTTGGTTTTTCGATGTCCCATCAAGAAACTTCAGCGCGCCGTCGCCCATCATCGAAGTCAGGTGCCGTGCTTCTCCATCGACTTCATGCTCGTAAAATCCCTGTCCTGAAAAACCGTCGAAAAAGTCGTATTCATCTTTTGGCAATTCGCCGCCCAGTCCCCATTTTCCGATAAACCCGGTCCGGTATCCGGCCCCGCGCAGCAGGGCGGGGTAGGTAAATTGAAATTGCTCGGCGGACAGTGGTTGCGCGAACGAATCGATTCCATGCGCGCGGGTGTGCTGCCCCGTCAGGATCGATGCGCGGCTGGTCATGCAGATCGAGGTCGAGCAGAAATTTTGGGTGAACAGGGCGCCGCGCCGCGCCAGGTCATCCATGACAGGCGTCTGCAGAACGGGATGTCCCATGCAGCCCATCGCGTCCCAGCGCTGGTCGTCAGTCAAAACCAGCAGCAGATTTGGTCGCGGTTTAGAATCGGGCGCGGCGAAAACGTGCGGCGCGCCGGCGGCGGCCGTTATGGCGGCGCCTTGTTGAATGAAGCGTCGCCTGGTGATGGTTTGAGTCATTTTGTTCTCCCCCTTCAAAGCGATTGATGTCAGGCGAAGAAATACGCCAAAAAGCTTGCTTTCAAAATTCGTATTTATGTTGAATTATACGGATTTGTTAAGTAAATGCTTGATTTAATACGACATTGTGGTGAATGAGAGATAGATGTTTTTTTATCGATCAAAATTACACAAAAAGTCAAGCGCCACGCTTCCCTCATGGGTAAGGCTTCCTCATAATAGACGATGTTGCGTCCACGCGCTCTTTGTTTATCACTGCAGCGCCCGGATGTACACGCTACGCGAACGCTCTGGTTGCGTTTCAGCCATCCGATAGCGCAACGCGGTATGAAGACAACTTTCGCGCACTCGCGCGAACAGGGGGTGCATCGTAATGAATGACGAAAAACGCGCCGTAACCGTCGGGGTCCCCAAAGAGACGTTTCCCGGTGAGCGGCGGGTCGCGATTACGCCGGACGTCGTTCCCTCCTTACTGAAAAAAGGGATTCACGTTCTGATCGAATCGGGCGCGGGTGTTTCCGCCGGGTTCCCCGATGAGGAATACCGCGAGAAAGAGGCGGCGATCGCCGGCTCGCGCGCCGAAGTTTTTGAAAAAGCCGAAATCATCGCTCAGGTTCGCGGTCTTGGCGCCAACCTTGAAGCGGGCCGGGCCGATCTGGAGCTCATTCAGAGCCGCCACTCGTTGATCGCCTCTATCGATCCGCTGGGCGAGCCCGGCGCGGCGAGCGATCTGGCGAAGAGCGGAGCCACCGCCTTTTCGCTGGAGCTCATGCCGCGCATCACCCGCGCGCAGAGCATGGATATTCTCTCCTCCATGGCGACCGTTTCCGGATACAAGGCGGTGTTGCTCGCCGCCAATCATCTGCCCAAGATGTTTCCCATGATGATGACCGCCGCCGGTACGGTGACGCCCGCCAAGGTGTTTATCATCGGCGCCGGCGTGGCGGGGCTGCAAGCCATCGCCACCGCCAGAAAACTGGGCTCGGTGGTCGAGGCCTACGACGTTCGCCCCGCCGTGAAAGAACAGATCGAGAGCCTTGGCGCCGCGTTCGTTCAGTTTGATCTTGAAACCGAAGGCGCGGAAGACAAGGGCGGCTACGCGAAAGAACAAAGCGCTGAATTCATCAAAAAACAACAGGCGATGATGAAAGACGTCATCGCCCGAAACGACGTCGTCATCACCACCGCGCTCATCCCGGGTAAAAAGGCGCCCATTCTCGTCACTCGAGAAATGGTTGAAGCGATGAGGCCGGGTTCGGTGATCGTCGATCTCGCCGCCGAGCGCGGCGGCAACTGTGAAGCGACCGTCTCCGGCGAAGTGGTGGAGGATCACGGCGTCACCGTGATTGGTCTGCTGAATCTGCCGTCCACCATTCCCTATCACGCCAGCCGCATGTTCGCCAAAAACGTGACGACGTACCTGCTTCATCTCGTCAAGGACGGCGCGCTGCGAATCGACCTCAATGATGAAATCACTCGCGAGACCCTGGTGGCGCGCGGCGGAGACGTGGTTCACGCCCGCCTGCGCGGATTACTCGGGCTGCCGGTTGAAAACCAGGAAGGGGGCCAGTCCTGATGGATACGTTCGTCGCCGCTTTAACGATTTTCGTATTGGCTATCTACGTCGGATTCGAAATCATCACCAAGGTGCCGCCCACGCTGCACACGCCCTTGATGTCGGGTTCGAACGCCATTTCGGGCATCACCCTGATCGGCGCGATTCTCTCGGCCGGCGTCAAGATGAACTGGCTCACCACCACGCTGGGCTTCATCGCCGTGGTGTTCGCCATGATCAACGTGGTCGGCGGATTCTTCGTCACCCACCGCATGCTTGAGATGTTCAAGCGTAAAGACTGACGCCGCCGCGGCCGCGCCGCGGTGAAATCAGGGAGCGAAACGTTCAACACAGACCACGGATCGGGAATCCATTATGATAAGTCAATCATTCATTAACCTCGCCTATCTGGCGGCTTCCATCCTGTTCATTCAAGGCCTCATTGGCCTTTGCCATCCACGTACCGCCGTGCGCGGAAACCTGCTCGGCGCGCTGGGCATGCTCATCGCCATCGTGGTGACCATGCTCGATCAGAAGATCATCAGTTACGACGTAATCATCGCCGGTATGATTGTGGGGTCCATCATCGGGTGGATTCTCGCGGTCAAGATTCAGATGACCGCCATGCCTCAACTGGTCGCTCTGTTTAACGGCTTTGGCGGCGGCGCGTCCATTCTGGTCGCGGGCGCCGCGCTGATCGAGGAGCCATCTCCCGATCTGCAGATGACCATCGCCACCGCCCTGTCGGGTTTCATTGGCGCCATCACCTTCTGGGGCAGCCTGATCGCCTTCGCCAAGCTGCAGGAGTTGATCAAAGGCGCGCCAATCCGCTTCCCCGGCATGCAGACGCTGAACGCGCTGCTCGCGATCGCCTGCATCGTGTTGTGCGCGCTGGTCGCCGTTTATCCCGACCAGATGATTTATTACTGGCTGTTGTCGCTGCTCGCCTCGATACTCGGCGTGACCGCGGTCATCCCCATCGGCGGCGCCGACATGCCGGTGGTTATCTCGTTTTTGAACGCCTGTTCGGGCCTGGCCGCTGCGGCCACCGGCTTCGTGCTCAATAACAACGTGCTGATCATTTCCGGTTCGCTGGTCGGCGCTTCGGGCGTGATTCTCTCGGTTATTATGTGCAAGGCGATGAACCGCTCGATTCTCAACGTCTTCTTCGTCGGCATGGGCGACTCGGCGCCGGCGCTGGGGCGCGACGAATTTTACGAAGGTAAGGTCAAGGCGACTTCCGCTGAAGAAATCGCCATGCTGATGGACGGCGTTCGCCGCGTGGTCATCGTCCCCGGTTACGGTCTGGCTGTGGCGCAGGCTCAACACGCCGTGCGCGATCTGACCAACCTGCTTGAAGCGCATGGCGCCGAGGTTGAATTCGCCATTCACCCGGTCGCGGGGCGCATGCCCGGTCACATGAACGTTTTGCTGGCTGAAGCCGACATCCCTTACGACAAACTCAAGGAGATGGACGAGATCAACCCCAGCTTCGCCAACACCGATATCACGCTGGTGATCGGCGCTAACGACGTCGTCAACCCGCTGGCCCGCACCGATCCGAACAGCCCGATCGCCGGCATGCCGATTCTCGACGTGGATAAGTCGAAGACGGTGATCGTGGTTAAACGCAGCCTGAGCCCCGGCTTCGCGGGCCTGCATAACCCGCTCTTCAAACTCGACAATACGCTGATGTATTTCGCCGACGGCAAGAAGGCGATACTCGATCTGGTCGCCGCGTATAAGGAACTGTAAGCGATCGTCTCTTGTGTATGACGAAACGCTCCGCTGGATTCACCCGGCGGGGCGTTTTTTATTATGACGCTCATGTGTAAGAAATCTGAAAACAGTTACGACGAATCAAACAGGTTTATCATCGCGGGATGGAATACGATACAATAATTCAAACGGAGCGAATTTTTCGATCGGGAGCCAGAATGAATTCATTTGACGCGAAAGTCATGGAAATCGCCGGCGAGCCCCTGCACGGCGACGGCATCTCCACCTTTCAGGTGAACGTGGGCCTGAAATGCAACCTGGCCTGTCTGCATTGCCACGTGAAATCCTCACCGCGCCGCAAGGAAATGATGACGTGGGAAACGATGCGTCTGGTGATCGGCGCCGCCCGGCGCTCCGGCGCCAGATTAGTCGATATCACCGGCGGCGCGCCTGAAATGCACCCCCGTCTGCGTGACTTCATCGTTGAATTGCGCGGGCATGGTTTCGACGTCATGGTGCGCACCAATCTGACCATCCTGCTGGAAGAAGGCTACGATGATTTCCCCGCGTTTTTCCGCGCGCACCAGGTAAAACTGGTCGCCTCCATGCCCTGTTATCTGAAGGAAAACGTTGACGGTCAACGCGGCGCCGGCGTGTATGACGCCAGCGTGGAAGCGCTGCGCCATCTCAATAAAGAAGGCTATGGCGTCGATGAAGCGTTGCCGCTCGATCTGGTTTACAACCCCGGCGGGCCCAGCCTGCCCCCCGCGCAACAGGCGCTTGAGGCCGATTACCAGCGTGAACTGAATAACCGATTCGGGATCTTTTTTACCCGTCTGCTTACCATTACCAATATGCCGATCGGCCGTTTTCAGATGGACCTGAGAAAACAGGGGCGGGACGGCGAATACATGGACCGGCTGACCGGCGCGTTCAATCCATCCACGCTGGATGGCCTGATGTGCCGCCGCCAGGTCAACGTTGATTGGGACGGGGTGATCTATGATTGCGACTTCAACCTCGCATTACGCCTGCCGGTCGATCATGGCGCGCCCTGTCATATTCGCGATTTTGATCCCGCTGCGCTGGCGCGCCGCAGAATCGTCACCGGGAGGCATTGTTTCGGTTGTACCGCCGGCGCCGGATCATCGTGTGGCGGAGCGCTGATCAAGCCCGGCGACTGATCGATTTTTTATCTCATTTCAGGAGTGTTGAATGAAACTGAATTTGACGCCGATTCTGTATGGAGCCGCGATTCTTCTCATGGCGGCGACGGTGAGCGCGGAGGAAAGTTCTCCGTCATTTTCGTATCGGCCCTACGCGCGCGTACTCGAACGTTTCGTTGACGATCACGGGCTGGTCGACTATGCGGCGCTCGCCAAAGACCCCGCCGATCTCGATGCGTTTCTGAAAGACGTGGCCGATCTGAAAAAGAAAACTTTCGACGCCGTGGCCGAAAAAGACCGGATCGCATTCTGGATCAACGTGTATAACGCGTACACGTTGAAGACGGTGGTGAAACATTACCCCATCAAATCGACGCTGGTGGGTGGATTGATTCACCCCGGCGGCAGTATCCGCCAGATTTCCGGCGTGTGGGACAAACTCAAACATTCCGTCATGGGAAGAGAAATGACGCTCGACCAGATCGAACATGGAACCCTGCGCGCCGAATATCACGAGCCGCGCATCCACTTCGCCATCAACTGCGCCAGCATGGGGTGTCCCAAACTGTTCGCGAAGCCGTACGTTGGAGATGAACTCGATCGCCAGCTTGACGAGCAGGTTCGCCGCTTTCTTCACACTCCCGAACAGTTCCAGTTCGATCGTGAGAACCGCACGCTGTCACTTTCCATGCTGCTCAAGTGGTACGCCGGCGATTTCGCCTCGTCTACTGATACCGGCCACTTTGATTACCTCGACGATCAGACGCGCGGCGTAATGAATTTTTTGTATCCTTACCTGAATGATGAACAACAGGCCTTTCTGAAAAGCGTCCATGTGAAGGTCCGGTATCTCGATTATGACTGGTCGTTGAACGAACAATCATGAGTATTGAAAAGGGCCGCGCCGGGTTGATCAAACCGGTTCTGTTGATCGCCGGCGTCATCAGCCTGTTACTGCTGGCGCGGTTCAGCGGCGCGGGCGCCTGGCTAAGCGGTTTTCAGGATCGCATCCAGTCGCTGGGCCCGCTCGCCCCGGCGGCGTTCGTCGCGCTGTACGTCATCGCAACCGTCGCTTGCGTTCCCGGTACGGTGTTGACGCTGATGGCGGGAGCGTTGTTCGGCGCGGTGTGGGGCGTGGTCTGGGTCAGCGTGGGCTCGACGCTGGGCGCCGCAGCCTGTTTTTTAATCGCACGATACGCCGCGCGCGATTCGGTCCACCGCTGGCTGGAGACCAATGATAAATTCGCCGCGCTGGACCGCATCACAGAGCGGGAGGGCGCCGTGATGGTGATCATTACGCGGCTTGTCCCCTTGTTTCCATTTAACCTGCTCAATTACGGTTTCGGCCTGACGCGCGTTTCGTTCGCGCCGTATCTCGGCTGGTCGTGGCTCTGTATGCTGCCCGGTACGGTGATGTACGTCGCGGGCGCCGATGCGCTGACGCGTGGGCTTGCCGAAGGGCGGGCGCCCTGGCCGCTGATCGTGGTGATCGCGGCGCTGTTCGTGATTCTGATGTATATCGGCGTCAGGGCGCGGCGCTATCTTATGTCTCGTGCGGCGGATTCCGCCGAGATCGATCCCCTATCCATGTGATAAGAGAGGCGCCGGCGTGAATCTGAATCGCATCAACCCTCCCGATGATGAATACAACCGGCGCTGGCTCGGCGAGACCCGCCCGCCCGGCTGGGTGAATCCCGCGCCCGCGCCGCGTTATAACCTCGTGGTGATCGGCGCCGGCACGGCGGGGCTGGTTACGGCGGCGGCCGCCGCAGGGTTGGGCGCCAAGGTTGCGCTGGTCGAAAAGAACCTCATGGGGGGCGATTGCCTCAACGTGGGGTGCGTACCTTCCAAGACGCTGCTTCATGAGGCCCACACCGCCTCGCTCATCCGTGAAGCATTTCGATTATCCCGCGCCGAGGGCGATCCGCCGCAAGCCGATTTCGCTGAAGTGATGCGCAGGGTTCGCCGGGTGCGCGCTGAAATCAGCCCCCATGATTCCGCGCGCCGTTTTCGTGAATTGGGCGTCGACGTATTTTTCGGTGAAGCCTCGTTCAGCGGGCCCGATCGCGTCCGCACCGGCGAAGTGGAACTGTGTTTCCGTAAGGCGGTGATCGCGACCGGCGCGCGCGCGTTCGTCCCAGATATCGAAGGGCTGGATCAGACTGGTTATCTGACCAACGAAACCGTTTTCAACTTGACTGAACCGCCCGCTCGCCTGCTGATCGCGGGCGGCGGCCCCATCGGCTGCGAACTGGCGCAGGCGTTTCAACGCCTGGGTTCGAGCGTAACGCTGGTGGAATCTGGCGACCGGTTATTGCCGCGTGATGATGCAGACGCCGCGCGGGCCGTGATGGACGCCCTGATGCACGATGGCGTCGATTTACGATGCCGGGCCGCTCTTCAGCGCGTCGGAATTTCCGACGGCCAATCAGTCGCTGAAATATTGGGTGACGGGGTTATCGATCGGCTCCAGTTCGACAGGCTGCTGCTGGCTGTGGGCAGGCGGCCCAATATTGAAGGGCTCAATCTGGAGCCGATGGGAATCGAAACCAATTCGCGCGGCGTCGTCGTCGACGAAACGCTGCGCACCACCAACCCTCGCGTCTATGCGGCGGGCGACGTCTGCCTGCCGTATCAGTTCACTCACACCGCCGATTTTTGCGCGCGGCTGGTGATTCGTAACGCGTTGTTTTCGTTTTTGCCGATCAGGGCGCGCTGGACGGATTGGGTCATCCCCTGGTGTACCTACACCAGCCCTGAAGCCGCGCATGCCGGTCTGAACGAAGATGAAGCCCGCCGCCGGTCTATCGAGTTCGACGTGTACAGGAGGGATTTCGCCGAGGTCGACCGCGCGCGCACCGAAGGCGACGTACGGGGGTTCGTGAAGATTCTGACCCGCAAGGGAAGCGATCGCATCATCGGCGCGTCGATCGTCTCGCCCCACGCCGGCGATATGATCGGCGAGATCGCGCTGGCGATGACGAATCGCATTGGCCTTGGCGCGCTCTCCTCCGTGATTCATCCTTATCCGACTCGCGCGGAGGCCATTCGTCAATGCGCCGACGCGTACAACAGAACCCGCCTCACTCCCTCGAAAAAGAAACTCCTCACACGCATCTGGAAATGGATGCGATAGGCTTTGCGCAATCATTCACCCATCAGTTGGATCTATTCTTTTGCGCATCCAGATGATTCTGATTCTGACAAAATTCATGTCACTCACCTCAATCCGTTCGTCTCGGCAACCAACGGGAGCGCTTGGTTTGCACAAACCCAATACCTGGCTCCGGCCCTGCTGGCCGGACAAAAAAAGGGCCCTCTCTTTCGAGAGGGCGTGGGAAAAACTGTATGGGATGGAAAGGAGAGGTCCGAGGCGTTGCGCCCGGGCTCCTTCTTCTGGTTTCAGATGAAAAACGTCACGGTCCGGAACCGCCGGACCCCGCCCCACCCGCGCGTGGCGCGGATGGGGCGTTCTGGCTACACCTGCAAGAAATCAATAAGAAAACCTCGTCCAATCATGAAGCCGCAAACCGGCGCGGCGTGACAACGGATTGATTTATTTTTTCAGGTTGCTGAACAACGATTTCGACATGGGCGGAAGCTGCTTGCCCTTGTCGCCGCGCGAGGCGCTCGCGTACGCCGACGAGCCGCCTTTTTCCGCGAAGACGAGGTCGTTCAGTTCATCGGGATCGCCTTCCACCGTTTCCGACAGGCCTTTCTTTTCCACGTAAGGCAGTGGCGCCTTCAGCGGGTTGGAGCGATGTTCGGGCATCGTCGAGCGTTCTTCCGCGCGGCTGGATTTGGAAAAGTCGCGGCGTTCGATCTGATTGCCGGTGGCGAGGATGGTGACCTTCATCTCTTCGTTCATCTCGTTGTCGATCACCACGCCGAAGATGACGTTGGCGTCGCCGTCGGCTTTTTCACGGATGTGCTTGGTAATCGCCTTGTCGATTTCAAGCAGCTTGACGTCTGGACCGCAGGTGATGTTGATCAGGATTCCCTTGGCGCCCTCGATGACCTGTTCTTCCATCAGCGGGCTGCTGGAGGCCTGTTTGAAGGCTTCTTCCGCGCGGTTGGGGCCGTGGCCGTAGCCTACGCCCATGACGGTTGAGCCGGCGGTGTCCATAATCGATTTGATGTCGGCGAAATCGAGGTTGATCAGGCCGGGGCGCGTGATCAGGTCAGAGATCGACTGTACACACTGTTTGAGCACGTTGTCGGCGACCTTGAAGGCGTCGAGCAGCGTGGTTGATTCATCGACGACGTTGATCAGCCGCTGGTTGGGCACGGTGATGAGCGTGTCGACTTTTTTGCGCAGAATCTGCTGGCCCTTCTCGGCGTGCTGGCGGCGGATCGAGCCTTCAAACTCGAACGGTTTGGTGGTGATCGCCACCGAGAGCGCTCCCATTTCCTTCGCGATGTCGGCGACCACCGACGAAGCGCCGGTGCCGGTGCCGCCGCCCAGGCAGGCGGTGATGAACACCAGGTCGGCGCCTTCAAGCTCGCGGCGGATCATCTCGCGGTCTTCATTGGCGGCCTGTTCGCCGAGCACCGGGTTGGCGCCGGTACCGAGGCCCTTGGTGATGCTTTTGCCGATGTGAATCTTGCGCGGGGTCTTGGCGCGTTGCAGCGCCTGGGCGTCAGTGTTGATGACGACGAACTCGACGCCGTCAAGATGGCCGTCGCCCATGGCGTCGACCGCGTTGCTGCCGCCGCCGCCGATGCCCACCACGGTGATTTTAGGGCCGTTGCCGTTCAACAGTTCTTCCGACATGTCGTTAGCGAGTTCGATGCGGGCGCGGTGCCGTTCGAGACCGCCGTCGTCGTCCTGCCGTCCGTAATTCTGGGAATTCGCGAATTCGATATTCATGGGTCCGTCCTCCTATTTTTGAATCTTTATGGATTTCATATTGGTAAGCCGCGAGACGGGCCCGCGAGGGCTGCCCCGGACGGCGCTTTCTCCCCGTTTGATCGTTTCATGCCGTGTTCCGTACTCACTCATTCCGTTCAACTGGCCATCCTTCATCCATCCGCCGCGAGGGCGAGAGATTAAAAGGCTTCGTGCATCCACTTCATCACCCGTTTCACCACGCGCCTCATCCCGGCGCCATAGTAGGCTTCGTCTTCATCGCGTTTTTCAAAGCCCAGGTGCAACAGGCCGATCGCGGTGGAATAACTCGGGCTGGTGATGATCTCTTCATAACCGACCACGCCATTGGGGTAGCCGATGTGCGTTTCTTTCTTGATGAGCGACTGCGCTTTTTCACGCAGCCCTTCGAGCATCGAACTGCCGCCGGTGAGGACGATTCCGCCAAACAACACGCCGAGCAGGTCGCGCGCGCGCAACGTGCGGATGACCTCTTCGATCAGGTATTCGACGCGCGCTTCGATGATCTCGCACAACCGGCGCTTCTTGACGATGATGGTGCGGCGGTTTTTGAACCGCACCACTTCGAGCCGCTCTTCGGGGTCGATGCTCTCCGCTGTGGCGGAGCCGGAATATTTCTTGAGGTTTTCGGCGTTTTCGTACGGCGTTTGAAAGTAGTGATTGATGTCGCGGGTGATATCTTCACCGCCGACCTGAAGCGTCTCGCTGTGTTCGATGCCGCCTTCGTAATACACCACCACGGAGGTGGTTTCGCCGCCGATGTCGACCAGCGCCACGCCGGTCATCTTTTCTTCATCCGACAGCGTCGAATAGCTGGAGGCGATGGGCTGAAAGACGAAACGCTCCACCTGGAAACCCGCCCGCTGGACGCAACGCCGCAGGTTTTTCAGAATCGAATGGCGTCCCGTGATCAGATGGACGTCGGCCTGCAGTACGCTGCCCTCCATTCCCAGCGGGTCGCGGATGTGCTGGGTTTCGTCGAGCCGGTACCAGCGCGGAATGGCGTGAAGAACCTCGTAATCTTTTGAAGTCGATTTCTGAATCGCCGACTGGATGCAGTTTTCGATGTCGTCGGCGGTGACGGTTCGGCCATGTTTTGAGAGCACGACCGAACCCGAACAGTTCTGGCTCTGGATGAACGCGCCCGATACGCCCACCACCGCGCGCTGAACGTCCATGCCGGGCGCCTGGTTGAGCGCCTTGGCGCAGGCGTTTGAGATCGAGGAGACGATGGTCTCCAGGTTCACGATGCCCTGCGCCGACAGCCCGTCGCAGGGGTGGACGCCCAGCCCCTGCACCTCAATCGCGCGGCGGTCGTTGCGCCGCGCCGCCACGGCGCACACCTTGGTGGCGCCGATATCGATGGCCAATAACTGATCCCGGTCGTTTTTGCGGCTCATGATTTCATCGCGTTCGAGTGCGCCAGCGGCCCCTCGTTCCTGTACAGTTTTTTCCACGTCGCTCCATTTCGTTCGTCCCAGCGGACGGCGAAGCCATGAATGGGAAAACGGGCGTCCACGTAGATCGCCCGCAGGTCTTCTTTTTCAAGCGTGTTCCAGAAGGCGTTCAGCTTGATCGCCAGGTTGTCGTCATTGAGGTCGCGTAACACAATCAGTCCCACCCGGCGCTTCAGATGCAGCGCCAGATCGCCGTTCTCACGAAATTCGAATTCCGAGGTCTCGGCGGTAAAGCCCGGCGCGCTCTCCGCCAGCGTCTGAGCCAGCTCAAGCCCGGCGAGGACGCGCTCGTCGGTAACGCGCGTTCCGGGTTCGCAGGGAACGTCGATGGCTCCGGTCAACAGTGGACGCGATTGCGCCAGCGCCAGCGTTTCTTTCTGTTCGCCCGCGTCGCGCCGGTCGAACGAATCGTCGACGATGGGCGGCAATACCACGCCTTCGCGGTCGAGTCCGTACATGGCTCCATCGGTGACGCATAACACGAACGCCGCCGGCGCGCGTTCTTCCACCACGATATGAATCTGATGCGGGGGAATCCGTTGGATGCCGGTGCGGTGGATGGCGGGGTGAGCCTCGATGCGCTGAGCCAGCGAGTTGAGGTCGATCAGCCAGATATTGGCGCCGGGGGCCAGGCCCGCACGGGTGAGGATCTCGTCCTGGCTGACGCGTTCGTTACCGTCAATGGTGATCTCCTGCACGGAAAAATCAGATGAATTGAACAGATAGCGGAACATGTCGACGCTGATCAGGATGACGCCCGCCAGAGTGGCGCCCATCAGGAACACCCGGCACAGATACCGGAACAGACCGGTCAAACGATCCACGAACGCGTCGGCCCAACCGCTCATCGCGCCGCCTCCTTGCCGCTCAACCGTTCGAGCAGGTTCATCCCCAGCTTCCATACGTCGCCCGCGCCGAATGTCACCACCACGTCGCCTTCATGCGCCTGCCCGGTGAGAAACTCGGCGGCTTCATCGAGCCGGGGAATGTACATCGCGTTCGCGCCGTTGCGGCGCGCGGGGCCCAGCAGAATTTCACCGCTTACGCCGTCAACCGGCGCCTCGCGCGCGGCGTAAATGCCGGTGATCACCAGCAGATCGAGTCCGTTGAACGCCGCGCCGAATTCATCGCGCAGTTTCATCGTGCGTGAATAGAGATGCGGCTGAAACACGCCGATCAGCCGGCCCGTGTAGCGGTCTCTCAGACCCTGGATGGCGGCTTTGATTTCGTTGGGATGATGGGCGTAATCGTCGACCACAGTGACGCCCGCCGCGCGTCCTTTTTCTTCCATACGCCGCTGTACTCCGTCAAAACGGCCTAACGCGGCGGCGGCTCGATCGAAGGGAAGCCCAATCGTTTCGCTGACCGCGATCGCGCCCAGCGCATTGTGCGTGTTATGGCGTCCGCTGACGCGAAGCGTCAAAAGCCCTCGCGTTTCGCCGCCGATCGTGACGAGGCATCGGCATCCGCCGCCCTCGGCTTCATAGCCACTGCCGCGAACGTCCGCCGATTCGTTGAATCCATACGTCAGTCGCCGGCGCCCGGCGGGGATGATCAGATCCCGCGTCAACTCGCAATCGGCCGAGCAGAGAATGGTTCCGTTTTCGCGGACGCCCTGCAGGAAGCCTTCAAACGCCTTCACGATGGCGTAGATGTCGGGGTAATGATCGAGGTGATCGGCGTCGATGTTGTTGATCAGCGCGATCTCGGGCTTGAGCCAGGTGAACGAGCCGTCGCTTTCATCGCCTTCGGCGATGGCCCATTCGCCACCGCCGGTTCGCACGTTGCCGCCGATGGCGCGTAACTCGCCGCCCACGTAAGCGCTCGGATCGAGATCGAGGTCAATGAGGAGTTGAGTCAGCATGGCGGTGAGCGTGGTTTTGCCGTGAGCGCCGGTAACCACGATGGGACGCTTTTCGTTCACCAGCGCGCCCAGCATGCGCGCGCGCGGCCAGACGGGGATCCCGCGCGTTTCCGCCCCGCGCCGTTCCGGATGATCCGGTCTGGCGGCGGAGGTGGCCACGACGAGATCGGCGCCTTCCACGTTTTCCGGCTTGTGTTCGTGCATGATGCGCACGCCGAGCGCTTCAAGGCGTTCGGTGGCCTCGTTGCGCGCGGGATCAGAGCCGGTCACATGGACGCCGCGCTGGATCAGCGGGGGGGCGAGCGCGCTAACGCCGACGCCCCCCACGCCAATCAGGTGGACGTGTCGTACTCCCGACAGGGAGTCCTGGTCCATCATGTCCCTCAAACCCTTCATTCAGTGCATTCGCCGGGCGGCCATCGCCCCCGCGGCGTGAAAACTCGTTTTGGTCCGTCAGGCCTCGATGAGGCCGAGCAGGTCGCGCGCGATGCGGTCCGCCGCGTCGCCGCGTCCCAGCACACTGGCGTTGCGGCTCATTTCGCCGCGCCGTTGCGGGTCATCCATCAAACCGCACAACGCGCCGGCCAGCGCTTCGGCCCGTAAGTCTTTTTCTTCCATCACCAGCGCCGCGCCCGCCTCCGCGAATGCGTTCGCGTTGGCGCTCTGGTGGTTCTCGCTGGCGAACGGGTAGGGAACCAGCACGCTGGGCAGGCCCCACAGCGCGATCTCGGACAGCGAACCCGATCCCGCCCGGCTTACAACGGCGTTAGCGCGTTGATAGGCCGACGCCATGTCGTCGATGAAGGGCGTCAGTGTTACGCACGCCGGGCGTGGTAGGCTCATCGCCCAGTCCAGGTTGCGCTCGCCGGTCTGCACCAGCGCTTCGAAGGCGCGGCCTTGCGCGCTCATCCGTTCAAAGGCTTGCAGGCAGGCTTCGGTCAGGCGTTTCGCGCCCTGGCTTCCACCGATGACGAGAATCGTAAAAGGCCGCTCGTGACCGGCCGTTTGCGATTCGCGCCGCTGTTTCAGCATTTCTTCGCGAAGAGGGAACCCGAACGCCTTGCACTCCACGCCCGGGATGTACTTCCGCGTCTCTTCATAAGTCACGTATACCGCGTCGCAGCGCGGCGCCATCATACGGTTTACCAGGCCGGGCACGGCGTTCTGTTCGTGCAGCGCCGTCTTCCATCCCAATAACTTGCCCGCCGCCATCGCGGGGGCCGAGACGTACCCGCCCACGCCGAACACCACGCCTTTCGGCATCCGTTTCATCGCGCTCAGACAGCGGGCCACGCCCGAAAACGCCAGCCACACCGCCTTCAGGTTCGCCAGCGTGAGTTTGCGTTTGAGCCCTTGCAGATTCAGGCCGAAAAACGGCAGCCCGCGCCCTTCCGCTTCGCGCCGGTCGCGTTCGGCTTCGCGCCCCACGAACAACATGGGCGCGTTCGGCGCCAGCGCGCGCAGAGCCTCCGCCACCGACAGGGCGGGGTAGAGATGGCCGCCCGTTCCGCCGCCGGTGACGACGATCGAACCGGTATGCCGCGCCGTTTCCGTCAAAATCCTTCTCCTTGCGTTACGCGCGCCGTCTGCCGCCACGCCGCGATTCGGGCGCGATGGGCGGCGCGTCGAACGTTTCTCGCGCCACGCTGATCAAAAGGCCCACCATGATCATGTTGATAATCAGCGCCGAGCCGCCGTATGAGATGAACGGCAGCGAGATCCCCGTGGTGGGGATGCTGCCGGTGACCACCGCGATATTCAGCGCCGCCTGAAAGCCGATCGCCGTCGAGCAACCCACCGCTACCAGCGAGCCGAACGGGTTTTCACAGCGCAATGCGACCCAGTAACCCAGCAGCACCATCAGCATGTACGCGATCACCACCGCCGCGCAGTTCATAAACCCGAGCTCTTCGCCCATGATCGAAAAGATCATGTCGGTGTGCGATTCAGGGGTGAAACCGAGCTGCTGTACGCCCTCACCCAGCCCGACGCCCCACACGCCGCCGTGCGCGAAGCCGATTTTCGCCTGCACGATCTGATAGCCTTTTGAATCCATGTACAGCTCCGGGTGCATGAACGCGTTGATGCGTTCCCACAGCACCGGTTTGGTGTAGATGCCGATGACCACCGCCGCGATAAACACCGCCGCCACCGGGAGCAGGTGGGTCAGGCGTCCGCCCGCCGCGAACCAGATCGCGAAACACACCACGCCGATGAAAAACACCGTGCCGTGGTCGGGTTGTTTGAGAATCAGAGCGAGCGGGATGCTGACGAACAGCGCGGGAAACAAGACGCCCTTGAAGAACGAGCCCAGTTGTTCGCGCCGTTCGGCCCACACCGACGACAGATAAAAGATCACCGCCAGCTTCGTCATGTCGGAAGGCTGGAAGCCCATGATCCAGCGCCGGGAACCCTTGATTTCGCGCCCGATAAACAACACCAGCACCAGCAGAACGATGTTGAGAATCATCATGGGCCGCGCCCATTTCTCCCAGCGGTTGTAATCGAGTCCCGCGAAGAAGAACAGACAGGCCAGCCCGATGCTGAACCGCATCAGCTGGCGTCCCATGTACTGGTAGACGTTGTTGTCGGTCCCTTTGGTCAGCAGAAACTGGCTTGAACTGAGCACCATCACCACGCCAAGCAACACCAGCGCCAGCGTGAGCGCCAACAGGGTGCCGTTGATGAGTGAATGCGAGCGGATTTTCATCGGTATTCTTTCACCGCCTTCATGAAGCGTTCGCCTCGCTCTTCGTAACTGCTGAACATGTCCCAGCTCGCGCAGGCGGGCGAGAGTAACAGGGTTTCACCCGCTTCGGCGTCGTCGAGCGCCTGTTTTACGGCGTCTTCGAGCGTCTGGCATCGTTTGATCTCGACCGCGGCGCTCCATGCGTCTTCGAGCAGGGCGGCGTCGCGACCGATGAGATAGGCGCACCGCGCTTTTGTTTTCAGAAGATCATTCAGCGAAGCGAGGTCGTCGCCTTTCGCCTGGCCGCCCGCAATCAGCCGGATCGGCCCCGGCAACGCCTCCAGCGCGGCCTGAACGGCGTGGACGCTGGTGGCTTTCGAATCGTTGTAACATCGCACGCCTTTGACCACGCCGGCGAACTGCTGGCGGTGAGGCAATGGCGAGAACGAGGCCAGCGCCTCCACCGCCTTGCGCAGCGGCGCTCCATACGAGACCGCCGCGCCCATCGAGGCCAGCGCGTTCAAGCGCATGACGCTCGTCCATGAGTTCAACTCCGGCGCCGGCGCGCATTCTTCCGTCGCGCCGTCGCGGAGCCGTAGGGTTCCGTCGAGAAAGTACAAACCGTCAGGGCCCGCGGCATCAATCGCAAATGTTCGCTTTCTCGACGAAACCCACTCCGGACAATAACCCTCAACCCCGGGGCCCATCCAAAGCGCCTCCATTGGCGTCTGGTTCTTCACAATGTTGAATTTCGTTTTGTAATACGTTTCCACCGAGTCGTACCGGCTGAGATGATCGGGCGCCAGATTGGTGATGACGCCTACCCGGGCGTGGAACTCCTCGAAGGTCTCGCATTGATAACTGCTCACCTCGATCACCATCGGGCGCCGGCTGATGCGCGGCTGCGACACCGCCGCATCGCACACCGGCAAGCCCACATTGCCGCCCATCAGCGCATCGAAACCGCAGTATTTCAGCACGTGCGCGGTCAGGTGGGTTACCGTGGTCTTGCCGTCGGTGCCGGTAATGGCGATCAAGGGCCGCTGTAGAAAACGGCAGCCAAACTCCACTTCGCCCGTGATATACACGCCCGCGCGCCGGAGCATTTCGATCAGCGGCGCGTTGGGGGGAAAGCCGGGGCTCAGTACGCAGTAATCGATGCCGTCAACGCACTTCAGCTCGCCGGTCAGTACTTTCACGCCGCGCGGAGTCCACTCTCGCCGCAGCGCCTCGGCTTTGGCGGCGTCGCTTTCATACGCGATTACCTGGCCGCCCTCATGAAGAATGAGGCGAGACGCCGACTGGCCCGACAGACCCATGCCGGCAACCAGGGCGCACAGCCCGGTCGCCTGGGGCAGCGGCCCGCTCAGCAACTCTTTCGCCTCGTTCTTCATCAGTCCGGCCAGCATCATCGATTCGTTCCCGCGCCCGTTCAGCGCATCTTCAGCGTCGCCAGTCCCAGAAAGGCGAAAATCGCCGCCATGATCCAGAACCGCACCACGATCGTCGTCTCGGGCCAGCCCATCATCTCGAAATGATGATGGATCGGCGCCATTTTAAACACGCGCTTGCCACGCAGTTTGAATGAGTAAACCTGAATCATCACCGACAGCGATTCCATCACGAACACACCGCCGATGATAAACAGCAGAATCTCCTGTTTGATTAAAACCGCCACAGCGCCCAGGGCGCCGCCCAGCGCGAGAGATCCGGTATCGCCCATAAAGACGTCGGCAGGGTGAGCGTTATACCAGAGAAACGCGGCCGTCGCGCCCACCAGCGCCATCATGAAGACCGTCAGTTCGCCGGAGTGGGGAATGTAGAGCAGGTCGAGATACTCGCTCGCGTCTACACGGCCGATGACGTAACACAGCGCCGCGAAGGCCAGCCCCACGATGGCAAAACATCCACTCGCCAGACCGTCGAGGCCGTCGGTGAGGTTGACGGCGTTCGAGGTCCCCGTCACCACACAGGCGACGAAGGGGATGTACAGAATCCCCAGCGGGATGAACGTATGTTTGATGAAGGGCAGCGACAGCCCGTATGGCTGTTCGGGTGACAGGGGATGCAGGAAATACAGCATCGCGCCCAGCCCCAGCCCCACGCCAAACTGGACGAACAACTTCTGTCTGGCGCGCACGCCCTTGTATTCTTTCTTTTTCAACTTGGTGTAGTCGTCGATGAATCCGAGCAGCCCCAGCGCCATCGTCACCGTCATCGCGGTGAGCACCAGCTGATTGTGCAGGTTGCCCCAGATCAGAATCGACAGCGCCACCGAGGCGAGAATCAGCGTGCCGCCCATGGTGGGCGTGCCCGCTTTGTCTTTATGTTTTTCATACAGATCTTTCACGCCTTCGCCGCGGATGGTCTGGCCGATCTTCATGTGGATGAGCCACTGGATGAACCACGGCCCCAGCGCTACGCCCAGCACCATCGCGGTCGACGCCGCCATCGCCGCGCGGAAGGTGATGTACTGAAACACGTTGAACATTCCGAACGTGCCGGGATACATCACCGAAAGCGGGAAAAGATATTCGTAAACCATCAGTTCGCCGCTCCCTTTCCCGCCGCGATCAGATAATCGCCGGCGATTTCCCGGTCGTCGAAATGAATCTTCTCCCGGCCCAGAATCTGGTATGTTTCGTGACCTTTGCCCGCCAGCAGCAGGATGTCGCCTTCGCCGAGTTGTTCCACCGCCGCTCGGATCGCCTGTTTGCGGTCGGCGATGACGTCGAATTTCGCTTCGCCGCCTTTCATCCCTTCGACGATATCATTCAGGATGCCTTCGGGATTTTCCGTACGCGGATTGTCGGAGGTGACGAACGCGTGATCGCTCAGGCGCAGCGCGATGGCGCCCATCAGCGGGCGTTTGCCCCGATCGCGGTCGCCGCCGCAGCCGAATACCGTATACAGGCGGCGGTGAGGAATCGCGTTGAGCGTTTCGAGACATTTCTCCAGCGCGTCGGGCGTGTGGCAATAATCGACCACCACCAGCGCTCCGATTCCGTTTTTTACCTGTTCGAGCCGGCCCGGCGCGGCGTGGAACCGTTCCACCGCCGCCGCCATGCCGTCCATGGCGAGGCCGCATGAAAGACCCGCCGCCAGCGCGCCAAGAATGTTGTATACGTTGTGGCGGCCCTGAAGCGGCGTCATCAGGTTGAAGGCTCCCTCGGGCGTATCCAGTTGAAAGCGGCATCCCTCCAGCGTCATTTCCAGCCGGGAGGCGCGTAACTCGGCGTCCCGGTCGATCGCGAAATTCAGTTGCCGGAGATCGTTCAGTTCAGCCTGAAATCGCCGTCCGGTTTCATCGTCGAGGTTAAACGAGGCGGTTCCGCCGGATTTCAAATGGCGCGTGAACAGTAACTTCTTCGCCTCGCGGTAGTCGTCCATGGTTTTATGAAAGTCAAGATGATCCTGGCTCAGATTCGTGAACACCGCCGTGTCGAAGGTCATGCCGTCGACCCGATGCAACACCAGGCCGTGCGATGAAACCTCCATCGCGGCGCGGCGGGCGCCCCGGCCGGCGACCTCGCACAGAATGCGCTGCATTTCATGCGGAAGCGGCGTGGTGGTTTCAGCCGTTTCATGAAAATCGCCGAAGCGGTATTCGATGGTGCCCAGGACGGCGATCGATTCACCGGCGGCCTGAAACAATTGTTCGAGCAAATAGGTGGTCGTCGTCTTGCCGTTCGAACCGGTGACGCCGATCAGGGACAGGGATTGAGCGGGGTGGCGGTAAAAATTGGCCGCCAGCGCGGGAAGCGCGGCCAGCGTGTCGCTCACGCGCGCCTGTGGCAGCACGGCGTCGCTGAATTCCTCCACCACCGCCAGAACCGCGCCTTGTTCGGCTGCGGCCCGCAGGTAGAGGTGTCCATCGGCGGATTGTCCGCGCAGTGCCACGAACGCGTCGCCCGGCTTCACACGCCGGCTGTCGGCCGTCAGTCCGCTGACTGACGCCGGCATGGCGCCGTGAAACGCGAGAACGTTCACGCCCTCAAGTAGCAATCGCCCTTCAATCATCCCTCGTTTTGCCCTTGGAACCCAAACCGGTTCCGAACCCAAATAAAAAGAAAAAAAATACGATGAGTTTGTTCGCCGGTTGGCGGAAAACCACCGCGCGGCTCTTGCCGTTTTTTCAGCGCCGGACCGTTTTTACAGGCTCCGGCGTATTCGTTTCAGTTCGCCGCCTGCGCCACCCAGGGCGCGGGCTCCTGTAGAGTCGGGTCGATCAACACCGGCTCGCATTGAATCGAGGCTTCGCGGCTGGCGGCCGCGATCGCCGCCCCGGCGATGGGCTCCTGCGAGACCACTTTGCCCGAACCTTCCACCTCGACGCCGAGCCCGAGCCGCCGCAGTTGAATGTACGCGTCGCGCAGCGGCAGGCCGGTCAGATCGGGCATGACCGCCGCGTTCGCGTCGAAAGCGAAGGCGGGTGCGGGCAGTACGCGCTTGATGCCGAAGGCGGATTCTTCTTTTTCGTTCCGTTCCGCTTCGGCCTGGGCTAGTTCTTTCGCCTGTTCGGCCAGCAGGGGGTCGTCATGAACCGTCGGGGCCATGCCCCAGTACGCGACGATCTCTTCGGCGATCGCTTTCCATACCGGCCCAGCCAGCGCGCCGCCGTACTTGCCGTGACGCGGCTGGTCGACCACAACCGAGATGGTTACTCTCGGCTTTTCAGCGGGGAAGAATCCACAGAACGAAGCGATCCGCATGCCGCGCCCGTAAGTGCCCGTCTCCGGATCGTATTTCTGAGCCGTTCCGGTCTTGCCCGCGATGTGGAAGCCCGGAATGCGAACCTTATCGCCTGTACCTTCGGGATCCTCGGTCACATCGACCATCATGCGGATGACCTGTTCGGCCACGCCGGCGTCGGCCACGCGATAGGGCGTCTCCGGTTCGCGTTCGAGAAAGACTCCGTCCTTGCCCTGAAAGCCCATCACGATTCGCGCCGGGCGGAACACGCCGCGATTGGCGAGCGCGTTATACGCGGTGGTCAGAATCAGCGTGTTGGTCGACATCTCCTGCCCGTAGGGAACCGCGCCGATCGAAGCGGGCTGCCAGTCTGACGGCTTACGCAATACGCCGCCCTGTTCGCCGGGCAGGTCATAGGTGCTCTTTTCGTAATTCTTGAATCCGAACGCGCGTAGATACTTGTACAGAATCTCCGCCTGACCGCGCCAGTCGGACGAATCGGTGGTCAGTGACTGCGCGATCTTCACCGTGCCGATGTTGCTCGACCGAACCAGAATGTCATGCACGGTCAGGTTGCCGAAACTGTGAATGTCATCGCGAATGGTGCGGCCTTTGAAATAAAACCGGCCGTTTTCACAGAAAAACACCGTGTCGGGCGTGACCCGTCCTTCGCTCAACGCGGCCAGGACGGTAAACGGTTTGATCACCGAGCCCGGCTCGAACATATTGGCGATCAGCCGGTTTTTTCTGACCAGCTGGGGGTAATCTTCGTAATGGTTCGGGTCCATGCGCGGCGCGTTCGCCAGCGCCAGCACGTCGCCGGTCTCCGCGTCCATCACCACCGCGTTGACCTGATTCGCTTCCGTCTCGGCGAGTACTTTTTCCAACTCTCGCTCGACGATGTATTGAATGTATCCGTCGATGGTGAGAATCGCGTCCGGCCCCTGGGTGTTGAATTTGGTGTAGTCTTCGCTCGCCAGAAGTTTGCGGCGGGGGTCTTTTTCAGCGATAATCTCTTTCGCCGCGCCTTCCAGCCATTCATTCAGGCTCAGCTCAAGCCCTTCCAGTCCGCGGTTGTCGCGGCCGGTGTATCCCAGCATCTGCCCGGCGAGCGGACCTTCCGGGTAGAAGCGGGTGTCGGTCTGATCGAAGAAGATGCCGGGCAACTGCATCGCCTCCAGTTTCGATTTCATTTTTTCAGAGACGCCGTGCGCCAGAACGCGGCCCCGGACGCCGATCGTCGACTCGACGTGCCGGTCGATGTCTTCCTGAGTCAGGCCCAGAACCTCACCCGCCTTCGCGATGACGCTGGCCGGGTCGTCCATGCGTTCTTTGTCAGCCATGACGGTGTACTTCCACTCGTTCTGTGCGAGTACGCGGCCGTTGCGATCGAGAATGTCGCCCCGGACCGGCGGCAGTTCTTTGGTATAGACGCGAGCCCGCTCGCTGTTGGCGCGCGTCTCATCGGCGTGGATTACCTGTAGAAAATAGAGGCGTCCCACCAGGCCGCTGAACACCGCGCCCGCCGTGAGCATCAAAGCCGCCACGCGTATTACCGTCATGCGCCGGGTCGTCATTCCGCGTTTCCTTAATCAAGCAGGGCGTTTAACCACCCTCGAACCGAGTGGAAGGTCTCCACCCAGCGGTTTCTCATACGAATAATCCAGCTCGTTTCCGCTTCCGGCAGCCGCGCCGGCGTGTGGCCGATGCGTTGCGTCGTTAATCCGGGGACTCCAATTTCAATCGCCGGATGACGCGGCGGTCCGAGTTCGGGGAACTCCGTTTCGATCTTTTCCGCGATGCGTTCGTATCGCTCCAGCTCGTTGATCTCGATATTCAGTTTTCGCAGGTCGTCGAGCAGCGCGGTCTTCTGGTAATACTTATCGGTCATGCGGTAGTGGGTGCGCTTTACTTCGATCGACGCCTGCACCGTCAGCAGAATCGAGCCGAACAGCACCACGATCCACAGATAACCCAGCGTCAGGCGAACCATGGCGATGGCTTGATCGTCGCGTTGTTCTTTTTTCCGGCCCATTCCGCTCTCCGATCAGGGCGTTCGTTCAACCACGCGCAATTGAGCGCTGCGGCTTCGCGGGTTGCGGTTTTTTTCAGCCGCGCAGGGCGCGACGCCTTTTCGCGTCAGCATCCGCCCGCGTCCCGGTTCGGGTTCCGCCAGCTGGGCGGGGCCGGGTACGATCCCGCCCGCGCCGCAATAGCGCCTGAACAGCTCTTTCACGATGCGGTGTTCGAGCGAGTGATAACTCAACACCGCCATGCGCCCTCCCGGCGCCAGCCGTTCGAGACCGCCTTCAATTCCGCGTCGTAACTGCGTCAACTCATCGTTAACCGCGATTCGTAACGCCTGAAAAACCCGCGTCGCGGGATGAATGCCTTCTTCTCGCCGGTTCGCCGCTGGAATCGCCTGCAGAACGACGTCGGCGAGTTCCTGCGTTGTGGCGATCTCGCTTTCCTGCCGCCGCCTGACGATGGCGCGGGCGATGCGCCGGCTGAAGCGTTCGTCGCCATAATTCTTAAATGCTTCGGCCAGTTCGCGGTCGTCCCATGAAGCGATGATGTCCGCCGCGGTCAGCGGCTGGCTCCGGTCCATTCTCATGTCGAGTGGGCCTTCTTTCTGAAAACTGAAGCCCCGGTCCGCCCGGTCGACCTGCAGCGAAGAAAACCCGCAGTCGATCAGGATGTATGTCGCTTCGGGCGCGTTCGCCTCGTTGAGAACCGCTTCGATCTCGCTGAAGGCCCGGCGTACGAGCGTGACTTCGAAAGCCGCATCGGCGAATCGAGATCGGCAGAACGCGATCGCTTCTTCATCGCGGTCGACGCCGATCAACCGTTCGCCGGGTTTAAAATCCCGCGTCAGCGAAGCGGCGTGTCCGCCGTAACCGATGGTGCAATCGACGACGACGCGCGGGCCGTTCGCCCTGGGCGCGTAGTCCGCGACTTCGCTTTCCATAACCGGAACATGCGGCGCGGATTCATCCGGCATCAATCGTCCCAACTAACCTTTCAGTTCGGCTTCAAAACTCTCCAGCGATTTCTGCCCCTTGGCGAGTTGCATCACCGAGGGGAAGCGCTGCGTCATGGTCACTTCGTCTTCCGCCAGTTCATCGCGGTAATACACCGACGAGCAGACCAGAATCTTGTCCCAGTCGCCCATCATCATGATTTTGCCATCCAGCCGCCCGTAATCGGCCATGTCGTTCGGTACCACGATGCGGCCTTCTTTGTCCATGCTGACTTCTTTGGCGTGCGAAAAAATCTGCCGGCGCACGGTCAGGCCGATTTCGGTGTAGTAGTCGAGCCGGGCGATGGCTTCCGCGATGGGCAGCCAGTTGCATTCCGGAAAAATGGCTATACTACGGTTGAGCCAACGCACCATGATCAACGGGTGGTCGGCCAGTTTGTCCCGGAACGGTTGAGGGAGTCCAATGCGTGACTTGTTGTCGATGTTCTTTTCGTACGATCCGATCAGTTTGGTGACGAGCGGCTGCGAGACCGGCGCCGAATCTTCGGACGTGGCCGCGTTGAGTACTGCGCCGCTGGAGCCCTCGCTGATCATGGTTCAGCCCTGCCTCGGGGTGATCTTGGGATGAACTGGGTAAAATCGACCTCAACCTGGGAAAAACATGGAATATTTGGGATACTAGCATAGGGTGTGGGTCTCTGCAAGACGAAATTTACATAATTTTCTCGATAAAACTTTTATTTTTACTGCACTTATGTATAGGTTTCGCGTGTGGTTTGAAGCATCAGCCCACATAGTTTAAATGTGGAGAAATATAATATGATACTTGCTAAGGTGAATTGATTTAGATAAATGGAGTAAAGTTAATCAACGTGGAAAAGGGCGGACGCCCGGCTGGTGAATTTTGATTTCACCCGCTGATCCACTGCGGGATCAGAGATGAAATTATTTCAGAAACGTGGAGCCATGATCGCGGGATTCTCTTTCATTTTATTATTGTCTGTTCCAGTTATCCTGACTCTGGGCGGCATATTGCTCAACAATCCCGGCTTGTTCAGCCCGCCCGGCCCTCTGAAGAGACTGTCGATCTATCTCACAACCAATATAGCCGAGACCAGCGACGAGCCGGTGTTTCCCGAACTCAAAACGCCCGCATTCTCGCGCCCGGCCAGTGAACTTTTTGAGGATGTAAAAACGGCTCTTGGACGCCTGGGTTGGGAGGCGAGCGAGGTTAATCCAGATGAAATGACGATCCACGCGGTGATCACAACGGCGTTGTGGCGCTTTCAAGACGATGTAACGATTCGTGTCACTGAATCTTCGAGAGGTTCTTCTCTTTACGTCCGATCATCTTCACGAGTGGGGAAAGGCGACCTGGGCGCGAACCGGGCGCATATATTACACTTAATTGAATTGTTAGAGCGAGGTTAGCAAATCGTGTAATTACATACAGTTTAAAAATATTGTTTTTTTAAGACAAATCTCTTGGCGTTTTTAATAAAGTTTGCTAATATTACCTTCAGATGGAGCCAATTTATTGTTGTAAGACATTATGAGTGCTTGTGAGGTTGAGCCATGTTAGCATTTGCTTTTGTTACCCTTGGTATTGCTTGCGGTATGGGTTTGATTGTCTACGGGATCGTAAAATAACGTTATAGCATTTTCCCGTAGTATAATCCGTCATCACGATTTGGACTTGCGCCCTGATGACGCCCTGAAACTGATTACTGGCGATATTCCGCCCGTCATCGCTGGATGAACGGGCGTTTGTATTTTTCAGCGTTTTTTCGGGAGCCGCGAATGTCATCTTCCAACCCGCTTCTTATCCGGTCCGCCGGACCAGCCGACGTCCCCGCGATTTACGCCATGATTCGTGAACTGGCGGAATACGAAAAACTTCTCCATATCGTTGAAGCGACCGAGGATAGCATTCATCGCGCCCTGTTCGGCGAAAAGCCAGCCGCCGAAGCGCTGATCGCGCTTGAGATGGATGTTCCGGTTGGTTTCGCTCTTTATTTCACCAACTTTTCGACTTTCGTGGGCAAGCCGGGGCTCTATCTTGAAGACCTGTACGTCAAGCCGAAGTTTCGCGGCAAAGGGTACGGCAAGGCGCTGCTGGTTCGGCTCGCCAACATCGCGGTGGAGCGGGATTATGGCCGTATGGAATGGTCGGTGTTGGATTGGAACACGCCTTCGATCGAGTTTTATAAAAGCCTGGGCGCCGTTCCGATGGATGAATGGACGGTGTTTCGCCTGAATCGTGAGGCCATCGCCTCCGTCGCGTCATCCGGATGATGACTGATCCCGCGCGGCGAATCGGCGGAGGTACGCCTCCGCGCTGAATTCCGCCAGATCGTTCAGCACCCAGTCGGCGCGTTCGATCGCCTGGCGGGGCCGGCCGGGACGCGACAACGCCACGCAGTGCATCCCCGCGTCTTTCGCCGATTGAACCCCCGCCGCTGAATCTTCAAACACAAGACAGGCGTTCGGCTTTACGTCTAACCGCTCCGCCGCCATCAGATACCCCGCCGGGTCCGGCTTGCCAGGCCAGTAATGCTCGCCCGCCAGATAAAACCGCAGCATCTCTCCGATGCCCATCGTCTCGATTCCTTCTTTCACGAATCGATCGTCCGAACCCGAGACAATGCACACCGGGTATTCCTCCGCCAGCCGGATCAGCAGCTCAATTGATGAAAGAATGCGGATATCGCGTGTTTTGCGCAGCCGGATGAAATGGCGCGCGATCAGCGCCGACATCTCTTCCTTGCTGTGCGTGAGCTGTGGGTATCGCCGCGTGATTTCAAGATAGATGCCATGCCAGGGAATTCCGTAGGCCAGGGCGAGCACGTCGTCGTGCGAGAGTAAAATCTCACGCTCGTCGAGAAAACACTGAATCGCATCCAGCCACAACGTTTCCGTATCGAGCAGGGTTCCATCCAGATCGAAAAGGTAGGCTTGAATCATGCGATCGGTTCGACTCATGCCTTGTACGGATGCTCATACCCCGCGCGGTATTCGCGTTTGAGCAGGGCATGGGCGGCCTCTCCGCTGGTGATCGATTCCTTTTCCGCGTCCCAGTCGACGCGCTCGCGGGTTTCGTACGCGATCGTGCCCAGTTGCACCGTTCCGGTCGACTGAAACGCGATTTCAGGAGAGCAGGGCGCGGGCTTGCCTTCACGTACCGCAGCGAGAAATTCGGCCATGTGCGCTTCGCCCAAGTTGCCTTGTTCGGGTTTTAACACGGTTCGTTCGGCGTCTTTCACGTTGGGAATGATCTCGACGCTGTTGTCGTTGACGAACAGGGTTTCCTTTTCACACAAAAAGGTGACGCCGATGTTGGTGGAAGGCGTATACTCCGCCGAACCCCAGATGCGATGACGCCACGTGACGGGCAGCCGTCCGAAATGGAAATCGACGGTCAACGTATCGGGCGTGGTAATCTTGTCAACGTAATCGGGATGAAACAGCCCGCCTGACGCGAACACGCTGGTAGGCATGCCCAGACCAAGAGTCATGCGGATCGCATCAATGTAGTGGATGCCCCAGTCGACCAGGTGGCCGTGGCCGGTCGTCTTTTCAAGCCGCCAGTTGAAATGGCCGATGTTCGGACAATAGGGCAGCAGTGGCGCCGGACCGCACCACTGATCCCAGTCGAGAGTTTTGGGCGATTCCTGAACGGTTGTGTCTTTCAGGCCGGCTTTATAGTGAATGTTGGCGTCGGCCTGGATGACTTCGCCGCACGCGCCCGACTCGATACGCTTTTTCGCTTCGGCGAACGCTTGACTCTGCCGGCGCTGAAAGCCGATCTGAACGATGTTACCCGCTTTCTTGTGCGCGTTCGCCATGGCGCGCCCTTCGCGAACGTCATACGCCAGAGGCTTTTCACAATAGATGGGGAAGCCCTTTTCACACGCGGCGATAAAGGGCAGGGCATGCCAGTGAGGCGGCGTGGCGATGATGATGAAATCGAGATCCGGCGAATCGAGCAACTCCTGATAATCGCTGAACGTCTTCGGGCGTGAGTTCTGCTCTTTCTCAACCGCGTCGGCGGTTTGTTTCAGGTGTTCCGTGTCTACGTCGCAGATCGCGGCGACCTTCACGCCGCCGCTGGCGAACGCGCTGCGGATGTCAACATTGCCGTACCATCCGCAGCCGATCAAGCCCGCGTTCAATGTCTTCGCGTCCGCCGCGCGCACGGTCCGCGACAGCGCCGCCGCGCTCACCGCCCCGATGAAATTTCTTCGTGAAAGCGTTCCCATCGTTTTGCTCCATTCCCCGGATTCATTGAAATGATGAAACTGCGTAGTACGGACAGTCTGATTCAAACCAAACGGGTTCGTCAAGCATGAAATGCGGACTGCCGCAAGAAAACGCCGGTTTGCATTTTTGTAAACAGCAATCTGAACCCAGTTTTAACACAAACCAATTAAAAATCGTGTTTTTTGGATGAAATCCAAGTTCTTAATCATTCTTTAATAATCAAAAGGCACAGTGCTCATAACTCCGGTTTGGCGCGGCGCGCGTTAAAAAACGTAGCGTCTTCCGTGTTTCCGGATTTTTTGAACGGAAATAACTCTGAGATGCAATGTCTCAGAGAGCGCGCGGGTTCTTTTTGAACTCGCGCCTCCCCTACACTCCCCCGAGGATTTTATGCCTCGGGGTTTTTTTTCGGGATCAGGACGCGTCTGATTTGCGCAGCCAGTTGACGTAATTGTGTGCGGCGCGGATGGGCTCTGGCAAGCGGAATTTGCACATCGAAAGCACCAGGTCGGCGGCGAAGTCGATATCCATCTTGTGGCCGGGGCTGATGAACAGCGGCTTGACGCGCGACCGGCTGCGCAACACCACGCCGATCCGTTCATTCTTGTCGTAGAGTTCGCTTCGTTCTCCCCGGTCATCCAGAAGGGCGTGATATTCGCCGATCAGGCGCGACTTGGCGCAGCCCACCGTGGGCAGGTCTTCACTGACGCCGATGTGACACGCGAGGCCGGCGCGGCGAGGATGCGCCAGGCCCTGTCCGTCGCAGATCAATACGTCGGGCCGCGCTTTGATCTTCTTCAGGCATTCATGAATCAGCGGCCCCTCGCGGAACGAGAGATAACCGGGAATGTAAGGGATATCAAGTTCACGCTTGACGCCGGCTTCTTCGATCCGTTTGAGAGACGGGTATGAATAGACGACCACCGCCGCGTAACCGATGCGTGAAAACATGTCGCAGGAGACGTCGGCGCCCGCCACGGTTTTAATCTCGTGCAGCGATGAAAACGCGCACGTCAGATCGACCTGCGCCGCGACTTTGTATTGCAGGTCTCGCATGGTCGCCACGTCGATGGCCATGTTTGGGCTTCCTTTTCATGATTTCAACTATCGACCGGCGGGCGTTGTTTCGGCGCCCGGTGAAGATATGCTATTCTGTTGGATTGTAGCGCGCATCGCGCCCGATCGTCCCCCGTCTCAATGTGAGCCGGGGGGTACTGCTGTTTTTCACGAATAGAACAAGCCGCGACGCCCGGCGGATGTATTCCGATGAAATCACCCATCATCCTGTCCACCGAATTGATCGACTCGCTGTGCGCGGGCCTGATTGAAAGCGAACCCTGGCGCTCGATGCGGGAACGGATCGATCGCCAGTACCTGACATGCGCGGGTCAGCTGGCGGGTTCGTCGAAAGGGATGCTGATCGCGCGTCTGGCGCACGAGCTGCGGCGCCCCATCATGGCGGTCGCCGCCGAGCAGAGCCAGGCGTACATCCTGCTCGACGACGTTCAGTTTTTCTTGCGGCAATGGGGCGATGAAACGCCCGTCTTTGTTTACCCTCATCTTGAAATTCTGCCTTACGAGGCTCAGGCGCCCGAACTCACCATTCGCATGGAGCGTCTCGCGCCGGTGCAGTACCTGCTCGAACACCGTGCGCGGGGCGGTAAGGGCGCGCCGCCGATGGTGGTGGCGGCGCCGGCCTCCGCCGCGCTCAAACTCGTTCCTCCGACGTCCGTGTATGAAGAAGAGTCGTTGCGGTGCCGCGTGAGCGGCGAGCTCAACCGTGACGCCGCCGCCGAATGGCTGGTGCATCAGGGGTATGAATACCGGGACCTGGTGGCGCAGCGCGGCGATTTCTCCATCCGCGGCGACATTATTGATATCTACTCGTTCTCTTACCCCGATCCGGTGCGCATTGAATTGTGGGGAGATGAGATCGACTCCATTCGCCGCTTCAACGTTTCCGATCAGCGTTCCATCGATCGGTTGGATGAGGCGGTGTTCTATCCCGGCGCGGAAGACCCGCTGTTGCGCAAGGCGCTTGAACGGGGCGAATCGCTCCAGCCGTTGCCCTGTCTGTTCGACAATGCGTTGACCGTTCTGCTGGAGCCGGAAGAGATCGAGCGCGAGGCCGATTCGCTGACCCGCCTCGTCGACAAGCGCTATCGCGATGAAACCGCCGGCGAGCGCGAAGACCACGAGGTTCATCTCGGCGACGAGGAATTTCACAAACGGCAGGACGTATTGCTCGAACCGCCCGAGCGCCTGTATTGCTGGTTCGCCCGGCTGGAGGATGAAGCCGAAGTCAACGGCGGAATCCGCATGACGGAGTTTTCGCTCGAGCCCGGTGAAGAGAATATCAATTTCAATTTCGGCCCGCCTGAAATTATTGGAGAAGAACGCAAGGAACGCATCGAAAATCTGATCAATCTGGGCGAGGCTGGAGGCCGTACGCTGATCGTCTGCGACAATGAAGGCCAGCAGAGCCGCCTCGCCGAAATTCTCGAACAACACGCGAGAGAACATCCGCGCCCCGCGTCCGCGTTGCCTCAACTTTGCGTGGGCGCGTTGCATCGCGGCTTCGTCTGGCGGGCCGATCATACTCTGATCTGCACCGACCGCGAAATCTTCGGCCGCTACCGCCGCTTCCGTACGCCCATGCGCGAGGGCATCGCCCTGCCGGTGACCGAGCTGCTCGATCTCAAGCCGGGCGACTACGTCGTTCACATCGATCACGGCATCGGGCGATTCGTGCGCCTGACCCGCATGGAGCTGGAGGGCCGTGAAGGCGAGTTTCTCGAGCTCGAATACGCCGACGGCGCCAAACTTTTCACGCCCATCGAACAGATCGACCGCGTGGGGCGCTACGTCGGCGGAGAAAACGCCCAGCCCACGCTCGCCAAACTCGGCACCCGCGCCTGGGACCGCACCAAGGCGAAGGCCAAGCAGGCCATCGAAGACATGGCGGATGAATTGCTCGAGCTCTACGCGGCGCGACAGGTCAATAAAGGCCACGCCTTCGGCAAGGACACCCCGTGGCAGCACGAGTTCGAAGCCTCGTTTCTGTATGAGGAAACTCCCGACCAGTGGCGCGCCATCGAAGAGGTCAAGCGCGATATGGAACACGACGAGCCGATGGACCGGCTCATCTGCGGCGACGTGGGCTTCGGCAAAACCGAGGTCGCCATCCGCGCCGCCTTCAAGGCGCTGATGGACGGCAAACAGGTCGCCGTGCTGGCGCCGACCACCATCCTCTGCCAGCAGCATTACCTTAACTTTCGCGAGCGCCTCGCCGATTACCCGGTGCGCGTTGAATCGCTCTCGCGCTTCACCACCGCCGGCGAGCAGAAAGCGGTGATCGACGCCACCAAAGCGGGCGAGGTCGATCTCGTGATCGGAACGCACCGGCTGTTATCGAAAGACGTGTCGTTTAAGGAACTGGGGCTGGTCATCATCGACGAAGAACAGCGCTTTGGCGTCAAACACAAAGAACGGCTGCGCCAAATGCGCAAGCTGGTCGATACCCTGACGCTTACCGCCACGCCTATTCCGCGCACGCTGTACATGTCGATGTCGGGCATCCGCAACATGAGCCTGATGAGCACGCCGCCCAAAAACCGCCTGCCCATCGAAACCTACATCATGGAGTGGTCGCAGGAGGTGGTTGAAAACGCCGTCCTGCGCGAGCTCTCGCGCGACGGGCAGGTCTACTTCGTTCACAATCGCATCGAGTCGATCTACCACCTCGCCAACAAGATTCAGGAATGGGTTCCGCAGGCGCGCGTCTGCGTGGGGCACGGCCAGATGCACGAGCACGAACTCGAAGACGTGATGACCGGCTTCATCCGCCATGAGTACGACGTGCTGGCGGCGACCACCATCATTGAAAACGGCATCGACATCCCCAACGTCAACACCATCATCATCAACGACGCCGATCACTTCGGCCTGTCACAGCTCTACCAGCTGCGCGGGCGCGTGGGCCGCGACCGTCACCGCGCTTACTGTTATCTGCTGGTCCCAAGCAAGAAGGGGCTCTCCACCATTGCCCGCCGCCGCCTGCTGGCCCTGCAGGAGCACAACCAGCTGGGCTCCGGCTTTCATCTCGCCATGCGCGATATGGAACTGCGCGGCATCGGCAACATTCTCGGGCGCGAGCAGCACGGTCACATGGCCGCCATCGGCTTCGACCTCTACAGCAAACTGCTCGCCGACACCGTCGCCATCATGCGCGGCAAGAAGGGGATGACCGCCGACTGGGAGACCAGCCTCGAAATCTCGCCCAAGGGCGCCATCCCGCCCGCCTACATCGAGAGCAGCAAACAGCGCATGTCGCTGCATCAGCGCATCGCCAAGATCAAGACGCGCGACGAGATCGAAACCCTGCGCGACGAGCTCACCGACATCTACGGCAAGCCGCCCGAGCCGGTCGAGCGCCTGATTCAGAACCTGTACATCCGCGTGCGCGCGCACGAGGCCGGCATGGACGTGGTGCAGGCGTTCCGCAACCGCGCCTTTTTGCGCTATCACCGCAGCCAGGCCGAGCGCTTCGACCCGTTGCGCGTGCTGCATCTCGACGGCTGGGAAGGCTGGAAACTGACCGTTTCGACCCGCGAAGACAACGTGGGCATCGAGATCAACGACCCGCACAAACGCGGCGTGGTGTCGGAGAAGATCGTCGCATTTATCGATGCGCTCACCGCCGAGGAACCCCCGGTCTTCACTCCGCCGCCTCCGCCTCCCGACGCACCCAAACCCGCCCCCGCGCCCAAACCGAGACTCAAGAAGGTTAAAGTGCAACGCCGCTTCCGTTGAGCGAAAGCGGCGTTGCGAAGTCCTGCTTTTGGGTGATGCCTGAATTCGATGGAATTAGCATTTCATCTATGCACCGGTGAACACGATTTCGCTTACGCCTCAACTTTCGACAGGCGCAGGATGCGCAGCACCGCGCCGAGGATGTCGCGTTCGATGAATTCAGGCTGGCGTTGAGAGTTCCGTAGCTTTTCAATCGTCTTGAAGGGTTTTCCGCTGCGGACGAGGGCGTTTTTGCATCCCGCCGCCCAGCCCGCCTCCAGGCAATCCCAGCGGTCGCTGATGAACCACGTCTGAGAGAGGTCGAACTTGTGTTTGGCCGCGGCGATCTGCAGGAGGCCGGGTTTGGGGAACGCGCATTTCTCCCACGGCGCGAGCGCGCTGGGGCATACCATCACGTCGTGAACCAGCCCGCCTTCTTCGACGATCGAAGTTTTCATATTTTCAACGATCGCCTTGTGGTCTTCGGGGCTGAGACTCTTGTCGTTCAAGCCTTCTTCATTGACGAGAACGACGGGCTTGAAGCCCTGGCGCTCCATTTCAAAAAAGGCTTCCAGCGCGAACGGTAAAAACACGAACTGATCGGGGCTTGATATCGGGGCGTCCTGGCGGACGTTCACGACGCCGTCACGATGCAGCAGGATGTATTGATCCATGATTCACCTCAAAGATTTGCGCGGGTTCGATGCGCGCGCCGAGATGGCCGAGGTCGGCGGCGGTGACGATCAACTGACCGGTGCGGTCGACGCTGTCCCAGAAGCGGGCCCTGCGCGTATTATCCATTTCATACACCACGTCGTCAATTAACAGCAGCGGCGTCTCGCCCACCGCGTCGCGCGCGGCGCGGGCTTCGGCCAGCCTGAGCGACAGCGCGGCGGCGCGCCGCTGGCCCTGCGAGCCGAACTGGGCGAGGCTCTTGCCCGCCAGCGTACAGGGCATGTCGTCGCGATGGGGGCCGATCAGCGTATTGCCGCGTTCGGCTTCCGTCCCGCGCGAGCGCTCCAGCCGTTCCGCCAGCCGCGCGCGGATGTCTTCGGCGGTCTCCGGCTCGGCGGCGGGGTAATGGATCACGCAGGGGCCGTCGTCCGCCAGCCGCCCGTAGTATTCCGTCACCAGCGGGGCCAGCGCTCGGACGTAACGCCCCCGCCGTTCGGTGACCTTCGCCGCCGCGTCGAGAAAGGGCGCGTCCCACACCGCGAGTTCTTTTTGCGCTGAATTATCGGATCGAAGCTGCATTCTCTTGAGCAGTTGATTGCGTTGTTTGACCAGCCGCCGGTATTGTTGAAGCAGCCCGATGTACGAGGGATCGATCTGGGCGATGGCCATGTCGACGTAGCGCCGCCGTTCAGCCGGGCCGCCCGCCGCCACCGCCATGTCTTCCGGCGCGAACAGCACGGTGCGCAGGCGGCCGTACAGGTCGCCGACGCGGGGCAGGGCGACGTCGTCGGCTTTGATCGACTTGCGTTTTTTCTCCAGACCGCAGGCGAGGGTTTCTTCGCCGTCCAGGCGTTCGACGCGGCCGCGCAGGTAGGCGGTCTCTTCGCCCCACTGGATGAGTTCCTCTTCTTTGTGCGTGCGGTGCGATGTCGAAGTCGAAAGGAAGACGATCGCCTCGATCAGGCTGGTTTTGCCCTGTGCGTTCAGGCCGAGAAACAACTGCATGCCGGAGCCCAGTTCAAGGCTGGCCTCGCCGATCAGGCGAAAGTGGCGGATCAGCAGCGAAGCGAGCCGCATGGCTAGCGCGCGATGGTTCGCAGCTCTTTGGGCTGCAACAGCCAGACCAGCGTGCCCTGACCGGGGCGGATGGGGCCGGAGAAATCGACGCGGCACACCGCGCCTTTTTTCAGCTGGATGCTGGGATTGGTTGAATCGGCGATCGCCAGCGCGATGGTTTCGCTGAGGTGAGGTTCATGACCCACCAGCGCGACCCGGCCGTTGGGATCGTAGGGTTCGATGAGCGGCGGCAATTCATCGAAGGTGCCGTCCGGTTCGAGCGCGGCGGTTTCTTCGATCAATATGGGCTCGCGGAACTGCCCCGCCACGATTTCGGCGGTTTCTTTCGCGCGGCGGTAGGGGCTGGTGTACATGCAATCGAACGTCTGGATCAGCCGGTTAAGCCCCCGGGCGTTTTTGATCATTTTCTGGATGCCGTTTTCGGTCAGCCATCGTTCCGATTCGCCGGGCGCGTCGGGCGCGTCCCGGTCGATGGCGATCGCGTGCCGTATAAAGTAGAGTTCCATCATCCCGCTCCGGCTTTGCGCTTGGCCTTGCGCGCTTCGCGTTCGGCCTTCATCCGCTCGATTTCCTTCTGTTCTTCTTCTTCGCGTTTTTTCTTGGCGTCTTCCAGTTCGATCATGCGGGCGAACACGCCGCCGCCCTTCAGGGTCTGTTTGACCTTATCGCTGAACGGACAGTTCTGATAGAGAAATTCGCGGAACCGTTTCTCCAGTTTGGGGATGCGGCGCGATTCGTACAATACCCATAGCTGATAACAATCGACGAACACCTGTTTGAGATCTTTGCGCTGTTCTTTTTTATTGAACAACGCCAGCCATTTTCCGGTCAGCCCTTCGCTGAGCCAGTAGTGCATGGCGTCGGCCTTGGCCCATTCCCAGCGGTAATCGGCGACGCCCATCAACAGCGTCTTCATGCTGTTGCGCGGCGGAAACGCGCAGATGCACAATCGCGGACCGGTCGTCCCTTTTTTGCCGGGGCTCCACGGCTCCCAGCAGCCTGAGCGTTGCCCGTAGCCGGGCAGAACGATGAAGAGCGGCTGCACCACGGTGTCTTCGCCTTTGTATTTGCGGTTGAACATGATGTGGTCGCAGTTGAGAATCTTCTCCATCGCCTCTTTCATCCAGGCGCGCGTCACGACGGGGTTGTCGCGGCTGGGCGAACAATACTCCTGCATCATGATGGTGACCTGGTTAGCGCGCGCCCCCACGCAAATGCGCTGCATCTGGGGGATGTTGATCATTTCGTATCCCAGCGCGGTGGCGCCGCGCGCGTTGGGGTCGGGTTTGCGGCCGTCCAGAGCCATCTCGTCGATTTCGCTGTAGCGCAGGTTTCCGCGCGAGATCTCCTCCAGCCATTCGTCCATGTAATACACGCCGGAATCTTCCGGGCGGCTTTTATCGAGATAGAGCTGCTCCCACACGTCCATGCGATCGGCCATCAGTTTGTCGTCCAGCATGCCGTAGCGCATAAAGAGCCGTTTTTCCCACGGCAGGTTTTCATGGGCGAGGCGCTTGCCCATCTTGTCGATCATTCGCCAGTAGAGCCCGGTCATCGAGTTCAGTACGTTCCGTTTCTGATCGGGTTCGCAGCCCGGCAGTTTTTCAAGCATGCCGAGCATTTCGTCTTTTTCTTCTTCGCCTTCCAGCACCGCACTGAGAAATTCGCCGGCTTCAAAATTAACGGATGGGGTGAATACGGTCGGCGCGGACGGTTCAGAGGGAGATTCGTCGTCATCGTTGAGCGCGTTGAAGTCGGTTTCCTGATCTTCATCCGAGTCCGGGTCAATATCGGGGCTCGTGGCGGGTGATTTGGCCTCGGCGTTTTCTTCTTTGGCGCGGATCGCTTCCTTGACGCGTTCGGTCGCGCCGGGGGCGGCTTTCTTTACGAAGGTATCGGAGCGTTCTTCCAGTTCAGGCGCCTTGGGGGCGGGTTTTTTGATGGCCTGTTTGACCATGCTGGCGGATTTGGCTTCTTCAGGCGCGGCCTCGGCCGTGTCTGGTTCCCGCGATGCGGTCGCCTCGCCGTTGGGCGATTTCACCAGTTTGACCAGCTTGGTTTTCAGCGCGTGAATCTGCAGGTCGCGCTTCTTCAGCAGCACCTGGTATTGTTTGACCTTGGTCTCCAGGCGTTTGATATATTCAACGATTTGCTCCCGGTTGGGCGCGGCCATAAATAAATCCCCTGAAGCGGATAGTGTGGGCGGCGACGGAACTGCTCCCCGTGCTCAATGCGTTTCAAGACGGGCTGGCGCGAAAAACGCGATTCCCGTCCAAAATCACAAGATCATCCCAACGTTGCATGGGTCAAATCCGATTGGTGGACTGACCATTCATAGCAAGCGTAATAAAACGTGACCCATTATAACATTAAAGTATCGTGGGTGAAACATGAGATTTTGATTGGTGGATCGTAAATATAAGAGCGGGCAGGGTCAGGAGCGGATTGCCGCCAGATGTCACTTCGACCGGGCGGAGGCATGGTCTTCACGCCATGAGTTCATCATTTCATTGAGCCGGATGAATTCGCCCGCGGGGTCGCCGCCGTCGAAAATCGCCGCGCCGGAGACGATTTCTTCCGCCCCCGCGTCATGGACGAAACGCAAGGTTTCCCGGTTGATGCCGCCGTCGACCTGGATGGTGAAGTCGTACCCGCTCCGTTCGCGAATCGCGGCCAGTTCCTCGATTTTGGGGAGGGTTTCTTTCAAAAACGCCTGGCCTGCGAAGCCGGGGTAAACCGTCATCACCAGCACCTGATCGACGATGGGAAGAATCGGCTCCAGTTTGGCCAGCGTGGTTGGCGGGCTGATCGCCGCACCCGCGCGTTTCCCGTGGTCTTTCAGCCATTGCAGGTCTTTTTTCATGTCGCCCGACGAGGTTTCGACATGAAGGGTCACGCTGCGCACGCGCGGTTTGTTGAACCATTTCATCTGAGTGGATGGGTTGGTCACCATCAGGTGGGCGTCGAACTCGCAATTGACGCTGTCACCCAGGCTATCGATGATCAACGGCCCGATGGTGATGTTCGGCACGAAGTGCCCGTCCATCACGTCATAGTGAAACACGTGCGCGCCCGCCTGCTCCATCGAGCGGATGGTTTCACCAAGCCGGTCGAACGGCGCGGATAACAGCGAGGGCAATAGAATCGGGCGTTTTGTCATTCGTTCTGCTTCGTAGTGCGGTGAGATTCCGGCGCCGGTCAGGCGGCGCGTCCGGCTTCATTCAACAGGGTTTTCATCTCGCGGACGGCTCGCTCCATCCCCACCATGACGGCCATGCCGATGATGCTGTGTCCGGTATGGAGCCAGCCGATCGCCGGCAGCGCGGCCACACGGGTGGTGTTGGTGTAATGCAGCCCGTGCCCGGCGTTGACTTTCAACCCGAGGCCGCGGGCATGTTCGGCGGCGTTGACCACGATCTGGAACTCGTGGTCTTCGGCTTCGCGCGTTTTCGCGTTCGAATACGGCCCTGTGTGGATTTCGACCGTCTGCGCGCCCAGGCTGTGAGCGGCGGTGATCTGATCGGCTTCGGCGTCGATGAAGATGCTGACGTCGATGCCGGCGTCGAGCAGCGGGTCGATCAAGGGTTGAAGTTTGGCTTCACGCCCGGCGACGGCCAGCCCGCTTTCCGTGGTGCGTTCTTCGCGCAATTCGGGGACCAGCGTGCAACACTCGGGTTTGACGTCCAGCGCGAGTTTGACCATCTCGGGCGTCAGCGCCATTTCCAGCGTGAAGGGAATCCGTAGTACCTGCTTGAGCAGATACACGTCGCGGTCCTGAATGTGGCGGCGGTCTTCACGGGGATGGACGGTGATGCCGTCGGCGCCGCCCAGTTGAGCGAGAATGGCCGCTTCAACCGGGTCGGGATACGCCGTGTCTCTGGATTGCCGCAGTGTGGCGATGTGATCGATATTGACGGACAGTTTCGCCATGAAATCGCTACTTTCGCTCTGAATAGGTCAATGTGACGGTGACGCCATGAACGTTGGAGTCAGCGGGATGTATATCATACGGCCCCGAGGGAATATCCAAAGGCAGATAGATCGGCGGCGTATCGGGTGGAATCAGATCGAGAATCAGCGCCTGGGTTGAAACCGATTCGATCCGGTCGAGCGCGTCGCGGGGGCCGGTGAGCCGGATCGAGGGAGGACTCACCGACAGCGACTTGAGCACGAAACGCTCGGGCGGCGTCCCCTGAGTCGGCGTCACGATTTTGACCACTTTTTCAATACGATATAACGGAATCAGAATCTGGTTGGAGTCGGAGTTTTCAGGCGGCGATTGCGGCGCCGTCATTTCCCACGGCTGGACTTGAATCTTCACCTGTCTTGGACGGATCGAATCCTCAACCACCGAAATCCGGCTGCGGTCGCCCGGTTCAAGCGGCGTACGGAACATCTCGTTACCCAGCAGCAGAACCACCGGGTCTCCGTTCTCTGAAAAATGGACGCTCGACAGGTCGACGCGGAAGCTGGACTGATCGGACCGCACCAGTTCAATCGTGTTGCGCGGCCCCTGAATGGCGAGCGAAGCCCGCGCGGGCGTCCAGTTCTCCGGCAGCGTCCAGTTGGGTGGGACGTGCTCGATGGTGACCGGGATGTTGGTCAGGGTACGCCGCTGAATGCGCTCCTGACCCTTGATGTACACCAGCCCGATCGCCAGCATCAGGGAAAGAATTAATATCGTCCGGTTTGACATATCGTTTGCGTCCGTCCTGTCAGAAACTACGGTTCCGGCGCCGCTTCGGTATAAAGCCGGATGAGATTACGAACTCGCTCCCTTGTTAATGACATTGGTTAGAATCGACTGAATCTTGGAATGGTCGATGTCGCGCGTGATGCGTCCATTGATCGCCAGTGAGATGGCGCCGGTTTCTTCCGAGACGATGACCGTGACTGAATCGGTCTCTTCAGCCAGCCCCAGCGCCGCGCGGTGGCGCGTGCCCAGGCTGCTTTCGATCTCTTCGCGTTCACTCAGCGGCAACAGGCACGCCGCCGCCGCCAGCCGGCCCTCCCGGATAATCACCGCGCCGTCGTGCAGGGGCGTCAGGGGTGAAAAGATCGACACCAGCAGTTCAGACGAGACCAGACTGTCGAGTTTGATTCCGGTGTCGATGAAGCCCTGCAGGCTGGCGCCGCGCTCGAACACGATCAGGCAGCCGATATGACGCCGCGACAACACCTGAACCGCCTGAGCGGCTTCGGCGGATACCGGATCGTGAAGGTTCCGCGTCTTTCGGAGAAGCCTCATCTGCATCAGCCGAGCGACCGACCGGCGCATCTCCGGAGCGTAAATGATGACCAGCCCGACGAAGATCGGCATCTGGGCGGTGGTGAGAAACCAGTTTACGGTGTACAGATCGAGCAGTTTGGAGAGGTAAACGCCCGCCATCAGCAGCACGAGAAACTGGAATACGTGCATGGCGCGGGTTCCGCGAATCGCTTTCAGCACGACGTAAAAAATCATCCACAGGATGACGATCTCCGCCGCCGCCCTTACGCCGTCAACGCCGAAAGATTTGATCCAGAACGATTCGATGGTTCTCGCTCCTCTCCACAGTTACTCGGTGATGAATCGCTCGCGTACAATCGCGTCCGCCACGACAACCGCGTCGCGGATCGCCTTGACGTGATGAACGCGGATCACGTTCGCGCCGCGTAATACGCCCGCCGCGCAGGCGCCCGCCGTACCCCAGTCGCGATCGAGCGGTTCGCGGCCCGTCGCCCGTCCGATAAATGACTTGCGCGAGACGCCCAAAACCAGCGGGCGCCCGGCGAGCCGTAACTCACCGAGCCGGTTAATCAGCGTCAGGTTTTGTTCGGCGGTTTTGCTGAATCCGATTCCCGGATCGAAAGCGAGTTGCGCGGGTGAAACGCCCGCCTCGAGAGCGATCTGTTGCTGGCGCTCGAAAAACGCCCTGATCTCACCGATCGGGTCGTCGTATTCAGTGAACGATTGCATGGTGCGCGGGGTTCCGCGCATGTGCATTACGATCAGCCCCGCGCCGCTTTGCGCCGAGAGCTCGGCCAGGCGCGGCTCCTGCTGCAGCCCGCTGATGTCGTTGATTACAGCGGCGCCCGCTTCAAGGGCGCGAGCCGCCACCTCGTATTTCACGGTATCGATGGAAAGGGGAAACCCCTGGCGTCCGGCGATTTCTTCGACGACCGGCTTGACCCGGCGCCATTCTTCATCCGCGGATGCGGGAGCCGCCCCGGGCCGGGACGATTCGCCCCCCGCGTCAATGAGATGCGCGCCCTCATGGATCAACCGCTCCGCTTGCCGGATGGCGTCCGTTGCGTTGAAAAACCGTCCTCCATCGCTGAAGGAATCGGGCGTCGCGTTCACGACGCCCATCATCAGCGCGCCGTCTCCCCAATTCAATACGTGGCGTCCACAGCGCCACCTTCCGTCATTCGATGCGTCCACGATGGCGTACCGGTTTCCATGACCGGCTTTGCGCCGGCGCCGCCCGCGAGGGGGCGGATCGTTTATCGCTCGCCTTCGCCGCCTGTCTCCGAATCGTGATCGTCTGAAGCGCCGCCGGATGCATCCACGATCCGGACCGGCTCTTCCGGCTCAAACGTCTCCTCGCCGGGGGCTTCGGCCTCGCCGTGCGGTTCGCCCTTCTGGCTGGAGCCGTTTCTCGCCGCCTTGGTTTCGCGGATCAGATCTTTTACTTCTTCGGCGGAAAGCACTTCTTTTTCGAGTAACCGCTTGGCCAGTCCATCCAGACAGTCGCGGTTGGTTTCGAGAATTTTTTTGCAGCGGTGGTAACATTCATCCACCACCTGGCGGATTTCCTTATCGATTTCGAAGGCGATTTCTTCGCTGTACTGGCGGTCTTTATAGAAATCGCGTCCCAGAAAGATCTGGCTGTCGTTGGCGCCAAAGGTCAGCGGCCCCAGTTTTTCGCTCATGCCGAAGCTGCACACCATTTTGTGGGCGATTTCGGTGACGCGGTCGAGGTCGTTCTGCGCGCCGGTGGTGATGTCGCCGAAGACGATCTCTTCCGCGACGCGTCCGCCCAGCAGGGTGGCCATTTTCGCCACCAGTTCTTTCTTCGAGGTCAGGTAGCGGTCTTCCAGCGGCAGGTGCATGGTGTAACCCAGCGCGCGGCCGCGCGGCAAGATCGACACCTTGTGAACCGGGTCGATTTCTTCCAGTTCGAGCCCCACCAGCGCGTGACCGGCTTCATGCCACGCCACGATGCTTTTCTCTTTTTCATTGATCGCGCGGCTTTTGCGCTCGGGACCGGCGGTGACGCGTTCGATGGCTTCTTCGAGGTCTTCCATCTGCACGGCGTCCTTACCCTTGCGCGCGGCCAGCAGAGCCGCCTCATTAACGGTGTTATGCAGGTCGGCGCCCGAGAAGCCCGGCGTCCGGCGGGCTATCACGCTCATGTCGATCGCCTTCGACAGCACGATGTGCTGGGTGTGTACTTTCAGAATACCGACCCGGCCGTTCAGATCGGGCAGGTCGATGACGATCTGGCGGTCGAAGCGTCCGGGGCGCAGCAGCGCCGGGTCGAGCACGTCGGGGCGGTTGGTGGCGGCGATCAGGATGACTTCTTCATTGCTGTTGAAGCCGTCCATTTCGACCAGTAACTGGTTGAGCGTCTGTTCGCGCTCGTCGTGTCCACCGCCCACGCCGGCGAAACGCTGCCGGCCCACCGCGTCGATTTCATCCATGAAGATAATGCAGGGCGAGTGCTTTTTGCCCTGTTCGAACAGGTCGCGGACGCGGGACGCGCCCACGCCGACGAACATTTCGACGAAGTCAGAACCGCTGATACTGAAAAACGGCACGTTCGCTTCGCCCGCCACCGCGCGCGCCAGCAGGGTCTTGCCGGTACCCGGCGGCCCATGCAGCAGCACGCCGCGGGGAATCTTGCCGCCCAGTTTCTGAAACTTGTGAGAATCTTTCAGAAACTCGACGATTTCCTGTAACTCTTCTTTGGCTTCGTCGCAGCCCGCCACGTCGGTGAAGGTGACTTTGGGCGCGCCTTCGCTATTGAGCCGGGCGCGGCTTTTGCCGAACGACATCGCCTTGGTTCCGCCCATCTGCATCTGCCGCAGAATGAAGAACCACACGCCGATCAGCAGCAGGATGGGCAGCAACGACGTCATGATGCCGAACATCCAGCTGTTTTCCGGCTCGAAGTAGTAGGTGAAATCAGGGTACTGAGCGCGATACTGTTCAAGGAGTTCGTTGATGTTGGTGCGGTACTCAGGCAGATACTTGACGACGTATTGCCGCTTGGCGTCGTCGGCGCTCGATTTGACGGTGAAATCGCCTGAAATGGTGCTGTTCGACAGCTTTGCGTTCAGCAGTTTTTGATCCGCCGTTTCGCCGTTTTTAAGAATATCGACGAATTGCGAATACGAGATCGACTCCGATTGAGGAGCCTGAATCGTGCTGACGATCAAAATGATGATGATCAGCAGGATGCCGTAAAATAAAACGGTTCTGTTAAACAAGATCGCTAACCCTCTTTAAAACGGTCCTTTGATGGTCGCCGAAAACGACGGACGTGTGTATGTCATGGTTGATTCGACTTGTGTTACGGGCGTTGGTCGCCGGTCCCGTATTCGCCAGGCGAGACCCGCTCGGGGCGGGACGAAAAAGCCGTGATCGAACACGGCGCCTGTGATGGATTACAGTATACCTTCTTTCGCCTGAGAAACTGGAGTTTTCGGCTGATTTTTTCCTGAAAAATGAGTGAATAAGTCTACGTCCATTTCGCGGCATGTCAAGCGATTGCTTGGCAAAGGTCATGCCATAATCGCCATGTTTGCCGCCGGACGATTGTAAACTGGATCATTTCATTTCAGAATTCTCTACTTCCGTGATGAAAAGGGGCAATTGAATCGCTTCTGCGTTCCATGCCTGCGCGAGCGCCTCCAATGCGGGAATCGGTTCGTCACTGAAATAAACGATCACGGATGGCTTCATTAACGCTTCCGATAGCCGCCCTGTCCGGATTTCCTCGATCCGCTGTGCGCTGACCGGCTCGCCCCGCGACGCCCGATCCAGATCGGCGATGTCGTTAAACTCGCTGAGATAACTTGATCTATAGGCGCTCAGTCTGGAAAATTCGGTCACGTAGACCGGTTGATGATGCCGCGTCTGATGATAGAGCTGTAAACCGCTGAGCGCCGTTGGTTGAATCGGAAGCTCCAGCACGGGGCCGTCCGCATCCAATTCCAATCCGGCTTCTTCAACATGCGCTACGCGAGGAGGCCGCCAGCCCGTCTCCAGCAGAATCACCGCTGCCAGCAGAATCACCGCCGCCATGCGTCCCCAGGCGGAGAGTCGTTGTGAGGCGTCTTTCCATCCAATCGCCGCAATCAGAGCCCATGCGCAAAAACCGAGGTAGGCGAACCGTGTGAACACCCTCATGGAATTCAGCATGGGCGTGACCCGATACAACGCGGCGGGTGAATAGACGGGAAAACCCAGCACGGAGAGCGGCGCACCATTCAGCTTGATGACCGGACCCAGCGAAATCAGAAAATAGACCGCGCTGACCAGCATCAGGAATCGGATGGAGCTGTTTTTTCGCCCAAGCCAGGCGCCCCAGGCGCCCAGCGTCAGCAGAACGAAACCGGGATGCAGCCTGAACTCCGGCTCATCCGGCGCATGGATGCCAAGCCGAGGCAGAAGTGGAGCGGGCAGGGCGAGATGAGCCAGATCGAGCGACCAGTACGCCGCTATCGGGATCGGCGTCGAGGCGCCGCGCGGCTGGGGAATCGTTTTGTTGAAAGGATAAAAATAGACGAACAGCGCCGCCGCCGCGATCAACAACGCGCTTGAGGCGTGGCGTATTAACCGGACGCGTTCGCTGGAAGCGGATTGACGCAGCGCCCACCCCTCGCGTAGAACCCAGTAAATCCCCGCGAACACGCCAAAATACCAGCAGCTGAACGCAGTCCATATCCACGCCGCACCCAGAGCGGCGCCGCGCCGCGCCGAAGGCGCTTCATACAGCCGGTCGCACAGCCACAGGCTGAGAAACAGCGTTTGCGTTGAAAACAGGTTGAGATGAATAAGATGGTTGTAGCGGAACGGTCCGAACCCGGCGACGAATCCAACCAGCGCCGCGCCCCAGAAGCCCGCGCCCCAGCCCCGCGCCCATAGCGCCGCGAACACGCCGGTCAGCGCCGTCCAGATCACAAACAACAGGTTGTAAGCCAGCGAGGGGCCGCCCAGCGCGGTGACCGGCGCCGCCAGCAGTCCATTCGCCAGCGAGAGGGTATGCGACCGCAGCCCGCACCCCCACGGATAAAATACCAGATCGCAATCCAGGGGTGAGACATGCCGCACGAATACGGCATAATAGACCCACCACAGATTCCAGAGATTGGTCCCCTTGTCGCCCAGCGGCGTCTCCGCCAGATGGCCGCCGGGCGAGACCAGCAGCGGATAATTCAACGCGATGGCGCAGATCGAAAACAACAGCATCCAGCCCGCCGGACCATTCAGCCGGGCCGCGCGCGCCGCCGGCGCCGCGCTGGCGGTGGTTTCGCTGGCCGTGTTCATCGCCGCCCTGCCTCAGGATCTGGTATGGGGCGATGGCCCCGAACTCGCCGCCGCCGCCTGGTCGCTGGGCATTCCCCATCCGACCGGCTATTCGCTTTACGTGTTGCTGCTGCATGCCTTTTCATGGCTTCCCCTGGGGACCGCCGTGTTTCGCGGCCACCTGTTTTCCGCCGTCTGTATGGCGCTGGCGGCGTGGGCGATGTTCGAGTTGCTGCGCGGCGCCTTGGCTCGCGCGTATGGTGAATCGTTCTGGCTCAGCGGCTTGCCCGCGATGTGGGCGGCCGCTGCGTTTCTCTGCACGCCGGTGGCGTGGGACGCCGCCGTCCAGATCGAAGTATACGCTCTTTTCGTCTTGCTTTACGCGCTGAATCTCAACGCGCTCGCCCGGTTCGTTCAGCGTCCCGGCCGTCTCGGCTGGCTGTGCTTTCTGATCGGGCTGCAAGCCGTTCACCATCGTTTGGCGGTATTCGTCATCGCCGCGTCATTCGTCGTGTTTGTCGCGCGTCTCGCCGCGCCAGACTGGAGCGGATGGCGGCTAGATGATCGCGCCGAGCCGCTCCCCACGTGTGAAGATTACTGGCTCAACCTGCCGGTGTTGCTGGCGCCGCTGATGTTGTGGCTGTATTTTCCCATCCGCGCCATGTGGAATCCACCGTTGAACTGGTATGACCCCGATGATTTGTCGAGTTTTTTCGCCCTGATCTCAGGCAGTTTGTATTCCGGCATACTGGCGCAGGGGCTTCAGCTCTGGACGCAGAGTTTCAGCTGGGAGCGCCTCGTCTTTCTTATTGCGCTGCCGCTGCTTTCTTACGGCGCGTTTTCTTTGATTATCGTTGGCGGTTTCATCGCGGCGATTCAAAAAACGCCCTGGCTGGGCTGGACCGCGCTCGCGTTGTGCGCGGCGCACGCCGGCTTCGTCATGGTGTATCCCGTCGGCGACTGGACGGTGTTCGAATTGCCCGCGCTGCTGATGATGACCGTCCCGCTGGCGTTCGGTCTGGCCGCGATTCTTGAGTGGATCACGGCGCGGCAGGCTCGCCGGTCCGTTCTGGTTCTGTTGGCGGCGTGTCTCACGATGCTGTCCGTGATGCCGCTTTTTCTGCGATGGGATGAAGAAAAAGGGCTCTTGAGCGGCGCTATCGCGTCGAATCCGTTCCCCGTTTCATGGAGCGCGGGATTGCATCGATTTTCGCAGGCGCGCGAGAGTTCAGCCGTTCGGTACGCGGATCGCGTCTGGCGCGCCACGCCCGAGGGCGCTCCGGTGTTGACCGGGCTGAACGAATCCACCGCCGATAACGAGCTCTACCCGTTGTGGTATCAGCGTATCGTCGAACGCCGTGCGCCACATTCTCCCACCGCCGGCATGGGATTTCTGTTTCTTGACTGGTATCGCGATCAGCTGAACGAATCGCTCGGGCTGGGGCTGCCAGTCAATCGCGACCGCCGCGCCCCGAGCCGCGAGGCGTGGATCGCGGACGTGTGGGACTCGGTTCTGCATCCGTTGCTGCTGCGCGGGCCGGTGGTTACGCCTTCCTATCCGTTGCCGCCGGAATGGTATCAGCGAGTAAAGGTGGAAATGGTGGAGCGTGAACCGCTCGACCGGAGCGTAGCGCCGTTGTCGTATCAACCCTTTATCCCTAAAGGATTCATCGCGCGGTTGACGCTGAAGCCGCTGGATGAGGCAGCCCCATGAACGAACCGTCCCGCGTCCTGCTTCAGCGTTGGGAACGCCGTCTCGCGTTATTCATTCTCGCGACGACGCCCTTCATCATTACACCCGACACTGAAGATTCGTTTCTGCTGGGCAAGTACGTCTGGCTGATGGCGTTTGGTACGTTGTGGCTGCTGCTCATCGCGTTGCAGAGCGCGCCGCGCTGGTTTCAACCCTGTGAGATCGACTGGCCTGCCGGGGCGGTATTGGCGGCGTATGGTTTTTCGATGGCTGTTCATTACCGTACGCCCAATCAACTGTCCGCCTTGATGACGCTGCTGTTGTTTATCGGGCTGTTTTACGCGTTTCGCCGTTATTGGAGCCTGGGCGGTTCGCCGCGCGTGGTCGCCTGGACGCTGGTTCTGACCGCCGCGCTGCTGGCGTTGTACGGCGTCGCACAGGATGCGGGGTACGACCTCTTCTCTTCCAGCGGCGGGGTGCGCGACTGGCGCGCCCGGGTCATCGCCACGCTCGGCAACCCCAATTTTCTCGGAGGCTATATCGCGTATTGCATCCCCGTCGCCGCCGCGCTTGGCCTGCGCGCCCGCGCTCCGTTCTGGGAACGCGCCGCCGCCGGGCTGGCGTTGTTCTGTATCGTGCTGGGGCTGGCGTTGACCTTCTGCGTCGGCGCCACCATCGGGCTGCTCGCCCTGCTCGCCGTGATTCCTCTTGCGTTGTGGCGAATCAGTCCGCGCGTCCAATTGCCGTTGTTGTGGGCGGCTTTATACCTCGTGCTCGCCGCGTCGGCGGTGGGCTGGTGGGTGCTCCCCAATCCATACAATACCCATGGGCGCTCGCTCTACCAGGAAGCGAAAAGCTCGCCGCAGTGGGCCACCGGGCTTGGCGCGCGCCGGTTTAACTGGGTTACGACGAAAATCATGATGACCGAACACCCCCTGTCGGGGATCGGTTTTCATAACTACCTGACCGTTCATATTCACTATCAGGGGTTGAACTATCAGCGTTATGGCGCGCCTCATGACCGGAATTACGTCATCCCCGTCGATCAGCCGCATTTTCAGTTGATGGAGAGCGCCGCCGAGGCGGGCCCTCTGGGCGCCTTCGCGGTTTCATGGCTGGCGATGGCCTGGCTGTGCGCCGCCGCGCGCCGGTTGCGGACGGCTGAACACAAATGGTTCGCCTGGGGCGCGTACCTGGGCGTGTGGATTCTCTTCGTCCATTCCTTCTCCAGTTTTCCGTTTCACCTGCCCGCCAGTTCGCTTTTGTGCGTGGCGTTAGCCTCATATTTGGTCACGCCGGCGGGGCGGGAAGACGGCGAACCGGGCTTCGCCTTGCGTGCCGCCGCCTTGATCGCCGCCGGGTTGGTTATCGTGTATTCATTTACCTGGATCGCCGCCGAGCGCGATCTGCGCCGAGGCCGCTTCAGCCAGGGCCTCGCCGCTATCGCGTATCTGGAGGACGCGCGTTTCTGGAGCCCCTTCAATTACACCACTCACTTTCTGCTGGGCGTTCAGTACGACGAGCGCGGCTGGACGCAAAACGCCATCCAGTCGTTCGAGCGCGCCTTGCGGTATCAGGAAAGCCACGCCGTTCATTATTACCTCGCCGGGTTGTATACCCGCCAGGGCGATCTCGATCGCGCCATCGCCGAACAGCGCCGCGTGATCGAGCTGAACCCCGTCTTCCCGGGGCACTACCGCGAACTGGCCGATCTGCTCGACCGCGCGGGAAAATCGGACGAAGCCGCCGCCATGCGCGCGGAAGCCGATGAACTCGACGCCCGCCTGCGCCTGAAAAAGTAAAACGAACCCCTCCGCCGCCAGCGCAGGAGCCGCACATGCGCTTTGGATTTCCATTTTTCCCCATCCGGTTATAAGCTGAAAAAAGAAAACAAAATGCACAAAATGGAAAGGAGACGTATATGACGTCGAAACCGCAGGAACTGCTTGGCAAAGACGCGGAGCCGCTGCTCTCTCACGTCTGCGAAGGAATCCCCAAAGATCAGTTGCATCTCCCCGGCCCCGATTTCATCGATCGGATCTACGCCCCCAGCGACCGCAACAACCGCGTACTGAACAATCTGGGCTGGATCTTCAACACCGGCCGTCTGGCGGGAACCGGGTATGTTTCGATTCTGCCGGTCGATCAGGGCATCGAGCACAGCGCCGGCGCCTCGTTCGCGCCCAACCCGGCCTACTTCGATCCCGAAAACATCGTCAAACTCGCCGTCGAAGGCGGCTGTAACGCGGTGGCTTCAACCTTCGGCGTACTTGGCGCCGTATCACGCAAATACGCCCACAAGATTCCCTTCATCGTCAAGATCAACCACAATGAACTGTTGACCTATCCGAATAACTTCGATCAGCGCATGTTTGGAACCGTCGAACAGGCCTATGACATGGGCGCGGCGGCGGTGGGCGCGACCATCTACTTCGGTTCGGAAGAATCCACCCGCCAGATCGAGGAAGTGTCGCAGGCGTTCGCCACCGCGCACGAACTCGGCATGGCGACCATTTTGTGGTGTTACCTGCGCAACAGCGCGTTCAAGAAAGACGGCGTCGATTATCACACCGCCGCCGATCTGACCGGGCAGGCCAATCACCTTGGCGTTACCATTCAGGCCGACATCATCAAGCAGAAGCTGCCCGACTGCAACGGCGGTTTCAACGCGCTCAAGTTCGGCAAGACCCACCCCGCCGTGTACGACAAACTCACCACCGATCACCCCATCGATCTGACCCGGTACCAGGTGGCGAACTGTTACATGGGCCGCATGGGGCTGATCAATTCAGGCGGCGCCTCGGGCAAGGACGATTTTCGCGAGGCGGCGACGACGGCGATCATCAACAAGCGCGCGGGCGGAACCGGACTCATCTCGGGCCGCAAGGCGTTTCAGCGCCCCATGAGCGAGGGCGTCGAACTGCTCAACCTGATTCAGGACGTCTACCTCGACGACTCGATTACCGTCGCGTAATCACGCGCGCGTACAGTTGCAACAAAAAAGGCGAGCCATCTCCGGCTCGCCTTTTCGTTTGAATCGGGGGGGGTGAAATTATGCTTTTTCCGCGCAGATGACGTGCGAGAGGCCGCAGGGCGGGCCGGTGAGGTCTTCAATCGCCATGAAGGCCGGAACCAACGCGTTGTACAGGTTGAGCTGACCCGAGGGCAACAGATTGCGCTTCAACACCTTGCCGTTGAGCCACCAGCCCAGGATGCCGAACATATTCAGATAGCGGTGGCTGGCGACATTGAAGCCGTGCGACTTCATCAGGCCGAGCAGCTCGCGCTTGCCGTATCGCCGGAAGTGAGACAGCCCCTTGTCGAGCGTGCCGTACAGCGATGGATACGCCGGAACCAGCAGCACCAGCCGTCCGCCCGGCGTCAGCACCTCGCGAAAGTGGTCAAGCGTGCTTTCGTGATCGTCGACGTGTTCGAGCACGTTCAGGCAGACGATGGTGTCGATGTTTTTCTCAGCCAGCTGGCGCATCCGGGGGTCTTGCAGGTCGCTCTGAAACGTATCGAGATTCTCCGGCGAGCCGAGACGGGTTTTGAGGTCTTCGAGATGGCGGGCGTTCATGTCGACGCCGCAGACGTACTCCCGTTCGAGCAGAAAGGCGGTCATGTTGCCGGTTCCGCAACCCGCCTCCATCACGCGCTGGCCCACGAAGGGATCGATGCGCGACCACATCCAGCGGTTCAGGTTGTTGAGCTTGTAAATGCGGCGCAGGGTTTCCGCCCCGATGGGGTCGTCGTTTTCAGCCGCTTCAGCCGAAAGGCCTTCGGCGGTGAGCCGCGCGCGCAATTCGTCGGTTTCCATCGTGTTCATAAACGCCATCCTCGTAGGGTTCCGTTCACGGCGCCGGTGGTTCGCGGGGAAGTCGTTGCAGATAGGTTGCGCGGCGATGACGGGTTGCGCATCATTCTAACCGCCATTCCCGTTGATGGAATACCCGGCGGGGGCGTGGATGGGGCGACGCCGCATCGGCTATTGCAGGTCCGCCAGCCGCCATTTCCACAGATCGCCGTTTTCATTGCTGACGTAGAGGTCGCCGTCTTTGATGCACAGCCCTTCGCACTGACCGAGATCGGCTTTGGCGATGGTGCGCGGCGGCATGTGCAGATCGCTTTCGCGCTCGACATGAAACAGGGCGATGTGCGAATAGGTCAGAATCGCCAGCGTGTGGGTTCGCGCGTCATAAAAGGCGTCGGTGACGGTGCCGCGCGCGTCGAGCGCTCCCCTCGCTCTGGCGACGTTCATGCGGTCTTCCCGCAGGCCGTCCAACACGAAGATCGGCGAGGGCGGGGCGTACACGTTTTCTTCTTTGATGAACAGAAATATCTTGCCGCCGATCCACGCCATCGCCTCGCAGTTATGCGCCAGACCGTCTGAATATTCAAAACGGTAACGCGTGTAGGTCTTCGTCTTTTTGACGTCCGCGCCGGGTTCGTTCAGTTTGATGATGACGCACTCCTCGCGGTTGCGGTCGTTGTCGCCGAATCCGCCGATGTACAGGGCGCCGCGCGGCCCGCGTGAGATCGCCTCCCAGTCTTCGTTTTCTCCGTTCTCCAGTTTGACGGTCTGCCTGACCTTGCCGCGCGTATCGAACCGGAACAGGTCCGCGCCATTGCCTTTGTCGTTGTGCCCCCAGAACTCGTTATCGATGGAAGCGGGCGTTATTCCCGACAGCTCATCCAGATGGTTATCGTCGATTTGGGCGATGGGCTTGTCTTTCAGCGTGATGAAACGGGTTTGAGGCGGGATCGTTGGCGTTGGAGTCGAGGATGATCGGGGCGGGGTGGGCGGCGTTCCGGGTTGAATCGAGCGGGCGGGCGTTTCGCCCGGCGGGGCCTCCGCGACGCGGGAGGGTTCGGGCGTCTGGTGGTATCCATCGCGCATAGGCGCCGTTGTTTGATCGCATTGATACGCCAGCGACGCCATAATGAGCAGCGCCATCCAATCATTCCATCGCTTCATGTTTTGTACCCTGCACGGAAAAGATCGCCAGAATATGAAAATGGCGGCGAGGCGAGCGCCCCGCCGCCGCTTTATACGGGGGTTACGCTTCGTTCCACTGCTTGCGCAGGTAGTCCATCGCCTTGGGAATCTCGACTTCGGGCTTGCCCTCGATGCCGCATTCAAAACTGCAGAAATCGCTGTACCCGATCTCTTTCAGTGCGCGGAATCCGTCGCGGAAGTCGTCGTTGGGATCGTAGCCCGGCTGTTTGCGGTTGGGGCGGCTGGCGAGGTGAACGTGATGCAGCCACTTGCGGGCGGTGAGAAACGCCGCGTATTCATCGGGTTCTTCGATGCCCATGTGATAAAAGTCTCCCATCATGCACACGCCGGGATGATTGACGTCACGGCAGATGGCTGCGGCGTCGGCCAGTTGACGCATGAACCAGGCTTCGCCCCGGTTCAGCGGTTCCAACAACACCCGCGTACCGGCCTGCTGCGCGTATTCACCGACTTCCGGCAGAAAATCCTCCACCAGAATCTTGCGGCCTTCCACGAAGCCCAGCTTGGTCTGGCCGTTGAAGGCGGGAACCATGATCAGGCCCGTCGAGCCCAGTTCGCCCGCCGCGCCGAGAATCTCCTTGAATGAGGCTTTGCACTGCTTGCGCACATCGGGATCGTCTGAAATCGGAACGCCTTTAAACCCGGCGCAGATCGCGCTCACCACGATATCCGTGCCTTTGAACGCGTCTTTGAGTTCTTTCACCCGGCCGGCGAGTCCGCCGCCGCCCGGTTCAAACCCGACGATGCCCCATTCTTTCATGTACTTCATTTTTTCTTCGAGAGTCTTGCCCGGCAAAACCCATTCCTGACATGAAAACTTCAAAACGCCTTTGCCTTTTTCGGCGGCGCGAACCGGACGGTTCGCCGTCATGATGCCGGCTCCGGCCGCGGCGCCGGCCGCTAGAAATGAACGTCTCTGCATGGATCGTACTCCTCCCGCTGGGGTCTGAACTGAATCGCTCCACGCGGTGGGGGCCGCGTGAAAGCGTGAGCGTCTGTTGATATGGGTGAACAACAGTCTCTCTAATTTATGAACGACAGTCTACCTCATCCGCAAGGCTTGAACCAGAACGCCCGGCGGTCAAATCATCATGGCCGTGTTTTTCCGCCCGCCGATTTGATTTCCGCCCGCCGCCGTGCATACAATAACGCCTCAGTATGGAATGATTGAACATGAACCGATGCAATGACCGGGGATCGACATGACTGAAATTCAGACGCAGGCCGCACGTGAAAAACAGCGCATCATCGAGGCGCGATCGAAAGGAACGCTCTCACTGTGGAGCGCCTACACCCGTCTATCCGGGCCGGGGTGGCTGCAAAGCGCCATGACGCTGGGCGGGGGGTCTCTGGCGGGCAGCCTTTATCTCGGCGTGCTGGGTGGATTCAGCCTGCTGTGGATTCAGCCGCTGGCCGTCTTTCTCGGCGTGGTGATGCTGGCCGCGATCGCGTACGTAACTCTCTCATGTGGAGAGCGCCCTTTTCACGCGATTAAAAATCACGTCAATCCCGTGCTGGCCTGGGGATGGGCGCTCGCCACCCTGGTGGCCAACATGGTGTGGGCCATGCCGCAATACGCGCTAGCCAACGCCGTGGTCCAGCAGAATCTGTTGCCCGGCGTATTGGGTGAACAAGGGCCGCTGGGTTCATTCGGCGGCAAGGTAGCCGTGACCGCGGCGATTTTCATTTTCGCCACCGCGGTCACGTTCTGTCATGGGCGTGAAAGCGCGGGGGTCAAACTGTATGAATGGCTGCTGAAAGGCATGGTGATGGTGATCGTCGCCTGTTTCGTCGGCGTGGTTTTGCGCCTGACATTCGCTGGCGGCGGCGATCACGCCGCGATTCAGTGGACTTCGGTGCTGGCCGGTTATATTCCCGACGTCAGCCTGTTCTGGGCGCCGGCCGCCCGCTATCGCCCGCTGCTCGATCAACTGAGCGAACCGGTGCGCGTATACTGGGCGTCGGCCATCGTCGCCAAACAGCAGGATGTGATTTTCGCGGCGGTATCCAGCGCGGTCGGCATCAATATGACCTTTCTTCTTCCGTATTCCATCCTCTCCCGGGGGTGGGACCGTGAATTCCGTGGACTGGCGGTGTTCGATCTCTTTACCGGGATGATGATCCCTTTCATCTTCGTCACCAGCTGCGTCATCATCGCGTCGGCCAGCCAGTTCCACATGCGCCCGCCCGCCGGTCTGCTGGATGACCGGTACGACGTCATCGCAACCTCGGATCACCCGCAATGGGGACAGTTCGACGACCTGCTGAAAGGCCGCCTCAAGGCCCAGCCCGAATCGGCCGCGCCCGTGGCGCCCGTCGAACGCCTTCTCGCCGCCACGCTGATCAAACGCGATGCGGCCGATCTATCGCAATCGCTCGCGCCGCTCACTGGTCACGTCATCGCCGACTGGATCTTCGGTCTGGGCGTGCTGGGGATGACCGTTTCTTCCATCACCCTGATGATGTTGATTTCCGGTTTCGTGATCTGTGAAGTTTTCAACTTTCCGCATGGCGGATGGCAGCACCGGCTTGGAACTCTCGCCGCCGCCACCGGCGTGCTCGGACCGTTTATCTGGTCGGGCAAGACGCTCTTCTGGCTGGCGGTTCCCACTTCGGTTTTCAACTACATTCTGCTGCCGTTGGCGTACGTCACGTTTTTCATCATGATGAATTCACGCCGTCTGCTGGGAGACGACCGCCCCACCGGCGGCGCCCGGATTCTCTGGAACACGCTGATGGGGGTAGCGACGCTGCTGACCGTGATTGGCGCCGTCTGGCAGGCATGGGCGAAGGCGGGCGTCGCCGCGGTGATCGCAATCTCTTTGTTCCTATGTCTCGTGATAGCAGGGTTTTACTTCAGGAGGCCCGAAGAGGAGTGATTTGGAGCGGTTCCAAATAATGATCAGGTGGATTTTTTTTGTGAATGAATCCTAATAAATTATTGCCAAAATCTTAACAACCGTCTAACATGTCTATACTACTCTCTTGTCGCCGCATCATTTGCCAACGCAGACTTTTTCATTACGGAACGTAAGATCCCATTTTCTTCCCACTGGTAAGGAGTCCCGGCATGCTGAAGGCGAAAGGTTTTACATTAATTGAATTGCTAATCGTTGTGGCGATCATTGGCATACTGGCCGCGATCGCGGTACCCAACTTTCTCAACGCGCAGATCCGCGCCAAGTGGGCCGCCGAAACCGCCAACATGAAGACGATCGCGGACGCTCTCGAAATGTACTTTCTCGACAACAACTCCTACCCTGGCGATCATGACCTGGATGAGTATACCGGTTCACAACACGGGCTGTTCAATCTGACCACGCCCATCTCTTATGTGGGAACCCTGCCTCAGCAGGAATTTCTGAAACAGAAACTCAATTCGGGATTAGGCTCAATATTCGGCGACAGCAACGCGTATGCGGCGAACGGACGCCCCGATTACGAAATGGGCAGCGGAGCGGACAACGCTGGTTCGAACAAGATTCAGGCATGGAGCCTGATGGGCTACGGGCCCGACGCCGACGACGATATCGGCTCGCACGATCCGTTCCCCTTTGGCGTGTGGATCAAACCCTACGACGCCACCAACGGGCTGCTTTCCAACGGCGACAGCTGGCGCATCGGCGGCGCGTTCCAGCGCGGATGCTTCACGATCGGCATTCAGCCCGGTACGCTGCAGAAATACACCGGCGGCTGCAGGTGATTAACTCGTACAACGGTTTCAAGGCCCGGTTCGCTCCGGGCCTTTTTTTATTCGGCGGGCAGGGCGTGTTCCGCGATCCGGTATTCCTCCACCACGTGGCCACCGATCAGGTGTTCCTGAATAATCCGCTCTAACACCTCCGGCGTGCAGGATCGATACCACGCGCCTTCCGGATACACGACAGCGACTGGACCCTCCATGCAGACCTTCAGGCAGTTCGCCTTGGTGCGAAATACGCCTCCCGCTTTCGTCAGTTTCAGTTCATCCAGACGCGATTTGAGATATTCCCACGATTCCAGACTCCGGTCTCGATCGCAACACTTGGGTTTGGTCTGGTCGCAGCACAGAAAGATATGCCGTCTGATCTGGTTGATGTGCAGATTTTCGACTTGTTTTTCGAGCGAGTCGCTCATCGCCGCCTCTTTTGTTGATTTTTTGTAATTTCCTGTATTCCTGGGAAGATGTATTGTCCCGGCGGCGTCAGTTTGACGCAAGCGCTGGGCTGAAAGGCGATCTTGTGAAAGAATTAAGTTGAGTATGAACTGGAGGTTTGACCATGTTGAATCGGATGACCTGGATGTTTATTTTTTCCGTCTGCGCGACGTGCATGGCGCCGGCCGCGCCCTTGCCCGCGTTTCCGGGAGCGCAAGGTTTTGGCTCAACGACGCCCGGAGGACGGGGAGGAGACGTGATCTATGTCGAAAACCTGAACGATGACGGCCCCGGCAGTCTGCGCGAGGCGGTTCGGGCCAAGGGACAGCGCATGGTACTGTTTTCCGTCGCGGGAACCATCGAATTACGATCTCCTCTTAAAATCGACAATCCTTTTATCACCATCGCGGGTCAGTCCGCGCCCGGCGGGGGAGTCTGCCTTAAAAATTACTACTTGGGCGTTTCAACGCATGACGTGGTGATTCGCTATTTGCGCGTTCGCGTTGGCGATGAGTCGGGCAAAGAGCAGGACGCAGTCTCGATTAACGATTCTCAGAACGTCGTCATCGATCATTGTTCGGTCAGCTGGAGCATCGATGAGTGCCTTTCGGTTTCCGGCGATAGCGATAACGTCACCGTGCAGTGGTGTTTTATCACCGAAAGCCTGAACGATTCCATCCATTCCAAGGGCGAGCACGGTTACGGTTCGTTGCTGCGCACAACCGGTGGACACCTCAGTTTTCATCACAACCTGTACGCTCATCACAACAGCCGCAATCCCCGGCCCGGTGGAGCGTATGACAACTCGGGCGAGGGCACGCTGCTCGATTTCCGCAACAATCTGATTTACGACTGGGGCGGCCGCGCGGGCTACTCCAGCGACGATCCATGCCGGCTGAATCTCATCGCCAATTACTACAAGCCGGGTCCCTCCACGAGCGAAAAGGTGCGCTCGCAGGCGTTCAACATCGGTTCCAACAATACGAAACTCTATTTCGCGGAGAATGAGATGGAGGGTTTCAAATCGGACGATCAATGGGCGATGGTCGGCGCCTCAGGCGTTGCGCTCTCTCTCGTGAAAAAAGATGCGCCCTTCGAGGCCGCCCCGGTCGAAACCATGAAAGCCAAATCCGTATACGATCAGGTTTTATTTTCAGCCGGCGCCACTCAGCCGGCGCGCGACGCGGTCGATGAACGCATCGTGGAGGGCGTCAGGTCAGGCGGCGGAGGCATCATCGATTCACAGAACGATGTGGGGGGATGGCCCGTCTTCGACGATTACCCTCCCTTCGCCGATTCCGACTCCGACGGCATGCCCGACGCGTGGGAGACGCGGAACCGTTTCAATCCAGACGATCCGGCGGACGGCCTCGCCGACCGCGACGGTGACGGGTACACCAACCTGGAGGAATACCTCAACGACGATAACCCCGATTCGGGAATTTCATCTTCGTTGTATTGATGGCGTCTCGTCTGTGGTGATGACAAAGCAAGAGGGAGAGGCCGTCCGGCCTCTCCCTCATTGATTGGCGATTGCTATGAATCACGCTGCGATTACTGCTTGAGCCGCAACGCTTCCTGAATGACCTGGTCGCCGGTGGTGATGATACGCGTACTGGCCTGGTAGCCGCGCTGCGCGACGATCAGATCGGTGAATTCCTTGGCCAGATCGACGTTCGAGAGTTCGAGCGTTCCTGAATTGATTACGCCGCCTTCCGTTTCGGGTTCGATGAAAAATCGCTGGCCTGAGTTGGGGCCGACGGTGAAGAGCGTCGCGCCTTCCTGAATCAATCCGCCTTCGTTCGTGACGTCCGCGAGAATGATCTTGCCCAGGGTCTGGGTGTCGCCGTTGGTGAAGACGCCGAGTATCTCGCCGTTGCCCGCGATGCTGATGTTATCCAGATTGCCGACCGGGCGTCCATCCTGACTCTGCAGCTGCGCCGTGCCGTTGGAACTGAAATAAGTGATGCCGCTCAGGTCCATCTTGAAAGCGATCGGATCGACGCCGCCGTTGGCCGGGTCGGAGTTATCGGGATCAAAGGTGATATTGGGCGCGGTGTCGCCGCCCGCCCCGTAACTCTGAAAGCGGCCGGAACTGTCGAAGATCATTTCGCCGGTGGTCTGCGTCGGCAGGGTGCGGTTGTCGCTGGGTGTGACGATCTGATAGTTCACCGTGCTGCGGGTGATGCCGTCCTTCTGCAGTACGTTGGTTTCGAAGGGCAGGGTGTCGGTCGATTTCGCGACCACGCCCACCGGGACATTGGCGCTTCGGTCGATGCCCGCCGTGCCGTCGAAGTTGCTGGCCACGCCGTATCCCCGCTGATTGAACAGGGCGCGCAATGCGGTGACTTCAGGCGTGAACGCCTGGAATCCCGAGAAATTCTGCGCGGTCAGCGCGTCGTTGGTCGACAGGACGCCGGAACTCAGCGCCACCAGTTGCACGCCGGAGTCGTCCACGCCGGTGGGCGGCGAAGCGGTGGGATTGCCGGTGTCGTCAAACAGGCCGAAGTCGGTGTTGCCGATGCTGAACGCGTCCGACAGCGTCGCCGCGAATGGATCGGCGGATGAAATGAATCCAGTGATGCCGCCGCCATCGGTGAAGTCTTCATCCACCTGGTGGTCGGCGATGTCGTCGGTGGCGTCGGCCAGCGTGCCGCGTGGATCGATGGTGCTGACGCGCACGGTGCGCGTTCTGGCGGCGAGATCGACGACCAGGCCGAGCTGATCGGCGCCGCCCGCCGCGGATGCAAGATTCGAGGTCACGGTGGCGTCGCTGGAGGTCGAGGCGCCCAGGTTGCCGCCATTGGCTTTGAATGACAGCGCGCCCTCGCTGGTCAGATTGACAGATATGGACGGGATGTTGGTTATCGCGGTCAACCCCGCGGCGGGAACGTTGGTCAGGGTGCCGTTGGGGTCGATCTGATCGAGATTGCTGGCGACCTGGCGGATCGCGCCGTTGATGCGGGTTTCGATGTTGCTGCGAATGTCTTCCAGCGTGGTTTTATTAGAGAATCCTTCGTCGCCGAGTAGGCCGCCGCCGGCGTTGTTCACGCTCGGGATGTTCAGGAACGAGTCGCCGGTCACGTCGACGCCCGCGTTGCTGAATTCGGTGTTAATGGTTCCATCGGCCTGAACCGGCTGGTTAAAGGCGCCGCCGTTAAACGAGATGGCGCCATCTGACAGACGCAGCGAAACCATGTTTCCGCTTCCGTCGTTGAACGAGAACACGCCTTGGGTGATCATCATATTGCTGATCTGCGACGCCGTGAACACGGCGGTATCGGTGCTTGAATCGATGATCGGTTTGCTGAATACCGGCTTGGGCGGAACCACGCCGCCGGGAATCATCATGCGGCCTTCGCTGTCACGCAGTTTGCCGATCTGGGTGAGCGCTTCAGCCGGAGGGGACGCGGTATCGGCCGCCAGACCCGCCGTGATGGTATGAGAAGCGCCCTGGGAGTCGAACACGTCGATCGAAGTCGTCAGATCGGCGCGGCGCATGCTGTTGGTGTTAACCACGCTGTCGGCGTCGACGTCAAGCGTCTTCGTGAAATTGGGGTCGCCTTCATTGACGAACAGATTGCCCACCGCGCGGTTGGCGTCTTCAGGCGGGCGAGATGAATCAAGTCGCGGCGCGACGCCCACGCGAAGGCCCTTCAGCGCGTTCGAGCCGAAATTGTTGAATTCAAAGTTGCCCGACGTTGCGTCATAAGTGATCTTCATACCGCTTGAAGCGGTGGGGTCGAGTTCCTGAATCACGCTGGTGAAATAGGTGTTCAGCGCTTTTTCCATATCGGCCACAGTGGTCGAACTGGTGACGCTCATAATGACGCCGTCGCCCTTACCGATGTCCATCGTGGTGAGGTCGATCGGGCTCTGCACGTTGTTCGGTGGATCGGACAGTTCGAGGTAGCCGGTTTCAAATTTGATCACGTCGCCGTTAATCAGGCCGAAGGGCTGGCCCACGTTGTCGAACAGGCCGAGCAGATTGGTGGTTTTCTGCGCCTGCGCCACCGCGGAATCTTCATTGGGGTCGCCAATGCGTTTGTCGAAGTTGCCCGCCGCCGCGACGTTTTCGGTCTGTTTAGCCAGCGATTTGCGGTTGAAGTCGACCGCCATCGCGCCCGGCGCTTCGGTGTCGAGCAACTGGCCGTTTTCATCGGCCTGACGGCCCACCAGCCGGTAGCCCGTACCGGGGTCGACGATGAAACCCTGGTTGTCGATGGAGAAGTTGCCCGCCCGCGTCAGAAATTCCTGACCGGCGCCGTTCTGCAGGACAAAGAAGCCTTTGCCCTGAATGGCCATATCCATCAATCGCCCGGTGTTCTGGGTGTTGCCCTGGGTGAAGATGGTGTCGATGCTGCCCAGTTTGACGCCAAGACCGGTCTGCCGGGGATTGATGCCGCCCCGGTTGCCCGTCGCGCCCGCTCCGGAAAACATGGTTGTATAGAATATGTCGTCAAAACTCGCCCGGCTGGCGCGAAAGCCCACCGTGTTGACGTTAGTGATGTTATTGCCGATCACGTCGATGTTATGGCTCATGGCGTTCAGCCCGGTGAGCCCTACGTAAAGCGAACGTACGGTCATGGTCCTCTGACCTCCCTGTCTTGGTCAACGGCTGCCCGGCTCATCCTGAGCCGGATTTCTTGGTCAACGCCGGAGCGCACTCCGGAGATCACGAAAAGAAAACAATAAAAACATTCCGAATTAAAAAGCCTCGGCGTCTCCGCTCTGGCTTATGACATCCATGTTTATCCGTTGTCGTCCCAGGCGCCCGGCGAGAACACCGCGCCCACGTTCGACATTTCAACCGACTGCCCGTTGATCAGCAACACCGGCGCGCCGTCCACGAAGTTCACGCCTTCCACTTCGCCGCGCAGATACATCGGCAGCTGGTTCAACTGACCGTCCGAATTGCTGCCCGAACCGATCTGCACCTGGTACGATCCCGCACCGAGGTCGCCGCCTTTGCCATTCGTCCCGTCGAACGAGTAGGTGTGCTGGCCCGCCGAGTCGACGTAGATCTGATCGGTAAAGGCGACGCGGCCCGATTCAGTCAGCGCCTGGACGGTATACGTGCCCGCGCTGGGGGCCTGAAAGACGAAACTCAGTTCCTGACCGGGCGTGAAATTGACCGAGCCGGTTTGCACGGCCGCTTCTTTGCCGATCAGCGACAGCGCCTGGGTGGTCGCCGTGCTGCTGTCGTTATTCGCGATGGTTTCAAGCAACTTGGTCTGATTGGTGGATTGTTCCAGTTGGCTGAACACCGCCAGCTCCGAGACGAATTCCTGGTTTTCCATCGGATTGAGCGGATCCTGATTTTTTAACTGCGCCACCAGCAGTTGCAGAAAGTCCTGCTGATTGACGTAGTCGGCGCCCAGCTGCGATGAAAAGGTATTGCTGGTTGGCGATTGCGTATTCGATACGGAACTGACCATGATTCGATAACCTCAAAGATTCCCATGAAAGGGAAATCGGACTGATTGCCTGCCAATTCGTGTTATGAGCGCCACATGCGCCACGACGTCCAATACTCGCTCCAGTTCCAGCCCTGGCCGTTGCGGCGTTGTTCGCCCGAGCGGCCTCCAGACTGATTGAACGAGCCTCGCTCCTGCGCCATCCGGTTTTCGCGGCTTTGATCGCGGTTCTGTTCCTGCTGCTGGCGCATGTCCATCGAGTCTTTCTGAATATGCAACCGGTCGACTTTTACGTTCTGATCGTCCAGTGCGGTTCTCAAGGCGGCCATGTGGTTTTCAAGCATGGCGCGGGTCGAGTCTTTATGCGCGGTGAAATGAGCGGTTAACGCGCCATGATCCATCGTCAACTGAATCGATACCTTACCGAGCGATTCAGGATGCAATTGCAGCGTCACCTGGCTCTTGCCGTCGCTGATCATGCCCTTGACGCTCTTGACGATCTGTTCAGAGGCCTGCTGGGCCTGATCGACGCGTTCCTGCATGGAGGCCGATTGCGCCAGGTTGTCGACTTTCGCCGCCTGCGCCGTGTCGGCGGCTTTGCCCGCCGCCGCGTTCTGAGCGTTCAGCGCCTGCGCGCGAACCGGTTCATCGCTGGTTTTCTCTTTTTCCATCGGCCGGGTGGCCTTGTTCGACATGGCGCCCAGCGCAATCTGATCAGTCGCCGCTTTCATTGCTCGTTTAAACTGATCGCCGGACTGGTTTGACTGATCGTCGGATGAATGACGCTGATTCGAGTCCTGCGAAGTGGATTCCGTTTTCACTTTGACTTGCGCGCTGCGCTCGTCTTCCGCCTTGTGGTTGACCGGTTTTTCGCGCTCGGTCTGCGGTTTCGCCGCATCGCGGGTTTCTTTCGCGTCGCTGAAGGCTTTGAGCATCACGTCATCCTTCGCGCCGCGAGCCGTTTCAACCATGTGGTCGTTGGCGTCCGCTTCCATTTTCATCTTAACCAGGTCGAGAGTCGCCGGGTTTTCAGGCGTTTTGACGGATTCAGCGGGCGCGCCCGTCGCGCCGAAACGCTGGTTTTTCGTCTGGACTTCGTGCAGCGCTTCTTTTACTTCAGTCAGCGCGCGCCGGTTTTGTTCAATGGTTTTCACGCCGTCGGCTTTGAGCGGTTTGCTTTCCGCCAACTGAATCTCGCCCTCGCGGCGTGACGTCAATGTCAGTTCGCGTTCGGCCGTCTGAACGTGCAGGCGATCGATCGCTTTTTTCGCGGGAGATACGCTTTCTTTATCGACCTGATTTACGGCGGCTTCGCGGATTCGCTGAGTTTGCTGTACATCGGTATGCGCTTGCGCCAGAGCTGACTCGGCCGCGGCCTTGATCAGATCGGCGTGTTGCTGTTGAGCGCGCGCGACTCGTTCAGCCCGGCTCATGGGCTGTTTCATGGATGTTTCGGCTTTTTCCACGCCGCTTTTCAAATTCGCCGCCAGCGAAGGTTCATCCTGCCCCGGGGCGTGCAGCGGCGTCTTTAACAGCCCGATGCCGGGCTGCGCGTCGCCGTATTCCGTCATTCGAATCGAAGACTTGTGGATATGACGCGGCCCGCTTTTGGTAGACGACTGTTCTGTTGAGAATGCTTTGCTTAATACCGCTTTATTGCCTTTGACTTCGACGTTGAACAAGCCGGGAATCGCCTGACCATGATCCGTCAGTGAGACCAGCAGAGATTCTTCGCCTTTTTTCGCTTTGTGGAGAAGTTCTTTATCCGGAACGATGGCTTGAAGATCGTCTAAAGACAGCGCCAACTTGCCGTGACTGTTTGTGTTAAGCGCTTCGATGGGAATCTGAATGGGTGCGATGGATGTTTTGGGTTCCGTTGCGCTGGAGCTTCGCGCGGGAGCGGTGGTCAGTGTAGCGACAGGGGCGCTCTGTGCGTTTGCTGCGCGTGTGTTTGAGGTCTGAGCGCCCTGCAGGGCCTGTTTCAGCGCGAGTTCAAAGGCGTCCGTTGCACCGGCTTCGCTGGTTCGGGCGGTTTTTACCCCGGCTTTGACGCCAGCCGCCGCGCCGGCGGAATGAACCGCGCGGGGCTGAATCGGTATGAACTGGTGAAGAGCTGCCTGTCCCATCCTGACCATCCTTGGCGATATACGGAGGCTCCGGCCTCCCAATGGGATGCGATATTGATTTCCCATAAACGCAAGAGTGGCGCCAAGGGATCGGAAAATTCGCATTAACCGGTCAGGGTAACAAAAACTGGAAGGATCGATTCAAGTTAGGAGAGTTGTCTTCAACCGGATCAGAAGGGGGGCAAAAGAAAAAACGGAAAATGTTTCCCCTCATCTCTATGCGGAAGGGGAAAATTTTCCGTTATGGAAAGTGATCTTGTTGACCGTACGTTCGCTAATAGTATCGAACCGGATATTTCAAACTTGAGCGCGGGGGCGAAATTTTTTAATAGACACTACGCCCTGAATAATGGGGTCTTGAAATTTCCCGAAGGGGATTCAGACGATTGGAAAGAAGTCGCGTATATATTTTGGATTAACGGTTCCCGCTCACCCCTCGACCAGTTTGACCGCGTCTTCGCGCGTGTCGGCGATCTGAAACACCGAACTGAGCCGTACCAGGTCCATGATCTCTCGCACCGGAGCCGAAAGCCGGCACAGCGCCATTTTTCCCTGCCGGGCGTCCAGTTTTCGTTTAACCGACAACACCGCCCCCAGCCCTGAACTGTCGATGAACTTCAGCCGGTTCATATCAAGAATCAGGCGGTCCGACGCCGCCAGGCAGGCTTCGGCGCGCTGGTTGAATTCCGCGACCGTGTCCGCGTCGAGTTCATCGATGGTGAGTTCGATTACCGTGACGCCGTTCTGTTCTTCAATCGATACAACCATATTCAATCCTGTCCTTGCCGTCTGGGGAAATAGTAAACCATTCGTACCGCGTTCAAGCCGTCTTCTCCATTGATATACTCTACCTCGTCCATCACGCTTTGGATGATGGGCAGCCCCATGCCGCTCTCCCGCGGCGCGTTGAGCCGGTCCGGATCGATGGGCGGCGGTGTGAAAGGCGCTCCACGATGTTCAATGATGAATTCGATTCGATCCGCATACTGATCCGCCGCCACCCGGATGGGAAGCCCCGGCTGATTGGCGTAAGCGTGTCTCATCACGTTGCTGGCGGCTTCATTCAGCGTCAACACCAGCGCGGTGACGCTCAACTCGGGGCAGTGGCTCCCGGCGGCGCGCTGGCAAAACGCTTCGACGAATCGCCTGATCAGCTTCAGCTGCGTGAGCTCGCTGCTGGTTTCCATCGCATCCGACGCGAAGGGAGCCGCCGCCGTAACGCCGGTCAGGTGGATCGCCACGCAGGTTTGATCGTCTTTGGCCGATCCATGAGCCGTAAAATCCTGCACGGCTTCGATGACGCGCTCGATCGCCGCCTGGGGGCGGTGTTCATCCAGTTGGGCGAGCGTATCCAGCAGCCTGGCTTCGCCAAATAACTCGCCATCCGATCCGCGTGCTTCCGTGATTCCGTCTGAATACATGAACAGCAGGTCGCCCGGTTCGAGCGCCGTTTCCACTGGCTGAAAACGGTCGTTGTGGATGACGCCCAGCGGCAGGTTGGTGTTGGCGATCGCCTCTACCCTCCCGCCTCGGCCGCGGCGAATCACCCGGGGATGTCCGCAATTGATGAACGCCATTCGGTTTTCGGCGGGGTAAAACCGCGTATAACATAACGTAACGAACGCGCCGAGGCTCAGCAGCTGTTGCGCGACGGTTTCCTGAACGCGTTCAAAGATGCGTTCCAGCGGCGGCGGTTCGCCGCGCGATTCCGATTTCAGCTCGCTGATGGCGTGCAGTATCCGGCTTTTCAGCGCGGCGCCGATCAACGCCGCCGCCACGCCTTTGCCCATCACGTCGCCGATCACGACGTCGAAACACGATTCCGAGTGCTGATAAAAATCGTAAAAGTCGCCGTCGACCGATTGCGAGGGCAGGGTATACGCCGCCGCCTCGGCCCCACGGAGCCGTTCGGGCGGCTGACCCAGCAGCAGGCTCTGTTGAATGCGGGAGCCCGTTTCGATTTCTTTGGCGCGCGCCGCTTCCAGTTGTTGTTCGGCCAGCCGCCGCGCGGTTTTGTTCAAGGCGTTGGTGATAGCGATTCGAAGGCGGATTTTCAGCCACTTGATCTCGACGGGCTTCTGGACGTAATCGTCCGCTCCCGCGTGGAGAATCAGTTGCAGGTCGTCGAACGAACTGCGCGCGGTGAACATCAGCACCACGCTGTACTCGCCGCCGGGCAGTTTACGGATTTTCCGGCATGCGGTGACGCCGTCCATGCCGTTGAGCTCCCAATCCATGATGATCAGTGGGAAATAATCGTCGCGGCAGGCGGCGCAGGCCGATTCTCCATCTGAATACTCGACCACTTCGTGCCCCTGATTTCTCAGCAGCAGCCCGAGCAGCGAACGGATGTCGCGGTCGTCGTCAACGAGCAAGACTTTCATACGGTGGCCCCGGCGGTTATTGAACGACTTTGATCATGTCCCACATCGGCATAAAGATGCCCAGCGCGAACAGCAGCACGACCACGCCGATGGCGACGATCAGCATGGGTTCGAGCATTCCCCCGATCGATTTGATCGTGCTTTGCGTCTGCCGTTCGAAAATATCCGACAGCTGAATCAAACTCTGGCTCAACCGCCCGCTCTTGTCGCCCAATACGATCATGCGCTTCGCCATTTTAGGGAGAAACGGCAGCCGCTCCAGCGAGTCGGTGAGGGATTGTCCGTTTTCGATCGAGCGGCGCATATCCGACAGCCCCGCCGCCAGAACCTTGTTGCGCGCGATGCGGGTGGCGAGTTCAAGCGCGTTGAGAATGTCGACCCCGCTGTCGAGCAGCACGCCCAGCATGCGGAAAATCCGGCTGATTTCAATCTTGAGTTGAAGGGCGCCTGTGATGGGTGCGCGGATTTTGAAACTTTCCATCATCATGTCGTAGCGCGGCCGCCGCCGCGCCAGCGTCAGCCCGACGATCGCCAGCAGCGCGACGAACGCCGCGATGGGCCAGTAATCAAGCACGCCGCGATAGCCGAAGATCAACACGCGCGTCACCAGCGGCAGCTGGACCCGCGCGTTTTCGAACATCGCCGCGAACTTGGGAACTACCAGCGACAGCAGAATACACACCGCGCCCGCCAGAATACAAAGCACGATTTTGGGATACCGCGTCGCTTCGTTCAGCCTGCGCTTGATCTGGATGTCGAATTCGATCATGCCCGCCAGCCGGCCCAGCGCCTTATCCATCTGGCCCGACTGCTCGCCCGCCTCCGCCACGTGAACGCTCAAATCATCGAAGACGTCTGGCCGATCGCGCATGGCGGTATGCAGCGCGACGCCCTCTTCCACTTTTGACCGCACCTGCGCCAGTACTTCGCGGATACGGAAATCATCCGCCTGTTCCTCCAGCGCCTGAAGGCCGTCGACCAGCGAGACGCCCGAGCCCATCATCAGCGAAAGCTGCTCGTACACCGCCGCGATTTTCGCACGCGAGATGGGCAGCGCCCGGTAGAGGGTTTCTTCCACGCTGGCGTTGCGTTTTGACTTAGCCGCGCCATCGATCCGGATCGGGCTCAGGCCGCGTTCGCCCAGCGAATGGATCACCGCGCCGCGGCTTTCAGCGCTGAGCGTCCCTTCCGTGATGCGTCCCTGCTCGTCGCTCGCCCGGTAGTGAAATTCAGCCACGGCGTCAGGCCTCCAGCGCGGTGGTTACGCGTTCGATTTCTTCAAGCGTGGTGATTCCCCGCATCACTTTTTCAAGACCCACCTGGCGCAGCGAACTCAGATTCGCCTTGCCGGCGGCGTCTCGAACTTCGACCGATGACGATGAGTTGAGAATCAGCCGTTGCAGCGCGCCATCAATGCGTAGAATCTCAAAGATCGCGGTGCGGCCCTTGTAGCCGGTGTGGTTGCAGCGATTGCACCCCTTTGCTTGCGCCCATCTTACCTCGCCCGCCGGGTTAACGCCCAGCCGCTCCAGCAGGGCGGCGTCCGGCGTGACGTATTGAACGCAATGCGGGCATACCGTTCTTACCAGCCGTTGCGCGATCACGCCGGTCAGCGCAGAAGCGAGCAGGTAGGGCGCCACGTTCATGTCGATCATGCGGCCGATCGAACTGATCGCGTCGTTGGTATGCAGCGTGCTCAACACCAGGTGGCCGGTCAGCGCAGATCGGATGGCGATCGACGCGGTTTCTTCGTCGCGGATTTCGCCGATCAGGATGATATCCGGATCCTGCCGCAGAATGGCGCGCAACGCCCGGCCGAACGTCAGGCTGACTTTGGCGTTGACTTGAACCTGGTTGATGTCGCTGAACTCGTATTCCACCGGGTCTTCGACGGTGACGATGTTTTTTTCCGGCGAGCTGAGGCGCTGGATCATGCTGTACAGCGAGGTCGTCTTGCCGCTGCCGGTCGGCCCGGTGATGAGCAGAAGGCCGTAAGATCGAGAGAGCAGCGATTCGACCGCCTCTTTTTCATGCGCGTCGAGGCCGATCTGATCAAGCCCTACCACCATCGACCCTTTGTCGAGAATTCGTAAAACCGTCTTTTCGCCGAACAGGGTGGGCAGCGTCGACAGCCGCACATCCACGTCGCGTTCACCCACGGAGATCGAAAACCGTCCATCCTGCGGCAGGCGTTTTTCAGAGATGTCGAGCTTCGCCAGGATCTTCAGCCTCGCGGTGACGACGTCGACCAGGCTTTTGGGCGGCGTGAAGATCTCGTGCAGAATTCCGTCGATGCGAAAACGAACCCGGCCGCGTTCTTCCAGCGGTTCGATATGGATGTCGCTGGCGCTGACTTTGATGGCGTGAAACAGGATCTGATTCACCAGCCGGATGGCGGGGGCGTTGTCCACGTCCAATTCCGGCGATTCGTCTTCGAATGAATTGATGACGTCTTCGATCGAGTGAGAGACCGAATAATATTCATTCAGCGCGTTCTGGATGGCGCCTGGCGCCGCCAGTATGCAATTGATGCGATATCCGGTGACGCGCCGAAGTTCGTCCAGCGCGGGCACGTCGAGCGGGTCGGCCATGGCGATGGTGAGTTCAGTATCGACCAGAAACATCGGAATCACGGTGTGAAGCCGCGCGAAATGCTCGGGCACGATCTCGACGATCAATGGATCAATCAGAAACAGGTCCGACTTCATCGCGGGTACGCCCAGCTGCTGAGAAAGCGTCTCCACGATCTGCTGTTCGGTCAGCAGGCCCAGCTCCTGCAGCGCCTCGCCCAGCTTTTGTCCGGGCGCTTTTTTCGACAGCGCCGTCTCCAGCTGGGTGGGCGTCAGCCGTCCCGATTCCACCAGAAGGTCGCCAAGCCGTTTGTAATCCATGCCTCTCCAGAACGCGGCGGTTGCGTTGAATGGGTGAACTTATCGCCGAAAAAGGATCTTTGAACCTTTGCGGATCACGGTGGAACCGCCATTGTCTTGCCTGTCGGGCGTTTCGTTTTGAAGCGCGGTTTCGCCGTGGGCGGGTTTCGCCTGGTTGAACAACTCCAGCGCGGGAGCGGCGGCGCCCTCCAGCGCCTCGGGATCGGCGCCGGTTACGATCGCCGGTGTGATCATGATGACCAGTTCCGAGTTTTCTTTTTGCGTCTTGCGGCTGCGGAACGCCTGCCCCAACAGTGGAATATCGGCCAGAAAGGGCGTCTTCCGCGTGTTGTAGGTATCCTGCTGGACGATGATGCCGCCGATGATGACGGTATCGAGATTCGATAGCGTGACGATCGATTCAACCGTGTTGATGTTCAATGGAGGCACTCCGCTGATCTGCTGTTGCGAGTAATTGATGCTGTCGTTTCTGACGCGGATCGCCATGTTGATCTGATCGCCGTCGAGTACGCGCGGTGTGACGCCCAGTTCCAGCGTGACGCGGCGTTCGCGGTAGGTCGCGTTGCCGTTGATGTCGAGCCCCGACGGGACCTGAATCTCCTGCCCGGATGAGATGAACGCCTCCTGATTATTGAGCGTTACCACCCGAGGGCTGGAGAGAATCCGTGCGTCGCCCCGGTCGACCAGCGCCGATACGGTCACGTTGAACGAGTTGAGCGCGCTGCTGAAATTTCCCGATTCCGTTCCGGTTTCCGATACGCCGCCGGCGGGCTGCGTGCGGGTGCGGTCCGAGGTCAGCGTCATGCCGCCCTGGTTGCTGATGGTATAGATCCCGCCCCAGTCGATTCCCAGCTGATCGAGCGCGTCGCTGCGAACCTGCAACAGTTTCGCTTCAATCAGAATCTGCGCCGCCGGCTGGTCGAGCGCGGCGACCATCGTCTCGACTTCATCCAGCAGCGAGGCGGGGCCGCTGATCACGATCTGGTTCGTGCGGTCATCCAGGCTCGATTTCAGCCCCCGCTCTTCAAACATCGAGGTGAGAATTTCGCCGATATTGGTTTCTTTTCCCCGTTCCGTGGGGCCGCTGTCGCTCTGTGAACCATACGATTGCGAGGAGTTGTTCGCCTGTGTATTGGTTGAACCGGCGGCGGCGTTCTGCGCACCCGATGTCAGTTGGTTCGCCCCCAGGGCGATGTATTTCAATTGGATGATCCGCGTTTCCTGTGCGTCCGCCGGCGCGGCTTTTTCCTGAACGGGATACACGTACAGAATGCCGTTGCGGTCTTCCGATTTGAGCCCGCCGGTTTGCAGGATGGCGTTCCATGCGTCGCGCCACGGGACGTCATCGAAAAACAGGTTGATCGTGCCTTTTACGTTTGAATCGACGATCAGGTTGAGGTCGGCCAGTTTCGCGGTCATGCGCAGCGCGTCAACCAGCGGAACTTCGGGCATGTTGAGCGAAATCCGCTCCTGCGCCGCTGGAGACGTCTGGGCGAGAGCGGGCGCGGTCAACGCCGCCGCGAGCGCGGCGCACAAAAGAAACACGAATGATCTGTTCATGGTTGAAGTCCGTCCAGACCGGGAATCGAAAGCTGATTTCCCAACATCGTTTGAATGAGCTGTTGCATCATGGGCGACTGCATCAGTTGATTCGCCCCCTGTGAAACCGCCGGAGATTGCATTCCGCCCAGCATGTTCGTCAGCGAAGCGGGGACGGCGCCGAGGGCGGAAGCGGGGCCTGACTTTGAACGGTCGTCAAGCGTCACCGCGTAGACTTCATCGCCCTGGCTGAGCCAGACGCGGTCGAGTTCGATCTTCGTCACGGTGAATCCCTCGATTTCATCACCTTCGCTCACCATCGTACGTCCGAATAATGCATATTTCGGTCCGTTTTTGCGGATGGCGATCGACCGCAGATCGCGCGCGATGGAGGGCGCGAACCACCGTTTGGGCGGTTCCGGCGCGGTCGCGCTGACGGGCGTCTCTTCCCGTGCGGTTACAGGTTCCGCCTCCGTTGGCTGGGTCAGGTCGATCGCTGGAGTAAACGGATTGCGCACCGCCGCCGTGGCGGATGCGGGGAGCGTGGCGCCGGGTTGCGCCTGTTGAAGAATCGCGATGGCGATCAGCGTGGGCCAGATCATGGTTGTTTCACCGCTTTGAACAGATCGATCGCCAGTTCGCCCACGATCGTATCCTGAGTGTTCGGCCTGACCTGAAGACGCCAGCGTGAGATGTTGCGCTGACAGGCCGAGCCGTCAAGCCGCTTCAGGGTTGAAACGATATCGTCATAACGCCCCCGCAGGTCGACGTGATAAACCGAATGGTCCAGATCGCCGATCCGTCCCGCCGGTTCGATCTGAAACTGGTAGAACGGCGTCTGATCGGCGCCTTTCGCGCTGAACAGATTAACCAGCAACGGCTCGTTGCACTCCAGTGCGCGCGTACGCCACTCGCGTTCGCGTTTCTTCAGCTCATCGATTTGCGCGTTCAGCTCGCCGATGTTTTCCAGAATGGCGGGGGCCTGCTCCATCATCGCCTCCGCCGCTTCGATTTCACTGACGCCGTCGCGCATACCGGCCGTTGCGGTCTCGATCGCTCCGCCGAAATAGGTGTTGCTGAGGTCGAATACAAAATACGACAACAGCCCCGTCATGAGATACATCATCACGCGCAGCCGCAGGTCGACCGATTCGCTGAAAAATTCGCTCATCCAGTTCCGATCCATACCGTCAGCTTGTCTCCGTCGCATCGCGGATGATGTCAAACGATGTGACGAATTCATATAATGGCTTATCGTCCATCCGTTTCATCGATTCGATGATGAAATTGTGAAACCGGTCCGGCGCCGATGCGTCATCTTCGCCCAGCGCCTGAATATCGTCTTTTCGTTGTGAATACCCCGTCAGACGGATCGAACCCGCCGCGTAATCGCAGTCGATGTTGCTGAGCCAGACGCCTTCGGGCAACCGGTCGATCACCGCCGCCAGGTCGGAGAGAATCGTGCTGGAATCCTCCGTTTCAGCCGAGCGGTCGCGTTGGGCCTGATTGTTCAGGCTCTGCAAAGTGGCTTCGAGCGACTTTTTCCGCTCAGCCAGTGAAAGAAACCATGTTTGCTGATCCGACGCGGCGCTTCGCCATTGTTCGATCCGTTCCGCGGAGGAGCCCAAGAGGTTCGCTTCGCGGGCGTACATCGCTGGAAACCCCAGCGAAGCCGTCAGCACAAGCAGGCTGCCGATGGCGTAGCGCTTCCAGAAAGGGTGAATAAAAACAGCGTCGCGTTCGGTTTTCCGGGGCAGAAGATTGATCTGTTTCATGCCGCCTCTTTCGCTGCGCGCAATGCGAGCCCCAGCGCGATGGCGTATCGCGGCGCTTCTTCCGCCGTCGGTTTGACCGCGTCCTGCGTCATCCGGTCCGCGTCGAACAGCGGGGTGCGCTGACAATTCAGACCCGCCGCCCGGCTCAATCTTTCTTCGAACGCGGTTTCCCCCGTTCGTCCGCCGCTGAGCAAAATCCGTTTAACCTCTTCCAGATTCAATTGAAACTGGTTGCGGCAGTATTGCAGCGTTCGCCGGATTTCCGCCGCCAGTTCATCAAGCAGATTCGAACGGCTTTGCAGTTCCATGATGCCGTTTTCGGCCTGTATGGGCACATACCGCGCGAACAGCGGCTCGCCGTTACGCGATACGATGATGTTCGCGCCCGCCCCCCCCGCGTCGAGTCCGATAAACGCGCCACGTTCAAAATCGGCGATCCGGTCGTGATACAGATTCATTAACGCCATCCAGGCCACGTCGAGGGCTTTGACCTCCACCCGCTTGCTCTGGATTGCGCCGAGCAGGCGTTCCGCGGTCGATTTGCGGCACACGAACGCGATCACCGGGCGCCGCGTTCGCCCATTCGTGGAAGGGGCGTTTGAATAGGTGAAGTCATAGCACAGTTCTTCCAGAGGAGTCTGGATCTGTGTCGATAACTCATAACCGGCCATTCCGCGCAGATCGCGTTCCGCCAGCTCGGGCGCGTGAATCAGGCGGACGTCCACCTCCATCGAGGGAACCGACACGGCGGCGTTCATTCGGGTGGAGGGGAGAAAGCGATCAATCGTAGCGGCTTCATCCGCCCCGATGGATAGAATCCGGCTGACCCGGTATCCCCGCTCGTCCAGATCGATCGCGACCGCCTTATAACCATGATCGCCGCATTCGATGCCCAGCGCGGCTCGGGCGGGTTGTCGTTTCCACAACATGATGGTTACTGCGCTTCCAGTGGTTCAGAGTGATTCAATCATCAATAATCGCAAAGCCGGGATGCTTCCGGCATATAGATATCTTTGAATTATATTGTATTCAATTCATTTTTCTATATGATTTTCCATGATGCTCATGGAAAGGGCGCAAAACAACTCGTGAGTTTCGTGGTATTTTAGAGTCATGTTAACGGTCCGGCGGATTCATCTCTCAAAATGAAGGACGCCCTTTCAAAAAGACGATCATATCCGTAAAATGCGTTAACTTGAATCTCGATTAATTGTATTGTTATGTCTCATTTATTTGCTTTTTTGAAATAAAATATGTCAAATATTTTCTTCGTGTAAAAAATATGGTTTTTGGCGCCATCCCTGCATATAATCATCCGCGAAGTCAAAAACAATTTTTTTCTTCCCCTATTGGAGGCTCATGATGGACAACGTAGTGAAAAGCACAGTTCGTAAGAATGTTTTGAAGAAGCAGGCGGGTTTCACCTTTATCGAAATCATCGTGGTTCTGGTGATTCTCGGCATCATCGCGGCGATCGCGGTTCCCAAGTTCGTCAGCGTGACCGCCGACGCCAAAAAGGTCGCAGCGGAAGGCACCTACGCCGCCATGAAGTCGGCCTGTTCGATGGCTTTCGCCAAACACCGCGCCGCTCAGCTCGAAAAAAGCGGTTCCGGCGATGAACAGTACGTCACCGATTCCAAGTCGCTTGAGTACTACATCGAAGACGGCTTCCCCAAAGACGTCAGCGTTACGGGAAAAGCGATTACTCTTCAGGATGGCAGCGAGGTCAGTATCACGGCGGAGACCAACGAAACTCCCGCTCGACTGAGCCGAACGGCAAAGAAGTAGACTGGCGAGGCTTTGATGACTCGCATTGCCTGGATCGTTTTCCTTTCGTTGATTGTTCTCTTCGACGTAACGCCCCCGCTTCGGCGGGGGTTTGTTTTGTTTAGTGAATTGTCGAGCGCGCCGAGGGCTTTCGCCGCCGCGCTGGACAACGAGAAGGATGATTCAAAAGACGACTCGGAAAAAGGGAATAACAAAGACGACGATAGTCAGGAAGAGTCTGATAATAACGGAAATAACGGAAATAACGGGAATAACGGAAACAACGGAAACAACGGAAACAACGGAAACAACGGAAACAACGGAAACAACGGAAACAACGGAAACAACGGAAACAACGGAAACAACGGAAACAACGGAAACAACGGAAACAACGGAAACAACGGAAACA